>NZ_AYXC01000005.1:332500-545979 GCF_000502275.1 Mesorhizobium sp. L103C131B0 | reverse complement strand
GCCGAGGAAGCACGGCGACGACTGCCTGCAGGAATTGCGCTGGCTCTACGACCGGCGCGATCTCGCAGAGGCCAAGGCTGATCTTGCCGCATGGCTTGCCAAATGGTCGGCCCGCTATCCGCGCCTGACAGGCTGGGCCGAGGATGCCATCGAACAAACCCTGACCTTCTTCAGGCTGCCGAGACANTTGGCCGTCGAGACCAATGAAAACTGGATGGAGGCCAACCGATACATCAACATGGACGACCTGCGCGAGCACAAGAAGCTCGCTCTGCCCCAAGCCGCATGACCAGCATCATGGCTGCCCCATTTTGCAGAACTTGACGCACACAACCTGGGAGGGATTGAGGGTGGGGGTATTCGTAGGGCGCAAGCCTCCGCTATGGTCCCTGTGCAAACCAATCCCAGCCCTACGGATATTTCCCCGGCTTTGGTGCGTAGATTTGCGGATCGAAGTCCAAATCCTTCGGCAGCGGCAGGCTCGAGCACTGCAGATGCATCTGGCGCGCCAACAGCCTTCGCTGCTGCTGCTCATGCTCCTTGATCGCCGCCACGAGACCCATGCTGTAGGGCCCCAGCACGACGCCGGCGGCCCATCCCGGATGCTCCTTCTCGCGCCGGTCGTAGTTCAAGGCATCCGTGCGGGCCTGCTGGCATTCCGGCGTCGCCCATTTCGGGTCTTGGGTCGAGAGCGAGGCTCCATACTGGACTGGAGACGATACGCACCCTGCCACCGTCGCGGTCAACGCGACGACCATTGCAATTCTCATCCGCAAGCCCCTCCTAATGTAGGACGCGACTACAAGACGATTCCAGCGGGAAAAAGGCAGCTTCAGGATGCGGATTTTGCAGGGCCGCTCACCCCAGCAGGTTGCGCGCCGTGCGCATGAAGATCTTCGAGCCGATCGGGATCAGATCGTCGGGAAAATCATAGTCGGGATTGTGCAATGACGGGGTGCGCTCGCCCGCGCCGAGGAAGAACATCGCCGACTTCGCCTTGTGGCCGAAAATGCCGAAATCCTCCGAGGCGCGCATCGGCAGGGCTTCCTCGCTGCGCGGCACACCCTCTTCGTCCAACGCGCGGTTGAGATGCTCCACCGCATCGGGCGCGTTGACGCTGGCGACGAAAATCTCATGATAATCGCAGTGCACGGAAAGACGGTGCTCGGCCGCGATCCTGGTGGCCAACGCTTCCGCCGCCGCGACCAGTTCCGCCATGCGCTCGTCGCGCCTTGTACGCAGCGTCGCCCACACCTCGGCGTAGCCGGGCGCGATGCCGAACACGGCCTCGCCCATCGTCGCATGGGTGACGGTGACCATGCTGAAATCATCGTCGGCAAAGGTGCCGCGCCCCAGTGCCGGAAGCGCCGGCATCAGTTGGCTGATCGCCGGCATCGGCGACACGCCGGTTTCGGGCATGGAGGAATGCGCGGTCTTGCCCTCCAGCACGATGCGGATGCCGCGCGAGGCGCAGTTGACCACGCCGGGCTTGAGCCGCACCTCGCCGAACGGCACGCCCGGCAGATTGTGCAGCGAGAAGGCGAAGTCCGGCGCGATCTCGCCAAAGCGTGGATCGGCGACGACGCCGGCGGCACCATTGCCGGTCTCCTCCGCCGGCTGGAACATCAAGACGACGCGGCCGCGCGCCGGCCGTTCTCGTCCGAGCTGACGGCCAAGTGCGGCCAGGATCGCGGTGTGGCCGTCATGGCCGCACATATGCGATTTTCCCGGCACCTGCGAGGCATGCTCGACGCCCGAAAGCTCCTCGATCGGCAGCGCATCGATCTCCGAGCGGAACAGCACTGTCGGTCCCGCCTGGCCGCTGTCATAGACCGCCGCCACGCCATGACCGCCGAGGCCGGTCAGTACCTTGTCCGGCCCTGTATCGGCGAGGAAGCTGACGACTTCCTTGGCGGTCTGTTCTTCCTCGTTGGAGATTTCAGGCCGCTGGTGCAGCTTGCGGCGCCATGCCGTCAGCTCGATGATATCGCGATTGGTGAGGGTCATGGTTGGGCTCCGCTTTGGTGCTGCAGGTTACACAAACACGATAGGGTTTTTCTCACGCCGTGCCATACTGATCAATTCCACTAGTCCATCTGCCTGTCTTGTGTGAGCGTAGATGACGACATCCCATGACCACCACACAACCCAGAGAATTTCCAGCTCCGCACTGAGGCCGTCGATCTCATCTCCGACATCCGGTGGCTTCTCCTGAAAAGCGCCGCGTGCTCGCCTGTGCGACATCTTTGCTTCCATCCACCCGAAGGAACGTTTCGGAGCAACAATGGCCAGGCGGTTTGCGTTTCTCTTGGTTCGCGACTTCACGCTGTCGCCGCTGTCGCTGTTCATCGACACGCTGCGGCTCGCCGGCGATGAAGGCGACCGCAGCCGCCGGATCGAGTTCGACTGGGAGATCGTCGGCGAGCGTGGCCTGCCGATCCGCGCGAGTTGCGGTGTCGAGTTGCTGCCGACCAAGGCGATCGGCAATCCGCAGGAGTTCGACAATGTCGTCGTGGTCGGCGGTCTGCTCGACACCAACCGCAGCCTCAGCTCCGAAAAGGAGGCCTTCCTGTTGCGGGCGGCCGAAAAGTGCGTGCCGCTGACGGCACTCTGCACCGGCAGCTTCGTGCTCGCGCGCTACGGCCTGCTCGATGGCTACAGTGCCGCCGTCAGCTGGTTCCATATCAAGGATTTCCGCAGCCAATTCCCTGATGTGAACGCCCATGCCGACAGCCTGTTTTCCGTCGATAGGGGCCGCTCGACCTGCGCCGGAGGCACGGGTGCGGCCGACCTTGCCGGCCATTTCGTGTCGCAGTTCATCGGCCGCAAGGCCGCGGAAAAAGCCGCCAAGATCCTCGTGCTCGACCGCATCCGCTCGAGCCTGGATGTGCAGCCCGTCGGCGATCTCTTTCCGGCCGCGTCGAGCCGAGCGGTGAAACGGGCGCTGCTTCTGATGGAAAGCAATCTCCAGGAGACGCTGTCGGTCGCCGAGATCGCGGGCCGGTTGCATTTATCCCGGCGCCAGCTTGAGCGGCTGTTCGGCGCCGAGCTCGGCATCGGCCCGATGGCCGCCTATCTTGCGCTGCGCGTACATCAGGCCAAGTCGCTGCTGGAGGGGAGCGACTTGGCAATCGGCGACATCGCCTACCGCTGCGGTTTTCCCAATGCCGGCCATTTCAGCCGTGTCTTCCGCCAGCAGACCGGCATCACGCCGACCCATCTCAGGCATCCGAACCGAATGTCCGGTGTCTTTGCCGACGCCAAGGGGAGCGGTCCCTAAGCCTATATTGGGGCGTGCGATCTCGCCGTTGGTATGATAATATCATACCAACCTGATAGGAGGGATCCATGTCCGCCACCGAAAAACGCACCTTCAGCCTGCCGGCCGAGCAGGCTGCTTTCATCGACCAGCTCGTTCGGTCCGGCACATACGCGACCAGCAGTGAAGTGATCCGCGCCGGTCTTCGCGCATTGCAGGAACGCGACGCCGCTGTGGAGCGCTGGCTGCGTGAGGAGGTCGCGCCGACCTATGATAGGTGGAAGGCAGACCCCTCCCAGGCCATCCCGGCCGACAAGTCTTTTGACAGCATCCGCGCACATCACGCAGCTCGCCTCAAGGGGAACGTGTGAAGCGCCGGCATGTTGTCCTTTTGCCGGAAAGCCCAGACGGACCTGTTATGGATATACGATACGGTCGCTCACGCATCCGGCAACCTCACCGCCCTTCGCTACATCGAGCGGATCGAGCGATTTTGCCTGGGTCTCGACTATGCCTCGGAACGCGGAACCGTAAGGGATGATGTGCGGCCGGGGCTTCGCATCGTTGGCTTCGAGCGCCGCCTGACTGTGGCCTTCACCGTAGAAGGCGACCAGGTGGTGATTCTCAGGGTGTTCTACGGCGGCGTCAACTGGGAGGACGAGTTGGCGCCTATCGCTCCGTGAACGCCCGCGCGAACGAGTCCAGCATCGGCCGCGCCAGATATTCGAGGAAGGTTCGGTCGCCGGTACTGATAAACGCCTCGACCGGCGTTCCCGGGTAAAGCTGCTCGGCTTTCACGCCCTGCGGCAGCGTGTCGGTGATCTTCAGCGTGGCGCGGAAATACGCCTCATGCGTGGTTTCATCGATCAGCCGGTCGGCGGAAATTTGCGTCACCGTAGCCGGGACCTCAGGGGTGAGGCGCGCGTTCAGGGCGGACAGCCTGAGCTTCGCCGGCTGGCCGACGCGAACCAGATCCACGTCCTTCGGCCGCAGCTTCGCGTCGACGATGAGGCCCGACGCGGTCGGCAGGATCTCCATGATCTTCTGCCCCGGCGCAATCACGCTGCCTTTGGAGTTGTAGGTCGACGATACCACGATGCCGGCTGCCGGCGCCTTGATCGTCGTGCGCCCCAGCACCGCCTCGGCTGCGGTGATCTGTTCGCCGATGTCGGCCAGGCTGGTGCGGACCTCGTCGAGCTTGGTCAGCGCGTCCTCTACGCGTTGCGTCGTCGCCCGCTCGATCTGCGCCTGGGCTTCGACGATCTGCGTCTTGGTCGCTGCGATATCCGCCTCCAGCGCGCCGGCCTGGCCGACCAGATCGGCCTCGCTGCGCAGAAGCTGCGAATATTCGCTGCGGTTGGTGAGACCCTTGTCGAGCAGGCCGGTCTTGATGCCGAGTTCTTTCTTCACGATCTCGGCCTGTTGCTGGATGGCCAGTTTCTGCGCGTCCAGTCCCAGCGCCGACTCACGATGCATGGCGACGCGCTGCGCCAGGATCGACTGCTCGGAGCGGAACCGGGCGAGCCTGGCCTCGAACTCCTTCTGCTGTTCGTGCACCAGATTGTCGAAATCCCTCTGGAACGGCGCGGGTGCTGCTTCGGCGATCGGCGCCAGCCTGTCCGATCCGTCGCGCTCGGCCTCCAGCCGCGCGGCACTTGCCCTGAGCGCGATCGACTGTCTGGTCAGCCGGTTGAGGTCGGCCTCGGCCGCCGTGCGGTCGAGGAGGACCAGCGGTTCGCCTTGTTGCACGCGGTCGCCTTCATGCACCAGCAACTGCTCGATGATGCCGCCCTCGGGGTGCTGGATGAGGATGTTGCCGCCCGTTGCCGAGATCGTGCCGGAGGTGATCACCGCGCCGGAGAGCGGCGCGTTCGCCGCCCAATAGCCGAAGCAGCCGACGAAGAGCGCTATGGCCACGTAGCCGACGACGGCCATGCGGCGGAAGTCGGTGCGCGGTCGACCTTCGAAGGCGAGGCTCTGCTGCATCATCGTCTATGACCCGAAGCGGACGCTGTGCGGGCGCACGGTCGGCACGAACGAGCCTGTCACCACCGCGCTCCCGGCCTTGCCGGCCGCCGGTTGCCTCAGCACCTCGCTCGCAGGGCCGAAAGCTTCGAGCATGCCGTTGCGCAGGACCATGACGCGGTCGCAGGCCGCGGCGATCGAAGGGCGATGCGTGATGACGACTGTCGTGACGCTTACACTTCGCGCGGCCGAAAGCATCCCTTCGAGCGCCGCCTCCCCACTGCCGTCGAGATGGGCGTTGGGCTCGTCCAGCACCAGCATGCGTGGCTTGCCGTAGAAGGCGCGCGCCAGCCCTATCCGCTGGCGCTCGCCGCCCGACAGCACGGTATGCGACGGGCCTATCATGGTCTGATAGCCGTCGCGCAGCGTGAGAATCAGCTCATGCGCCTCGGCGCGCCTGGCCGCTTCGACGATCGCGGCGTCATCGGCGTTGGGTTCGAAGCGGGCGACATTTTGCGCGATCGATCCCGGGAAAAGCTCCACCTCCTGCGCGAGATAGCCGATATGCCTGCCAAGCTGGGTTTCGCCCCAGCTCCTCAGGTCGGCGCCGTCGACCCTGACCGCGCCGCCGGTCGGCTGCAGCGCGCCCACAAGCAATTTCGCCAGCGTCGATTTGCCGGCCCCGCTCGGGCCGACGATCGCCACCGCTTCGCCGGCGCCGATGGCAAAATTCAACCGCTTGAGGATGGGCTCCGTGCCGAAAGCCGCAGTCGGCGCGATGAAGAACAGATCCTGCACCGAAATCGCGCCCAATGGATCGGGCAGTGCGAGCTTGCGCCCCTGCGCTGGTTGCGCCGCAAGGGCGGTGTCCAGCCGCTTCCAGCATCGCTTGGCGTCGACGATCTGCCGCCAGGATCCGATCAGCTGGTCGAGCGGCTGCAGCGCGCGCGACGACACCAGCGACGAAGCGAAGATCATGCCGGCGGTCATCTGCCCTTGTAGCACCAGCCACGCGCCGGCGCCGAGGATCGCCAGTTGCAGCATCATGCGCAGCGCCCGCGACGTCGCGCTGAAGATCGCATTGGCGCTTCCGGAACGGTCATGCAGGGTCAGCGCCTCAGCAACGTGCCGTCCCCAGACCGCGGCGGCATTTTGCACCATGCCCATGGCGCGCAGCGTGTCGGTGTTGCGGGCGAAGGCCTGCTCCGCCTGGCTGGCCACCGCCGAGCGTTCCGCCGACATGGCATCGTTCCTGCCGATGGCAAGCTGGTTGGCCACGACCAAGAGAAACAGCAGCACGGCGCCGGCGAGCGTCAGCCAGAACAGGACGGGATGGATGAAATAGAGCAAGGCCAGGAAGACGGGCGCAAACGGCAGGTCGAACAACACCGCCACGCCGCGCGACCTGATGAAGGCGCAAGTCGTGGCAAGGTCGTTCAGCGGCGACAGCCCGCTGCCGGCATGTCTGGCGCCAAGCGAGGCGGCGAATGTCCGCGCGCCCAGTTTCTGGTCGACGGTGGCCGCAACACGTTGCGCGTAGACGGCGCGGACCGCGTCCAGCAGGCCGAGGAAGGCGAGCGCGAGGACCGCCATGGCCGAGAGATAAAGCAGCGTCTCGACGCTGGAGGACGGCAACACCCGGTCATAGACCTGCAGCAGATAGAGCGGGATCACCAGGAGCAGGATGTTGATCAGCAACGAAAAGATGCCGATATCGGCGATGCCGCGCAGGAAAACCGGGCGCAGGCCGATGGCCGCATCGCTGAGTGGCGCGCGGTCCCGTGACATCTAGACGGCGTGCTCGGCTGTCGTGCTCAGATGGCTCTGCTGCAAATCGTTCAGCGTATAGGCGTGGATATAGTCGATCTTCATTTGCGCGGGCGTCGCCAGATGGTCGGGCGGCGCGCCGGCTTGACCGCCGACCGCAAGGTCGACCAGCATATACATGGGCTTGTTCATATCGGACGGCGTCGCCGCTTCCGCGACCTGGACGCCATCATAGGTCCAGACCAGCTTGTCCGGCGTCCACAACAGGCCATAGGTGTGATAGCCGTCGGTGTTGGAGACATTCACCGTCGACCCGACCGTGGTGTGGGTTCCCGTCTCATTTGTGTGCGCGGTCATGAGAAGCGCATTCGGGTTCTGCCCATACATTTCGATCACGTCGAGTTCCGGGGGCCATGAACCGTCTTCGGGCAGAAGCCAGAAGGCCGGCCACGCGCCGGCATTTTCCGGGAGATCGGCCCGCATTTCGAAATAGCCATAGGTCTGCGAGAAGGTGTCGTGCGTCGTCAGTATGCCGGAAGTGTATTCGTAATTGTTGATCAGCGGCTTGATGTCGTCGGGCGCATGCGCCGCGGTTATGGTGAGCACGCCGCTTGCGACGCTGAACGGATGGACCGAGCTGGTCGGCGCATAATTGGCGTCGATATACCATTGCAGCTCGCCGTTCTGGGGCTGCGAGCTGCCGTTCTGCGCCCCCCACCAGAAATTGGAATCCCAGATGCCGCTCTGGCCGTTCCACAGGCTCAGCGTGTTGAAATCGTCGTTGAAGGACAGCGTCATGCCGGTCTTGTCGATCGGCAGCTCGAACTGGCCGGGCTGAAACTTGTCGATCGTGGTGTTGTGGAACACCAGCACCTCGCTCGAGCCGAGGTTCAGCTGCACGTTCGATCCCACCTGGACCATATTGGCGTGGACGGCCTCGAACGAGGTGAAGGCATAGCCGTTGAGGCGCACCGTGTCGGTCGCGCCGAAATCGGAGATAAGGTCGCTGCCATTGCCCTTGGTGATGATGAAGGTGTCGGCGCCGGCGCCGCCGATCAGCACGTCATTGCCCTTGCCGCCGTCCAGCGTCTGGCTGCCAGCGCCGCCCGTTATGATGTTGTCCTGAGCATTGCCGAAGGCATAGTGGCCGTCGCCGGTGACGACGAGGTTCTCGAAATTGGCGGGCAGCTTGTAGCTCATCCAGGTATCGATCGTGTCGACGCCCGCGCCGTAGTTCTCGACCGCTTTGTTGATCGTCGAATAGAGATGGTAATAGTCGTCGCCCGCGCCGCCATACATGGTGACCTTGACGTTGGTGTCGCCCCAGAAGGAATCGTTGCCCGAGGTGCCGTAGCGGTAAGGCGCGCCTCCAGTCGCCGAGAACCAATGGGTGGAAGCGCCGGTATAGGGAAGTGGAATGCCTTTGGCGTTGAGGACTGTGGTCATTCCGACACTCCTTGCGCGTGCTGCCTTGGTCGTTCGACAACCTTCGAGCGACCATTCGGATCAACTCTTAAATTGATCCGTCGTTCCAGGGAATCATTCTATAGTACACCAAGGAGATCGTCGCCCATCATTTAATAGATAATGCCGAAGGCGTTAAGCTGATCCTAATACAACTTTGTAGGAGAGACTTACAATTTTAATAAATTGTGAGATCCGCGCCGAAAGGTTAGGCAACCTGTCAATGATTCATGCAATTTGACGCGACACGACCGCCTGCCTGAGGCGGCGACTCGAAGTCGCGGGCGGATGGCTGCCGGCAAAGGGCTCAAGAAAATTTGACAGGCTATGTCGGACCGGGTGAGGTTCACCCGTCCTTGGGGCATCGAACAACGAAACCACAAAGGATACCGAAGAGATGCCAAGCACCGTACGTTTGCACCGCGTTCTGACGACCAGCCCGGAGAAGGTCTACCGCGCATTCACAGAAGCCGACGCGCTGGCGAAATGGCTTCCGCCGAACGGCTTCACTTGCACCGTGCACAGCTTCGACGCGAAAGTCGGTGGCGCCTTCAAGATGTCGTTCCGAAACTTCACGACGGGCGGCAGCCATTCCTTCGGCGGCGAATATCTCGAACTCGTTCCCGGCGAGCGCCTGCGCTACACCGACAGGTTCGACGACCCCAATTTGCCCGGCCAGATCGAAGTGACCGTGCTCCTGAAGAAAGTGTCGGTCGGCACGGAACTCGACATCACCCAGGCCGGCATTCCGGACGTTATTCCGGCCGAAGCCTGCTATCTCGGCTGGCAGGAGTCGCTGCGCAATCTGGCAAAGCTCGTCGAACCCGAGATCAATCAGTAGAGCCCACCGGATCGGCGGCGCCGCCCAGCCAGTCCGCGCCGCCGACAATGCCGAGCCGAGGACTCATCCCTCACGGCCCGGTGCAGATCGGCAACGGTTGTGGCGGCGGTGGCGGGTTGTCCTTGGCGTATTGCGCGATGATCGGCTCAAGGCTCTTTCGCGGCCAGAATTTCGGCTTGCCGATCTCCTTCAGGCAGGACGCATTCCAATAGGCGCCCGATTTACCAACGGCGGTGATGTCGCGCGATTCCGGGTAGATATAGAGCGTCGTCGGATTGCCCTTCACCATCGAAATGATCTGGTCGGCGTCGGACGGCGACCAGCTGGTGCAGCCATTGCTGCGGCCGCCGGCATAATCCACCAGCTTGCCGTATGGCACGAAGCCGTCATGGTCGGCATAGGAGCTGTTCGGGTTCTTGCGCAGGCACATGCCGCGCAACAGCCGCGCCGCGTGGCCACCGATCACCCGCTGCCTGGCATTCGCCGTCTCCCCCTCACCGTCGAACTGGATGAAGGTGCGCAGCAGCGCCTGGTCCTTTTTTGCGCCGATGCGGTAAAAACCCTTGAATGAGGTCTTTGCCTCGCCGGTCATATAGGCGCCACCGGTCGTCAAGGACGAGTCCAGGGCATTGCCGAAGTTTTTCGCGCAGCGTTTGCCGTTGGAGAAATCGACCACGCCTTTCAAATTGCGGCCGCCCCCATGGCCCGACGAGATCGCCCTGAACGACTGCTTGGCCTCGCAAATGACGTAGTAGCGCCGCCCCAGCACGCCATTGCCGAGATCGCCGGGGCGCGTCGCATCCATGGCGAAATAGCAGCCATTGTGGACCGCGCCTTGCGCGACCTTCTTCAGGTAAAGCGCGCGCGCCCGCTCCAGCACCACTTGCGAAATCTCGCCGTCGTCATTGCCGACATGGGCCTGCAGCCAGGCCGGTATATCGGAGGACGCGGCAAAAGACCGGGCAGACATCGTCAAGGCGATGCCGGCGATGGCGAGGAGGCCAAAGACAAAGACAGCCAGAGATTTCAACCGCACCGGACAACCCTCCCGCCCGAACCGTTCTGCGATTCTCGGAAACCCATCATAAATCGTCGCGCGCCGATCGGCGAAACACATCTTGTTCAGAACCGCGCAAGCAAGTCAGGTAGCTGCCTGTTCGCCTTTCAGAGCGCCAGGCTGCCCTGTTCCGCCTCCGCGGCATTGGGGTCGCCCGGCGCCGTCGCCCAGGCGAGCTCGACCAGCGTCACCGTGCGGCGGCCGGTGCCGTCGAGCTGGCAGACGATGAGGCCCTGCTCCTCGATATAGGTGAGCAGCCGCCGGGCGCGCCGCAGCGAATGCGAGCCGTAGGCGCGCGCGATCGCCGCGTCGCTCGGGCACGGCCAGCCCTCCTTGGCGGCGCGGGCGATCATCATGAACACGCCCTGCATGTCCTCGGGCAGCAGCGAGGCGCGCACGGAAACGTCCTGCCAGGCGTCATCTCCTGCCATGTCGGCGCCGAGCCCGGCGCGGGCACGCGTCAGCATGCGACGGAATTCTGAGAGGTCCGGCACCACCGAAGCGAGGCCTTCGATGCGGCAGCGGACGACGAACTCCTGATAAAGCACGCCGATGACGCGGAAACCCGCATCGGGCTGCGCCAGGATGGCGCGCAGGACACGGTCCACCCGCTCTCGCCGGTCGGCGATATCCTCGGCGCTTACCGCCGGTTCCGCAGGTTCCGGGCGGATCTCCATCGCCGCAGACTTCGCCGCCATCAGCTGGTCGAGCAAATCGGGCGACGCCATCCGGCGCGGCGCGCGCATCGTCTCGGGCGGCGGCGCTGCCAGGATGATGGCCCGTGCGTCCTCGAGCGCTGTTTCCGGCATTGCCATCAGCCGCGGCGTACCGTTGCGCGGGCTGGTCTCGGTCTGGCCGATGCGCACGCCGAGCGGGCGGCGCGACAGCGCCGGTCCCAGCGCCATGAAGTGCCCGCGCTCCAGATCGCGAAACGCCTCCGCCTGGCGCCGTTCCATGCCCAGAAGGTCGGCGGCGCGCGCCATGTCGATATCGAGGAAGGTACGGCCCATGAGGAAGTTGGACGCCTCCGCCGCGACATTCTTGGCGAGCTTTGCCAGCCGCTGCGTGGCGATGATGCCGGCAAGGCCGCGCTTGCGGCCGCGGCACATCAGATTGGTCATGGCGCCGAGCGAGAGCTTTCGCGCCTCGTCGGACACTTCGCCTGCCACGGCGGGCGCGAACAGCTGCGCTTCGTCGACCACCACCAGCATCGGATACCAATGCTCGCGGGCAACCTCGAACAACCCGCCGAGAAAGGCAGCGGCGCGGCGCATCTGGTTCTCGGCATCGAGCCCTTCGAGATTGAGCACGGTGGAGACGCGATGGATGCGCGCCCGCTCGCCGGCTGCCTGCAGGCCACGCTCCGTATGCTCCTCGGCATCGATGACCAGATGGCCGTAATGGTCGCCCAGCGAGACGAAATCGCCTTCCGGGTCGATGATGGTCTGCTGCACCCAGGGCGCGCTCTGCTCCAGTAGCCGGCGCAAAAGGTGCGATTTGCCGGAGCCGGAATTGCCTTGCACCAGAAGCCGGGTGGCCAGCAGCTCCTCAAGGTCGAGCGCCGCCGACGCACCCGCCGTCGTCTGTCCCATCTCGATGGCTACGGTCATGTCACGACTCTCCTTGCGGACAGGGCTTATCAACCCGGCCGCGAGCCGTCGAGCGCGCCATGGCAACTCGCCCGCTGTTCCACACCTATGCTGCCAAAGCGCCACACATCAGCCCATCTGCCCAAAGGGAAGGCACGTCAAGCGGAGTTGACCGGCGGCAGAAGCGGCGCTTCCAGCCCGTCGAAGGGATCGCGCCAGGCATCGATGGCTTCGAGCCGGCGATACCAACCCAGAACAGAGGGATAGTCCGCCAGCGGCAGGCCGGCTGCATCGTTGAACGGCAAAAAAGTCGCCATGCGGAAATCGGCATAGGAAAGCGACTTGCCCACAAGCCATGGCCGCTTGGCGAGCTCCGCCTCGAGAATCGCTGCCGCGATGCGGAACTCCGCTAGCCCCTCCTCGACCTTGCCCTGGTCGACAGGCCCAATCCCGTAGCGCTGCTTGGTTCCGCGCTCGAAATGCACGGTGTCGCAGGCCCGGACGAAATTTTCCTTGCCCCAGCTCAGCCAGCGGATCATGTCGGGTTGGTCGCCGCCGCCGCGCCAGAAATCCGAACCCGCTTCGCGCGACAGAAGGCAGGCTATGGCGTCGGCTTCCCACAGGCTGCCGCCCGGCCATGCCAATATCGGCAGGGTAAGATTGGGATTGAGCTGACGAAACCGCTCAGCCTGCCCGGGCGCCATGGGTGCCGCAAACTCACACTCGACCTTGGCCTGCAGATGACGTGCAGTTGCAACCGCGAGGCGCGGATTGGGATTGCGGCTGAAGTACAGTTTCATGTCCGGTCCTGGATGCTGTGGGCTCGATCCTATCAAACACGCAAACGTGCCATCTCGGCAATCTGGTCGGACCACGATTCCGCTGGCACACGCCGTCGTTCGGCGTATTATTTCCTTCGGGAGAGGGTTCTTGGCAGGAGGAAGCCATGAACGTAGTGCAGAGCGTACCTGTCATCGACGTGACAACCCAGAACCTTGTTTCCTCTGCGCTTTTCAGATTCCGCGCCGGCGATACCGTCTCGACCAGGGCGGCGCTCGACGCTATCCGCCGCATGGATCCAACCTGTGTCGACAGCGACGACGATCTCGTCGAACTCGTCGTCATGGCGGCAATTGGTAAGACCATGGCGGTCGTGTTCGACCACCGCTCCCGCTAGCCCTGTGGGACGAACCTGTGCCGTTCAACTCGCTTGAGCTCGAGTGGATCGGTTGGCGAGCTTTTACAACTGCAGCCCGGGAGGCGCACGTCTTCGTGCGCGAAGGCCGGCAATAGCATAAGCGGGCAAGACTCAGATCCCCAAGGGATGCGGCATGTAGCCGACGAAGCCGCCGATCTTCCAGTGGCCCGCCACCTTCCTGCAGAAATACAGCGTCTGCCATTTCAGCTTGTCGACGCTGCCATCGGCCTTGGCCACCGAGCCGTTGAACTTCTTGTGCAGCACGGCGCGGTCGCCATCGACGTCGATGTCGCGCATGTTGGTGACGCGAAACAGCGCCTCGCGCAGCGGCTCGGCGAATCTGGCCGCCGCCGTCTCCTTGGCCTGGCGCAGCCATTCGTCGCGATAGACGGCAAGGCTCGGGAATTGCAGACGCCAGGCGTCGGCATCGCTGAGGAAATGCGCATGCATGCCGAAGAAGCTGTCGGCGAGGAAATCATCCTCGACCATCGACCAGTCCTGACCGATAAAGGCGTCGATGTCGCGCCGCACCAGCATTTCCCAGAGCGCGTGACGATCGGCATCGCCCTCTGGAAACGGGTTCTTGTCGAAGGTCATTGAAATCTCCTGTCGGGAAAATGCGACGCGCAAGATGCTGGCGAGCCTGCGATAAAGCAACACGCGTTTGGAAAAATGTTGCTTTCCAAAAAGCCCCCTATGAGGATCACCGGGACAGGCGTAGAGCGGTCGTCGAAAACGGGGCGCGGCCCGCCATTCTGAACAGGAGTTTCCTTTGCCTAAAGAGTGTTTTGGAACATCCCACGTGCCGCTGTCGCCGGCCGTGCGCGCCGGGGATTTCGTCTACATCTCAGGTCAGGTGCCGGTCGACAGCGACCGCATCGTGGTCAAGGGCGGCATCACCGAGCAGACCGAGCAGGTGCTGCAGAATGTGAAGGCGGCACTCGCGCTGGCCGGTTGCACCATGGACGATGTCGTCAAGACCACGGTCTGGCTCGAGGACGCGCGCGACTTCGGCGCCTTCAATGCCGTCTACGCCAAGCACTTCCCGAAGAATCCGCCGGCCCGCACCACGGTCGAATCGCGGCTGATGATCGACATCAAGATCGAGGTCGAAGCCGTCGCCTACCGGCCGGTTTGACCAGCCGGGGCATGATCCCGAAAAGTGGAGACGGGGTTTTCTCGGACAAACGGAAATCGTTTTGTCCAGAGATCATGCCCCAAAACGAAGAGAGGCAGGCGCCGATGCAGTTCGATCTCCTGATCAAGGGCGGCCGCCTGATCGATCCGGCCTCGGGCCTGGACGCGCCGCGCGATGTCGCCGTTGCGGGCGGACGCATCGTGGCCATCGAGGCGGCGATCGATGCCGAGCACGCCACCAAGATAGTCGACGCTCGTGATTGCATCGTCACGCCCGGCCTCATCGACCTGCATAGCCATGTCTATTGGGGCGGCACCTCGCTGGGCGTCGACGCCGACCGGCTGGCGGCCAAGAGCGGCACCACGACCTTCATCGATGCCGGCAGCGCCGGCGCCGGCAATTTTCTGGGCTTTCGCCGCCATGTCATCGAGCGCTCGAAGGTGCGCATCCTGGCCTATGTCAACATCTCCTTTGCCGGCATATTCGGCTTCTCGCAAAGCGTCTCTGTCGGCGAATGCAGCGATCTCAGGCTCTGCGAGCCACGCGAGACGGTGGCCGCGGTGCGCGAGCACGCCGGTGTCGTCGTCGGCGTAAAAGTGCGCTCCGGCAAGCATGCCGGCGGCACCAGCGGCATCGCGCCGGTGGACCTCGCGCTGGAAGCCGCCGACCGGGCCGGCCTGCCGCTGATGGCGCATATAGACGAGCCGCCGCCCGGCCGTTCCGAGGTGCTGCCGCGCCTGCGCAAGGGTGACATCCTCACGCACTGTTTTCGCCCGTTCCCCAACGCGCCGGTCTTCGCCTCCGGCGCGGTGCGGCCGGACATGCGGCTGGCCCGCGAACGCGGCGTCATCTTCGACATCGGCCACGGCATGGGATCGTTCGACTTCGCCGTGGCGAAAGCGATGCTGGCCGAGGGCCTCGCGCCCGACGTCATCTCCAGCGACGTGCATCTCTATTGCGTCGACGGTCCGGCCTTCGACATACTGGTCTGCATGTCGAAGCTAATGGCGCTGGGCATGCCGCTGGTCGAGGTGCTGCGCGCCGCCACGCAAAGGCCAGCCGAGGCGATCGCCAGGCCGGAGCTTGGGACGTTGAAAGTTGGCGGTGTCGGCGATGTCGCGGTGCTGAGACTGCGCCCCGGGCGCTTTACCTTCGTCGATGCGGTCGGTGCGGCGCTGATCGCGGATCAGCGGCTGGTCTCAGAAGGCATTGTTATCGGCGGTGTCTGGTGGCCGAACGAAGCGCCCGACCACAACGAGACCGAGCGCTTCGCGCCGCATGCGGCACATACGCATGTCGAGGTCGCGGCACGGCATTTCGGGCGTGGATAATCTCCCTCCTTGAGGGGGAGATGGCCGGCAGGCCAGAGGGGGTCGGTTCGACCGGACGCGACCTTCCTTGCCGAGAATGAAGGTCAGCGCTCCACGCGTGGCGACCCCCTCTGTCGCCTTCGGCGACATCTCCCCCTCGAGGGGGGAGGAGATCGCTAGCGCCCTGCGTTACTCACCGCCCCAAACACCGGCGTCGCAATCCCTTCCATCCGCGCCTTGATCTGCAGCGCCACATATTTCGAGTAAAACCGCGACAGCGCCAGATTGCCGCCGTGGAACCACAGCGCGTCCTGCGCCGTCGGCTTCCACATGTTGCGCAGCTCGCCTTGCCAAGGACCGGGATCGCCCTTGACGCCGGAGCCGAGGCCCCAGCATGGCCCGACCTTGTCGGCGACCTCGCGCGAGACGATGGCCGCCACGGTCTCGTTCATCGACTGGTAGCCGGTACAGGCGACGATCGCATCGACGGCCAGCTCGCTGCGGTCGTCGAACAGGATGCCGGTCGGCGTCAATGAACTGATGCCGACGCCGCTCTTCACTTTGATCTCGCCATTGATGATCAGTTCGCAGGCGCCGACATCGATGTAGTAGCCGGAGCCGGTGCGGTAGGCCTTCATCAACAGCCCGGTCTCGTCCTCCCCGAAATCGATGGCGAAGCCGGCGGCGCGTAGCTGGTCGTAGAAGTCTGCGTCGCGTGCCTTGATCACCTCGTAAAGATCCCGCTGGCCCTTGGGTACAAGCGCGAACGGCGTGGACGCGACGATCAGGTCGGCCTTGTCGGTGCTGATGCCGCGCGCCAAAGCCTTTTCCGAGAAGATCTCGAAGCCGACTTCCATCAGAGTGTCGGATTTCACCACTGTCGTCGGCGACCGCTGGATCATGGTGACGTCTGCGCCGCTCTCCCAGAGGTCGACGCTGACATCGTGCCCCGAGCTTGCCGCGCCGATGACAGCGACACGTCTGCCGCGGAATTTCTCGCCGCTTGCATACTGGCTGGAATGCAGGAGTTCGCCCTTGAAGGTCTCGGCGCCGGGCAGCGCGATCTGGCGTGGCGGGCCATAGGCGCCGGTGGCAAAGACAATGTGCTTCGGCTTCAGCGTGATCTGCCGGCCGACGCGGTCGACCACCACAGTCCACACCTTCTCGGCCTCGTCATAGCTGGCGCTGAGGCATTTGGTGGCGACCCAGTAGTTGAGCTCCATCACCCTGGTGTACATCTCCAGCCAGTCGCCCATCTTGTCCTTGGGCGTGAACACCGGCCAGTTCTCCGGGAACGGAATGTAGGGCAGATGGTCGTACCAGACCGGATCGTGGAGCACGAGCGAGCGATAACGGTTGCGCCAGGAATCGCCGGGGCGCGCATTTTTCTCGATGATGATGGTGGGCACACCGAGCTGCCTCAGCCGCGCGCCGAGCATGATGCCGCCCTGCCCGCCGCCGATCACCAGGCAATAGGGCTGCTCGGTGGCGCCGAGGTCGCGCGTCTCGCGCGCCCGCGCCTCCGCCCAGGTTTCGCGCTTCGGATCGGCCTTGTGACGGATACCAAGCGGCCGCGCCGGTCCCTTTTGTTCCTCGAACCCCTTGAGCTCACGCACCGCCGTGAACAAGGTCCGGCAGCGGCCGTCCGTAAGGCGCACAATCCCTTCGCCCCGCGCGACCGCCGTTTCGAACGTGAACCAGGCCTCGACGGTGCCCTCATCCGAGGTCGCCTCGCCGGACAGCGTCCAGTGTGAGGGCTTCGTTTCCGCCAGCGTCGCTTGCAGCATGTCGCGGATCTCATCGCGGCCTTCCATCGTGGTGATGTTCCAGGTGAAAGCCAGCAGATCGCGCCAGTAGCAATCCTCGACGAACAGGTTGGCGGCCGCCTCGGCGTCATCAGCTTCCAGCGCCCGTGCAAGCGCGCAAAGCCATGTCGCCGCCTGTTTCGATGGTGCCATGTCGAGCATCTGTTTTTCCCTCGTTTTGCGTTCCCATTGTTTCGAAAGACGGAGCCGCCGCAAGAGGGGTCGCGATATCATGGCGTCGGTTTCTAGCGGCCCGGAACGGAGCCATCTCCCGGAAATCTTTATAGGAATTTTATATCTTTCCTCCCGGCCCCGTCTCGAACCTTTATGGCGATCGGGTCCATATTCCATCTCGAGCAAAACGCTGCGGACGCCGTGACCCCAGAGTTACGGCGGGCCGTTCTCATGGAATTTCTGGCTCGCCAGTCGCTGGCGCCAAATACAAGCAGAAGCAAGGACCAACACAAATGGACATCGTCGTCATCGGGATCGAGGTTTTGTTCTTCGGTCTTTCCCTCGCCTACATCAAAGCTTGCGACGCTCTTTAAGCGGAAGGATCGCACCATGCTTGTCGATTACATCCTCGGTGGCGGCGTGACCTTGTTCCTGCTCGTCTACCTGACATACGCCCTCGTTCGCCCAGAACGCTTCTGAAGCAAGGCACGGAAACCCATGACACTCAACGGATGGATACAGATCCTGGTTTATTGCGGGATCGTCGTTTTGCTGGTGAAGCCGCTCGGCGGCTACATGTACCGCGTCTTCAATGGCGATCGCACCTTTCTCTCGCCCATACTCGGGCCCGTTGAGCGCGGCCTCTACCGCATTTCGGGAACCAGCGAGCGCGAGGAGCAGCACTGGACGACCTACGCGGCAGGAATCATCTTCTTCAGCCTTGCCAGCTTCCTGGTGCTGTACTTTCTGCAACGCCTGCAGGGCGTCCTGCCTTACAATCCGGCCGGGATGGCATCGGTCGAACCCAATCTCGCCTTCAACACTGCCGTCAGCTTCGTCACCAACACCAACTGGCAGAATTACGGCGGCGAAAGCACGTTGTCCTACCTCGTGCAGATGGCCGGCCTGACTGTTCAGAACTTCATGTCCGCCGCCGTCGGCATTGCCATTGCGGTGGCGCTGATCCGCGGCTTCGCCCGCGCCTCGGCCAAATCGATCGGCAATTTCTGGGTCGATATGACCCGCTGCACGCTCTACATCCTGCTGCCGCTCAGCATCGTGCTCACCCTTGTCTATGTCTGGCTCGGCATGCCGCAGACGCTCGGGCCTTATGTCGACGCCACCACGCTGGAGGGCGCCAAGCAGACGCTCGCCCTTGGGCCGGTCGCCTCGCAGGTCGCCATCAAGATGCTCGGCACCAATGGCGGCGGCTTCTTCAACGCCAATGCCGCGCATCCTTTCGAAAACCCCGACGCCATCTCCAACATGATCCAGATGGTGACGATCTTCGCGCTGGGTGCTGCACTCACCAACGTCTTCGGCCGCATGGTCGGCAACCAGCGCCAGGGCTGGGCGATCCTGGCCACGATGGGTGTGCTGTTCATCGCTGGCGTCGTTATCTGCTACTGGGCGGAAGCCGCGGGCAATCCGCTGGTCCATGCGTTGGGCGTCGACGGCGCCAACATGGAAGGCAAGGAGAGCCGCTTCGGCATTGCCGCTTCGGCACTATTCGCCGTCATCACCACGGCTGCGAGCTGCGGTGCGGTGAACGCCATGCATGACTCGTTCACAGCACTTGGCGGCCTGATCCCGATGCTCAACATGCAGCTCGGCGAAGTCATCGTCGGCGGCGTCGGCGCCGGCTTCTACGGCATCGTCATGTTCATCGTCATCACCGTGTTCGTCGCCGGCCTGATGGTTGGCCGCACGCCCGAATATCTCGGCAAGAAGATCGAGGCCAAGGAGGTCAAGATGGCAATGCTCGCCATCCTCGCTCTGCCGTTGGTCATGCTGGTCTTCACGGCAATAGCGGTCGTGCTGCCAAGCGCCGTCGCCTCGAAGGCCAATGGCGGTCCGCATGGCTTCTCCGAGGTTCTTTATGCCTACACTTCGGCGGCGGCCAACAACGGCTCGGCCTTTGGCGGCCTTTCCGGCAACACGCCCTGGTACAACGTCACGCTCGGCATCTCCATGTGGGTGGGTCGCTTCTTCGTCATCATTCCAGCGCTTGCCATTGCCGGCTCGCTAGCGACGAAGAAGACGGTTCCGGCTTCCGCCGGCACCTTCCCGACCGACGGCCCGCTGTTCGTCGGCCTGCTCGTCGGCGTCATCCTGATCGTCGTCGGCCTGACCTTCTTCCCGGCACTGGCGATCGGACCGATCGTCGAGCACCTGGCTGCCATCAACGGCCAGACATTCTGAGGCTTGTCATGTCCTGGTTCTACCCAAAACGCATGAAGGCCCGGCCGCGAGCCGGCCCACGAGCCGGCAATGAGGGGGAGGAAACGCCCCCTCCCTTCCCCGGCGTGTCCACCTTCCTCGGCATTGCGGCAGTCATGATCGTGATCTGGCTGCTGGCCTATGGTCCGCCGCCCCTCTTTTCGGCATCCGATCGGTCGGTGCCGGCCAACAGTTCAGATACTGGAGCCACCAAATGAGCCAGTCCAAATCCGCGAGCATCATGGATGCCCGCATCCTGTGGCCGGCCATCGGCGGCGCCTTCAGGAAACTCGACCCCCGCACGCTGGTCAGGAACCCGGTGATGTTCGTCGTCGCCATCGTCTCGCTTCTTACCACGGTCCTGTTCGTCAAGGATCTCGCCACCGGCGGCGGCGATTTCGGCTTTACGCTGCAGATCATCATCTGGCTGTGGTTCACCGTGCTGTTCGCCAACTTCGCCGAGGCCGTCGCCGAAGGCCGCGGCAAGGCGCATGCCGATTCGCTGCGCAAGGCGCGCACCGAAACCCAGGCCAAGCTGCTTGCCGGCGAAGACCGCTCCAGGTTCAAGCTGGTGCCCGGCACCAGCCTGAAGGTTGGCGACATCGTGCTGGTCGAAGCCGGCGACATCATCCCGTCCGACGGTGAAGTGATCGAAGGCGTGGCCTCGGTCAACGAGGCGGCAATCACCGGCGAGTCCGCACCCGTCATTCGCGAATCCGGCGGCGACCGTTCGGCGGTCACCGGCGGCACGCAGGTTCTGTCCGACTGGATTCGCGTGCGCATATCAGCCGCCTCCGGCCACACCTTCCTCGACCGCATGATCTCGCTGGTCGAGGGTGCCTCGCGCCAGAAGACGCCCAACGAGATCGCGCTCAACATCCTGCTCCTCGGCATGACGCTGATCTTCGTGCTGGCCACCGCCACGATCCCGAGCTTTGCCTCCTATTCCGGCGGCTATATCCCGGTGACGGTGCTGGTCGCGCTGTTCGTCACCTTGATCCCGACCACCATCGGCGCCCTGCTGTCGGCCATCGGCATTGCCGGCATGGACCGCCTGGTGCGCTTCAACGTGCTGGCCATGTCCGGCCGTGCCGTCGAAGCGGCGGGCGACGTCGATACGCTTTTGCTCGATAAGACCGGCACCATCACGCTCGGCAACCGCCAGGCCACCGAATTCCGCCCGGTCAAGGGCGTCACCGAACAGGAACTGGCCGATGCCGCGCAGCTCGCCTCGCTCGCCGACGAGACGCCTGAGGGACGCTCGATCGTCGTGCTGGCCAAGGAGAAATACGCCATCCGCGCCCGTGACATGGCAACCTTGCATGCCAGCTTCGTGCCCTTCACCGCGCAGACCCGGATGAGCGGCGTCGACATCGATGGCTCGTCGGTGCGCAAGGGCGCCGTCGATTCGGTTCTCGCCTATGTCAGCCAGTCGACATCGGCCACTCACGGCACGCGCCCCGGCAGCGACACCGTCAAGGATCTCCAGGCGATCGCCGACGAGATCGCCAAGTCGGGCGGCACGCCGCTGGCCGTCGAGCGTGACGGCCGCCTGCTCGGCGTCGTCCACCTCAAGGACATCGTCAAGGGTGGTATCCGCGAGCGCTTTGCCGAACTGCGCAAAATGGGCATCCGCACCGTGATGATCACCGGCGACAATCCGATGACTGCGGCGGCGATCGCAGCCGAAGCCGGCGTCGACGATTTCCTCGCCCAGGCCACGCCCGAGGACAAGCTGAAGCTGATCCGCGACGAACAGGCCAAGGGCAAGCTGGTCGCCATGTGCGGTGACGGCACCAACGACGCGCCGGCCTTGGCGCAGGCCGACGTCGGCGTCGCCATGAACACCGGCACGGTTGCCGCCCGCGAGGCCGGCAACATGATCGACCTCGATAGTGACCCGACCAAGCTGATCGAGATCGTCGAGATCGGCAAGGCGCTGCTGATGACGCGCGGCTCGCTGACGACCTTCTCGATCGCCAACGACGTCGCCAAATACTTCGCCATCATCCCGGCCATGTTTGCCGTCTTCTACGTTGCGCCGGGACATACAATCGGCCCCCTGCAAGCGCTCAACATCATGCACTTGGCGACGCCGCAGAGCGCCATCCTGTCGGCCATCATCTTCAACGCGCTGATCATCATCGCTCTGATCCCGCTGTCGCTTAAAGGCGTCAAATACCGCGCCATCGGCGCCGGCGCGCTGCTCAGCCGCAATCTGCTGGTCTACGGCCTCGGCGGCATCATCGTTCCCTTCGTCGGTATCAAGGCGATCGACATGATCGTCACCGGCCTCGGCCTCGCTTAAGGAAATACGTCCATGCTCACTCAGATAAGACCCGCTGTTATCATGATCGTCTTTTTCACCGTTTTGACCGGCCTGATCTATCCCCTGGGCATGACCGGCATCGCCCAGGCGCTGTTTCCGCACCAGGCCAATGGCAGCTTGATCGAGAAAAACGGCACGGTCATCGGCTCCGAACTGATCGGCCAGGGCTTTGCCGACGACAAGTATTTCCATGGCCGCCCCTCGGCTGCCGGCGACGGATACAACGCCGCAGCGTCCAGCGGCTCCAATCTCGGTCCAACCAACCCCAAGCTGATCGACCGCATCAAGGGCGATGTTGCAAAGCTGAAGGCGGAGAACCCGAACCGGCCGGTGCCGATGGATCTGGTGACGACGTCCGGCAGCGGCCTCGATCCCGCCATCAGCCCGGACGCCGCCTATTTCCAGGTCGCTCGGGTGGCTAAGGCCAGGGGCTTCGACGAAGCCAAGGTCAAGGCGCTTGTCGACAGCCATGTCGAAGGCCGCGAACTCGGCTTCCTCGGCGAGCCGGTCGTCAATGTGCTGGCGCTCAACCTGGCACTGGACGATACCAAGCAGTGAGAGACAATCTCTGAAGCCAGGGGCCGGGGATCGACACGATCCTCGGCGCCGTTCATGATCGAGCCTGATGCCGGACGCCAGAAGCAACGATACCAGACCCTCTCCGGACGCGCTGCTCGAGCATGCGGAACGGGAAGAGCGCGGCCGTCTGCGGATATTTCTCGGCGCTGCCCCCGGCGTCGGCAAGACCTATGAAATGCTGATGGCCGGCCGCGCCAGGCTGGCTGACGGCGTCGACGTAGTGGTCGGCGTCGTGGAGACCCACGGCCGCAAGGAAACACTGGCGCTGGTCGAAGGCTACGAGGTGATCCCGCGCCAGAAGGTCGACTACAGAGGCCGCGTGCTGGACGAGATGGACATCGATGCCATTCTCGCCCGCCGGCCGGCGCTGGTGCTCGTCGACGAACTCGCCCACACCAATGCGCCCGGCAGCCGCCACCCCAAGCGCTATCTCGACGTCCAGGAAATCCTGACGCGCGGCATCGATGTCTACACCACGCTCAACATCCAGCATGTCGAGAGCCTGAATGACGTGGTGGCGCAGATCACCCGGGTCAGGGTGCGCGAAACGGTCCCGGACTCCATCATCGACCAGGCCGATGACATCGAGATCATCGACCTCACGCCCGACGACCTGATCAAGCGGCTGAAAGAGGGCAAGGTCTATTTCCCCAACACTGCCCAGCGCGCAGTCGAAAACTATTTCTCGCCGGGCAATCTGACCGCGCTTCGGGAATTGGCGCTGCGCCGCACCGCCCAGCGCGTCGACGAGCAGTTGCTCAACCACATGCAGTCGCACGCGATTCCCGGCCCTTGGGCGGCGGGCGAAAGGGTGCTCGTCTGCGTCGATGCGCGTCCGGGCGGAGCGTCTCGTGTCCGCTATGCGCGCCGGCTGGCCGACCGGCTGCGCGCACCGTGGACGGCGCTGCATGTCGACACGCCGCGTTCGGCCGCCATGTCGGAGGAAGACAAGGACCGGCTGGCCACGCTCTTGCGCCTGGCCGAGCAGCTCGGCGCCGAGGTGACGACCATTCCGGGCCAGAACGTCGCCCAGGACATCGTCCGCCACGCCACAGTGAACAATTTCACCCATATCGTCGTCGGCAGGCCGACCCGCTCGCGCTGGCGCGAACTGATCGAGGGTTCGCTCACCTACGATCTGATCCGCAATGCCGGCGATATCAGCGTCCATGTCATTTCAGGAACGGAGCGCGACAACGAGGCCACGTCGAGGGTCAAGGCGGCGGCCGAGCAGACGCCATTTCAAATCTGGCCTTATCTTTTCTCGACCGTCTATGTCGCCGGCGCGCTTGCCGTCAGCGCCGTCCTCGATCAGTTCCTCGACGTTCGCAACCTTGCCAGCGTGCTGCTGCTGGCGGTGCTGACATCGGCAGTGACCTTTGGCCTGTGGCCGGCGCTGTACGCCTGTTTCCTCAGCGCCATTGCCTTCAACTTCTTCTTTCTCGAGCCGCGCTACACGATGACGATCCGCGATCCGGAGAGCATCGTTGCCTTCGCCGTCTNCCGTCTTCCTCGTCGTTGCCGTCATCGCCAGCAATCTGACGGCGCGTGTGCAGCGTCAGGCAGCCGCCGCCCGTTCACGCGCCCGGGCGACCGAGGACATCTACCTCTTTTCCAAGAAACTCGCCGGCGCGGGCACGCTCGACGACGTTTTGTGGGCCACCGCGTTCCAGATCGCCTCGATGCTGAAGCTGCGCGTGGTGCTGCTTTTGCCGGAAGAAGGCACGATCACCGTCAAGGCCGGTTATCCCCCCGACGACACGCTGGCCGAGGCCGACATCGCGGCTGCACGCTGGGCTTGGGAACACAACCGGGCTGCCGGCCGTGGCGCCGATACCCTGCCCGGGGCAAAACGGCTCTACCTGCCCTTGCGGACCGGCCGTACCGCCATCGGCGTCGTCGGCCTCGACAATGACAAGCAGGGGCCGCTGTTGACGCCCGAGCAACAGCGCCTGCTCGACGCGCTGGCCGACCAGGCGGCGGTTGCCATCGAGCGCATCCAGCTGGTCGCCGATGTCGATCGCGCCAGGCTGGCGGCCGAGGCCGACCGCTTGCGCTCGGCACTGCTGACGTCGATCTCGCATGATCTGAAGACGCCGCTGGCGGCCATCATGGGCGCGGCCGGCACGCTCAGGGAATTTGCGCCGGCACTGCCCGAGAACGATCGGGCCGAGCTGCTGACCACCGTGCTCGACGAGTCCGAACGGCTGAACCGCTTCATTGCCAATCTGCTCGACATGACCAAGATTGAATCCGGCGCCATGGAGCCGAATTTTGCTCTCCACTATGTCGGCGATGTCGTCGGCTCGGCCTTGCAGCGGGCGCGCAAGATCACTGCCGGGCACAAGACCGAGGTTGATATTCCGGCCGACCTGCCGATGCTGAAGCTTGATCCCGTGCTGTTCGAACAAATGCTGTTCAATCTGCTCGACAATGCCGCGAAATACGCGCCACAGGGATCGACAATCCGGCTGCAGGGCTGGGCCGACAATGGCTCCGTCGCGCTGCAGATCATGGATGAGGGACCGGGCATTCCGTCCGCCGACCTGGAGCGCGTCTTCGACAGCTTCTACCGGGTGCGCAAGCGCGATCAGGTCCAGGCCGGCACCGGGCTCGGCCTGTCAATCTGCCGGGGCTTCATCGAGGCGATGGGCGGCACGATCATGGCGGCGAACCGCAGCGATCGCCCGGGCGCAGTCTTCACAATCCGCATGCCGAGGTTGGTACAATCGTCCGATACGGACGTATCAGGTGTGGACGAGCAAGCATCTGGTGATCCGGCATGACAAATTCCAACGTCAGCATACTGGTCGTCGATGACGAGCCGCCGATCCGCAAACTGCTGCGCGTCGGCCTCGGCAGCCAGGGTTATGCGGTCAGCGAAGCGCCCAACGCCAACGCTGCGATCGAACTCGTCGATGCACAAAAGCCGGATCTGATCCTGCTCGATCTCGGCCTGCCCGGCATGGGCGGCCTCGACCTCCTGCGCAAATGGCGCGGCGACGGCCTCGACGTGCCCGTGGTCATCCTGTCCAGCCGCACCGACGAAGCCGGCATCGTCGCGGCGCTCGAACTCGGCGCTGACGACTACATCACCAAGCCGTTCGGCATGAACGAGCTGGTCGCCCGCATCCGCGTCGCGCTGCGCCACAAATTCCACCAGCAGGGCGAAAAGCCGGTGTTCCACACCGGCGATCTCAGCGTCGACCTGGTCAAGCGCATCGTCAAGGTCGAAGGCAAGGAGATAAAGCTCTCCCCCAAGGAGTACGACATATTGCGCATTATGGTGCAGCATGCCGGCAAGGTGCTGACCCACCATTTCCTTCTGAAGCAGGTGTGGGGCGATTCGACCGACGTGCAGTATCTCAGGGTCTATGTCCGCCAGCTCCGGCAGAAGATCGAAAAATCACCCGACCAGCCGCGCTACATCACCACCGAGACCGGCGTGGGGTACCGGCTGCGCGAGGTTGAGTAGCCGCGCGCTCGCTGCTCAGTCCGCCGAGAGTTCCGCGGTCCGTGCCAGTGCGCCGCCGAATCCGTTGAGCGGGATGGTGAAACTCACCGCTTGACCGGTGTCGGCCGCGAAGGCGTCGATCTTCAGCGTGGTGGCTGCCTTGAGCAGCGGCGTGACGCTGGCATCGAACGCCACCGGCACCAGGCAGCCGACGGCCTGGCAGGTGTTGAACGGCAGGCTGCCTTCCAGCTTCTGGTCGTCGATGGTCAGGCTGACGCCTTTGGCGAGCGCCAGGCCGAACGGCAGCGCCAGCGTTCCGGCGGCATCCTCGCCGCTCTTGCTCGACAGCTCGATGGCCAGCAGGCGCTGGTTGGACTGCTTGTTGAACTGCTGATGCGACAGGCTGCAAACCTTGGCCGTGCCGGTTACCTGGCAATTGACCGTCCAGTCGCCATGTGTCTCGGACAGCGCCGAGGCGCCGCCAGGCAATGTCGGGCCGGCAGCAGGGGCGGGCGCTGCGGCGGCAGGCGCCGCCTTGTCGGTCTTGGTTTGCGCCGCGACTGCCACCGGGCCAAGAATACAGATGCTGCCCAGTAGCGCCGCGAAATATACTTGCCTGCTTTTCATCAATATGCTCCCGATTGTGCCTCGAGTCAGCCGCGATTGAGGCCGAGATCCGCGCCCGATAGAGCGGTCAATCGATCTTTTCTGTCAAGTGCGGCCGGGCCGCTTCCTCAGGGATTTCGCCAACCCGTGGCAGATCGGCCCATGGCAGACCGGCCCATGGCAGATCGAGACGAACGCCCTATATAGAGAGGAGGTTATATCTGTACGGGAATGAACTGATGTCGACGCTTCGCCTATCGACAGTTCTCATGTCGGCAATGCTGGCGGCGGCAACGCTCGCCGGCATCATGCAATCTGCTGCGGCTCAATCCGTCAATCCCAGCGCCAACCGGCTGATCCAGCAGAACCAGCTGCAGCAATTGCGCAACAGCCTGCAGCGGCAGCAGTTCCAGCAACAGCAGCAGCAATATCGCGAGCAGGACCGTCGGATCGTGCCGCAGCCGCGCCCCGAAGTGCCCGTCGTCCGGCAAGCTTGTCCGATTCAGATCGTCAACAACCAGATTGTGCGTGTTTGCCGTTGATATCGGTCGCTTGCGATTTACTTAGTCGACTTATTTACTAAAAATGCTCATTGCCTCGCGGGCATATCAGGGTTTGCAGGCGGCGTGCGGCGGTGCGCCCGCCGACCGGATTTTCAGCACATGGCGACGACGAAGAAAAAGGCGGTACGCAAGGCAAGGCGAGGCGAACGCATTCGCCAGGTCGCCGCCATTCCCTTTCGTCTGGACGTTTCAGGCAATTTCGAAGTGATGCTGGTGACGTCGCGAGCGACGAAGCGCTTTATCGTGCCCAAGGGCTGGCCGATGAAAGGAAAGAGCGGGCGCAAGGCCGCCACCATCGAGGCGCGCGAAGAAGCCGGCGTGCTCGGCAAGACCCGCAAGGCGCCGGCCGGCAGCTATTCCTATTGGAAACGGCTGGAGCACAATTTCGTGCGCGTCGACGTCGTCGTCTATCTGTTGGAGGTGTCCGAGGAACTGGCCAACTGGCAGGAGGCCAAGAGCCGCCAGCGGGCATGGCTCAAGCCGCAGGACGCGGCGTTGCTCATCGATGAGCCGGATCTCTCGACGCTGATGGCCAACCTGGCGCCGCCTCAGCCGGCAGTGCCGGACCCGGCCTGACCAACCTCACTTGCCCTCGTCCCCTTCAGCGGGACCCTCATCCCCCTCAGCGGGAAATGGCCGCAGCGGCGTGCCCGTATAGGCCCACAGCCATTCGCGCGGCAGCGGCCCTTTGTTGCGCTCGCTTTGCTGCGACTGTTCCCATGCATGCGCCAGGATGCCCACCGAGCGCGAGAGCACGAACAGGCCGCGCGTCAACGGCGGCGGAAAGCCGAGCTCGCCATAGATGACGGCGGTGGCGCCGTCGATGTTGAGCGGTATTTTCTTCCCCTTGCGCCGTGCCACCTCTGATTCGACGGCCTCGGCGATGTCGGCAAAGCGTCCGCTGACGACGCCGCGCGCGGCAAACTCGCGCGTCACTGCGATCAGGCGCGGCGCGCGCGGATCGACCGGGTGGAAGCGATGGCCAAATCCCGGCACATAGCCTTTCTCCTCGGCGAAGAAACGGTCGAGCCGTGCGGCTACGGCTTGGTCCAGCGCAACACCCTGGTCAAGTGCCACGGCAATGTCGCCATAGAAGGACAGCGCCTGTTCGCCGGCGCCGCCATGCACGTCACCCAGCACGTTGACGGCGGACGCCATGGCGCTGTTGATGCCGACGCCGCAGGTGATGGCCATGCGTGCAATGGCGATCGACGGCGCCTGCGGCCCGTGATCGACGGCCGCCCCCAGCGCAATGCCGAGCAGCGCCGCCTGCTCCTTGCTCGGCAATTCGCCGCGCAGCATCAGCCAGATCGTTGCCGGGAAGCTGACGCGGCCGATCAGCTCCTGGATTTCATAGCCGCGCAGCCGGATGATGCCGGGGCTCATCTCGATGATGCCGGTCTGCCACCATTCCTCGCCGCGCTCGCGGCCGGTTTTTCTCTCGCTCACGCGCTTCTCCTGGCGCGCGGCGGCAGGGTGGAAAAAACCTCGTCCATATGCTCACCCAGCACCGGTGGCGGCAGGACCGGCAAGGGTGCCGCGCCATCGACCATGAAGCCGCCGCGCACCACGGTCAGCGGCTGCGCCATGCCGGGCAGGCCCTGGAAACGCGTGGTCATGTCGCGCTCGACCACCTGGCGCTCGCCAAGCACCTGCGGGATCGTCAGCACCCGGCCCGCCGGAACGCCGGCGCGGTTGAACTTTTCTTCCCAGGCAGCCGCCGAGGCGCTCGCAAGCGCTGTCTCGATCAGCCCTTTCAAGGAGGCGCGGTTCTGCTTGCGCGTCTCGCGCTCGGCAAAGCGCGGATCGT
The DNA here is from genome assembly GCF_000502275.1 of Mesorhizobium sp. L103C131B0. Classification (NCBI taxonomy): domain Bacteria; kingdom Pseudomonadati; phylum Pseudomonadota; class Alphaproteobacteria; order Hyphomicrobiales; family Phyllobacteriaceae; genus Mesorhizobium; species Mesorhizobium sp. L103C131B0. The sequence continues at coordinate 516,851 of NZ_AYXC01000005.1, read as the reverse complement.
CGGCCAGTTCCGGCTGGCCGATCAGCCGGCAAAGCGTGACGAACTGCTCCTGCTTGTTGGCGGCGATGTTGAGCAGGCCGTCGCCGGTGCGAAACGCGCCGGAGGGCGCAGCCGTCATGTTCTCATTGCCCATCGGCTGCGGCTCGACACCGGCGGTCAAATAGTTGGACACCGGCCAGCCCAGCGCCGACAGCGTGCATTCGAGCATCGAGACATCGAGAAACGCGCCCTCGCCCGAGGTCTTCTGCTTGACCAGCGCCGCGGCGATTGCGAAGGCCCCGACCAGCCCGCCCAGCGTGTCGGCGACGGGATAGCCGACCCGCAAGGGTGCTGTCTCCGGCGTGCCGGTGATGCTCATGATACCGGACAGCCCCTGGATGATCTGGTCGTAGGCCGGATTGTCGCGCATCGGCCCGCTCTGGCCGAAACCGGAAATGGCGCAATAGACGAGACCGGGGCGGACCGCTTTCAGCACCTCATAGCCGAGACCCAGCCGCCCCATCACGCCCGGTCGAAAATTCTCGACCAGCGCGTCGGCCGAGGCGACGAGATCGAGGAAGCGTTCGCGGTCGGCTTCGCTTTTGAGATCCAGCACCACCGATCGCTTGCCGGCATTCTGCGCCAGGAACGACGCGCCCATGCCGGCTTTGTTGAGCGCCGGCGAGGCGCCAAGCTGGCGCGCCAGATCGCCGCCTTGCGGCGTCTCGACCTTGATGACATCGGCGCCGAGCAGCGCCAGCTGATAGGCACAATAAGGGCCCGCCAGCACATTGGTCAGGTCGAGGATGCGGATGCCGGCAAGCAGATCGGTCATGATGCTCCAGGTTGCTCAGGCATCGCCCGGCACATGCTCCGGTCCGCGACGGCGCCGGTGCTCGATGAAGGCCCAGATATGCGGCCCGGCTAGGCCGATGAAGGCGAGGATCAGCAGCACCAGCGACAGCTTGTGGGTGTAGAACACCGACCAGTCGCCGTTCGAGATCGTCATCGCCCGGCGGAACTGCGTTTCGGCGAGCGGCCCCAGGATCATGCCGATGATGACCGGCGCTGTCGGGAAATCGAAGCGCCGCATCAGGAAGCCGGCGGCCCCCAGGAGATAGAGGATGACGAGGTCGATCGGCGATTGCGAGATGCCGTAGGTGCCGACGGTGGCGAACACCAGGATGCCGGCATAGAGCTGCGGCGCCGGGATTTTCAACAGCCGTACCCACAGCCCGATCAGCGGCAGGTTGAGGACGACCAGGATGACGTTGGCGATGAACAGGCTGGCGATCAGGCCCCAGACCAGATCGGCCTGCGTCGTCAACAGCAGCGGTCCCGGATTGATGCCGTAGCTCTGGAAGGCCGACAGCATGATTGCGGCGGTCGCCGAGGTCGGCAGGCCAAGGGTGAGCATCGGCACCAGCACGCCGGCGGCAGACGCATTGTTGGCGGCTTCCGGTCCGGCAACGCCCTCGATGGCGCCGACCGTGCCGAACTCCTCCTTGTGCTTCGACAGCTTCTTTTCGATGGCGTAGGACAGGAAGGTCGGGATCTCGGCGCCTCCGGCAGGCATGGCGCCGATCGGGAAGCCGATGAAAGCGCCGCGCAGCCATGGCTTCCACGAGCGCCCCCATTCGGCCGCGGTCATGTAGAGCGAGCCCTTGAGCGGCACGATCTCGTCCTTGCCGGCATAGCGGCGCGAGGCCATGTAGAGCGTCTCGCCGACGGCAAACAGGCCGACCGCGGCAATGATGACATCGACGCCATCGAGCAGTTCGTTCATGCCGAAGGTGAAGCGCGGCTGTCCCGTCTGCAGGTCGACGCCAATCATGCCGATGACGAAACCGATGAACAGGCTGGTGAGGCCGCGCACGGAGGACGAGCCGAGCACCGCCGACACCGTGATGAAGGCAAGCACCATCAGCGAGAAATATTCGGCCGGCCCGAAGGCGAGCGCGAACTTCACCACCACCGGGGCCAGGAAGGCGACGCCCATCGTGCCGATGGTGCCGGCGACGAAGGAGCCGATCGCCGAGGTCGCCAGTGCCGCGCCGCCGCGACCCGAGCGGGCCATCCTGTTGCCTTCCAGCGCGGTGACGATGGTGGCGCTTTCGCCCGGCGTGTTGAGCAGGATCGAGGTCGTCGAGCCGCCATACATGGCGCCGTAATAGATGCCAGCAAACAGGATGAAGGACGCCTCCGGCGCCACCTGGTAGGTGATCGGCAGCAGCAGCGCGATGGTCAGCGCCGGCCCGAGGCCGGGCAGCACGCCGATGGCCGTGCCGAGCGTGGTGCCGACCAGGCACCACAGCAGGTTCATCGGCGAGAAAGCGACGGAAAATCCGTGGGCGAGATGGCCGAGCGTCTCCATGGCGTCAGCCCCTCGCAGTGGCGATGATCGCGTCGATCACCGTGTTCAGCTGGTTTTCGATGAAGCCGGCGCCAATGTTGACGCCGAGCGCCCTGGCAAAGCCGAAATAGGCGGCAAGCGCCAGGATCAGGCCGGTCAGCGCATCGCGCAGCGTGTGCTTGCTGCCGAAGCCATAACAGACGAGCACGAACATGATGACCGAGGCGGCGGTGAAGCCGAGCGGCTGGATCAGCACCAGATTGGCGACCAGGCCGGCAACGACGATGCCCATGGCCTTCCAGTCGGTCGGCGTTTCCTTTTCCTCCTGCGGCTGCCAGCCGCCGCGCAGCGCGGCGACGATGAGCAGCAGCGAAAGCACGATCATGCCTGTCATGGTGATGTAGGGGAAGACGGTCGGCCCGACCTTGGAATAGAGCGGCGAAACCGGGATCGCCAGGGTCTGCCACGCCACGGCCGCGGCACAGGCGAGAAGCCCGATGCCGATCAACAATTCGGGCATGGCAAGGCGCGGGGGCGCCGGCTGCTGGTCGCTGGTGCTCATCGATGTCCTCCCGAGATGGCCGGCATCCTCCCGCCGGCCGCATCCGCAGTTTCACTCCCAGCGCATGATATGTCCATCTCGCAGGCTAATGTCGGAAGGGGCGGCCGTGGCCGCCCCTGAAGACATCAGGCGAGGCCGAGATCCTTGAGGATCGCGGTGATGCGGGCGGTGTCGTCGACGAGGAATTTCGCATAATCGTCGCCGGTCAGAAGGATGGGGGTCCAGTTGCGGTTCTTGCATTCGGCTGCCCAGGCATCGCTCTTGGCCATGGTCTCGATCATCGTGACCATCGCCGCCTTGTCGGCGTCGGAGACGCCTGGCGGTGCGAATACGCCGCGCCAGTTGAACAGTTCGACGTCGATGCCGGCTTCCTTCATCGTCGGTGCGTCGATGCCGTCCTGGCGCTTGTCGGCGGAGATCGCCAACAGCCGAAGCGCGCCCGCCTTGACCTGCTCGGAGAACTCGCCGAAGCCGGAAATGCCGGCTGCCACCTGGTTGCCGAGCAGCGCCGACAGCGCCTCGCCGCCGCCGGCGAAAGGCACATAGGAGAGGTTGGTTGCCGGAACGCCGACCGTCTTGGCGATCAGCCCGAACAGGATGTGGTCGGAGCCGCCGGCCGAGCCGCCGGCCACGGGAACCTTGGTCGGATCCGCTTTGAGCGCGGCGACGAAATCGCCGGCCGTCTTGAACGGCGAATCCGCCGGCACCACCAGCGCCTCGAACTCGCCGGTGAGGCGGGCGATGGGCGTCACTTCGGAAAGGTTGTTGGCCGATTTGTTGGCGATGATGGCGCCGACCATGACCATGCCGGCCACCATCAGCGAATTGCCCTTGCCCTTCCACTGGCTGATGAACTGCGGCAGGCCGACAGTGCCGCCGGCGCCGCCGACATTGGTGATCTGCGAGCCGGAGATCAGTTTTTCACTGCGCAGCACCTGGTCGATGGTGCGCCCCGTCTGGTCCCAGCCGCCGCCGGGCGCGGCCGGCACGAAGATCTGGATCTGCGGTGCATCCTGAGCGAAAGCGGGCGTCAAATGCGTTGCGACGAATCCGGCAGCGCCTGCGGCCGCGGTGCTCATCAAAAATCTGCGTCTGTTCAGCATGGGATTCCTCCAAATCACGACACCTCCTCCGGTGCCTGCCAGAAACGTAGCCTGAAAACAGACCCGCTCGGCAAAAATTCATGCCGATTTCGGTACGTTCTGTCAACAGGAACGCTGTTCTACTAGACAGAACCATGGATGTGCGGCACAGTCGCTTCGGTCGGCCTTTGTCCGAGCAGGTAAACTGGGATGAAACTGTTCATGAGATGACCGAAGCGCGATCCCAGCCCTTACAGGTAGATGGCGTCGCCGCACTCGACCGTGCGATCGCCATTCTCGATGCGTTCGCGACCGCCGACCGCTCGCTCAGCCTGGCCGAGATCGCGGCGCGCACCGGGCTCTACAAAAGCACCATTTTGAGGCTGGCGAACTCGTTGCTGCGCGGGCAGTTGCTGGAGCGGCTCGACGATGGCCGCTACCGCATCGGACCTGCCACCTTCAGGCTTGGCGCGCTTTACCAGCGGTCGGTCGTGGCGGTCGACATCCTGCTGCCGATCATGCGTGATCTCGCCGAGCGGAGTTGGGAAAGCGTCGCCTTCTATGTCCGCTCCGGCGACGCCCGCACCTGTCTCTACCGCGTCGAGTCCAAGCACCCGATCCGCTACACGATCCGGGAAGGTGACCTGCTGCCGTTGCTCGCCGGCTCTGGCGGCCGCGTGCTGGCAGCGTTTTCGGGCCAGCCGGGCGAACCCTACGAGACCATCCGCAAGGCCTGCCACTATCTGTCGATCGGCGACCGCGACCCGGAGACGGCGGGCGTCTCGGTGCCGGTGTTCGGACCGGGCCGCGTTCTGCTCGGCGCCTTGACGCTCGCCGGCCCGTCGACACGCGTCGATACGGCGTTCCTGCGCCGCATGACACCGGACCTGCTGGAGGCCGCCGCTCGCGCCACCCGCGCCTTCGGCGAGGATGGCTCGATGCTGGAGCAGGCAGCGCGCCTAGCCGGCGCTGAAACCGTGATCGGCCTCAGTTCGCCTTGACCAGCACCACGCGGCGGTTCTTGGCGCGGCCGGTTTCGTCATCATTGCTGGCGACGGGCGCCATCATGCCGGCGCCGGCGGCGGTCAGCCGGCCGCCATCGATGCCGTATTTCGAGACCAGCGCCGCCTTTACCGACTGCGCCCGCCGCGACGACAGATCGATATTGTAGTCGAAGGCGCCCTGGTTGTCGGTATGACCGACGACGATCACCGCCATGCCGGGCTCGTTGGTCAGAAGCGTCGAGATCTCCTTCAGCGTCGGTTCCGATTCCGGCTTGATGTCGGCCTTGTCGGTGTCGAAGAAGATGCCGTAGAGCGAGATGGAGCCGGTGGCCGACAGCGAATCCGCCATCTTGGCCGCTTCGACCACCACCATCTTCTTGTCGCGCGCCTTGGGCTCCAGCACCTGAACGACGGCGATGGTGCGGCCGTTGAGTTCCTTGCAGTAGAGGTCGTCGATCAGCGAATAGGCCTGAACCGTGACATAGGCGTCGCCGCCATCCTGCGGCACCTTGGCGGCGAAGAAGCGCTGGTCGTTGATACCGGTGGTTACCGCACAGGCGCCATTGGAAAAGGCCGCGTCCTTGACGTCGCTTTCATGGAAGAAATACATCATCAGGCTCATGTCGCCGCCGCCACCGCTCGACGACCGGTCGGCGGCGCCGCCGCACTCTTCCTTCTTGCATTCGAACAGGACTTCCCCGCCGGCGGCCGCGATCACATCCTGATAGTTGCGCAGCACTTCGAGCGGGGAGCGCTCGGCCGGCAGCACATAGGCGATGCGGGTCAGCGCGCCTTCGACCTCGGCCTTCTTGTCCGGCGCGAACACACGGTTGTTCATCGTGTCACGGGCATCCGGATCGGCGCTCGGCTTCAGCGGCGACAGCGGCACTGTAAAATCGGTATAGGCGAATTTTTCGTAGGAGACGATGAACGACCCCTCATAGCGCTTGGCCAGATGATTGTCGGCACCGCCCTCGATGTCGGCGGTCGGCACCGTCGCATCGGCGCCCGCCAGTTGCACGGCCGCCAGGAGCAGCAGCCCCGCCCAGAAAAGCTTCAGAAGTATCGCATTGATCGCACGCATGGTCGGCTCCCCCAAAGAGCAATTCCAGGAAAAGTGTGAGCGGTTTTCCCACAGGAATTGCGTAGCTAGATTAGAATAGCCAACCCTAGCAGAACGTGGAAATTGCGTCGATGAAGCGCTTCACACCCGCCGTTCGAGCAGGATCGTCGGCCCATCGTGATAAGTGGTTTCCAAGACCTTGGTGTAGCCGCACTTTGCCGCGACGTTCAACGAGCCGGTGTTTTCCGGATCGATGATGCAGACGGTTCTCGCGCCGGCAAAGGTTTCGTCGCCCCAGGCCAGGGCCCTTCTGACGACTTCGCTGGCAAGACCCTTGCCATGCGCTTGCGGCGCCAGCGCCCAGCCGGCTTCCGGAATGCCCTCGAGCGACGGCTCGATGTCGCGCTTCAGATCGTGGAATCCGGCCTCGCCGATGAAGCGACCGCTGGCCTTGTCCTCGACCGCCCAGAAGCCGTAGCCGAGCAGCGACCACAGGCCGGCATGCCGCAGGAACCGCATCCAGCTTTCCTCCCGCGTCCGCGGCTTGCCGCCGATGAAACGGGTGGTGACGGGGTCGGCCCACATGACAGCATAGTTGTCGAAGTCTTCGATCCGGTGCGCCCGCATGATGGTCCGTTCCGTTTCGAGAACCGGGACGCCGGCTGTTTTTGGACTGCCCATGAAACTCTGCCTCCGTTGACGGTCAGCGCTTAGCAAACCAGCGCGCCCGGACAAGGGCCAAGCCGGATCATCATTCAGCCAGGGAAGCTTCCGAACGGCCTGGCGCGACCAGGCGGTCGAAGCGAACAGCGTCGGCTTACTTTCAGCCGTGCCAGACCATCTTCATGTAGAGCCCACCGCGCCGCAATTCGTCCAGCATCTGGTCGAGCCGCTTCTGCCTGGTGTCGCTGCGTTTGGCGCGGGCGACCCAGCCGAGATAATCGTTCTTCTGGTAGTCCGGCCGCGCCTCGTAGGCCGCTGTCAGTCCTTTTTCGGTCAGGGCGATGCGGATGTCGTCCGGCATCGGGTACAGGGCGCGCTTCAGTCCGGTCATTTCAGAAAACCCCAGCTGTCAGGATGGCGACGCCGATGGTCCAACCCAGATCCGCCTCTGGGAATTCTGCCGAACGATGCTACCTTTCGCAACCGGTCCGGCAAGGGCCGGTCTCGATACCGCCAATGGGAGGAGAACGCCATGGACACCACCGATCTCGTGCTTGCCATTTTCCATCATCTGCTGGTGTTCTCGCTGGCCGGCATCATTGGCGCCGAATTTGTCCTGATCCGCGGCGACCTCTCCGCCGCCACGCTGAAGCGGCTTGCCGGCATCGACCGCCACTACGGCATCCTCGCGATGTCGATCATCATCGTCGGCATCGGCCGCGTCGTCTACGGCCTGAAGGGCTGGGAGTTCTATGTCTACAACTGGGTGTTTTGGACCAAGATGGCGGCATTCGGCATCGTTGGCCTGCTGTCGATCATCCCGACCATCCGCTTCATCTCCTGGAACCGGCAAGCCAGTGCAAATCCCGGCTTTCAGGTGCCGGTTGCGGAACTCGCCTCGGTGAAGACCTATGTGCGCGCCGAAGCCTTCATCTTCCTGCTGATCCCGATCTTCGCGGCGGCGATGGCGCGCGGCTACGATTATTGAAGCAACGCCAACACCAAACCCATCTCCTCCGGGCATACTCCCCACTGATCGCCATGGTTGCGCACGACTGTATTTTGCAGTTTGCGTCAGGCGACAATCTGTTAGCTTGCCTTTGTTGCACCCTCGCTGCCTGACCTGCACAGCGATCGGAGATTGATATCCTGGGAGGAGAATTACGATGAGGAAAATTGTAGCCGCCCTGGCCGCCGCCGCGGCCGTCACGCTTTATTCGTTCACCGCCAGCGCACAGACCTATCCCGAGCGCACCATCACCGTCGTCGTGCCGTTTGCGGCCGGCGGTCCGACCGACACGGTTACGCGGCTCGTCGCCGAAGCCATGTCGAAGGATCTCGGCCAGCAGATCATCGTCGAAAATGTCGGCGGCGCCGGCGGCACGCTGGGCGCCGGCCGCGTCGCCAACGCCGACCCGGATGGCTACACGCTGCTCCTCCATCACATCGGCATGGCGACCAGCGCGACCCTCTACAGAAAACTCGCCTACGACACGCTGAACGCCTTCGAGTATGTCGGCCTCGTCACCGAGGTGCCGATGGCCATCGTCGCCCGCAAGGACCTGGAGCCGGCCGACCTGAAAGGGCTGGTCGAATACGCCAAGACCAACAAGGACACCATCACCGTCGCCAATGCCGGCATCGGCGCTGCCTCGCATCTGTGCGGCATGCTGTTCATGAGCGCCATCGGCACGCCGCTGGTCACCGTGCCCTACAAGGGCACCGGTCCGGCCATGACCGACCTTCTCGGCGGCCAGGTCGACATTATGTGCGACCAGACCACCAACACCACCAAGCAGATCCAGGGCGGCACGATCAAGGCCTATGCCGTCACCACGCCGGAGCGCCTCGACGTGCTGAAGGACGTGCCGACGACCATCGAAGCCGGCCTGCCCGCGGTGCAGGTCGGCATCTGGCACGGCCTCTATGCGCCGAAGGGCACGCCGGCCGAGATCACCGGCCGACTGTCGAAATCGCTCCAGGTCGCGCTGAAGGACCCCAACGTCATCGCCCGCTTCGCCGAACTCGGCACCAAGCCGTCGTCCGAGGCCGACGCGACGCCGGCAGCGCTGAAGGCCAAGCTGGAAGGCGAGATCATGCGCTGGAAGCCGATCATCGAAGCCGCCGGCCAATACGCCGACTGAGGCTTGAACGGGGCGCTGCCGGCGCCCCGTTTTCGCTTCGACGTCCGTTTTCACATTTGCAACGGCAAGCCCGTTGCAAGGGTCAGGGGAGGACCGCCATGAAACCTTTCGCCATCGACAGGGCAAACGGCCTGTGCGCCGCGCTGTTCATCTTTTTCGGCGCCTTTTTCGCGATACAATCGCTCGGCCTCGAAATCGGCACCGCCTTCCGCATGGGACCGGGCTATTTCCCGCTGGTGCTGGCGATCGTGCTGATCGTGCTCGGCGCCATCATCCTCGTCCAGGCGGTGCGCGTCGAGGGCGAGCCGATCGGCCCCATTGCGTGGCGCGGCATGCTGTTCATCCTGCCGGCGCCGATCTTTTTCGGCATGACCGTGCGCGGCCTCGGCTTCGTCCCGTCGATCTTCCTGACGGCGTTGATCGCCTCTTTTGCCAGCGCCCGCATGAAGCCGCTGACGGCACTTCTGCTGTCGGCCGGCCTGACGCTGTTTTCGGTGCTGGTCTTCAGCTACGCGCTCGGGCTGCCATTCCAGCGCTTCGGCCCCTGGTTGCCCCAATGGCTGGCATTGTGAGGCGCTGAGATGGACCTCCTCAGGAACCTCGAACTCGGCTTTTCGACGGCCACCACGCCGGCCAATCTGGGTTTTTGCCTCATCGGCGTTCTGCTCGGCACGCTGATCGGCGTCCTGCCCGGCATCGGCGCCACCGCAACCATCGCCATGCTGCTGCCGATCACCTTCCAGATCGGCGACCCGGTCTCGTCCCTCATCATGCTGGCCGGCATCTACTACGGCGCCCAGTATGGCGGTTCGACCACCGCCATTCTCATCAACATGCCCGGCGAATCCTCCTCGGCCGTGACCGCCATCGACGGCTACCAGATGGCCAGGAACGGTCGCGCCGGGGCGGCTCTGGCGATCGCCGCGATCGGCTCGTTCTTCGCCGGCACGGTGTCGACCTTTCTCGTCGCCGTCTTTGCCCCGCCGCTGACGGCAATAGCCCTGCAATTCGGCGCGGCCGAATATTTTTCGCTGATGATCGTCGGCCTCGTCTCGTCCATCGCGCTCGCCCACGGCTCGATCGTCAAGGCGCTGGCGATGGTCGTGCTCGGCCTGCTGCTCGGCATTGTCGGCACCGACATCTACACCGGCACGCCGCGCTTCACGCTCGGCATCCGCGAATATGCCGACGGGCTGAACTTCGTCGCGGTGGCGGTCGGCGTCTTCGGCGTTGCCGAGATCCTGCGCAATCTCGAAAACGAGCACGAGCGCTCGGTGATGATCAAAAAGGTCTCCGGCCTGATGCCGACCCGCGACGACTTCAAGGCGATGGCCGCGCCCATCGTGCGCGGCACGATCATCGGTTCGGCGCTCGGCATCCTGCCCGGCGGCGGCGCGGTGCTTGCGGCCTTTGCCTCCTACACGGTCGAAAAGCGCGTGTCGAAACACCCGGAGGAGTTCGGCAAGGGCGCCATCCCCGGCGTCGCCGGACCGGAATCGGCCAACAATGCCGGCGCCCAGACCTCCTTCATTCCGATGCTGACGCTGGGCATTCCGGCCAATCCGGTCATGGCGCTGATGATCGGCGCCATGATCATCCAGGGCATCGTGCCCGGCCCCAATGTCGCGATCGAGCAGCCGGCGCTGTTCTGGGGCATCATCGCCTCGATGTGGATCGGCAATCTGATGCTGATCGTGCTGAACCTGCCGCTGATCGGGCTGTGGGTGAAGCTGCTGACGATCCCCTATTATGTGCTCTTCCCGATCATCATGGCGTTCTGCTCGATCGGCGTTTACAGCGTCAACACCAACGCCTTCGATCTCTACGCAGTCGCCTTCTTCGGCCTGCTCGGCTACATCCTGACCAAGCTGCGCTGCGAACCCGCACCCCTGCTGCTCGGCTTCGTGCTCGGCCCGCTGCTCGAGGAAAACCTGCGCCGCGCCATGATCCTGTCGCGCGGCGACCCCTCGACCTTCGTGACGCGGCCGATCAGCGCCGGCCTGCTGCTCGTCGCACTGGCCGTGCTCGTCGTCGTCTTCCTGCCGTCGGTCAAGAAGAAGCGCGAAGAGGTGTTCGTGGAGGAAAGCTAGTTGTCGGGACGCCGGGCGCCGCGATTTCCACGAGCGGCGCCGGCACGTCTGTCGTCTTCACCTCGGCCTTGCAGAGATCGGCGATGACGCAGGCCGGGCAATCGGGCTTGCGCGCCTTGCAGACATAGCGGCCATGCAGGATCAGCCAGTGATGCGCATGGCGCATATACTCGTCCGGGATGATCCGCAGCAGCCCTTGCTCGACCTGTTCGGGCGTCTTGCCTGGCGCCAGGCCGAGGCGGTTGCCGATGCGGAAAATATGGGTGTCGACCGCCATCGTGTGCTGGCCGAACGCCATGTTGAGCACGACATTGGCGGTCTTGCGCCCGACCCCCGGCAGCTTGACCAACTCATCGCGCTCGCTGGGCACCTCGCCGCCGTAATCGCGTATCAGCGCCTCCGAGAGCGCCACGACATTCTTGGCCTTGTTGCGCCAGAGTCCGATGGTGCGGATGTACTCGCCGACCCTGGCTCCGCCCAGCGCCAGCATCTTTTCAGGTGTGTCGGCGACCTTGAACAACGCCCGCGTCGCCTTGTTGACGCCGGCATCGGTCGCCTGCGCCGACAGCACCACGGCCACCAGCAGCGTGAAGGCGTTGACGTGCTCGAGCTCGCCCTTCGGCTCGGGCCGCTGCACCGAAAACCGCCGGAAGATCTCATGCACCTCGGCGGCGCTGTAGAGCGAACGGAGCCGCACCGGCCGCGGTCGCGGCTTGGCATTCGAGCCGTCGCACCGCCCGGGCGGCAGTTCACTTTTGGATAGGGAAAGATTTTTGGACTTGGGGCTGGCCATTCCCTTCCTATAATATCCTGGGATGAGCGACACAAACGCCTCGTTTCAGGCCGACGAGCCATTCTTCCAGGCGCTGCTGACACCGCACCGCTCGCTGGGCCGCACCGGCTTTGCCGTGCTGATGGGCGCGCTGCTGTTCGGCTGGGTGGTGACCGGGGCGTTTTTCCTGTCGCGCGGCGCCTGGCCGGTGTTCGGCTTCTTCGGCCTCGACGTCATCGCCGTCTACGTCGCCTTCCGCGCCAACTATCGCGCCGCCCGTGCCCGCGAGGAAGTGTCGGTGTCGCGCACCAGCCTCGACATCCGCAAGAGGGCGCCCTCGGGAAAGTCGGAAGCGCATCGCTTCAACCCGTTCTGGGCGCGCTTTTCCGTCGCTCGCCATGCCGAGATCGGCATCACCAGGATGACGGTGGAAGCACAAGGACAGAATGTGCCGATCGGATCATTCCTGGACCCAGACTCCCGCGAGAGTTTTGCTGTGGCCTTTTCGCGGGCACTGACAAAAGCCAGGACGCGCTAGAGCCGCCGCATTAGAACCGGTAGCGTAAAATCCTGCCGACCTTGCGCAATGCGGGAATGTGTCTCCACAGTCCGATGAACAGTTTCGCGGACCAGCCCATGTGCGCGGTGCGTTCGGCGCTGTAGGCCGAGATGTCATCGACAAAGCGCAGCTTCGGAACGGCACGCTCCAGTACCTGCGGGTCGTCGATCGCCCAGTGAACCTCGGCGCCCGTCGCCCTGATGGTCGGATTGAGGCGCAGCATCTTCAGGCCGAAGTGGCTGTAGGCGTCGAACATCAGCTCGCCGCCGGCAAGATGCGCGACAAGGCGGGACAGCAGCCGTGGCCCCTCCTCTACCGGGAGATAAGGCGTCAACCCCTCCATCACCACGACGGCCGGACGATTGCGCGGCACTTCTGCCAGCCAGTCTGGGTCGGTTACCGAAGAGCCGACGAGGTGGTAGTGGTCCCGGGACGGGTAAAGCTTGCGCCGGAGCGCGATGACATCCGGAAAATCGACATCGAACCACTCCACGCCTTCGGGTGGATCGACACGGAAAATGCGCGTATCGAGCCCGCAGCCGAGATGCAGCACGATGGCGCCGGGATTTCTGGCGATGAAGTCCTGAACGCGGACATCATACGTCTTGGCCCGGATCGCCAGGCCGATGCCGAGATTGGTGTCGACCTTGAGGCGCGAGAAATCATAGTCGATCTTGCGCACGGCCTCGTCGGCGAAGCGATCCCCGAGCAGCGAATGCGGCAGCCGGCTTTCCAGTGCCTTGCCATAAAGCGTCATCAGCAAGGTCTCCCTTGCTCCGCTCAGATTCACCCTTTCGCCGGCCATTGGCATCTCCCGGGGCGCAATCCAGTATTTATCTGGGAACAGGCGGCAACAAGGCAAGTTTCGGGTGGTTGCAAGGGGCGGAAAGACCGATATTCGCGGTCAAGGAGATATTGCCATGAACGCCCAGATGACCATGAATACGCAGATGAAACCGACAGCGATCCTGCAGCACGACATCACCCCCAACGGCAGCGACTACGAGGTCGTGCGCCGCGCCATCGAGAAGATCAGCCTCGACTATCGCGACCAGCCCTCGCTGGAAGCCTTGGCCGCTGATGTCGGCGAGACACCCACGGGCCTGCAAAAGCTGTTCACCCGCTGGGCCGGCCTGTCGCCAAAAGCCTTCCTGCAGGCGGTCACCCTCGACCATGCCCGCAAACTGCTCGATTCCGGCATGCCGCTCCTCGAAACATCGTTCGAACTCGGCATGTCCGGCCCCGGCCGGCTGCACGATTTGTTCGTCACCCACGAGGCGATGTCGCCGGGCGACTACAAGACGCGCGGCGCTGGCCTGACCATCCGCTACGGCTACCACATCTCGCCCTTCGGCATCGCCCTGATCATGGTCACCGACCGTGGCCTTGCGGGGCTCGCCTTCAACGATCCGGGCGGCGAGCGGGCGGCTTTCGCCGACATGTCGGGCCGCTGGCCGAACGCCACCTATGTCGAGGACATGAGCGCCACCCAGCCCTATGCGGCGCGCATCTTCGATCCGACATTGTGGCGCGCCGACCAGCCGCTGCGCGTGGTGATGATCGGCTCCGACTTCCAGCTGCGCGTCTGGGACGCGCTGCTCAGGATCCCGATGGGCAAGGCCTGCACTTATTCTTCGATCGCCTCCAGGATCGGCGCGCCAAACGCCAGCCGGGCGGTGGGGGCGGCGGTCGGCGCCAACCCATTGTCCTTCGTCGTCCCTTGCCATCGGGCGCTGGGCAAGTCCGGCGCACTCACCGGCTACCACTGGGGCCTGACCCGCAAACGCGCCATCCTCGGTTGGGAAGCGGGCCAGACCGCGTCCTGAAGCTGCCCGCATCAAACAACACCGGCGAAATCCCTTCGCCGGTGTTTTTCTTTGCGAGCTCCCGGCGCAAAACATCCGCACGCTCTGGCAAGCCGCCGGCTTACAGGTTAGCTTCCCGCGCATTCCGCAGGAGGCTTTCTTGATCATCGTTGTCGGCTCGATCAACCTCGACCTTATCGCCAATGTCGACCGCCTGCCTTCGCCGGGCGAGACGGTCCGCGGCTCCGGCTTCACCACCGCGCCCGGCGGCAAGGGCGCCAACCAGGCGCTGGCTGCGGCGCGCGCCGGCGCCAAGGTGCGCATGGTCGGCGCCGTCGGCAAGGACAATTTCGCCACTGAGGCGCTGGCTTTGCTGGTGGCCGGCAAGGTCGATCTCTCCGGCGTCGGCCAGAGCTTCGCCTCCACCGGCACGGCGCTGATCCTCGTCGGCGCCGATGGCGAGAATGTCATCGCCGTCGTGCCGGGCGCCAATGATTCGGTGCTGCCCGGCGATCTCGCCAAGGCTTTCCTTGCGAAGGGCGACGTCGTCCTGCTGCAGCACGAGATCCCGTTGCAGACTGTCGATGCAGCGCTTGACGCCGCACGCGCCGCCGCCGCGGTCACCGTGCTCAACACCGCGCCGTTCCGTAGCGAGGCGGCAGCGTTGCTCGGCAAGGCCGACTACGCCGTCGCCAACGAAACCGAATTCGACCTTTACGGCGAGGCGCTGTCGCTGAAAGGCCGCGACCGCCCGGCGCGCATGCGCGACTTCGCCCGCAAGACCGGCCGCACCATCGTCGTCACGCTCGGCGGCGACGGCGTGCTGGCGGCGACACCGGACGATTTCCTGACCGTGCCGGCGCTGAAGATCACCCCGGTCGACACCGTCGGGGCCGGCGATACTTTTTGCGGTTATCTCGCTGCCGGGCTGGCGTCCAACCTGCCGCTGGAGCAGGCTCTCACCCGCGCCGCAGCCGCCGGCTCGCTCGCCTGCCTGAAGCCCGGCGCCCAGCCGGCCATCCCGCTGGCCGAGGATGTGGACACCGCCCTGCGCAACAACGCCGGATGACAGCCCTGCGCCCCGCAACGAAGCACGCCGTGCCCCCCGCCGGCGACATCTGCCGGATGTCCGCTGTCGACCTGGCCGAGGCGATCCGGCTGCGCCGCCTGTCCGTGCGCGAGTTGGTCGCCGCATTCCTCGACCGCATCGACGCGGTAAACCCGCTGGTCAATGCCATCGTCTCGTTGCGCGAGCGCTCCGACATCCTGCGCGAGGCCGACGCGGCGGACGCGCATCTAGCGCAAGGCGGGCCGGCCGGCTCGCTGTTTGGCCTGCCGATGGCGATAAAAGACCTCGCCATGACGCGCGGCTTGAGGACCAGTTTCGGCTCGCCGATCTTCGCCGATTTCGTGCCGCAGGAGGATGATTTCTTCGTCGAGCGCATCCGCAAGGCCGGCGGCATCATCATCGGCAAGACCAACGTTCCCGAATTCGGGCTGGGATCCAACACCTACAATAATGTTTTCGGACCGACGCTGAACGCGTTCGATCCGGCGCTGACCGCCGGCGGCTCGAGCGGCGGCGCAGCCGTCGCCCTTGCGCTCGACATGGTTCCGGTCGCCGACGGCAGCGATTTCGGCGGCTCGCTGCGCAATCCGGCGGCGTGGAACAATGTCTATGGCTTCCGCCCGTCGCAGGGCCTTGTCCCCGGCGGGCCGGATCTTGAAGTCTTTCATGCCCAGATGGGCATAGACGGGCCGATGGGCCGCAGCATCAGCGACATGGCGCTGCTGCTCGACGTGCAGGCGGGCTACCATCCGCATGCGCCCTTGTCCTGGGAAAAGCCTGGTTCATTCCTCGAAGGGCTGGCAACGCCGGCAAGCGGCGGCCGCGTCGGCTGGCTCGGTGATCTCGGCGGTCACCTGCCGGTGGAGCCTGGCATCCTCGATCTGTGCGAGGCCGCACTCGGCCGCTTCGCGGAGGCATCCTTCCTGACCGAGCCCTTGCTGCCGGATTTCGATTTCGAGGCACTGTGGCAAGCCTTCGTGACGCTGCGGCAGGCGAGCAGCGGCTCGGCGCTGAAAGTCCATTATGACGACCCGCACAAGCGCGCCCTGCTGAAGCCGGAAGCCGTCTGGGAGGTGGAGAACGCCATGCGGCTGACGGCGCCGCAGATCCGCGCGGCCTCGGTCATCCGCACCTCCTGGCACCGGACGCTGCTGTCGCTGTTCGAGCACTTCGATCTCATCGCGCTGCCGACGGCGCAGGTCTTTCCTTTCGAAGTCGGCACGCATTGGCCAAGTGAGGTCGCCGGACGGACGATGGACAGCTATCATCGCTGGATGCAGGTTTCGGCCTTCGCCACGCTCGGCGGCTGTCCGGCGCTCAACGTGCCCGTCGGCTTCGACGACAAAGGCCGCCCCTTGGGCATGCAGCTGATCGGCCGGCCGCGCGGCGACCTCGCCGTGCTCAGGGCCGGAGCGGCCTATGAGGCGACCCTGCCTTGGCAGGTGGGGGCGTCCTGACGCGAGGGGCGGCACGGTCTGCGACCGGCTTGCACCAGCCCCGCCGCCATGCATTGATTGCAGCCAGCCGCCTAAGCGCATCCTCGAGGAAATCCCCATGTCGCTGGAACTCTACGCCGCCTATGTCCTTGCCTGCATCGTCATCATCCTGGTGCCCGGTCCGACTGTCACGCTGATCATCGCCAACAGCATCCGCCACGGCGCGCGCGCCGGGCTTGCCAATGTCGCCGGCACGCAGGCCGGGCTTGCCATCATGATCGCCATCGTCGGCATCGGCCTCAACACGCTGATCGCGGGCATGGGCCACTGGTTCGAATGGGTGCGTCTGATCGGCGCCGCCTATCTGATCTGGATGGGCGTGCAGATGTTCCGCGCCAAGGGCACGCTGAACGCCGACGGCACGGCGAGAAAGCCGCGTGGCGGCTTCTTCCTGCAGGGTCTGCTGGTGGCGCTCAGCAACCCCAAGACCCTGGTGTTCTTCGGCGCCTTCTTCCCGCAATTCATCGCCCCGCAGGGCAATTACACCCTGCAGATCGTCGTCATGGCCCTCACCGCCATGATCTTCGCCGCCGTCTCGGATTCCACCTATGCTCTCGCCGCCAGCCGCGCCGGCCGCCTGCTCTCGGCCAGCCGCATCAAGCTGATGTCCAGGATCAGCGGCAGCTTTCTGGTCGGCGGCGGCCTGTGGCTAGCTTTTTCGAAGGCGAAGTAACAACCGTGGACGGTCGTTTCCAACGGCAGAATGAGCCCGTACGTGAAGGCTGATTGAAAGTCAGTCTCCACGCCACCACATGACTTTGTGCTGGGGATTCTTTCAAATGTCATGGACTTATAGGGATTTGAAAAGGAACGCGCCCGGCGTGGTCCTGATCGTCGCCATGTTCGCGATGATGGTTCCTTCGGCGCTCTACAAATGGACGAATGATGCGAGCCCCATCCGGTCAGTCGAGCCAATCCACGCAACGGTCAAAAGCGCCCAATCGGACCACGACCACACCCTTTATCTGGTTTCGCTCGAAAGCGGTTCGTCCATTCTTGTCGATGACGACCGGCCGCATCTGATCGGCGCGACGGCAAACATGGAGCGCGTCACGCGCGAGAATGGAATGGTCTTCTATCGATTTGCAAAGTGAACGGCGGCGGCGCCTTCCTTCTCCCCTGTGGGAGAAGGTGGATCGGCGCGATAGCGCCGAGACGGATGAGGGGTGTTCCAGCGGAGTGAGACGTGGGCGTTCCCTGGAACACCCCACATCCGTCGCCTTCGGCGACACCGCCCGGGGGCGAGCCACTTGTCTCGCCCCGTCCCTTCGGAACCCACAATGGGGAGAAAGGAAAGACAGAGCTAAAGCCGAGCCAACCGCTCCACCAGAAGCGCGAAAAAGGCGTCATGGTCGATGTCGCGCATCACCATGGCGTTCTTCGGCCGCTTGGTCACGCCCCACCAGTCGATCACGGTCATGCCCATGGTGAGTTCGGAGGTGGTTTCGACGGTGACGTTGCAGTTGCGGCCCTTGAACAGCTCCGGCTTCAACAGATACGCGATGACGCAGGGGTCGTGCAGCGGGCCGCCATCGGTGCCGTATTTCTCCTCGTCGAAGCGCTCGAAGAACTCCAGCATCTCGGCCGTCGCGGTGCCGACCCGGGTGCCGAGCTGGCGGATGGCCTGCGTGCGCTTGGCCGTGGTCAGCGCCTTGTGGGTGACGTCGAGCGGCATCATGACGATCGGAATGCCGGATTTGAACACCAGGTCGGCGGCTTGCGGATCGACATAGATGTTGAATTCTGCGGTCGGCGTGACATTGCCGCCTTCGAAGAAACCGCCGCCCATCAGTACGATTTCCTTGATGCGCGGCGCGATCTTCGGCTCACGGATCAGCGCCAGCGCGACATTGGTGAGAGGGCCGAGCGCGCACAGCGTGATCGTGCCGGCCTCTTCCTTCATCAGCGTCTCGACGATGAAGTCGACCGCATACTGGCCCTGCAGCTTCATCTTCGGATCGGGCAGTTGCGGGCCGTTGAGGCCGGTCTTGCCATGCACTTCCTCGGCGGTGACCAGCTCGCGCGCCAACGGGCGGATGGCGCCTGCATAGACCTTGATGTCGGGCCGGCCGGCCAGTTCGCAGATTTTCCTGGCGTTCTTTTCGGTCAATTTCAGCGGCACGTTGCCGGCAACAGCAGAGATGCCGACGATCTCCAGCTCGGCGCTGCCGAGCGCCAGCAATATGGCGACGGCATCGTCCTGGCCGGGATCCGTGTCGATGATGATCTTGCGGGTCTGGGGCATTTCATTTCCTTATGCGGGGGAGTCTTTTTGGCGGGGGTGTTCGGCGGCTTGAACTTGGCCGCAGCGCGGACCATATCAAGACCATCGGGAAAAATGCCATCCGGGTTTTTCCAGTTTATGTCGCTCCAAAGAGGACAGTGTAACATGAGCCGAATGACGCCCTTCTCCAGCCCGCTTCTTCTTGGTTTCGATGCCATGGAAAAGACCCTGGAACGACTGGCGAAATCCGGTGACAGTTATCCTCCCTACAACATCGAGCGCCTCAGCGGTGCTGACGGCAAGGCCGAAAGGCTGCGCATTACGCTGGCTGTCGCGGGTTTCGCCGAAAGCGATCTCGATGTCACCACGGAGGAAAACCAGTTGGTCGTGCGCGGCCGTCAAACCGACGACACCGAGCGCGAATTCCTCCATCGCGGCATCGCCGCGCGCCAGTTCCAGCGCTGTTTCGTGCTGGCCGACGGCATGCGGGTGATCGCAGCGGAACTGAAGAACGGCCTTTTGTCGATCGATCTCGATCGGCCGGATACCGAACGGCTGGTACGGAAAATAAATATATCGGTGAAAGACTGATCTTTACCGATGGCTCTCATGCGGGATGGCCTTGAGCGGCGTCCTCGCGCCAAGGAGGCTTGAAATGACCAGAACTGACGAAACCATCACCATGACCAGCGGCGAATTCGCCCATCTCGGCGAAGGCTCGGTCGCTTATCTCCGCAAGGTCTCGAGCGACGAGCTGCTCGGGCGCTTCCCCAACCTCGGCGAAATAGCGCCTGGTATGGTCCTGTGGGCCCTGTTTGCCGCCAACGGCCAGCCGATCCTGCTTTCGGATGCGAAAGACCGGGCTTTGGCCGGCGCCATGGAAAACGACCTGACCACTGTCGCCATTCACTAAGGCGACTGCTGGCGGTTGAAATGGAGAGGGCCGCCTTCGGCGGCCCCTGGAAGACTTAAATCCGAAGAACTTCAGGCGGCGTGCGAGGCCTGCGTGTCCGAAAGCAGTGCGTGGATGGCGACCGCGTCGCGCGTGCCTCTGATCTTGGCCACCGTGTCGGCGTCGCGCAAAACCCTGGCGATGCGCGACAGTGCCTTGAGGTGATCGGCGCCGGCGCCTTCCGGGGCCAGCAGCAAAAACACCAGATCGACCGGCTGGTCATCCAAGGCCTCGAAATCGACCGGCGTCTCCAGCCGGGCAAAGACGCCGGCGATGCGCTTCACCCCGGCGAGCTTGCCGTGCGGAATGGCGATGCCGTTGCCGACGCCGGTGGAGCCCAGCCGTTCGCGCTGCAGGATGGTGTCGAACACTTCGCGCTCCGGAATGCCGGAAATCGCCGCCGCTCTCTCGGACAGCAACTGCAGAAGCTGCTTTTTGGAGTTCGCCTTCAACGCCGGCAAGATCGCCGGAACGTTGAGAAGATCGCTCAGATCCATATTTGAAATCCCTTATTCGCCTGCCGTCGCCAGTCCTCGCCCCTCGCGCGGCTGGCTATTATCCCTGTGCGACCATTGCCGTCACCTGTGCGACCATTGTCGTTGTCGTCACGCCTGTGCGACTTTGGTCGTCGACGGGTCGATCCAGCCGATATTTCCGTCCGGCCGCCGATAGACGATGTTGAGGTGGTCGTTTCCGGCGTTGCGGAATACGAAAACCGGGCTGTCCTTGGTGTCGAGTTCGATAACCGCCGACGCCACCGACATGGTCTGCAGCGTCATGGTTGATTCGGCGACGATGGCCGGGGCGTAGTCCTCCGGAATGTCCTCATCGTCATCGGTCAGCGGCGCCATTACCGTATAGGCGATGTCGGTGATTTCGCCATTTCCATTGCCTGAATTGTGCGATTTCAGACGGCGTTTGTAGCGCCGCAGCCTGGTTTCGAGGCGGTCCGCGGCCGCCTCGAAGGCAAGTGTCGGATCCTGAGAATCGCCGGTTGCCTGCAGCGAAGCGCCGGAATCCAGCCTGATCATGCAATCGGCCGAGTAACGCGACCCCGATTTGATGACCGTGACGTGCCCTGAAAAACCGCGATCGAAATATTTTCCAATCGCCTCGCCGACACGATCGGTAATGCGCGTACGCAACGCATCGCCGATATCCATGTGTTTACCCGATATGCGCAATTTCATCTGAAAACTGACCTTCCTTGCTCAGGCTTCAAACTGGCCAGAGTTTATACTCGTGATCCGTGCGCACAAGCTTTGCGGCGTCAACTCGCGCCGATTTTAGATCCGAACTTTCCGGTTGATCACAATCCGCCTTCTTGGCCGTCCCGTGGCCTTCATCGTGACGGACCATCCGCATGCGGGCCGCGAGCCCGTCTCATGCGGGCGGGCTTCTAGACACTTCATTGCAGCTTGTCAATTAATGCATGTCGCCCAGAAGTGCGCTGCGGTTCTGGGACAACGACATGCATCAAAACAAAGACTTAAAGCGCGTCGTATGAATCCGTTTCAGCGCGATGCGCTTTAAGGTCGGAAAGTTGTGGAATCCAGCCATAGCAAAAGCCTTGCCGGGCAAGCAGACCTAGCGCCCCGCGCTCGCCAGAGCGCGCTTTTCACGCCGCCGCTGCACCGACGAGGGAATATTCATACCCTCCCGGTACTTGGCCACCGTGCGCCGGGCAATATCGACGCCGCTTTCCTTCAACATATCGACGATTGCGTCATCGGACAGCACATCGGCGGGCTTTTCCTCGTCGATCAGCTGCTTGATGCGGTCGCGCACCGCTTCCGAGGAATGCGCATCACCGCCGCCCGACGCCGCGATCGAAGCCGTGAAGAAATAACGCAGCTCGAACACGCCACGCGGCGTCAGCATGTATTTGTTGGCCGTCACCCGGCTGACGGTCGATTCATGCATGCCGATGGCATCGGCCACCGTGCGCAGGTTGAGCGGCCTGAGCTGGCGCACGCCATGGACGAGAAAAGCGTCCTGCTGGCGCACGATTTCCGACGCCACTTTCAGGATCGTCTTTGCCCGCTGGTCGAGGCTCCGCGTCAGCCAGTTGGCATTCTGCAGGCATTCGGCCAGGAAATCCTTCTCCGCCTGATTCTTCGCATGCGGCGAGACCTGGGCGAAATAGATGTGATCGACCAGCACGCGCGGCAGCGTCTCGGCATTGAGCTCGACCGTCCAGCTACCGTCATTGGCGGCACGGACTTCGACATCGGCGACGATGGCATCGCTGGCGCCGCCTGAAAATGCCGTGCCCGGACGCGGATCGAGCGCGCGGATTTCGGCCAGCATGTCGAGAAGATCCTCCTCGTCAACCTCGCAAAGCCGCTTCAGCGTCTGGAAATCGCGCCGCGCCAGGAGTTCGAGGTTGCCGATCAGCGTTTTCATCGCCGGATCGAGACGATCGCGCATGGCAAGTTGCAGCGACAGGCATTCGGCAAGGTCGCGCGCAAACAGGCCGACCGGCTCGAATGTGTGGCAGGCTGCCAGCACCTTGGCCACCACCGCCTGATCGGCGCCGAGCCGTTTGGCGATCTCGGCGGGATCGGCGCGCAGATAGCCGGCCTCGTCCAGGCCGTCGGCCAGTTCGGCTGCGATCAGCCTTGCGGCCGGATCGGCAAAGGCAAGCGCGATCTGCTCGCCGACATGCTGGCGCAGCGTGATCGCCGCGGCGGCCATGTCGCCGACGTCGAAGCCTTCGGAAGAACCGGACGAACTATTGCCGGTGGCCGACTTCCACTGCGCCGTCAGGTCCGGACCGAGCCGCTCGCTGGTGCCGGGATCGTCGGGGAACAGATTTTCCAGCGAGCTGTCGAGCTTGTCGGAGATCGCTTCGGCGCTCCACGCCGTCTCGTTTTCGAACCAGTCGCCATCGGCGGCAGGCTCAGGAGCGGCATCGCCCTTCTGCACCTGGTCGCTTGCGGCGTCATCCTGGGGCTCGGCGCGCTCCAGCAGCGGATTGCGCTCGATCTCGTCGTCGATGAAGTGGTCGAGCTCGACATGGGTGAGCTGCAACAGCCTGATCGACTGCATCAGCTGCGGCGTCATCACCAGCGACTGGGATTGTCGTAGCTGTAGTTTCGCCGCCAACGCCATGGTTCGGTTTCAAACGCCCTTCTGCACCCGGAAGCCTACACATCAGAAGCTGCCGGAAAATGAATTTTTCCGACCTTCCATAGAAACTGGCCCGGCTTTTGCTTGTCAAGGCGAACGACGGCAAAAGGCCCCTACCGAAGCATTATCTCACGCAAAATCGGAGAAAAAAGCCCGGCGGGGCGGCAAAAATCACGTCAGGAAACAAATTTCACGCTCAGAGCGTGAAACCTTCGCCGAGGTAGAGCCGGCGCACATCGGGGTTCGCCACCACCTCGTCGGCACGGCCATGAGTCAGCACCTGGCCGGCATGGATGATGTAGGCGCGGTCGATGAGGCCGAGCGTTTCGCGCACATTGTGGTCGGTAATCAGCACGCCGATGCCGCGCGCCGTTAGATGACGAACCAGCTGCTGGATGTCGGCGACGGCAATCGGGTCGATGCCGGCGAACGGCTCGTCGAGCAGCATGTAGGCCGGGCGCGTCGCCAAAGCTCGGGCGATCTCAAGACGCCGCCGCTCGCCACCCGACAGCGACATGGACGGCGACTTCCGCAGATGGCTGATGTGAAATTCCTCGAGCAGTTCGTCGAGATTGCGCTCGCGCACCTTGCGGTCCTTCTCAACCACTTCGAGCACGGCGCGGATGTTCTGCTCGACATTCAGGCCGCGGAAGATCGAGGCTTCCTGCGGCAAATAGCCGATGCCGAGGCGGGCGCGGCGGTACATCGGCATCGAGGTGACGTCGAAACCGTCGATCTCGATCGTGCCCTCATCGACCGGCACCAGGCCGGTGACCATGTAGAAACAGGTGGTCTTGCCGGCGCCGTTCGGCCCGAGCAGCCCGACAGCCTCGCCGGCGCGCACGCCGATGGTGACACCGCTGACCACCTTGCGGCCCTTGTAGCTCTTGGTCAGACCCTTGGCGATCAGGGTGCCCTTGAACTTCGAGGAATCAACGGTGACTGTGGCCGGTGCTGCAAGTTTACTGGCCGCCCGTCCCGGAAGGCGGGTCAGCAGCGAAGACACGCCAGTCATTCGGGCTTCGGGGCCTCGGATTTCGGTGGCGGCGTCATCGACATGATGACGCGCCCGCCGCAGCCATCGACCTGAGCAAGGCCGCTTTTCATCTGCACGGTGAGCTTGCAGCCCTTGAGGACGTTGGGTCCTTGGGACAAGACGACCTCCTTGCCCGACAGAACAAGCACCTGCGTCTTCATGTCGAACGTGGCGTTGTCGCCGGTGGCGATCTGGTCATTCGACTTGATGTAGACTTTGTTCTTGACCACCAGATGGTCGATATTGGCCGAACCGGTCATCGCCGAAGCGCCGGCGGCAGCACCTTTGGCGGCGTTGGGGTCCTTGACGTAGTAGACCTCCATGCTGCCGGCCTTGAGCAGCGTCGGCCCTTGCGTGACGGTGACGTTGCCGCTGAACAGCGCCATGCTGTCGGCCTGGCGGACCTCAAGTTTGTCGCTCTCGATCTGGATCGGCTGGTCGCCCGACAGTTTGAGCCCGGATTGGCTGCTGGCGCTGGACTGAGCCCACGACGGCGCCATACCCAGCAACAGCAAGGCCGAAGCTGCGGCGACAAGCCGTGCCGAATTACTGGGACGCATTCGTTTCTCCGCTCTTTGCCTCTGCCGCCTTCATAGTGGCCGGATCGATGTGAACGCTTACCTTGTTCTCGAAAACGATGACCTTGCCATTGTCTTCGACCGACATTGAACCCGCGGTGATCCGCGAGCCGTTACGGCTGACATCGACCGCATCACCTGTCTTCATAGAGCCTTTGCCCATATCGAGGAAGACCGATTTGAAGATGGCAGCGACGCCGTCGGTGGTGGTGACGGTAACGTCGCTGGTCATGTCCATCGTGTTGGCGTTTCTGTTGTAGATCCCGCGCTTGGCGTCGACGGTCGCCACATTGTCGGCCGTCAGCGGCAATTTGGCATGGATGCCTTCGAGTTCGATGATGTCCTGCTTGCCGACATCCTGGATGGCGCGCAAGGCCGTCAGCGAATAGGGCAGCTTGTCCTTGGTGAAGCCGTTGAGCTTCGGATTGGCCATCACCAGCTTGCCATCCGCGAAAGCGGTGCCGTCTGCCTGTATCGAAATGTTGATCGGCGCCGCCAGATAGGAATAGACCGGAAACGCAACCGCGATCCCGGCGGCAAGCACCGGCACGGCGAACTTAAGCACGCGCACGCGGCGCGAGTGGCGCTGGGCGCGGTCGAAGGCGTCGCCGCGCGTACCCGCTGGCGCCGGGGGCGCCAAGGCCGCATCGGCATTGGTCGGTTCGTTCGATCGCGCAAGCATGACTGACTTCTAATAAACCCTTGTCCGCCAAAACACCTGCTATAGGTGGGTTGCCGGCCCCCGCAAGCAAGCACAAGCGGAGGAAAACCGCAAAAATGTGACGGCCGCTGTTTCACAGACGGAACTCAGGCGACACAATTTCGTCACTTCATAGCAGAAACGAACGCGCCGCGTCATTTTTTCCTGAAATGCCTCCGTCGTGAAGGTCGCTTCGTCGCAGGCTCTTGAGGAAGAGGTAGCCGGGCGCGGACGCTTGCTTTAAAAGCATCGCTTCCCACCGACTGTGAGGCAGACCATGGCACTGAGAGCCGACGACCTGATCGACCGCCGCCGCTTGCGGCGCAAGCTGACCTTCTGGCGCGGCGCCGCCATTGCCATCGTGGCCCTTGGGGTGATTGCGCTTGCAAGCTGGTTCTATGGGGGCGACCTCGGCGGTTCTTCCGTCGACCACATCGCCAAGGTCAGGATCGAAGGCACCATCACCGAGGACGAGGAACTGATCAAGCGGCTGGAAACCATCCGCACATCCCCGCAGGTCAAGGGCGTCATCCTGGCGATCGATTCGCCCGGCGGCACCACGGTCGGCGGCGAATCTATCTACGAGGAGGTGCGCAAGCTTGCCGCCGACAAGCCGGTGGTGGCCGAGGTCGGCACGCTGGCCGCATCGGCCGGCTACATGATCGCCAGTGCCAGCGACCATATCGTTGCCCGCAAGACGTCGATCGTCGGCTCGATCGGTGTGCTCATCCAGTATCCCGATGTCAGCGGTCTGATGGACAAGGTCGGCATCAAGCTCGAGGAAGTGAAATCCTCGCCGCTGAAGGCATCGCCCTCGCCCTTCAAGCCGACCAATGAAGACGAGCGAGCCATGGTCCGCAAGCTCATCCTCGACAGCTATGACTGGTTCGTCGGCATCGTCGCCGAGCGCCGCAAAATGACCCGCGATCAGGCACTGGCCCTTGCCGACGGCTCGATCTTCACCGGCCGCCAGGGCCTTGCCAACGGTCTGATCGACGCTGTCGGCGGCGAGAGCGTGGCGATCGACTGGCTGGCGACCAAGGGTGTCGACGCCAAGCTCAAGGTGGTGGAATGGAAGGACACCGAGCGGCGTGGCGGCTTCCTGTTCTCGAAAGCAATAGCGCGCAGCGTCGGCAGCGCGCTCGGCCTGTCGGAGGCCGGCAGCAACGTGCTTCACGAAATTGGCGCCGATCGCTTGTTTCTTGACGGTCTCGTTTCCGTCTGGCACCCTTGATCTGCCGGTTGGGGCGAGTAAAAAAGCAAATAAAATCATCCTGATAATTTGACCGCAGCGCTTTCACGGGGACCTTTCTGATGATCAAATCCGAGCTTGTGCAGATCATTGCCACCCGCAACCCGCATCTTTTCCTCCGCGACGTCGAAAACATCGTGGGAGCGATCTTCGACGAGATCACCGATGCCCTGGCGGAAGGCAATCGGGTCGAGTTGCGTGGCTTCGGCGCTTTTTCGGTGAAGAATCGCCCTGCCCGCACCGGCCGCAACCCGCGCACCGGCGAATCCGTCGAGGTCGAGGAGAAGTGGGTGCCGTTCTTCAAGACCGGAAAGGAATTGCGTGAAAGGCTGAATGGCGGCAAGTAGGCGCGGACCAACGCGCCGGCGTTATCAAGGCCTGCCTTCTCCAGGGAATTTCTATGTTGAACCGCTTCATACTTATCGTGGTCTTCGTGCCGCTCGCCGTCATCCTGATTGCGCTGGCCGTCGCCAACCGCGAGCTGGTCGCCTTCACGCTCGACCCGTTCAACCCCGGCAATCCGAAACTGACGCTGACCTTGCCGCTGTTCATCTTCCTGTTCGTGGCGCTCGCCATCGGCATGGTCGTCGGCAGCCTGGCGACCTGGGTCAAGCAGGGCCGCTACCGCAAGCTGGCGCGCCAGCGCGGCGTCGAGGCCGAGAATTTGCGCCAGGCGGTCAGCAGGGTACCCGCCGCACCGCAAGGCTCGGGCCAGGGGCCGGCGCTGCCGAAGCCAACGGCCTGAAGCCGGCGCTTTTATCTTCGCGGAGTTTTGCATGCTGACCATTTCGGCCGACGCTGTCGACCAGGCGCTGACCTTTCCCGGGCTGGTCGAGACATTGCGCGCGGCCTTCCGCGAGGGTGCTGTGCAACCCGTCCGCCATCATCACGGGGTCGAGCGGCCCGACGGTGCCACATCCACGCTGCTTTTGATGCCGGCGTGGACCGACTTCCATGCGGCCGGCACGTCGGTCGGGGGTCATATCGGCGTCAAGATCGTCACCGTATCGCCCGACAACAACGCCATCGGCAAACCGGCGGTAATGGGGCTCTACCTCCTGCTCAACGGCGCCACCGGCGAGCCCGAAGCGCTGATCGACGGCCAACGGCTGACACAGTGGCGCACCGCTTGCGCCTCGGCGGTGGCGGCCTCCTATCTCGCCCGCGAGGACGCATCGCGGCTTCTGGTGGTCGGCGCCGGCGCGCTGTCGCCGTTCCTCGCCAAGGCGCACTCCGCGGTGCGGCCGATCAAGACCATCCGCATCTGGAACCGCACGCCCGCCAATGCCGAAAAGGTCGCGGCTGATTTGCGCGCGGACGGTTTCAACGCCGAGGCCGCAAGCGATCTCGACGCCGAACTCGCCGAGGCCGACATCGTCTCATCGGCGACGATCACGACGACGCCGCTGGTCAAGGGTGCGCTGCTCAAGCCGGGCGCGCATGTCGATCTGGTCGGCGGCTTCACGCCGACCATGCGCGAGAGCGACGACGACGCGATCGCGCGCGCCCGCGTCTATGTCGACACCCGCGCCGGCGCCACCAAGGAAGCCGGCGACATCGTCCAGCCGCTCGCCTCCGGCGTGCTGAAGCCGGAAGCCATCGTCGCCGATCTGAATGAGCTGGCGCGCGGGGAAAAACAGGGCCGGCAGAGCCCCACTGAGGTCACGCTGTTCAAGTCGGTCGGCGCCGCGCTTGAGGACCTTGCCGCCGGCATTGCCGTCTACAACGCGCTCAAGCAGTAGCGTCTGCGCCGGTTCTGCGATCGAACTTCCTGATCGCTTCCGCGCTGACCGGGGTGAAGAAGTTCACCAGATTGCCATCGGGATCGCGCAGCAGCAGCGACCGGTTACCCCATGGCATCGTCGTCGGCGTCTGTACGAAATCGCCGATAATTTTCGCCAGCCTGCTGTACTCAGCATCAACATCGGCGACGCGAAACTCGATGATCGCTGAGCGATTGGCGGCCGGCTGCGCCACATCAGTTCCGAACAGGGCCAGCGTGCGGGTGCTGCCGATCGCCAGTGTGCAGGACGGCGTTGCCAGTTCGGCGAAATCGTCTGTGAACCAGGTTGCGGTAAGCCCGGTGATCGTGTCGTAGAATGCCACCAAGGGCTTGATCTGATCGGTAATGATGCGGATCGAGACGAAGTCCATCTTATTCTCCTGGGGCAAGCGCGACGCTATCTGAAGACAATCGCTTGTCGCACAAGGCTGCTGACAACTTGGTGTCAGCAGCCTTGTCACGGTGCCTTGCCGATCCGGCGGCTGGATGCTTCAGCCTGCCTTCATGGCAGCGCCCATCGCCTCGGCGATCAGCGCGAAATCATGCGCCGTAATTTCGAACAGGCCAAAGCGCAGTTGATAACCCCAGTTCGATTTGCCCGCGGTGAAGTCGAGCTGCTCGAGCAGCGGCTTGATCGGCGCCTCCTCGGCCTTGGCCCATTCGACATCCCTGCGGAACGGCGTGAAGCCACCGCCCATGTCGCCCTGGTAAGGCTCGCCTTCGCGCACGGTGCCGATTGCCGTGAAAGCCTGCAGGCCGTCCTTCTCGCGCAGAATTGTGGTCGGCGAGTAGTAGATGATGCCGTCGCCGGGCTTGATGCGGCGCAAAGGTGCCGCCTTGCCGTGGTTGACCTGCATGAAGCCGGCCTCGCGGCCGCGCCGGACATGTTCGGCGGAAGCGACCGCGATCCAGTGGGCACTCATTTCTGTTCTCCATTGGCCTGTTCCCCATTGGCCTGTTCTCCGTCGTTCAGCCAGTAGACGCGCAGCCGGTGCTCGTCGGGATCGAGCGCAACGAAGGTGCGGCCGAAGTCCATGTCGGTCGGCGTCTGCAGAATGGTCAAGCCGCGTCCTGCCCAGTCCGTGTAAGCGGCGTCCACCGCATCAGGCCGGTCCAACGCGACGACGAGCTCCGCACCGCCGCCCGCGGCTGCGGCCGCCGGCTCCACCGTGTGGCGCGACCACAGGCCGAGCTTGAAGCCATTGTCGAGCACGAACAGCACGAAGGTCGGCGACGTCTCCACCGGCTGGCGTCCCAGCAGCGCACCGTAGAAGGCGCCGCTCCGTTCCGGGCTGTCGACATAAAGGATGACGAAATTGGGGGTGTTCATGTCTGCTCTCCAGGGTTTCGATTGGAGGAGCATAGGTGACCCCACTGTCAGATTCTGGCAGCAGCGGCTTGCGAGGGCGTAGAAAGGAGCATTAAGCGCCGGGCTGGCGCTTCGGTGCGTCCAGCGTCGCGCGCCATTCCTTCAGCAGCGCCTGCCGACGACGTGGATAGCGGATATCCGTGGTGTTGAGCCCCGACATCCGGTCGGCGCGAAAATGTCTGAAATCCTGCCGCGTCTCGCACCAGGCCACCACCACCCGCACCTTGTCGAAAAAGCCGAGCGCGAATGGCCAGATCAAGCGCTCGGAGGCGGCGCCGCCGGCATCGCGGTAAAGAAAGCCGAGTTTTCTCTCGTTGCGGATCCCCTGGCGCACCAGGCCAAGGTCGATGCTTTCGACAGCATCGCCGTGCGGCCCGACCAAAAGCGCGGTCGCATCGAGGTCCTCGCGCAGATCATCCGGCAGCACAGCGGCGATCTTGGCCAGCGCGTCGGTGGCGGCGGCCGACAGCCGCTTGTCCGGTTGTCTGGCAACCCAACGCGATCCCAGAACGATGGCCTCGATCTCCTCGTCGATGAACATCAGTGGCGGCAGCATGAAGCCGGGTTTCAGCACATAGCCCAGCCCAGCCTCGCCCTCGATCGGCGCGCCTTGCCCCTGCAGCGTGGCAATGTCGCGGTAGAGCGTTCGGATCGAAACGTCCATCTCGCCGGCAAGCGTGCGACCGCTCACCGGCCGGCGATGCCGGCGCAGGATCTGGATCAGGTCGAGCAGGCGTTCGGAACGGGACATGATTCGAGATTTGCCTGTTTCCTCAGCGAGGTCCACCACCTCAGACATTCGCACGCTGGACCATTTTGTTTGCGCAGCCGGTGACCCTATGCCAAAAGCGGCCTGCCGCCTCCGGAGACGCTCCTGCTTGAAGTCTTTTCGCGACAAACGCCGCGACAACCGTCCGCCCGCAAAAGGCAGGACCGAACATGCGCGGCCGCAGCCGGAGACCGTACCAATCCGACCCGAAGCCAGACAGCAACGCCACGAAACAAAACCGGACGACCGGTCTGATCCGAAGCCCGCCCCCCGTATCCTGGCGCGTCGCGAAGGCATCCTGCCCACTGAGCGCCTGCCGGTGATCCTCGAAGTGGCGCCCAATCCGGATTATGCACTGCTCGACAGCGGTGCCGGCGAGAAGCTCGAACAATACGGCCCCTACCGCATCGTGCGGCCCGAGGGACAGGCGATCTGGCAAAAGGCCTTGCCCGCCAGGGACTGGGACCGAGCCGACGCCATCTTCACCGGCGACACCGACGAGGAAGGCATCGGCCGCTGGCGGTTCCCGAAGGTACCGCTGGGCGAGACCTGGCCGATGAAGCATGACGGCATCGACTATCTCGGCCGCTTCACCTCGTTTCGCCATGTCGGCGTCTTCCCCGAGCAGGCTTCGCACTGGGACCATATGGCCAGCCTGATCGCGGCGGCCAAGCGCCCGATCAAGGTGCTGAACCTGTTCGGCTATACCGGGCTCGCGTCTCTGGTGGCCGCCCGCGCCGGCGCCGAGGTCACCCATGTCGATGCCTCCAAGAAGGCGGTCGGCTGGGCGCGCGAAAACCAGGAAATGGCCGGTCTCGGCAGCAAGCCGATCCGCTGGATCGTCGACGATGCAGTGAAATTCGCCGAGCGCGAAGAGCGCCGCGGCAGCCGCTACGACATCATCCTGTTCGACCCGCCTGCCTATGGCCGCGGACCCAAGGGCGAGGTCTGGCAGTTGTTCGAGGACCTGCCCGGCCTGACCGACCTTTGCCGCGCGATCCTGACGCCGAAACCGGTCGCCATAGTGCTGACCGCCTATTCCATCCGCGCCTCCTTCTTCGCCATCCATGCCTTGATGCGCGACACCTTTGCCGGCATGGGCGGCACGGTTGAATCAGGCGAACTGATCATCCGCGAGCAGTCCGCCGGGCGGGCGCTGTCGACATCGCTGTTTTCGCGCTGGGTGGCCTGAATGCCCCGGAGACCTGAATGCCCGGGAGTCCCGAATGAATGAGCGGCACGCCGGCGCGCCCGGGCAGGTCAAGGAAGTCACCAGCCTTGCCAATCCGCTGATCAAGGACATCAAGGCGCTCGCCCAGAAGAAATTCCGCGACCAGCAGAACGCCTTCATGGCCGAAGGGCTGAAGCTGGTCATCGACGCCCTCGACCTCGGCTGGTCGATCAGGACGCTGGTTTTCGCCAAGGCCGGACGCGGCAATGCGGCGGTCGAAAAGGTGGCGGCGCGCACGGTTGCCGCCGGCGGCACCGTGCTCGAAGTGTCCGAAAAAGTGCTGGTCGCCATCACCCGCCGTGACAATCCGCAAATGG
Source organism: Mesorhizobium sp. L103C131B0 (assembly GCF_000502275.1). Classification (NCBI taxonomy): domain Bacteria; kingdom Pseudomonadati; phylum Pseudomonadota; class Alphaproteobacteria; order Hyphomicrobiales; family Phyllobacteriaceae; genus Mesorhizobium; species Mesorhizobium sp. L103C131B0. Next base: position 484,867 of record NZ_AYXC01000005.1, on the reverse strand, counting down.
TTGTCGGCGTCTTCCGGCAAAAACTGCTGCCGCTAAGAGACATCCGCGCTCACGACGGCGACGTCTGGGTGGCGCTCGACCGGGTGCGCGATCCCGGCAATCTCGGCACCGTCATCCGCACCGTCGATGCCGTCGGCGCCAAGGGCGTCATCCTGGTAGGCGAGACTACCGATCCTTTTTCTGTCGAGACCGTGCGCGCCACCATGGGCTCGATCTTCGCCGTGCCGGTGACCAAGGCGACGCCGGAAGCATTTCTGGCTTGGCGAAACAGCTTCTCGGGCCTGGTCGTCGGCACCCATCTGAAGGGCGCGGTCGACTACCGCTCGGTCGATTTCTCCCGAGGACCGGTGCTCTTGATGATGGGCAATGAGCAGCAGGGCCTGCCCGACAATCTGTCCGAAAGCTGCGACCGGCTGCTGCGGATTCCGCAGGCCGGCCGCGCCGATTCACTCAATTTGGCGGTCGCCACCGGAATCATGCTGTTCGAGATCCGGCGCGGCGCGCTGAAACTTGCCCCCGAGGACGCCACATCGTGAAATCATGGTCTCCCTATGCGCTGCTGGTGGTGGTGGCAATCGCGCTCGACCAGTGGATAAAGCATCTGATCGAGACCGGCCTCGCCTTTCAGGAAAAGCTCGACCTGATGCCGTTCCTGGCGCTGTTTCGCACCTACAATACCGGCATCGCCTTTTCGATGTTCTCGTCTTTCGGCGACACCGGCCTGGTCGTCATCGCGGTCGTCGTCGTCGCCTTCGTGCTTTATCTGGCAACGCGTACGCCATCCGGCCATGTGCTGGCCCGCATCGGCTTTGCCCTGATCATCGGTGGCGCGATCGGCAATCTGATCGACCGCGCCGTCTACGGCCACGTCATCGACTATATATTGTTCCACACGCCGGTATGGTCCTTCGCCGTCTTCAACCTCGCCGATGCCTTCATTTCGGTCGGCGCGGCGCTGGTCGTCTTCGACGAGTTCATAGGCTGGCGGCGCGAGGCCAAGCCGCAAGGCCCAGAAGCTTGACGGCCCGACTCTTTTGACCAATTGACCTCGCCGGACGGTCGCCGCACAGTTCGGCCAGAGCCAGCCAATGCCGACCGCCAGCCTTTGCGAAGCCGAGGAGAAGAGATGCCTGAAACCTTCAAAGCCATCCTCGTTTCGCGCGACGCCGAAAAGAAACAGTCGGTGGAGGTCGTCGATTTCGGCGAAGCCGATCTGATGGAAGGCGACGTCACCGTCGCCGTCGAGGCGACGACGGTCAACTACAAGGACGGGCTGGCCATCACTGGGAAAGCGCCAGTGATCCGCCGCTGGCCGCTGGTGCCGGGCATCGATTTCGCCGGAACCGTCCTCTCCTCATCGCATGCCGACTGGCGCAAGGGCGACAAGGTCATCCTCAATGGCTGGGGCGTCGGCGAGACGCATTTCGGCGCCTATGCCGGGCGCGCGCGCGTCAACGGCGACTGGCTGGTGCCGTTGCCCGACGGCATCAGCGCGCACGATGCGATGGCGGTCGGCACCGCCGGCTATACGGCCATGCTGTGCGTCATGGCGCTGGAGCGGCACGGCATCCTGCCGGATCGCGGCCCGGTGGTGGTGACGGGTGCGGCCGGCGGCGTTGGGTCGGTCGCGGTCTCGATCCTGTCCAGCCTTGGCTATCACGTCATCGCCTCGACCGGCCGCAACGCCGAGAGCCCCTATCTGATCGACCTCGGTGCCGCCGAAGTGATTTCGCGTGAGGAACTCTCCCAGCCGGCCAAGCCGCTGGCCAAGGAGCGCTGGGCCGGCGGCATCGATGCCGTCGGCAGCCACACGCTGGCCAATGTGCTGTCGATGACTGCCTATGGCGGCGCGGTCGCCGCCTGCGGCCTGGCGGGTGGCATGGATCTGCCGTCGAGCGTCGCCCCGTTCATCCTGCGCGGCGTCTCGCTGCTCGGCATCGATTCAGTGATGGCGCCAAAGGCTGTGCGGCTGGAAGCCTGGCGCCGCATCGGCAGCGATCTTGATCTCAAGAAGCTCGCCGGCCTGTCGACGACCATCGGCTTCGACGGCATCATCACCGCCGCCCATGACATCGTCGAGGGCAAGATCAGGGGCCGCGTGGTTGTCGATATGTGAGGCTCCCGAAGCATGATCCCGAAGGGAATCAGGTTTCGGAAAAGATCAGGCGATGCGGAAAACCGCCAAAAATGCATGACCGCTAAAATTCGAACGATCCGCCGCGCTTTTCCATAATCTCTATCTGGCAAGGAGTTCCGAATGATCGCGGAGTCCGCCAGGAAAGAGAAGAGCCGTGCCGAAAGTGTCGACGGGCCGAGCCCGGCGACGGCGAAGCGGCAGCGTGTTGCGCCGCCGCCTCTTGCGCCGGATTTGCCGCGCGCCACGCCCGAGGGCCTGCCGTTCCTGACGGTCGTCGCCAGCGTCGTGCTGGCGGGCCTGTCTCACCTCACCGGCGCGCCGATCTTCATCACGTTCGGTCTGCTGGCGACAGGCGTTGCCGGCGTCGCCATGCACCTGCGCAGCCGGCGCACCGTACGTCGCGCGGCGGCCTTGCTCGACGAAACCGCGGCCCGCAGCCGCGCCGAGATCGAGACGCTGGCCGACCGCATGTGGGAGATGCAGGAGAGCGAGGAGCGTTTTCGCGGGCTGATCGATGCGCTCGGCGATCTCGTCGTCCACCGCGACCGCGACGGCCACATCGTCTATGCCAACATGGTTTTCGCCGGCCTCGTCGGAACCGATCAGCGCGACCTTGCCGGCAGGACTCTGGCCGACCTCGGCATCGATGTCGGTATCGTTCCCGACGCCGCCTTTTCGGATCACGAATGCCTGAGTTCCACCGACGTCTCCATCCGCACGCCGAACGGTCCGCGCTGGTTCTCGTGGATCGAACTGTCGGTGCGCGACAAGGATAGCGGCGCCGTCTCGCACCGGGCGATTGCCCGTGACATCACCGCCCGCAAGCGCGCCGAATCCTCGTTGATCACCGCGCGTGAGCGCGCCGAATATGCCAGCCAGGCCAAGTCGCGCTTCCTCGCCACCGTCAGCCATGAGATCCGCACGCCGATGAACGGCATCATGGGCATGGCCAAGCTTCTGGCTGACACCAATCTGTCGCCCGAGCAGCGCACCTATGTCGGCGCTGTCTCGACCTCGGCCAGCGCCCTTTTGGCGCTCATCGAGGATTTGCTCGACTATTCCAAGATAGAGGCCGGCCGTTTCGACCCGGAGCCGCAGCCGACATCGCTGCGCGAAATCGCCGACAACATCATCGAACTGATGGCGGCCAAAGCCTTCGCCAAGAACATCGGCCTCGGCTGTCATGTCAAGCCCGACGTGCCACAGATGATCATGGCCGATCCGGGAAGAGTCAGGCAGGTGCTGCTCAACCTGATCGGCAATGCGATCAAGTTCACCGACACCGGCGGCGTGCTGGTTTCGGTTGCACGGGCCCGCACCGAGACCAGCGACCGCATCTGCTTCACCGTCGCCGACACCGGCCCTGGCCTGCGCGAAGACGACATGGAGCGCATCTTCGAGGAATTCGAACAGTCCGACGGCACCTCGACCCGCACCCATGGCGGCGCCGGCCTCGGTCTTGCTATCTCAAGGCGGCTGGTGACCGCCATGGGCGGTGCCATTTCGGTGTCGAGCCGGCTTGGCGAGGGATCGGAATTCGTCTTCGAGATCCCGGCCGCAGGAGCAACCGAAGCACCGCAGAACCGGCAGAACATCCTGGCCGGCCGGCGCGCCGTGATCGTGTCGAAGAACGCCGTCGAGGCGGACGCCATCGCCCGCACCATCCGCGCCCATGGCGGCGCCGTCGACGTCGCCGCAACCGCTTCCCAGGCGACGCCCTTCGCCGAACATTGCGATGTGCTATTGATCGACGCGGCCCTGGAGGACGGCGACGGCAGACTGCTCAAGCGCCTGCGCCAGAGTGGCTTTGCCGATTGCGAGGCGATCACGCTGATCGCGCCGACCGACCGCGGCATGCTTGGCGAATTCCGCACCAGCGGCTACGCCACCTTCTTGGCGAGGCCGGTCCGCGGCGAAACCCTGCTGCGCGTGCTGCTGACCAGTCATGCCCCTGCCTTGCCGCCGCCCAAGCCGGAAAAGACCGGCGCGTCCTCGCTTCGTGCCCATGGCGGGCGCCAGCAAGGTTTGTCGGTGCTGATCGCCGAAGACAACGACATCAACGCCATGCTTGCCCGCGCCACGCTTTTGAAGGCGGGACATCGCGTGAAAGTGGTCGGCAATGGCAAGGCCGCGGTCGAGGCGGTGACCGAAGCCGGGCTGAAAAATCGCTTCGATGTGGTGCTGATGGATTTGCACATGCCGGTCATGGACGGGCTGGACGCGATCGCCGCCATCCGCCGCCACGAGGAGGAAATGGCTGTGCCGCCGGTTCCGATCATGGTGCTTTCGGCCGACAGCCAGGAAAAGACCCGCCACACCGTGCTCGCCCATGGCGCCAGCGGCTTTGTCACCAAGCCGCTCGATCCCGACGCGCTGGTCCATGCCGTCGAGGGCCAGGTGGCCGCCTGAATTCATGTCGCTCGAAAATGGCCCCGGTTTTGAGAAGACGACATGCACAAAACAAAGACTTGAAGCGCGTCGCGTGAATCGTCCCAGCGCGACGCGCTTCAAGGTGACGCTGGCGCAATCCTCGCGTCACGTAGGTAGCCGAATGAGGGTTTTCGCCAGCCGACGAAGTATTGCCCGTCGCGCCGTATCACGGTACTGTCACAATCCTGTTGCACCTACACCGTATCCCCGTGCCAAGAGGGATGGCTCGAAGGAGAATCACTCGTGCATACAGTTATGCCGGAATGTGACACTCGGCCCAGCGCAGGCGGCGCTTTGCTCGCCGCGCGGAACGCCGATGCCGTCGCAACAGGCGCACCGCTGGGCCGTATCGGCAATCTCGAAGTGCGGCTTGCCCGCAATGAGGCCGAGATCGCCGCCGCGCAGGAAGTGCGCTACCGGGTGTTTTATGACGAGCTTGGCGCCAGGAAGGACCTGTTCCAGGCGCAGGACCGGCGCGACGCCGACCGCTTCGACCCGCTGTGCGACCATCTCCTGGTGCTTGACACCTCGATCTCCGGCCCCGAGCATCGCCGCATCGTCGGCACTTACCGCCTGCTGCGGCAAGAGATTGCGGCGACCGCCGGCGGCTTCTATTCCGAAGGCGAGTTCGAACTGACCAAGCTGATCGCCCGCCATCCCGGCCAGCGCTTCCTTGAGCTCGGCCGCTCCTGCGTGCTGCCGGAATACCGCTCGAAGCGCACCATTGAGGCGCTGTGGCAAGGCATCTGGGCCTACATCAACCACTATGAGATCGGCGTGATGACCGGTTGTGCCTCGTTCCCTGGCACGGTGCCGGCTGCGCATGCCGAGGCGCTCACCTACCTTGCCCATCACTGCCGGACCAACTCCGCCTGGGATGTGCGGGCGGTCTCCGGCCGCTATTGCTCGATGGATCTGATGCCGATCGAGGCGGTCAACGCCAAGGCGGCGATCGCGGCCATGCCGCCGCTGGTCAAGGGCTATCTGCGCGTCGGCGCCCGCATCGGCGACGGCTGCGTCATCGACCGTGAGTTCTCCACCGTCGATGTGTTCGTGGTGATGCCGGTCAAGGAAATCGGCGCCCGCTACGTCAACTATTATGGCGGGGAAGCGCAGCGCTTTGCGGCGTGAGGCAGTAGGCAGTAGGCATTAGGCAGTAGTGAAGGCTGCCGCGAATTGCTGACTACCGACTATTCCCTATTCCCTATTCCCTATTCCCTAATCCCTCTCCCTACGGAATATCCTCCGGTCGCCGTCCCGGGCGGCTCTTGTAGGACGGAAAGGTCCAGCCGAATTTCAGCGCGCCGCCGCGCACCAGGAAAGCCGCGACGAAGCCGGCGATATCCGAGGCGAGCGGCGGCAGGCCGGCAAGATCGCCAAGTGTGTAGAGGCCGGCGCCCGCGAGTGCGGCGGTGACGTAGATTTCGGGCCTGAGCAGCACCGATGGCTCGCCGGCCAGCAGATCGCGCAGGATGCCGCCAAATGTGGCGGTCAACACGCCCATAACAACGGAGACGACCGGCGAGCCGGTGATGGCCAGCCCCTTGGCCGCGCCCATTACGGAAAAGGCCGCCAATCCGATGGCGTCGAGCCAGAGCAGCCATTTCCAGCGGGATTCGACGCGGTGGGCGATGAAGAAGACCAGCACCGCAACCGCCGCGCAAACCAGCACATAGCCGGAGTTGGCGACCCAAAAGACGGGCAGGTTGAGGATGACGTCGCGAAGCGTGCCGCCGCCAATGCCGGTGACGCTGGCCAGAAACAGGAAGCCGATAATGTCGAGCTGCTTGCGCGAAGCCGCCAACGCCCCGGTCGCGGCAAAGACGGCGACGCCGGCATAGTCGAGGAGGTCGATGGGTGTCAGGGACATGAGGTAGTAGGGATTGGGAATTAGGGAAAGTATGAATAACACGAAGCCGCGCGATTGATACGCCTGCCCCTATTCCCTATTCCCTATTCCCTATTCCCTATTCCCTACTGCCTACCCTACTCACGCATCCTTCTCGGCCTGCTCGTTCACCGGCCCCGGCTCGACCGGCGCTTCGGTGGCCGCGATCTTGGGGCCGCCCTTGGCGACCCCGACCATGGCCGGCCGCAGCACGCGCGCGCCGATCGAATAGCCCGGCTGCACGACCTGGACGACGGTGTTGGCCGGCACATCGGGATTGGGCACTTCGAACATCGCCTGGTGGAAATTCGGGTCGAACTTCTCACCTTCCGGTTCGAGCTTCTTCACCCCATGCCGTTCCAGCGTCGACAGCATGGCGCGCTCGGTGATCTCGACGCCGTCGATCAGCGCCTTGAAGCCGGCATCTCCGGCCGCTTTCGCCTCGGCGGGGATAGCATCGAGCGCGCGGCGCAGATTGTCCGACACCGACAGCATGTCGCGGGCGAAATTGGCCACCGCATAGGCGCGCGCATCATGCACGTCGCGGGCGGTGCGGCGGCGCAGATTCTCCATCTCGGCTGCGACGCGCAGCGCGCGGTCCTTCAGCTCCTCGTTTTCCTTCAGCAGCCGCACCAGCGCTTCATAGTCGCCGTCGATGCCGCCTTGCGTGCGCTCGGCCTCGGCCGTTTCGATATCCTCGGGCGCGCGTTCGTCTTTTGTCTGGTCGCTCATCGCCATTTCCCGTCATTCGAATGGTTTGGATTTGCGCCCGATATCGAGGTTTGGCGGCCAAAAATCAAGGGGCAAGCCCAGGAGGACGCCCCACAGCAGGCAATGTTGCGGGCTGCCCGTCGGACTTGGTGCGGGGCGCAAGGACGTTCAAAATTAATTCAAACTTTACCGTAACGGCAGCCTTTGCTTGCCAATACCCCGCTATGGGGAACCATTCAAAGCTTGGAGGAGTTTTGAAACCGACACAGGATTTGAGACAATGGACCGCAATACTGGCAACAGAAGCGAAGAGCTCGCCGCCGACATCAGGCGCCAGTTCGGCACCGAGGCGACGACGCGCTTCTTGCGCACCTTGCCGGCCTTCCGCACCGAGGCCGACATTCCCGCCCGTTTCCGGGATCTGCTCGACCGGCTGGACGGCATAGAAGCCAGCATGGCCGGCGGCCAACGCCGTCAATAGCGATGCTATCGCGCGACAATTACGCGCAGTAATTTTGCGTGAGCTTTTCCTTGCGGCAGCGGGACGCCCCGCCTATGCTTCCTGATGAACATGATTTCCCCCGAGACGGCCGCCAACAGCAAGCGCGCCTGGTTGAAGATCCTGGCGCGCTACAAGAAGCCCGACCGGCGACGCAGCACTCTTGAACTCGCCATCACCCTTATTCCTTTCGTTACGCTGTGGGCGCTGTCTTCGGCAGCCTATTCCTATGGCCACTGGTGGGGCTTGATCCTGATCCTTCCCGCCGCCGGTTTTCTGGTGCGGATCTTCATGATCCAGCACGATTGCGGCCACGGCTCCTTCTTCGCCAACCGCACTGCCGACGACTGGATCGGCCGCGCGCTCGGCGTGCTGACGCTGACCCCTTACGATTGCTGGCGGCGCGCGCACGCCACCCATCACGCCAGCGCCGGCAATCTTGACGAGCGCGGCATGGGCGATATCAGGACGTTGACGGTTGCTGAATACCGGCAGCTGTCTTGGCGGGGACGCCTTGCCTATCGTCTCTACCGCCATCCCCTGGTGATGTTCGGCCTTGGCCCGATCTGGCTGTTCATCTTCGAGCAGAGGCTGCCGGTCGGCATGATGCGCGGCGGCCTGACGCCCTGGGTGTCGTCGATGACCACCAATCTCGGCATCGCGGTCGCGGCAGCGCTGCTTATCTGGCTGGTCGGCCCCGGCGCTTTCCTGATCGTCCATTTGCCGATCGTGATCCTGGCCGGATCGGCCGGAATCTGGCTGTTCTACGTCCAGCACCAGTTCGAGGAGACGGAATGGGCGAAGGACGAAGAGTGGGAATTCCAGCGTGCCGCCCTGCACGGCTCGTCCTATTATGATTTGCCGCCGGTGCTGAACTGGTTCACCGGCAATATCGGCGTCCATCACGTGCACCATCTCTCGGCCAAGGTGCCGGGCTACCGGCTGCAGGAAGTGCTGCGCGACTATCCCGAACTGCGCGGCATCGGCCGCGTCACGCTCCTCGACAGCCTGCGCTGCGTCAAGCTTGCGTTGTGGGACGAGAACCGCCGCAAGCTGGTCTCGTTTCGCGAAGCGCGGGCCTTGGCCTAAAAGCAATTCCAGCAAAGTGTGAGGCGGTTTTCCGGGCTTTCGCTTGGGAATTCCGTAAGACAAANTCCTCGCGCATCCAGACCTTGCAGCCCTGATCATGTCAGGCGCCTTTTCGGCGATCATGATGGACGGTGCATTGGTGTTGCCGCCGATGAGCGCCGATTCCTCCCTCGCGCCCGGCGGATATTTCCGTCCGGACAGCCAGGAGAAGGCCCGATCACAGTCTTTGTAAAGACAGGCGGAATTACCGTCGCGTCAGCTGTTGCGAACGCGCCGCCAGGAGTATTTCGGCCCCTTCGGCTCCGACGCTTCGGTCGGCTGATAGTAAAGGCCCAGCCCGCCTGTGCGGCCTTCTTCGAGGCGCTTCAGCAGAACCGGGTTGGAGATCTCGAACTCGTCGAAGCCGAGGCGCAGCATATGCGGCAGCTGGTCGACGAGCACCTGGCCCGTGGCGCGGACCGCGCCCTCGAAATCGTAGCGGCTGCGCAGCAATTCGCCCTTGGAAAACGAGCGGCCGTCGCTGAAGGCCGGAAAGGCCAGCGCCACCAGCGACAGCTGGTCGAGCAGATCCACGATCTTTTCCAGCTGGTCGCCCGGCAGCAATGCGACGCCCAGCCGCTCCTTGGCCGAGCGCCGCACCTCGGCATCAAGGCCGAGAAATGCCTGCAACGGCAGGATGAAGCGGCCATTGCCCGCCAGTGCGTCCGCACTTTCGGCATGTGTCCACTCGTCTTCGCGAAACCCCGTCCGGGTCCAGAGGCGGGTCTCCGCTGTGGTCTGTTCAGTCATAGAAAATTCCTAAAGCCCTAAAAATCGAAAGTCCGCGAAAGCCGGTCCACACGAAACCGGCGGCCTCCGAGCGGAAGCCGCCGTTGCAGGCCAGCCTCACCTGAATATCACCATAGCTTAAAGGGATGCGTCGGTCAGCGATACTTCCAGTCCCGACAGATGGATGCCGCACTCGGTCTTGGCATGACCGGCCCAGCGTCCGCTTCGCGCATCCTCGCCCGGCTGCACCGGCTGCGTGCATGGGAAGCAGCCGATCGACAGATAGCCGTACGCAACCAGCGGATTTTCGCGCAGCGCATGCGCGCGCATGTAGTCAGCCTGGTCGGATGTCGTCCAGTGCGCCAGCGGATTGACGCGTACGCGCGGGCCGACCGCCTCGAACACCGGCAGCGCGGCTCGCGTCGCCGCCTGGAAGCGCTTCCGGCCGGTCAGCCAGGCGCGGAAGGGGGCGACGCCGCGCGCCAGCGGCTCGACCTTGCGCACGTCGCAGCAGGCATCGGTATTGCTCTGGTGCAGATTGCCGGTCGGATCGACCCGCTCGAGCGCCGCGTCTTCGGGCTTGATCACCCTGATGTTGGTCAGCCCGAAATCGGCGACCAGCGCATCGCGATAGCCCAGCGTCTCTCCGAAATGCTTGCCGGTGTCCAGGAAGATGACCGGCAGCGTGCGGTCGACCTTGGCGATCATATGCAGCAGGACGGCGGAATCCGCGCCGAAGGACGACACGGCGGCGATCTCGTCATGAAACAATTCGCTCGCCGCGCGTTCGATGATGTCGAGCGGGCTCAGATGTCCATACAGCGCGTCGAAGCCCGCCGCTTTGGCGGCGATGCTGTCGTCGACGTCGACGATGCGGTCAAGCGGCCTTGGTTTCGCCAGCATAGAGCGCCTCCTTGAACGGCGCGGGACCGACACGGCGGTAGGCGTCGATAAAACGTTCACTGGGACCGAGCCGAAGGCCGAGATAGGTGTCGACGATCTGCTCGATGGCGTCCGTGATCTCTTCCGAAGAGAAGCCGCGGCCGATGATTTCGCCAACCGAGGTGTTCTCGTCGGCCGATCCGCCAAGCGTCACCTGGTAGAGTTCGGAGCCTTTCTTCTCGACGCCGAGGATACCGATATGGCCGACATGGTGATGTCCGCAGGCATTGATGCAGCCGGAAATCTTCAGCTTCAATTCGCCGATCTCGCGCTGCCGCTCCAGCGAGGCGAAGCGAAGCGAAATCTCCTGCGCGATCGGGATCGAGCGCGCTGTCGCCAGCGCGCAATAATCGAGGCCAGGGCACGCGATGATGTCGCTGATCAGGTTGGAATTGGCCGTCGCGAGGCCAATGTCGACCAAAGCGTCGTAGACCGCTTTCAAATCGGCGCGCGCCACATGCGGCAGGATCAGGTTCTGCTCATGGCTGACGCGCAGTTCGTCGAACGCGTATTTCTCGGCGATGTCGGCGACCGCTTCCATCTGGCTGTCGGTGGCATCGCCCGGCACTTCGCCGATACCTTTCAGCGAAATCGTCACCGCGGCATAGTCGGGATGGCGATGCGTCACGACATTCTGGTCGAGCCAGTCCGAGAAGCTTTTGGAATCGAGCCGCGCCAGCTTGATCGCCGCGTCGCCTTCCGGCCGGGCGGTCAGTGCCGGCGGCGCGAAATAGGCGTCGATGGCACGGATGTCGGCTTCCGGCAGCTTCAGCTCGGCGTCCTTCAGCTCCTGCCATTCGGCCTCGACCTGGCGGGTGATTTCCTCGACGCCGGTCTCGTGGACGAGGATCTTGATGCGCGCCTTGTACTTGTTGTCGCGGCGGCCATAGAGGTTGTACACGCGCAGGATCGCGGTGCAGTAGGACAGCAGGTCGGCTTCCGGCAGGAAGTCGCGGATCTTGCGCGCCACCATCGGCGTGCGGCCCTGGCCGCCACCGACATAGACGGCAAAGCCGAGCTCGCCGGCGGCGCCCTTCTTCAGATGCAGACCGATATCATGCGTCTGGATGGCGGCGCGGTCGCGCTCGGCCCCGGTCACCGCGATCTTGAACTTGCGCGGCAGGAACGAGAATTCCGGATGCACAGACGACCATTGCCGCAGGATCTCGGCATAGGGGCGCGGATCAGCGACCTCGTCGGCGGCGGCGCCGGCAAAATGATCGGCGGTGACGTTGCGGATGCAATTGCCGCTGGTCTGGATGGCATGCATCTCGACGCTGGCGAGATCGGCCAGGATCGCCGGAATGTCGGACAGCGCCGGCCAGTTGAACTGGATGTTCTGGCGCGTGGTGAAATGGCCGTAGCCCTTGTCGTATTTGCGCGCGATGTGGCCGAGCATGCGCAGTTGCGCGCTGTTCAGCGTGCCATAGGGCACCGCGATGCGCAGCATGTAGGCGTGCAGCTGCAGGTAGACGCCGTTCATCAGCCGCAGCGGCCGGAACTGATCCTCGGTGATCTCGCCGGACAGCCGGCGTTCGACCTGGTCGCTGAACTCGGCGACGCGGGCCTGGACAAAATCGTGGTCGAACTCATCGTAGCGGTACATGTTTCGTCTTTCAGGGCGCGTCCGCCCGTATTTTGTTACGCTGCCCGCGCAGCCTGCTTGCCCAGATCTTCCCGGATGGTCGGGCCGGCGGCGCGGATCTTTTCGCGCAGCCGCACCGGCACGACGATGCCATTGACGACTTCAGCGTCGATCAGATTGACGTCGACAACCTGATTGTTGGCGTTGGCCTTGGCGCCGATTGCTTCCAGCCTGTCCTCTGCCGCTTGGTCATGGGCAAGGTCGGCATGGTCGACCGTCTCGGCCCAGCCGCCGTCGGCGTACCAGACGGCGATGCCGTCGGAGAGGCGGTTTGCGGTCAGTATCTTCATGGCTCGACCTCTGCGCCGGCCGCGTTGGCGGCGCCCTCATAGTTATGTGCCGCGAGCGGCTCGGAACGTTCAAAGTTGGCGCCGGCAACCGCGTCGCCGATGATGGTCATCACCGGACCGGCCAGATCGGCGCGCGCTTCCAGCGACGGCAAATCGGCCAGCGTGCCGTGGAAACGGCGGCGGTTCTGCAAGCTGGCATTCTCGACCACGGCAACCGCCGTGTCCGGCGACAGGCCGGCCTCGATCAGCCGCCCGGCGACTTCGGCGGCGACCGAGCGGCCCATATAGACGGCGACGGTGGCGCCGGAAATGGCGAGCTTGGCCCAATCCGGCAGCGAATTGCCCTTCAGATCATGGCCGGTGGTGAACACCATCGACGAGGAGACGCCGCGCAGCGTCAGCGGCAGCTCGAAGTCGGCGGCGGCGGCAAAGGCGGCGGTGACGCCGGGGACGACATCATAGGCGATGCCGGCATCGCGCAGTGCGGCCATCTCCTCGCCGGCGCGGCCGAACACCAGCGGGTCGCCCGACTTCAGCCGCACGACGCGCTTGCCCTGCCTGCCAAGCTCGACCAGCAGCGCATTGATCTCGGCCTGGCTCTTGGTGTGGCATCCCTTGCGTTTTCCGACCGGCAGCCGCTCGGCGTCGCGGCGGCCCATGGCGACGATCGCCTCCGGCACCAACGCGTCATAGACGATGACGTCGGCTTCCATCAAAAGCCGATGCGCGCGCAGCGTCAGAAGATCCTCAGCACCTGGCCCGGCGCCGACCAGGGCGATATGGCCCGAAGCCGGAGCCTTCGACAGCAACAGATCGGCGGCGGCGTCATGCGCCTGCGAAAGCTCGCCGGCTTCGACGGCGCGCGCCGGTGCACCCTGGAAAAAACTGCTCCAGAACTGGCGGCGGGCGTTGCCTTTCGGCAGCAGCTTTTCGGCGGCACCCCGGAACGAGGCGGCAAGCGCTGCCAGCGGCCCGAGCGACGGCGACAGCATGCGGTCGATGCGGCTGCGCAGCATCTGCGCCAGCACCGGACCCGCGCCTTCCGTGCCGATGGCGATGGCGACCGGGGCGCGGTTGACCAGCGCCGGGGTGAAGAAATCGCACAGCTCCGGCCGGTCGACGGCATTGACCGGAATGCCAAGGCGGCGCGCATCGTCGGCGACGCGGCGGTCGAGCCTCTCGTCGCCGCTGGCGGCAAACACCAGGATCGCGCCTTCGAGATGCGCGGCGTCGTAGGGGGCGTCGATACGGATGGCGCCGGTCGCGGCGATGAAGCTCAGCAATTCGGCGTCGGCAACATCGGCGATGATGCGAAGCACAGCACTTGACTGATCGAGCAGCCGCGCCTTGGCCAATGCTTCGCCTCCGCCGCCGACGATGGCCACGGCTTCGCCTTCGACCCGCATGAAGACCGGGAACGCGGTGAGCTTGGGATTGGCGTGCGGCATGACGAACAGATTCCGGAACAATTCGGCAGTTTTAGGCGCGGACGCGAAAAAGCTGAAGGAACCCACTCGCGCATCCCCTGACGGGAGGCAATCGGTTTTCCGCAAGCCAAGGGGCCAAGAGAAAAATATTCCACATCCGCATATCAGGCGGATTCAAGCTGCTGCCGCAGGCTTTGTTCTGCGGCTCTTTTATCCGGGAGCCGGCCAAGCTGCAAAATTATTTTTTCTAAATTCTACCAATCTAGTAGATTAAAGCCGTCACCTCGGACATTGCTCCGATGGACGATAGATCGGGCTTGATATGGCTGCGTGCGAACTCGGCGAACGAAGTGGAACGTTCCCGCTTCGCCACGCGTTCTGCCCCTGCCGTAACAGACAATCGTCGGCTGGATTTGAACCTTCAAACAGGAGCCCGCAAATGAGCAAGATCAACCTGAAACATGGCCTTTTGGTCATGGTGGCCGATGGCGAGAAAGCGCTGTTCCTGAAGAACGAGGGCGACAATCTCTATCCGAACCTGCAGCTCTTCCAGGAGATGAAACAGGACAATCCGGCAACGCGCGAACAAGGCAGCGACAGTCCCGGCCGCTACAATGACGGCCCCTCCGTGCATCGCAGCGCGGTTGAGGAAACCGACTGGCACCGGCAGGGCAAGGAACGCTTTGCCGAAGAGATCGCAGACCGGCTCTACAAGCTCGCCCATCACGGCATCTTCGACGACATCGTGCTGGTCGCGCCACCGCTGGTGCTCGGCACCATGCGCAAGAAACTGCACAAGGAAGTCACCGACAAGGTGCAGGCGGAGATCCCAAAGACACTGACCAACCGCCCGCTGATCGACATCGAGGCCATGCTGCACGCGGCGTGACGCTCATCGATCATTCGGTATTGGCGCGCGCAGCGGTTTTGCTGCGCGTGCCTTTCGTTTTCGGTGCCTCTGGCCACCAATTTACGTCTTGCGGGTTGCGTCGCCCGCACCCCCTCCACCATATTGAAAAAGGCGGCGGCTTCGGGCGGCGCACACCCGACATTTCCCGAAAGGCGCTCCACAGACAATGCCGCATGACACGCCCCTTATCGCCACCATCGTCGCCGGTCTGGGGCTGGCATTCATCTTCGGGGCGCTCGCCAACCGTTTTCGCATCCCGCCGCTGGTCGGCTATCTCGTCGCCGGCGTGCTGGTTGGACCGAACACGCCGGGTTTCGTCGCCGATGCCGGTCTTGCCAATGAGCTGGCCGAAATCGGCGTCATCCTGCTCATGTTCGGCGTCGGCCTGCATTTCTCGCTGAAGGATCTTCTCTCCGTCCGCGCCATCGCCGTACCCGGCGCCATCGTCCAGATCGGCTTTGCCACCGCGCTGGGCGCCGGCCTTGCCTGGATGCTCGGCTGGTCGATGGGCGCAGGCCTCGTCTTCGGCCTAGCGCTTTCCGTCGCGTCCACAGTGGTGCTGTTGCGCGCGTTGCAGGAGCGACGGCTGATCGAGACCGAGCGCGGCCGCATCGCCGTCGGCTGGCTGATCGTCGAGGACCTCGCCATGGTGCTGGCGCTGGTGCTTTTGCCGGCGTTGGCCGGCGTGCTCGGCGGCCAGCCGCAGGTCGATGACCATGCGAGCCTTTTGTCGCTGCCGGCCAGCTTCGGCATCTGGGGCGTCGTCGGCCTCACGCTGGCCAAGGTCGTCGCCTTCGTCATCGTCATGCTGGTGGTTGGCCGCCGCGTCATTCCGTGGATCCTGCATTACGTCGCCCATACCGGCTCGCGCGAACTGTTCCGGCTGGCGGTGCTGGCGATCGCGCTCGGCGTCGCCTTCGGCGCCGCCAAACTGTTCGGCGTCTCGCTGGCGCTCGGTGCCTTCTTCGCCGGCATGATCATGAGCGAATCCGAGCTCAGCCACCGCGCGGCGGAGGAATCACTGCCGCTGCGCGACGCCTTCTCGGTGCTGTTCTTCGTCTCGGTCGGCATGCTGTTCGATCCGTTCAGCCTGATGAGCAATGGCTGGCCGATCCTGGCGACGCTGGCCATCATCGTCATCGGCAAGTCGCTGGCCGCCTTCGTCATCGTCATCGCCTTCCGCTATCCGCTGGGAACCGCCTTGATGATCTCGGCCAGCCTCGCGCAGATCGGCGAATTCTCCTTCATCCTGGCGGAGCTCGGCGTCGGGCTGAAGCTGTTGCCGCAACAGGGACGCGACCTGATCCTGGCAGGCGCCATCCTGTCGATCCTGGCCAATCCGCTGATGTTCCTCGCCCTCGACTGGATGAAGCCATGGCTGGACGCGCGCGCCGCCAAGGCAGCACCACCGGAAGAGGCCAAGCCGGTCGGCCCGGCGACGCAGCCCGGACAAGTGGCCTCGGTGGCCGCCGCGGCAAAAGAGGATGGCCCACCGCCACGCACAACGCTTTCGGGCCACACCATCCTGATCGGCTACGGCCGCGTCGGCAGCCTGGTCGGCGCGGCGCTGAAACAGGCATCGCTGTCCTTCCTGGTCATCGAGGACGCCGACAAGACGCTGGCGAGGCTGAGAGACGACGGCGTCGAAATCGTCTCCGGCAACGCGGCCAATGCAGGTGTATTCGCCGCCGCCAATCCGCAGGGCGCCAGGCGATTGATCCTTGCCATCCCCAACGCGTTCGAGGCCGGGCAGATCGTGCTCAGGGCACGCGCCGCGAATCCCGGCATCAACGTCATAGCGAGGGCCCATTCCGATGCCGAGGTCGAGCATCTCAAAGGCCTCGGCGCCGACACCGTCATCATGGGCGAACGCGAGATCGCCCGCGGCATCGTGCAAGAAGTGCTGGAGCAAAAGCCGATGCCGCGCCCCGAAGCCATTGAGCCCTCCCCGGCCTGAGGCTTGCCACAGGCGCATCGATCATCCAACGAAGGCGGAGCCGCCATTGTGCGCGACGCTGGCGAGATACTTTGCCGGCGGCTTGCCAAGCGCCTTCTTGAACATGGTGATGAAGGCGGTGACGGAGGCGTAGCCGAGATCGCCCGAAACCTGCTGGACACTCGCACCGGAGGCCAGCTCCCTTATGGCGACGATCAGATGCAATTGCTGGCGCCAGCGGCCGAAGCTCAGGCCGGTTTCCTTCACCACCAGACGGGCAAGACTGCTTTCACTCAGCGCGACGCGATTGGCCCACTCGGCAAGCGTGCTGCGGTCGGCCGGGTCTTGCGCCAGCGCCTCGGCGATCCGCCGCAAGCGCGGCTCGGCGGAGATCGGCAGATGCAATAGCTGAACCGGCATGCGCGGCAGTTCGGAGAGCAGGATCGTGGTCAGGAGCACGTCCCTCGCCTCATCCTCCTCCACGCGATCGGCCAGCTCGATGATCAGTTCGCGCAACAATGGCGAGATCGACAGCGTGCAGCAGCGGTCCGGCAGATCGGCGGCTCCCGGCTCGATATAGACGAAGAAAATCCGCGCATTGGCGGTGGCGATATTGCTGTGTCCCATGCCACCGGGAATCCACACCCCGCAATGCGGCGGCACCATCCACAGACCGCTGGGCACGCGGCAGGTGACGCCACCGCCGAGCGCGAAGACGAGCTGGCCCTTCCGATGCCAATGGGTCGCCACTTCCGCTTTGGTTTCGGTGACATCGACGCGAACCGCAATTGCAGGAGCGATCACATCATCGACGTCGAAATTGGCCCAGGGGTAGCGGAGAGGCTGTCTCATGATTGACGGCTTTTAGCGACTATTCGCCATGATAGCTAAATTCTTTGATCCGGGAAGTCGATAGGCTCTGGTTCGTGGCTGGCATTTCACAAACCGGCAGGAAGGCTTCCCATGCGCGCCCTCGTCATCTCTCCCGACAGCCCCACCGGACTGACGTTTGCCGAGGCCAACGAACCTCAACCCCTCACCAACGAAGCGCTTGTCTGCGTCCACGCAACCTCGTTGAACCGCGGCGAACTGCGCCTGCTCACCATACGCCCAAAAGGCTGGATACCCGGCCAGGACATCGCAGGGATTGTCGAACGGGCGGCAGCCGATGGCTCCGGGCCTGCCGTCGGCGCCCGGGTTGTGGCTTTGGTCGACGAGGCCGGCTGGGCGCAACGGGTCGCCGTTCCGACCGACCGCTTCGCCGTCCTCCCGGATGAGGTCAGCTTCGTTTCCGCCGCCACGCTTCCCGTGGCGGGCACGACGGCGCTCAGGGTCTTGCGCCATGGCGGCGACCTCGCGGGACAGCAGGTCCTGATCACCGGCGCGAGCGGTGCGGTCGGCCGTTTCCAGATCCAGCTCGCCCGCGAGCAAGGCGCCGCGGTGACCGCAATCGCCGCTGCCCGGCATGCCGAGGATCTGCGCAGCCTTGGTGCCAAACAGGTTGTCGAGTCGATCGAACTGGCTGAAGGACCATTCTCGCTGATCACCGAGTCGGTCGGCGGCCAAAGCCTAGCACTCGCTATCGAGCGCGTCGCGCCGGGCGGTACCGTTGTCATGTTCGGTTCGAGCAGCGGCGAACTCACACCGGTTGGCTTCAGGCAGTTCGTTCCCGGCCACGAGGGTGCGAGGCTTCAGACCTTCGCCTACTACACATCCGGTCCAGCCATTGGCGCGGACATCGCCTCGCTGCTCGCTCTGGTCGCGGCTGGCCGGCTGGAAACCCGCGTGTCCATGACCGTGCCGTGGACAGACATCGCCCAGGCTCTGGACGCCCTGCGACAGCGCAGCTTCAGCGGCAAGGCTGTTCTCACCATCGCCGAATGAGCAGTCTGTCAGTGCTCAGACGTGCTGGCCGCCATTGATGTGGATTTCCGAGCCCGTCACATAGGACGCCTGCTGCGAGCACAGGAAGAAGATGATGTCGGCGACCTCAGCCGTGGCGCCGAGGCGCCTGAGAGGGATCGTCTCGACGATCTTGTCGGTGCCAGGCGACAGGATCGCGGTGTCGATCTCGCCCGGCGCAATCGCATTGACGCGGATGCCGTGCGGGCCGAAATCATGCGCCATCTCGCGCGTCAGCGAGCCGAGTGCCGCCTTCGAGGTCGCATAGGCGGTGCCGGCGAAAGGATGCACGCGCGTGCCGGCGATCGAGGTGACGTTGACGATCGAGCCTTTTGCTGCAGCAAGCTCCTTGAAGAGGCCCCGCGCGAGCATGATCGGCGCGAAGAAATTCACCTGGAACACATCGCGCCAGACATGCATCGGCGTGTCGATTGAATCCATGCGGCTGTTGCCGTCCTTGAGCTTCGGCGAGATGCCGGCATTGTTGACCAGCGCGTGTAATTGCCCGCCATGCGCTTCCAGCCGGTGACGGATCTCCGAGACGGCGATGCCGACATCCTCCTGGTCGGCGAGATCGACCTTGATGTGGTCCTCCGGGCCGGCCGGCCACGGGCAATCCTCGGCAAAAGCCTGGCGCGAACAGGTGATGACCCGCCAGCCCTCACGCGAAAAGCGCTTGACCGTGGCATGGCCGATGCCGCGGCTGGCTCCGGTCAGCACGATGGTTTTTCTGATGTCGGTCTCAGCCATGTCTGTCACTCCGGCCGGAGATGTAGCCGAATGCCGCGAAGGTGGCGAGAGGCCGAATTGTCACCGCAGCTCTCATATGAGGAACGGATTGCCAGCTCGCATTTGATTCGAAGCTAGAATGACGAGCCGCTCAGCCGCCGCCGAGAATATCCAGGATTGAGGTTTTCCGCTTCTTGGTCGGGCCGCCGACGCTGCCCGGCGGTACCGGATGCTTGATCGAGGCCGTGGTGCCGCCGTCGCCCGGCATGTCGAAACCGTCGGCATCGACGGTTTCGGCCGGACGGCGGACCGGTGCTTGTGCGGGTACAGCAGCAGGTGCCGGCGCGGCAGCAGGCTCAGAACGGCTGACGGCCACGGCAGGCAACGGCGCCGCCTGATTGTTATCGACTGACGGAATATCGTCGGGCACGATGGTGTCGGGCGGCGTCGACTTCCAGGTGCCGGGCAGCGGCTTGACCGGCACGCCTTCATGCGCGGCAACCATGAATTCGTGCCAGGCCTGTGCCGGCAGCGCGCCACCGGTGACCTTCTTCATCGGCGTGCCGTCATCATTGCCGAACCATACGCCGGTGGTGAGGTTTGCGGTGTAACCGACGAACCAGGCGTCGCGCGAATTCTGGCTGGTTCCGGTCTTGCCGGCAGACGGCCAGGCGAAGGCCGCCTTCTTCGCCGTGCCGATCTCGACCGTGCCGGTCATCATCGAGTTCATCATGCCGACAATGTTCTGCTTGACGACGCGCGGCGCGCTGCCGCCATTGTCGTCATAGAGCACCTTGCCTTCGGTCGTGGTGATGCGGCGGATGAAATGGATGTCGGGCTTGTAGCCGCCATTGGCGAACGGCACATAGGCCGATGTCAGCTCCAGCGGCGTCACCTCCGAAGTGCCGAGCGCGATCGAGGTGTTGGCGATCAGATCGGACTGGATGCCCATGCGGTGCGCCGCCTCGACCACCGCGTCGGGCCCGACTTCCATGGTCAGCTGTGCGGCGACGGAATTCAGCGACTTCGCCAAAGCGGTCGCCAACGTCACCTTGCCGAAATATTTGCCGCCGTAATTGTCCGGTGTCCACTTGCCGATCTTGATCGGTGCGTCGTTGCGCACGCTGTCGGGCGTGCGGCCGGCTTCCAGCGCGGCCATATAGACGAACGGCTTGAACGCCGAGCCCGGCTGGCGGCGTGCTTCGGAGGCGCGGTCGAACTGGCTGGTCGAATAGTCGTAGCCGCCGACCATGGCGCGCACGGCGCCGGAATTGTCGATCGAGACCAGCGCGCCTTGGCTGACATTGAGCTTCTTGCCGCTCTCGTCGATCAGCCGGCGGATCGACTCTTCGGCGAGCTTCTGCAGGTTGAGGTCGACGGTGGTGTCGACGACGATGTCGCTGCGCACGTCGCCGATCAGATCGGGCAGCTCTTCCATGATGGTGTCGGCGACGTAGTTTTCCGAACCGGTCCAGTAGGATGGCGCGCGCGTTGCCGGCGCGCTCATCGCCGAGGCCAGTTCCTTGGCGCTGATCTTGCCTTCGTCGCGCATGGCGGCCAGCACCAGCTGCGAACGCTCCTCCGCCGCCTTCGGATCCCGCGCCGGCGACAGTCGCGACGGCGCCTTCAAGAGGCCGGCGAGAAGGGCCGCCTCCGACAGAGTGACATCGCGCGCGCTCTTGCCGAAATAGCGGCGCGAAGCCGCCTCGACGCCATAGGCGCCGGAGCCGAAATAAACCCGGTTGAGGTACATTTCGAGGATCTGGTCCTTGGTATGCTTGTGCTCCAGCCACAGCGCCAGCAGCACTTCCTGCACCTTGCGCTCCAGCGTGCGGTCGGGCTTCAGGAACAGGTTCTTGGCCAGCTGCTGGGTCAGCGTCGAGCCGCCCTGCGAGAAACGCCGGCCCAGAACGTTGGTCACCATGGCGCGCGACAGGCCGATCGGGTCGATGCCGAAATGCGAATAGAAGCGGCGGTCCTCGATGGCGATGACGGCTTCCGGAATGTAGGGCGACATTTCGTGCAGGCCGACCGCCTCCCCGCCGCTCATGCCACGGTTGGCAAGCAGTTGCCCGTCGACCGAGACGATCTTGATGTTGGGGGCACGGTCGGGGATCGACCAGGTGGTGGCCGCCGGCATCTTGGCGCCGTAATAGACGACGATGCCGGCCACCGCGATGCCGCCCCAGATGCAGAGCACGAAGCACCAGTAGAACATCCGGGCCATCACGCCGAACAGCCCGCGCCGGGGTTTGCCGCGCCGGCCGCGTGAGGATGATTTTGCTCTGGAGGTTTTGCGCGCCGTGGAGGATTTGCGATTGCCCGGCACGACGCGATCCTCCTCGTTCACCGAGAAACCGGCCGCGGATTTCGTCTTTGGCGATCCCTCGAAGCTGGGTTCGATGCGACTGTCTCTGCGGTTCGCCATGCGTTGCGCTGTCTTCCCGGTGTCAATGGCGCTCGGGTTGGAGGGTAGATGCGGCGGTTTAAGGGCGCGTTAAAGCAGGGTTTATGCACCCTTCTGAAATTCCTTAAGAATTTCTAAATCCGCTGCCGCCAACTGGGTCCGAAAGCCGCATCCTCGCGGCCTGTCTGCCGCAAAAGGCAGAGGCCCTGGCTACCCGAATATTTCAATTCTGCTGGATCGAGATGCCCTTGTCGTCGATCTTCAGTTCGACGCCCTTGGGCTTGGTCTGTTCGTGATAGACATATGCACCGAGCGCGATGACCACGACAACGAGCGCGCCGACAAGGAGATAGAGAGTGTTCTGTTTCACGGCGCGCTCCTTTGGCAGCAATTCCAGGAAAGCACAGGCTTTCTCCTGAGGAATTGCGTTGAATGAAAACTTAGAGCGTCAAGCTCGCTTCAGAACCTTGACCAGCACCAGCAGGATGACGGCGCCGATCGTTGCGTTGATGATGGCAGCCAGAATGCCGCCGCCGATAGCGAAGCCGAGCCTTGGAAACAGCCAGCCGGCGATCAGGGCGCCGATAACCCCGACGATGATGTTGCCGATGAGGCCGAAGCCGAAGCCCGAGACGATGAGGCCGGCGAGCCAGCCGGCAATGGCGCCGATTATGATGAAGATGAGAAGGCTTTCGATGCCCATGACGCGTTCCTCCAGGAAGAGAGGCTACGGAGCGGAAGGCCCCGAATCGGCCTCGATATCAACGACTTCAGGGTATGCGAAAGCAGTTGCACCCGCCAGCGGCGCTCATTGATCGTCGTCATCGTCGCTGGAGACTGGCCGCCAGCTGGTCGGGTCGACCTTTTTCTGGGTATCGCTGTCGGTGTAGACCCACCAGGCGCCGTCGCGATATTGCCCGACGGATTCGCTGACGACGCCGGCGCCGTCCTTCCACAGAACAGTGACCTTGGATCCATCCGTCGGGGCGGTCGCTATCGGTTTGCGGTCTGCCACGTCATCCCCCTCATTGAGTCGACAGAACGCCACGACGCGTGTCTGGTTGCAAGGCTGCCGGAAGCGTTATCCGAAGGCCATCAGCTGTGGGCAAAAATATCCTCTTCGTCCCAACCCATCAAATCGAGCTTGGCACGCGTCGGCAGGAAGCGGAAGCAGGCGTCGGCTTCCTTGGTGCGCCCGTCCCGCGCCAGGCGTCCAGCCAGCACCTCGCGCAGACGGTGCAGATAGAGAACGTCGGAAGCGGCATATTCGAGCTGTTCGGGCGACAGGGTCTCGGCCGCCCAGTCCGACGATTGCTGCGCCTTCGACAGGCCGACGCCAAGCAGTTCGAAGCAGATGTCCTTCAAGCCGTGCCGGTCGGTATAAGTGCGGGTCAGCCGCGAGGCGATCTTGGTGCAGAACACCGGCTCCGGCATGACGCCGAAGGCGTTGTAGAGCACGGCGAGGTCGAAACGGCCGTAGTGGAACAGTTTCGATATGCCGCGGTTGCGGAGCAGGCTGACGAGGTTCGGCGCTTTCTTCTGGCCGGGCGCGATCTGGATCACGTCGGCCGAGCCATCGCCGGGCGAGATCTGCACCACGCACAGCCGGTCGCGGTGCGGGTTCAACCCCAGCGTCTCGGTATCGATGGCCACCGCGTCGACATTGTAGTGGGCGAGGTCGGGCAGATCGTTCTTGTGGAAGCGGATGTCGGGCATGGTTTTCTCCGGATCGCGGCGTAACTCGTCCTCGCCGCGATCCGCTGAAAAATCAACAAGAAAACTTCCCAGCCTCCTCAGCGCGTCAGCGCATCGAGAATGCGCGCCCAGGAGCGCTGGCCCTTGTGGAAGGAGGTCAGCTCGTATTTCTCGTTGGGCGAGTGGATGCGGTCGTCGTCGAGGCCGAACCCGACCAGCAGCGATTCCATGCCGAGATAGGTCTGGAAGTCGCCGACCACCGGTATCGAGCCGCCGCTGCCCGTCGTCACCGCTGGCTTCGGCCATTCATCCGACAGCGCAGTCTTGGCCTTGGCCAGGAATGGCGAGTCGTAGGAAAGCTGAATTGCCGGCCCGCCGCCATGCGGGTGGAATTCGACCGAACAGTCCCCGGGAATGCGCGCCTTGACGAATTTCCGGAAAGCGGCGCGGATCTTCTCGGGGTCCTGCTTGTGGACGAGGCGGAAGGAGATTTTGGACGACGCTTCCGCCGCGATCACCGTCTTGAACCCCTTGCCGGTATAGCCGCCGATGATGCCGTTGAACTCGGCCGTCGGCCGCGCCCAGGTCAGTTCCATCACCGAGCGGCCTTTTTCGCCCGACGGGATCGAGAGGCCGATCGGTCCGAGGAAGGTTTCGGCGGTCTCGCCCAGAGTTTCCCATGATTTCAGGATCTGCGACGGCGTTTCCTCGACCCCGTCATTGAAGCCGGGAATGGTGATGTGGCCGTTCTCGTCATGGATGTCGGCGAGGATTTTCGCCAGGATGCGGATCGGGTTGGCGGCGGCGCCGCCATAGAGGCCCGAATGCAGGTCGCGATCGGCGGCCTTGACGGTGACCTCCTCGCCGACCATTCCGCGCAGCGAAACGCAGATCGACGGCGTTTCGCGGTCCCACATGCCGGTGTCGCAGACCAGAGCGAAATCGGCCTTGAGCTCATCGGCATTGGCCTCGAGGAACGGCTTCAGCGACGGCGAACCGGACTCCTCCTCGCCCTCGAACAGGATGGTGATGCGGCAGGGCAGATTGCCATGCACCTGCTTCCAGGCGCGGCAGGCCTCGACGAAGGTCATCAGCTGCCCCTTGTCGTCGGCCGAGCCACGGCCGGTGATTACCTTGTGACCGGGCTCGATCTCCTTGACCGCCGGCGCAAACGGGTCGTTCTCCCAAAGCTCGATCGGATCGACCGGCTGCACGTCGTAATGGCCATAAAACAGCACATGCGGCGAACCGGCGGGGCCTTCATGGTGCGCAACCACCATCGGGTGTCCCGGCGTGTCGCGCACCGAAGCGTCGAAGCCGATCAGCTTGAGGTCCGCCACCAGCCATTCGGCGGCCTTGCGGCAGTCGGCGGCATAGTCTGAATCGGTGGAGATCGACTTGATGCGGAGCAGGCCGAACAGGCGCTCCAGGCTCTGGTCGAGATTTTTGTCGAGACGGTCGAGGACGGAGGAAATGGTGGACATTACTGCGGGCCTTTCTTTTCGGTGCCGGGACCGTAAAGGCAGCGCATCAAAACGAAAAGCCCGCGATCGTTGGACCACGGACCGTAAACACTTGTCAGAAGGCAAAAAAGAACCGCCGTGGTGGAGGGGAACCACGGCGGTCTTTTACTCGAAACGATGCGGCAGCCCGGAGAGGGGGGATAGGCTGCCGCAATTGTCCGGGATAGGCGGGGGACGGGCCTTGCTCCGGACTCGGCGAAAACTGCCGATGACCTTTATTTGTGTCTCGGATCGTGGCGTTTCAAGGGCACAAAAATTACACTTTTGTAACATAGCCGTGAGCGCCGAGGCAAACAGCAGCAGGACCTATCGGCAGGCAGGCTCTGTCAGCATGTCGCCGCAACACCTGTTGGAAGCCCGCCTTTGCCATGGACCGCGCCGTCCTGCCGCGCTATCCCTGCCGGCATGAAAAAAGGCGACCATCTCTTCCTTATCGACGGCTCCGGCTACATCTTTCGCGCCTATCATGCGCTGCCGCCGCTGACCCGCAAATCCGATGGGCTGCCGGTCGGCGCGGTCTCCGGCTTCTGCAACATGTTGTGGAAGCTGATGCAGGACGCCCGCAACACCGATGTAGGCATCGTGCCGACGCATTTAGCGGTCATTTTCGATTATTCGTCGAAAACCTTCCGCAATGATCTTTACCCGGAATACAAGGCCAACCGCAACGCACCGCCCGAAGACCTGATCCCGCAATTCGGTCTGATCCGCCAGGCAACCGTGGCCTTCAACCTGCCTTGCATCGAGATCGAAGGCTACGAGGCCGACGACCTCATCGCCACTTATGCCAGGCTGGCGTGCGAGGCCGGCGGCGACACCACTATCATCTCCTCTGACAAGGATCTGATGCAGCTGGTCGGACCCACGGTCGGCATGTACGACCCGATGAAGGACCGCCAGATCGGCATCCCCGAAGTCATCGAGAAATGGGGCGTGCCGCCGGAAAAGATGATAGACCTGCAGGCGCTGACCGGCGACTCCGTCGACAATGTGCCGGGCGTACCCGGCATCGGGCCGAAAACGGCGGCGCAGCTTCTGGAACAGTTCGGCGACCTTGACGGGCTGCTCGCCCGGGCCAGCGAGATCAAGCAGGACAAGAGGCGCGAATCCATCATCGCCAATGCCGACAAGGCGCGCATATCGCGCCAGCTGGTGACGCTGAAGAACGACGTGCCGGTGACCGACGGGCTCGACGATTTCGTGCTGCATGCGCCGGATGGGCCGAAGCTGATCGGCTTTCTCAAAACCATGGAATTCACCTCGCTGACCCGGCGCGTTGCTGAAGCGACCAGCACCGAAGCCGGCGATGTGCAGGCTGTCGCCGTCACCGTCGAGCGCGCCGACACCGCGCACGGCCCCGATGTCGGTTCCGGCATAGCGGCGCCTGCGGCAACACAGGATGAAGCCAAAACCGAAACCGCCAGGGCCGGCGACGCCCCTTCGCTGCTTGCCGCACTTCGCCTGGAAACGGCCGCTGCGGCCAAAATCGATCCCGCCGCCTATGTCGCCATCCGCGACACGGCGACGCTCAAGACCTGGCTGGCCCAAGCCAAGGAGACCGGGATCGTCGCCTTCGACACCGAAACCACGTCTTCCGATCCGATGCTGGCCGACCTCATCGGTTTCTCCCTGGCGATCGGCCCCGGCCGCGCCGCCTATGTGCCGCTCGCCCACAAGAGCGGCGCCGGCGACCTGCTCGGCGGCGGCACGCTGGAGAACCAGATTCCGGTCCGCGAGGCGCTGGCGCTGCTGAAGCCCTTGCTCGAAGACAAATCGGTGCTCAAGATCGCCCAGGACGCCAAATACGACATCGTCGTCATGAGCCGCCACGGCATCGATATCGCACCCTTCGACGACACGATGTTGATTTCCTATGTGCTCGACGCCGGCACCGGCCACCACACTTTGTCCTCGATTGCCGACAAATGGCTCGGCCATGCCACGACGCCGCTCAAGGACCTCGCCGGTTCCGGCAGAAGCTCGGTCGGGTTCGAGCAGGTCGACATCGACCGGGCGACCGCCTACGCCGCCGGCCATGCCGACGTAGCGCTGCGGCTATGGCAGGTGCTGAAGCCGCGGCTGGCCGCCAAGGGCCTGGTCTCGGTCTATGAGCGGCTGGAGCGTCCGCTGGTGCCGGTTCTGGCGCGTATGGAGCAGCGCGGCATCTCGGTCGACCGCCAGATTCTGTCGCGGCTCTCCGGCGAGCTGGCGCAAGGCGCGGCACGGCTGGAAGAGGAAATCTACGGCCTTGTCGGCGAGCGCATCAACATCGGGTCGCCAAAGCAACTCGGCGACATCCTGTTCGGCCGCATGGGCCTGCCCGGCGGCTCCAAGACCAAGACCGGGCAATGGTCGACCTCCGCGCAGCTTCTGGAAGACCTCGCCGCCGAAGGCCACGAACTGCCGCGCAAGATCGTCGACTGGCGTCAGCTGACCAAGCTGAAATCGACCTACACCGACGCGCTGCCCGGTTTCATCCATCCCGACACCAGGCGCGTGCACACATCTTATGCGCTGGCCGCAACGACGACGGGCCGGCTGTCCTCCTCCGATCCCAATCTGCAGAACATCCCGGTGCGCACCGCGGAGGGACGCAAGATCAGGACGGCCTTCATCGCCGACAAGGGCCAGAAACTGGTCTCGGCCGACTACAGCCAGATCGAACTGCGCGTGCTTGCCCACGTCGCCGAGATCCCGCAGTTGAAGCAGGCCTTCGCCGATGGCGCCGACATCCACGCCATCACCGCCTCGGAAATGTTCAACGTGCCGGTCGAAGGCATGCCGTCCGAAGTGCGCCGCCGCGCCAAGGCGATCAATTTCGGCATCATCTACGGCATCTCGGCCTTTGGGCTCGCCAACCAGCTGTCGATCCCGCGCGAGGAGGCCGGCGCCTACATCAAGAAGTATTTCGAGCGTTTCCCCGGCATCCGCGACTATATCGAGGCAACAAAGGCCTATGCGCGCGAACATGGCTTCGTCGAAACCATCTTCGGCCGCCGCATCCACTATCCTGAGATCCGGTCGTCAAACCCGTCGATCCGTGCCTTCAACGAGCGCGCCTCGATCAACGCCAGGCTGCAAGGCACCGCTGCCGATATCATCCGCCGCGCCATGGTGCATATGGACGAGGCGCTGGAAAAGGCCGGCCTGTCCGCCCGCATGCTCTTGCAGGTGCATGACGAATTGATCTTCGAGACGGTTGAAGCGGAAGTCGAGGCGACGATCCCCGTGGTGCGCAGGGTGATGGAGAACGCGCCGATGCCGGCCATCTCGATGTCGGTGCCGCTGCATGTCGATGCGCGGGCGGCGAACAACTGGGACGAGGCGCATTGAAGGTGCGATGATTGTCTTTGTCACGGGAGACCTGCTGGCCGCCAAGGAAAGCTATATCGCTCAAGGCGTGGCAGAGGGCAATCAAGAGGGCCTTGGCACCGGACTTGCGCTGAAGATTTCGAAAAAGTGGCCGAATGTGCAGGCTGCGTTCAAGAAATATGCTCGGACCGGCAGGTTTATTGGCGGTCATATCTGGACATTGGAGCCAGACGGCAATCGGCCGGGCTTCATTTATCTGGCAACCCAGCCAGATATGTATCACGCCACGCTTCCCTATTTACGGAAAGCAGTTCGCGGGCTTGTGAAATGGGCCGACAAAAACCGGGTAGAATCCATCGCCTTGCCAAAAATCGGGTCTGGCCTTGGCAAATTATCTTGGCTCGACGAGGTGAAACCCCTGCTTATGGAGCAGCTAACACCTGGGCCTACGCGGTACGTCGTCTATGAGACATTCTTGAACGAATTCGAGAATAGCGCACCGCCTCGGCTCAAGTAGGAAGCAAGCTAAGCCGCCTCAGCCAGGCACTTGGCACACGTCCCTCGAAACTCGATCACCGCCTTCTTCGCAGCAAACCCGGTCGAGCGCACCCATTCGTCCAGCCGATGGTCGACGTCATGGTCGGACATCTCCATCACCTGCCCGCATGTGTCGCAGATAGCGAAGGCTGTCATCGAATGCGTATGGTCGTGCGGTTCGGCGCAGGCGACGAAGGAGTTGAGGCTTTCCAACCGGTGCACGAAGCCTGACTTCACCAGGCTGTCGAGCGCCCGGTAAACCTGTAGCGGCGCGCGGAAACCGCGCTCGCGCAGCTGGTCGAGAAGCGTATAGGCGCTGAGCGGTCCGCTGGCGGCCTCGAGCTTTTCGAGCACGCTCAGCTGATTCTTCGTCAGCACATCCCTTGCCGCCATGATCCCGTTTTCCGATCGTTTAGAGCATGATGCCGAAAAGTGTGGAGCGGTTCTCGGACGACATCACGTTCCATCTGTTTGATCCAGCGCCGCTCGCAAATCATTTCTGCCATGCGACGGTCTCAATTCTCTTGAGATAGCGATGAAGCAGGCTTTTTGCCACTGTTTCCGTTATCGCCATCGACACCATGACCACCACCGCCGATTGACGGCACCGACCACATTCAAAATACTGACAAAATTCGCGACGAAAGGTGCCGCACTTGCAAATTCGATCGGGCTTGGGGAAGCAATTATGATCAAACTGACACGACGGACGCTGCTCGTCGGCACGTCGGCGCTTGTGGCTGCCGGTACGGTTTCGTTCCGCGCTCTCGCCGCCTCGCGCACCTATCACGCGCTGCTGGTTGCCTGCACCGACTATCCGAACCTGCCGCAGAAGAACTGGCTGATCGGGCCGAAGAACGATGCCGGCCTGGTGCGCGACTATCTCCTGAAGAACACGCCCGATCCGGTGAAGTTCTCGGCCGAGAATGTGATCCTGCTCGCCAAGGACGTCGAAGGCGCCAACGGCCCGCCGACGCATGCGGCGATCAAGGCCGCCCTTGCCGACCTCGCCGGCAAGGTGCAACGCGACGATTTCGTCTATCTGCATCTGTCGGGCCACGGCGCCCAGCAGCCGCAAGCCAAGGCCGGTGACGAGACCGACGGCCTCGACGAGATTTTCCTGCCGTCCGATATCGACAAATGGATCAACCGCGAAGAGGGCGTGCCGAACGCGCTGGTCGACAACGAGGTCGGCGCCGCACTCGACGCCATCCGCGACAAGGGCGCCTTTGTCTGGGTGGTGTTCGACTGCTGCCATTCGGGCACCGCGACGCGCGCCGCGGAAGTCGATGACGAACTGGAGCGCAAGGTCGAGTTCGCCGACCTCGTCGGCGGCGACAACGCGGCGAGAGCAGCGGCGGTGAAGGCCTATGACGACATCTCGGCAAGCGCATCGCGCGGTTTCGACGAGAATGGCGGCCGCAAGCCGGCCTTCAACCTGACGCCGACCGGCGCAGAGCCGATCGCCAGGGGCAAGCTGGTCGCCTTCTATGCCGCGCAGACGGTCGAGACGACGCCGGAAATGCCGCTGCCCAAGGGCACGCCCGACGCGCCGCGCTTCGGCCTGTTCACCTTCACCATCCTGTCGAAATTGGCCGAGAACCCCAACGTCACCTATCGCCAGCTCGGCCAGGCCGTGCTGCAGCAATATTCGGCCGACGGCCGCACAAGGCCGACGCCCCTGTTCGAGGGCGAACTGGACGCCCGCGTGTTCGGCACCGACAAGACCGACGCCGTCATGCAATGGCCGATTGCCGTCAAGGACGGCGATGTCGCGATCGGCGCCGGGCTGCTGCAGGGTCTGACCCCCGGCAGCAAGCTCGCCATTTTGCCTTCGGCGCTGTCGAAGCTCTCCGACGCCGTCGGCTATCTCGAAGTGAAATTGGCAAAAAACCTCGAAAGCCAGCTCGCACCGGTCGAATTCGACGGCAAGCCGGCGCTTGCGCCGACGGCGGTGCCCGCCGGCGCCTATGCGCGCGTTGCCGAACTCGCAGTCGACTACAAGCTGCTGGTGGCAAAGCCGGCGCCGACCGCAGGGCTCGATAAAGAAACCGAGCTGGTCAATTCGGTTCTGGACGAATTGGTGGCGAAGCCGAAGTCCGGCTTCCACATCGCGCTGGTCGAGCCCGGCAAGAGCGCCGATCTGCGGCTTGCGGTGCTGCGCGAAAAATCCATGGACGGCGCTGCCGCCAACGCCAGCGACGAACCGGCGCTGTGGTTCCTGCCGGCGTCCGGCGACATCAGCTTGAAGGACGGCAGCAAGCCGCCGCGCATCGTCATCCATCAGGATGGCCGCGACAAGCTTGCGGAAAACACAGCCAAGAACCTGACCACGATCTTCCGCGCCACCGGCCTGTCGCGGCTCGCCGCGGCGTCCGACTACCGGCCGGACGAGGTCAGCGTCCAGTTCCTGATCAAGCGCCAGGACAGCGATGTGCTGGAGCCGATCGAATCCTCGACGGTGCCGCGCGTTTCGCCGGGCGATCAGGTACACATTGCGGCCAAGAACGGGTCCGACGAGTTCGTCGACATCAACGTGCTCTACATCGGCAGCGACTATTCGATCACCCATATCGTCGCCGAGCGGCTGGCGCCGATCAACCAGCAGGCCGATCAGGGCCTGAAGGAAGGGCTGCTCGCCTTCACCGACACCAGCTTCGGCATGGAGCGCATGATTGCCGTGCTGACCGAGGCGCCGCCGCAGAGCGAGAAAGAGGATCTGAGCTTTCTTGCCCAGGAAGGCGTGCGCGCCGTGACGCGTGCCGCATCGGGAACGCCTGGTTTTTCCGACATGCTGGCCGACATCGGCATGGCGCCGGCGACGCGCTCGGTGATGCGGCTTGCCGACAAGAGCGGTCCCAAAGGCGCGGTGATGATCTTCCCGATGGAGACGGTGCCCCGCGCCTGACCTGACATCGCTTCGCCGGCTCTTGCCGGCGTGATATATGAACATTCCCGGCTCGCGACACTTCTATGCGCCGCGGCTGAATGCAACAGATGAGGACATCAGTGACTATCCCCGTGCTCTCCTGGCGTGCAGCGACGGCCGGCCTTGCCGGAAGCCTGTTGCTGGTTGCCAGCGCCTCGGCGGACGAGAATTGCGGCCTGTGCGCCAAGCAGATCGTCACCAACTCCGAGCTCGCCACCTGCTTTCTCGACCAGTACGACCAGATCGCCAAGACCGGCAACACGGCCGTTGTCGTCGATCTCTCCAGCTGCGCCTCGCGCGGCGTGGTCGAGCCCTTGCCGTCACCCAGCAAGGCGGCTGCCGAACCGGACGTGCAGTTCATGATTTCGCGCACGCAGCTCGATTGCCTGAAAAAGAAGCTGGAGACACCCGGCATCGTGCTCGATCCCACCGCCATTATCCGACTGGACAGCTGCGGATGAAAAAGCCGGGGGGCACTGCAACGCAAAAATCGCCAGCCACATCGGCGCCTCCGCCGGCCAAGAAGCCGGCGACCTTGCCCGAAACCACCGAAGGCTTTCCGTGGCCGAGCAGTCACGAGATCAAGAAGGAAGCCAACCCGTTCACCGACCGCGACTGGCGCATGCTGATCTATGCCTGGTCGGGTCTCGCCGTGCGCCTGGCGATCGTCTTCACCTTGGGCTTCTCGGTCTTCCAGTTTCTGGCAAACCAGGAACAGAAGCGCGTCGAGCAGACGATGTCGCTGGTCGAGCTTTGGGAAAGCAAGGATTTTCAGCAGGCGCAGCGCGCGCTCAAGGAGCGCCTCTCGTCGCTCAACGCCAAATACGACAATCTGCTCAGCGCCACGCCGTCGCCGACCGAGGAACGGGTCTTCCGGCAACGCATTGGCATTGAGGCGATGACTGCCGGCGGCGGCACCATGCCGATCGCCGATTTCAACGACAATTTTGATCGCATCGTCTATTTCCTCAATCGTCTCTCCATCTGCGTTGAGGGCAAGCTCTGTTCGCGCGATGTCGCCGATGCCTATTTCCGCGACTATGCGGTGTCGTTCTGGAGCTATTTTGCCGGCTACATCGAAAAAGAGCGCAAGGCCGGTTCCGCCAGTTATGCCCAGGCGATCGAGAATTATGTGCGTCACGGGTCGGCGCCGCCCGCCGACTCCAAATAGCGGCGCAACAAGGTGCCGGGCAGCTCCCATCCCTTGCGTGCTATCCGGTGGCTAATCCTGGTCGGTCTTCTGGCGTTAACGTCAACCGCCGGTGCCGAGGACCTCGATTTCCACCTCGATCTCAACACCGGCGGCCACAGCGCCAGGGTCACCGACCTTGCCTTCACGCCGGACGGCGAGGAACTGGTCTCCGCATCTGACGACAAGACCATCCGCATCTGGGACTGGCAGAGCGGGGTGACGCTGCGCACCATTCGCGGCTATCTTGGCAATGGCAATGACGGCAAGGTCTTTGCGATTGCCGTGTCGCCGGATGGCAAGACGATCGCCGCCGGCGGTTATTTCGGCGCCGGCATCGGCGACAAGCCCCCTTATGGCGATATCAGGCTGTTCGATTTCGCCACCGGCAGGATCAAAACCGTGCTCAAGGCCGCCGACTATGCCATCTATGATGTCGCCTTTTCACCCGACGGAAACACGCTCGCCGCCGGCGGTGGCGATGGTTTCGTCTACCTCTGGCGGGCGGACGACAAATCCGCGTCGGGCTGGACGCTGGCGGAAAAATTCGATGCCGATTCCTGGCGTGTGGAAAAGCTCGCCTTCGCCGCTGCGGGAACCCGGCTGGCAGCGACGACCACCGACAATGGCATCCGGCTCTGGGACGTCGCCAAGTCAGAGGAAATCGCTTTGCCCGCCGAGGCCGAACCGCTGCGCGATGTCGGCGTCGCCGCACTCGCCGTGTCATTGGATGGCAGGCTGTTCGCCACCGGCAGCAAGGACGGCGACGTCCAGCTCTGGCAGGCCAGCACGGGCAAATTCGTCCGCGCCATGCCGAAGCAGGATTTCCAGATCGGCGCTCTGAGCTTCGCGACGGGTTCGCGGCTTGTGGCGTCATGCAGCTATCGCTGCGCCGACAAGCATCGCTCGGTGGTCTGGAATACCGACAGCGGCGAGCAACTGCTCGACTATAACGGCCATGACGGCACGGTCTTTGCTGGCGCCGGCAATGCCGACGGCTCGCTGGTGGCGACAGCCGGCGGCACCCGCAACGCCATCCAGGTCTGGAACCCCATGACCGGCGAGCGCAAGGCGCTGCTGCAAGGGGTCGGCGAACCGGTGACGGCGATCGGGATCGATGCGGCGAGCAGCTCCATCGCTTGGGGCAACACCAACCCCTGCCCTGAACGCGTGTCCTGTCCCGAGCTGCAGGGCACGCTGGACAAGGTGCTGGCGCTACCGACGGCCGAGCGGTTCTTCGAGGACCCGGTGGCGTTTGCGGAACAGGGCGCCTATGCCCGCGCGGCACTCGCAGAGGGTGAGTGGTCGCTCCGTGCTGCCCCCGGCGGCAAGGACGGCCTGGAGAATGCCGTGCTCGAAATCGCGAGCGGCGGAAAGGTGATGCACAGCATCGAGAATGCCGCCACCAATGGCTTCGTCCATTCGGCTTACACGCTGATCGGCAATGGGCTTGGCCTGATCACCGGCGGCAGCGACGGCACGCTGTTGGAATACAAAACCGCGACCGCCGAGCTATCGGGTGAATTCACCGGCCACACCGGCGAGATCAACGCCATGGTTGCCGCCGAGAAGGAAGGGCTGTTGGTCACCGGCAGCGCCGACCAGACCGTGCGGCTGTGGAATTTGAAGACACACAAACTGATAGTGTCGATGTTCTTCGCCGGCTCCGAATGGATCGCCTGGATGCCGCAGGGCTACTATTATTCCTCCGCCGACGGCGACAAGTTGATAGGCTGGCACGTCAATCAGGGTCGCGACCACGAAGGGCGTTTCATCAGCGCCGGCCAGCTGAAAAAATATCTCTGGAGCCCGGAAATGGTGCGCCGGGCCATCATCCTGCGCAGCGCCGAACAGGCGGTTCAGGAAATGCGCCCCGGCGTCGACCGCCAGCTGGAAAAGCTGCTCGAGCGCAAACCGCCGGAATTCGGCATCAAGCTTGCCGCCGACCAGAGCAACGTCCGCGAGGGCTATGTCGCCGTCGAGATTTCGGGCGCGCAGGAAGCCGGCGCCGATGTCGCCGGATTTTCGATCCTGTCGAACAGCCGCAATGTCGGCAATGTCACGGCGCGCTCGGCCGATGGCGGCAAGAGCACCATCGTCGAAGTGCCGGTCGAGAATGGCGAAAATACCATTCGCATCACCGGCACCAACGAGTTCGGCTATCTGACCGAGCGCAGTGTCACAGCACTTGGCAGGAAAACCGAAAAGCCCGCCAACAAGGGCAAGCTCTACGTCGCCGTGATCGGCGTCGACAAATATCCTTTCCTCACCGATGCATGCGCCGGCCACGCCTGCGATCTGCGCTATCCCGTCGATGACGCCACCGAATTCCTCAAGGTGATCTCGCAGAAATCCGCGCCCTTGTTTTCGGCGATGGAGACGCTGGTTCTGGTCAACCGCGAAGCGCTGGATGAGGCGCCCGATTCCGGCAAGGACGTGTTCAAGGTCGCCAGCGCCGACACCATCCTGGAACCGGATTCCGACACGATCAACGACCAGCTCGCCGACTTTCTCGACAGACCCGGCGAGAACGACACCACCATCATTTTCGTCGCCGGTCACGGCATCAACATCGACGAAGATTATTATTTCATCCCCACGGACGGCCGCAAACAGGATGCCGACCGCTGGAAGCGCTCCTCGCTGGTCGACTGGGGCGACATCCAGAAATCGGTTGAGCGGGCCAAGGGCATGCGCTTCATGCTGCTCGACACCTGCCACGCCGCCAACGCCTTCAACCCGCGCCTGGAAAAAGACGCGCAGGACGCACGCATCGTCGTCTTCTCGGCCACCGCTGCCAACAACACCGCCGCCGAACTGCCCGAGCTCGGCCATGGCGTCTTCACCTATTCGATCCTCGAAGGCCTGCGCGGCCGGGCCAAGACCTCCGACGGCGGCGTGACGCTGTTCGGCCTCGCCGACTACATCTCGCGCGAAGTGCTGCGGCTGACCGCGTCCAAGCAGAAGCCGTTCTACTATGTCGGCGGCGTGGAGAACATTGTGCTGGCTGAGCCGTGAGAGGTCGGCACCCAGGCACCCGCCTCTGGCCTGCCGGCCATCTCCCCCGCAAGGGGGGAGATCAGTCTCTTCATTGCTGGAGATCTATTTTCAAGGTTGGTGATTGGCGAAAGTCGAGGCGACATCCAATCTCCCCCCTTGCGGGGGAGATGTCCGGCAGGACAGCGGGGGGTGCCTGGGCACGGACCAGCATTCTGATCTTTGCCACCGCCTTGCTTATCCTCTCAGTGCTTCAAGCGTCTGCCGCCCCCATCACCTGCCCGCCCGGCGACACAAACTTCCCGTCCTTCTACTCCGACCCCACACTCTTCACCGACGCCATCGCCGCCGTCGCCAGAATCGAGCCGTCCAACCAACGCCTCACCGGCATCACAGTCCCCCACCACCTGCTCGTCGCAGATCTCGTCGCACTCGGTTTCCACGCCGCGTCCGGCTTCCGCTACAAGCGCATCGTCATCCTGTCGCCGGACCATTTCCATAAGACGCAGAAACTCTTCGCCACCACGACGCGCGGCTTCGACACTGTGCTTGGCCCGGTCCTGGCCGACACGGCAGCCCTGCGCCTTATCCAGGCGAACAGCGAGATGGTCGAGGACTCCTGCCTCTTCGCCAAGGAGCACGGCGTTCAAGCCATGCTGCCCTTCCTGCACCATTATTTTCCCGAGGCAACCATCGTGCCGGTGGCGATGTCGGTCAAGGCGAAGCGCGGCGACTGGGACCGGCTGGCGCAGGCGCTGAAAGCGATCGTCGACAAGGACACGCTGATCGTCGAATCCACCGATTTCTCCCACTATCTGCCGCAGCACGAAGCCAGGCGTTTCGACCAGCAGACGCTGAACATGCTCGCCGCCGGTTCGCTCGACGGCATCGCGGCGCTGCGCCAGCCGGATCACGCCGATTCGGTCGGTGCGCTCTATATCCAGACCAGGCTGCAGCGCGAACTGTTCGGTGCTGCGCCGCTGGTCGTCGCCAACGAGAACTCGCAGGCGCATTCAAGCGACTATGTCGAGCGCACCACCAGCTATGTCGTGGCGCTGTTCGGCACCTTCGGCCCCGGCTTCAACAATCCTGCCCGTCCCGACGACAAGCTCTACTATTTCGCGGGCGACGTGAATTTCGGCCGCGCCATGAAGAAGATCCTGGTCCGCGACGGTGTTGCCGAGAAGATCGTCGAAAGCGTGCTGGCCCTGACCCGCTCGCGGCCGCTGATCGTCAATCTCGAAGGCGTGATCCTGCCCAACGTCCCTGAAGCGATCGACGACATGACGCTGGCCATGCCCGCAGACCTCGCCATCGACATGCTCAAGAAATTGCATGTCGCCGCTGTCAGCCTGGCCAACAATCACGCCTACGACCTCGGCCCGTCAGGCTATGCCGAGACGCTGGCCGCACTCGATGCGGCCGGCATCGCCCATTTCGGGCAGGGCGAGACGCTGGCGCTTGCCGATCTCGACCTGGTCGGGCTGACCGACATCGATACCAACGGCTCCAGGAACACCGACCTTCTGACGCCTGCTTTGCTCGACCGGCTGCTGCACGACAATGCCGAGCGGCCGGTGATTGCCTTCGTCCATTGGGGCCGCGAGTACAAGACGGAGCCGTCGCCGCGCGAGGAGATGCTTGCCGACCAGATGCGGCTGCGCGGTGTCACGGCAATCGTCGGCGGTCATCCACATGTATCGAGCGAGGCGATCCTGCCGCTCGGCGGCGGCGATGTTGCGGAGATCTATTCGCTCGGCAATTTCCTGTTCGACCAGAAAGCCGAACGATCGTCCGGGTCGATGCTGGAACTCAGGGTGTTCAGCCAGGACACGATCTTTGCCCGGCTGATCCCGCTGCCCAATTTTTTCGAGATGGGCTCGAAATGACGCGATTCCCGAAAGGACGTGACAGGACCTCAACAGCCTTGCAGATCTTCCGGCAGATAGCAGACCGCCGGCTTGGTGCTGGTTTCGAACAGCGACTGCTTCGGCCTGAAATAGAAGAACGTGGCCGGCTTGCTCTCGCGTGTGCTGCCATCGGCGAAATGGGCGGCGATGCTGAAGCGATGGATCGACGACATTGACGACCACATTTTCAGCCGTGCCGTGTAGGCGCTGAGATTCTTGTTGCCGCGCACCGG
Source organism: Mesorhizobium sp. L103C131B0 (assembly GCF_000502275.1). Lineage (NCBI taxonomy): Bacteria > Pseudomonadati > Pseudomonadota > Alphaproteobacteria > Hyphomicrobiales > Phyllobacteriaceae > Mesorhizobium > Mesorhizobium sp. L103C131B0. The sequence goes on along the minus strand of NZ_AYXC01000005.1, from coordinate 446,832 downwards.
CATGGGGATGCTGTAATCGGTCTTGCCGATCGGAAATTCGATGTTCTGGTAGCGCAGCGCTTCGGGCGACGCGCCGCCGCCATCGCCGCATTCGGCGAGCGATTCTGGGACCTCGATGCTGACCAGCGAGACGATGACGCGAAACGGCTCGCTCTGCTGGTAGACAGCGCCCTGATCGTCCGCCCAGGAATAATCGAGCTTGCCAATCCCGGTCACGCTCATTTTCTCGACGCTGCCGCTGATGTAATCGGCAACGTCGCCGAACTTGACCTTGTTGGCCACCTGGGCGCGGCAGACATCCAGGCTGTCCCTTGACGGGCAGGTGAAGCGCTCGGTCTCGAGCGTGGTTGTGTCGACGCCGGCTTCAGTCAGCACGTCCTTGATCGAGACGTCGACGCCATCGCCGAAAGTGCCGATGTCCTTCGTGAACATGCGGCTCGGCTCGCCGGTCGCGTTGTCCTCCTCGTCGGTCCTGGTGAACTGGATCGACATCTTCATGTCTTTCACGTCGCCCCAGCCATTGTTGACGATCGAGAAGTCGGGGCGGAAGCCGACGCAGCCATAGTGCTCGCTGATCGACAGCATCGGCTTGCGGTAGGCCTCGCTCGCGGCCACCTTCATTTCCAGGCTGTCGATCTTGACCCTCGACTGGTCGGTGGTCTTGAGGTCGACTTCGGCGAAGGCCGGCGCCGTCTCCCAGTCCATGCCTTCATAGACATTGCCGGTACGAATCTCTCCGGTGCCGTTCCAGGCATCGTTGTACTGGTCCGACACCGGATAGATCGCGATGTCTTCGTCGCGCACCAGATGCTGGTACTGCATGTCGGCCTGCTGCGACATGCGCTGGTCGACGGCAATGCCGATCTCGACCTTGTCGGCGGAACCGCCGCCGGTCTGCGCCTTGAGCAACCCGCCCACTCTGGCATCGGCCAGCACGTCGGGGCGCGCACCGCCGATCTCCTTGCCCATCGCCCATTGCGACCAGTAGACGGTGCCGCCGGGCAGCCGGGTGCGGCCCTTGCCGTCCTTCAGCCCATCGGCAAAAGAGCCGACGAATATCTCGCCTGTCTTCGTCTCCAGCCTGCCCTCGCCATTCGGCACACCGGCCCTGAATTGCCCTTCATAGCGATTGCCGTCGGCATCGACATGGATCGCATGGCCGTCGAGCTGGCCGGCGACCCAACGGCCGTCGAGAACCTCGCCTGAACGCAGCTCCAGCCGGCCTTGTCCTTCGGGGCGGCCATTCCTGATCTCGCCGAAATAGCTGGAATAGATCGTCTTGGGGTCATAGCTCGCCGAGCCGCGTACGCGCCAGACCAGCCTGCCCTTGCCGTTGACGGTGCCGTCGGCTGCGACGGTGCGGTCCGGCGACACGCCGGCTGCCGGCTCCCAGGTGAAATCAAGACCCAATTCCGGGTGGGAATCCCAGACCCGTACATTCTTGCGCAGCACCGAACGTGTTTCGCTTTTATAGAGGATTTGCACCCGCTCGGCCCAGGCGCCATCGGGTGTGGCACCGCCTTGATCGGCCATAGCGGAAAAGCATGTCAGTGCGGCCAGCATGGATGCAGCCGCCATCGCTTTGACTCCGAAGATCATTCTTGCCCGCGCCATCTTACCCAACCCCTTGGATCGCCTAGCGTAAGCACCGCTGTAACACAGTGCAAGAGAGGTGTTTCGATACAAAAAACCGGCGGCAGGAACGTCCCGCCGCCGGTTTGGTAGTGCTGGTTATCGCCGCTGTTTGCCGGCGAAAGATCGGGCCTTATTTGTACAGGCTGTTGATCCACGCCACGTTGGCAGCGTTCAGGCGCACCGCAGTGTTGGCGTTGGGGCTTTCGGCCACGTTCACGCCGGTGACGACGCGCTGCTTGGCGCCATTGTCGTAGGCGTAGACCGAGCTGCCGCTCGACCCCGGATAGGTGTCGCAGTCGTACTGGAAATACTCCGCGCCGACGTTTTCGGCTTTCACTTCGCAGGTCGCCTTCCACATCGTTCCCATCGGCTTGTCGCCGGGATAGCCAACGATGTTTGCGGTGAAATCGCCGAGGTTCTCATAGTTGGCATAACCCAGCCAGCCGAGATTGGTGCCGACATCCTGCTTCAGCGTAATGATGCCGAGGTCCCACGGAATGACCGAGCCGTAGTAACCCTGATAATTGTCGATGAAGCCCTGCAGGATATAGACGCTCTCGTAGCTGAAAGCGCCAAACGGTGCATCGTCGGCGGTGTTGCCGTTGAGCGACGGCACGAAGATGACGTCGTCGAGCCAAGCCTTGTCTTCATTGCTGTAGAGGCAATGCGCGGCGGTGAGCACCGTGCGCGGACCGATCAGGGTTCCCGAGCAGCTGCCGTAACCGCTCTTGGCTTTGCCTTCGATATACCCGATCGCGGTGAACGGGTAGGTCTTGGTGTTCTTGATCTGCTCGCGATCGTCGGCCCCGAACACCTGGCGGCCGGCTTCGTCGCCGCCCGTCAATCCGGTCTTGTCGGCGTTCGGTGTGTTGGCGGGCGCGTTCAATTCCTTGATGACAAGGTCCTTCAGCGTCTCGCCTGCACCGATCTTGATGTCCTTGCCATCGGCGGAACGTCCGACGATGCCATAGGATTTGACCGCCGTGCCCTCGTCGGTCAGCGGCGCTGCCCGGCTGGCTTCATCTTCGGTCAGTTTCGGCGGCGCGATCGGCTTTGCACGGCCGGGCTGGTAGTCGCCCGTTCCGAGATCGCGCATGCTTTCGCCATTGCCGGCATTCGCTGAGCCGGGATCGGCGGCGAAGGCAGGCATCGTCCACAGTGCGGTGGATAGCAGTGCGGACGCAATGATAGTGCTTGTCAGTTTCGTCATGGTGAGACTCTCCCAAAAGTCAGCAAGGAGTGGAGCAAAATACAGAAATATTGTCGAGATCGTGGTGGAGTTAAAAAATTAGTTTGGTTACCCGCCCGTATCGGATCATCGGTCCGGGCGGCCTCGTTAAAGCCCTCCGCCAAACGCACCCGCGTCGATATACTGCCTAAAATAATCCAACATTGGCAATGACAAATCGCTTCCACGTAGCCCGTGGGGGGCTATAGGGTTTGGGTGGGCTCTGCCCGATGGGGCACGATTAGCAAAAGTGGTATTTCGGTTTTATAACCGCGCGGATGTCGTTCGTTCTGGCAGAAGGCGATCGAGGTACCGCTACCGCTTCTGTTGGTTATGCGTCATGGCGGCATGGCTCGGCAATTTTCATCTCAGGAGGGTTTCAAGGTGAACATTATCCATCGGTTCAGGCCGCTTGCCGCTGCATCGCTGCTGGGCATCGCGGCCGCTTTCCCCGCCGTCAACGCGCTCTATGCAGCCGACGACGCCGCCAGGCCGGAAGCGGCGGTCTCGCCGATGCAGCGCGTTGCCGAATCCCGGGACAAGGCCAAGGCCGAGAATCCCGACGGGGCCGACCGCGTCTATGGCGGCAAGGAAGCCGACAAAGGGGCCTATCCGTTCCAGGTGGCGCTGCTGACCAGCGCCCGGCTGGACCCCAGCCCGGCCTCGCAGCCGAACGCGCAATTCTGCGGCGGCAGCCTGATTGCTCCGCAATGGGTGCTGACGGCGGCGCACTGCCTCAACGACAAGGGCCGGCCGATTTCGCCCGACACGGTGACCGTGCTGACCGGCGCCACCGATCTTACCGAAGGCAAGCGCTACAAGGTGGTCGAGGTCATCGTCAACGAGGGCTACAGCGAACAGACGCTGGACAATGATCTCGGCCTGCTCCGGCTGGCGGAGCCCGCCGATGCGCCGGTCATCAAGATCACCAATGAGCCGACGCCAGACAGCGGCAAGACCACGGTCATCGGCTGGGGCAAGATGCAGGACGGCACCTTCCCGACCGCGCTGATGGTGGCCGATCTCGATCTCGAGCCGAGCGCTGCCTGCAACAGCGGCATCAAGTCGATCTATGCGCATGACCTGAAGGCGGCACTTGGTGATCTCTCGCATCGGATGCGTTATTCGGAAAAGGGCATCGATGCCGCCGCCAATGCGATCGCCGCCGATATGTCGGATCCGCTGACCAAGAACATGATCTGCGCCGGCACCGACAGCGGCGAACGCGACGCCTGCAACGGCGACAGCGGCGGTCCGCTGTTCATGACCGGCGCCAACGGTCCGGTCCAGGTCGGCGTCGTCTCCTGGGGCGAAGGTCCGTCCGACGGCACCGCCGCTTGCGGCCACAAGAATGCCTATGGCATCTACACGCGATTGGCCAACTATACGGGTTGGATCGAAGCCAAGATGAAGACCCCGGCTCCGGCAGCCGCGGCGGCGCCCAAGGCCGGTCTCGGCACGGCCAAGAAGCCCTGAACGGGCCCGAAGCTTGATAAACGCAAAACGGCGGGATCTTTCCCGCCGTTTTGATTCATGTCCGGTGCCGGCTGTTCCGCTTACTTCCGCGGCGGGCCTTTGCGCTCGGCCGACGCCGCCCACAGATTGATGTCGGACTCGCGTGCGTAAGTGTCGATTTCGGCGAGCTCGGCATCGCTGAACTCGAGCACCTTGAGCGCGCCGACGCAGTCCTCGACCTGTTCGGGCCGGCTGGCGCCGATCAGCGCCGAGGTGACCCGGCCCTTGCGCAGCACCCAGGCCAGCGCCATCTGCGCCAGCGTCTGGCCACGCTTGCCGGCGATCGCGTTCAGCGCCTGGATGTTAGCGATGGTCTTTTCGTTGATGAAGGCGGGCCGCAGCGACTTGCCTTGGCTGGCGCGGCTACCCTCGGGGATGCCGCCGAGATATTTGTCGGTCAGCATGCCTTGCGCCAGCGGCGAGAACACGATCGATCCGACACCGAGCCCTTCCAGCGTATCGAGCAGTCCGTCCTCTTCGACCCAGCGGTTGAGCATCGAATAGCTCGGCTGATGGATGATGCAGGGCGTACCGAGCTGCTTCAATATGTCGGCGGCCTCGCGCGTGCGCTGCGAATTGTAGGACGAGATGCCGGCATAGAGCGCCTTGCCGGAACGCACCGCATGGTCGAGAGCGCCCATCGTTTCCTCAAGCGGCGTATCCGGATCGAAGCGGTGCGAATAGAAGATGTCGACATAGTCGAGCCCCATCCGCTTCAGGCTCTGGTCGAGGCTCGCCAGCACATATTTGCGGCTGCCCCATTCGCCATAAGGCCCTGCCCACATCTCATAGCCGGCCTTGGTCGAGATGATCAGCTCGTCGCGATAGCCGGCGAAGTCGGTGCGCAATATCTCGCCGAAGGCGATCTCGGCCGAGCCGGGCGGCGGGCCGTAATTGTTGGCGAGATCGAAATGGGTGATGCCGAGATCGAAGGCCTTGCGCGCGATCGCCTGCTTGGTGTTGTGCGGCGTGTCGTTGCCGAAATTGTGCCACAGGCCGAGCGAGATCGCCGGCAGTTTCAGGCCGGATCGCCCACATCTGTTGTAGAGCATTTTCTCATAGCGGTGTTCAGCCGGCTGCCAGCGCATGGGTACAGATCCTGGATTGTATGGGTGTCGGCGCGAGCGCGCCGACACCCTTCTACCTCATTTCTGCTTCGCCAACAGTCCTTTTGCGTCCTTGACGCCGAGTGCAGCCGGCCGCTCGCAGCTGGTCTGCATGGCGACGAACTTGCCGGTCTCGCCCGACCGCAACAGGCCGGTCATGACATCGACGGCATGCAGCGCGAGCTCCATCGAGCAACGATGCGGCCGGCCCTCGGCGATCGCCAGCGCCATGTCGGCAAGGCCTGCGGTGCGGTAGTTGGCCATCATGCCCTGGCCGTGCATTTCGTTGGGCACGCCGAACGGATGCTGCCATTTCGGCAGTTTCTTCACCGGTTTTGCCGCCTTGGTTATGCGCACGTCGCCACCGAAGAAATTCGGATCCGGCACGAACACCGTGCCCGTCTCGCCATAGAGTTCCATCGGCGCGTGACCATGCGCCCAGACGTCCCAGCTGGTGTTGAGCGTGATCACGGCGCCGTTCTCGAACTCCAGCAGGCCGTGGATGGTCGTCGGCGTGTTCACCGGGATTTTTTCGCCCGCGCGCGGTTTCGACGAGATCGTGCGTTCCTTGGCAGGCGTCGTCGCGAAGGCCGCCACCTGCTTCACCGGCCCGATCAGCTGGATCAGGTTGGTGATGTAGTAGGGCCCGATGTCGAGCACCGGCCCGGCGCCCGGCTGGAAGAAGAAATCGGGATTGGGGTGCCAGTGCTCCATGCCGTGGCCCATCACATGACAGGTGCCGCTGGTGATCTTGCCGAGCGCGCCGGTGTCGATGAGGTTGCGCACCAGCTGGTGCGCGCCGCCGAGGAAAGTGTCCGGAGCCGAACCGATGCGCAGCCCTTTCTTCTCGGCCCGGCTCTTGAGGTCGAGGCCTTCCTTGACCGACAGCACGAACGGCTTTTCCGAATAGACGTGCTTGCCGGCATCGAGGATCTGCTTCGACACCCCGTAGTGCACCGCCGGGATGGTGAGGTTGACGACGATGTCGATCTCGTCATCCTTGAGCAGTTCTTCGACGGTCTCGGCGCGCAGCTTGAACTCCTTCGCCCGTGCCTTGGCCGCGTCCATGTTGATGTCGGCGCAGGCGCGCATCTCGATGCCGCGAAACAGCGGCGCCAGCGAGAAATACGCTTTCGAGATGTTGCCGCAGCCGATGACGCCGATACCCAGTTTCTTTGCCATGATGATTGTTCCTAGTAAGCCTTGACGGATGCGAGCGAGCGGCTGGCGAAGCGCTCGATATCGTTGGGGTTGTCCTGTTCCATGACGTAATATTTGGCCGCGCTCTTCGCCCGAAGTGTCTTGATCAGGCCGGCCCAGTCGATGGTGCCGTGGCCGACATCCGCCCAGCCGTCCTCGTCAAGGCCTTCGCCTGACTTGGCCATGTCCTTGACATGGACGGCGCTGATGCGCTTGCCGTGCTTTTCGATCCACGGCAGCGGATCAACGCCACCGCGGACTACCCAGGCGACGTCCATCTCCCAGCCGATGTCGGGCGCAGCCGACAGGATGTGATCCTGCGGCACCGAGCCGTCGGCGAGTGTCTTGAACTCGAAATCATGGTTGTGCCAGGCAAAGCCGTAGCCGGCTTTTTTTGCGGTCTCGCCGACCTTGGCCAGACGCTCGCCAAAGCCGCGCCAGCCGGCAGCGTCGGCCGGCCGCTGCTCGGCCAGCAGATAGGGACAGATGACGAGCGTGATGCCGAGTGCGTCGGCTGTTTTGCGTACCCCGTCGAAATCATTCTCCAGCGCATCGATCGAGAAATGTCCGGTCGGCATCGAAAGCCCGTTCTTGTCGAGTTCGGCGCGGAACGCCGTGGGGTCGTCATAGACGCCGCCGAAACCTTCGACTTCCTTGTAGCCGAGCTTGCCGAGCATTTTCAGGATGCCGTCCCACGGCTGGAAATTGCGGGCGCTGTAGAGTTGGAATGACCAGTTCATCGTCTCTGTCCGTTTCTTGGGTGGTTAAGGCTTGGGGATGTTTTCGGGGGATCGTTTCGGTCGTTCTTGGGAGGATGGTTTGCGGATGATTCTAGAGGGTCACAGGCGATTGCCGGTCGCAGCGTCGAACAGCGAGGCGCGCGCCGGATCGAAACCGAACTGGATCGGATCGCCGCTGCGCAGCGTCCGTTCCGCTTCGACGCGGAAGGAGAAGTTGCGGCCGGCAAGCTTGGTCCACACCAGCGTGTCGGAACCCATCGGCTCAACGATCTCGACCGAACCGCCGGCGGAAAACGGCATCGACTTTGCAGCGTCACCGAAAGCGATGTGTTCAGGCCGGATGCCCAGCACGCAAGCGCCGGCCGGGCGCTCCGTGCCGTCAAAGGTATAGCGGTCGAGCGGCACCGAAACACCGTCGGTCCTGAACGCCGGAGCAGCACCGGCTTCCAGCTCCCCTTCGAGGAAATTCATCGCCGGCGAGCCGAGGAAGCCCGCGACAAAACGGTTGACCGGCCGGTTGTAGATCGTCTGCGGCGCGTCGAGCTGCTGGATGACGCCGCCGCGCATGACCGCGATACGGTCGGCCAGCGTCATCGCCTCGATCTGGTCGTGGGTGACGTAGATCATGGTGTTCTGCAGCTTGCGATGCAGAAGCTTGATTTCGACGCGCAGTTCCGAGCGCAGCTTGGCGTCGAGATTGGATAGTGGCTCGTCGAACAGGAAGACATCGACGTCGCGCACCAGCGCCCGCCCGATCGCCACGCGCTGGCGTTGGCCGCCGGACAAGGCCGCGGGCTTGCGCTGCAAAAGCGGCTCGATCTGCAGGATCTCGGCGGCGCGTGCGATGCGCTTGGCGATCTCATCCCTGGGCACGCCGGCAACGCGCAGGCCGAACGACAGGTTCTTCTCCACCGTCATTTGCGGATAAAGCGCATAGGACTGGAACACCATGCCGATGCCGCGATCCTTGGGCTCCTCCCAGGTGACGTTCTTGCCCTTGATGAAGATGCGGCCTTCGGAAATATCGAGCAGCCCGGCGATGCAGTTGAGCAAGGTCGACTTGCCGCAGCCCGAGGGACCGAGCAGCACGATGAACTCGCCCTCTGCGACCTCGAGATTGAGGGTCTGCAGCACCGATACAGAGCCGAAATTTAGGGACAGGTCCTGGATCGAAACGCTGGTGCCGTTGGCTGCCGTCATCGCCATCACCCTTTCACCGCACCGGCGGCGATGCCGCGCACGAAAAGCTTGCCGGAAATGAAGTATACGATGAGTGGCACAAGGCCGGTCAGGATGGTGGCGGCCATGTTGACGTTGTACTCCTTCACGCCTTGCACCGAATTGACGATGTTGTTGAGCTGCACCGTCATCGGATAGGTGTCGGGGCGGGTGTAGACGACGCCGAACAGGAAGTCGTTCCAGATGCCGGTCACCTGCAGGATGATGGCGACGACGAAGATCGGCAGCGACATCGGCGCCATGATCCGCAGGAAGATGCCCCAGAAGCCGGCGCCGTCGACCCGTGCCGCCCTGAACAGCTCTTCCGGCATCGAGGCAAAATAGTTGCGGAACAAAAGCGTGAGGATCGGCATGCCGAATATGGAATGGACGATCACCAGGCCGCTGAGGCTGCCGTAGAGGCCGATCTCGCGCAGGATGATGACGATCGGATAGATCATCACCTGATAAGGGATGAAGGCGCCGACGATCAGGATGACGAAGAATGTGTCGGCGCCCTTGAAGCGCCAGTTGGCCAGCGCATAGCCGTTCACCGAGGCGATCGCGATCGACAGCAGCACTGACGGCACAGTGATGCGCACCGAATTCCAGAAGCCCCGCGAAAGCCCGTCGCAATTGAGGCCGGTGCAGGCCGTCGCCCACGCCTTCACCCACGGTTCGAACGTGATTTCGAGCGGCGGCGAGAAGATATTGCCCATCCGTATCTCGGGCATGCCCTTAAGCGAGGTGACCACCATCACGTAGAGCGGCAGCAGATAGTAGACCGCCACCACGATCAGCGTGCCATAGAGGAAGATATTGCGGCGCGAGAAGACATGCCGCGGCTTCGGCCCGCGCGGCCCGGAGGCTTCGCGCTCGGCGGCACCCGCGCTGGCGGGCAAAGGGACGGCCGGGTCAGCCACGCTTCCTGCCTCCAAATTCAAGGTAGGCCCACGGCACGACGACGATCACCACCGAGAGCAGCATCATGGTCGAGGCGGCAAAGCCCTGGCCAAGATTCTGTGCGAAGAACATGTAGTCATAGACATATTTGGCCGGCACTTCGGAGGCGATTCCGGGGCCGCCGCTGGTCTGGGCGACAACGAGGTCGTAGACCTTGACGATGCCCGACGCGATGATGACCAGCGTGGTGATGAAAACCGGCCGCATCATCGGGATGACGATGAACAGATAGGTCTTCCACATCGGGATCCCGTCTACCCGCGCTGCCTTCCAGATGTCCTCGTCGATGCCGCGCAGGCCGGCCAGCATCAGGCACATGATGAGCCCGGTGCCTTGCCACAGCGCCGCAATCGAAATGCCGTAGATGACGATGCTGGAATTGTAGAGCGGGTCGAAGTTGAAGCTCGTCCAGCCGAGGTCCCGCACCACATGCTGGATGCCGAAATCCGGATTGAGCAGCCACTGCCAGACCAGGCCGGTGACGATGAAGGAAAGCGCGAACGGATAGAGGAAGATGGTGCGGAACGTGTCCTCGAAACGGATCTTCTGGTCGAGAAGCGCTGCAAGCAGGAAGCCGATGACCAGTGAGAACACGAGCGAGATCGCGCCGTAGATCAAAAGGTTCTCGATCGAGATCAGCCAGCGCGGCGTCGCCCACAGCCGGTAATACTGATCGAGCCCGGCGAAATTCAGCCGTGGCAGCAGCTTCGAATTGGTAAAGGAATAGAACACCGTCCAGACGGTGCCGCCGACGAAAACCACCGACGCGGTGAGGATCATCGGGATCGAGGCGACCTTCGCATTGATGTTGCGGAACAGCGGGTTGGGGCGTTCGCTCTTGCTCATCTCGTCAGCCGGCTGGGTAAGGGCGGTGCGATCCCGGCCCTGCTTTCGCAAGGCCGGGAGCGAGGTGTATTGCCTCCAACGTCAGTCTGCCGAAGCGATGAGGTCGGCGAAGCGCTTCTGCGCGTCTTCGATGGTCAGGTCCGGCTTGGCGAAGAATTCGGCGAAGAGATCTTCCTTCTGCTTCTGGGTATCCTGCGAAAGCAGTTGGTCCGTCCACGGGATGACGGCGCCCTTGGCGAGGATGGCCAGACCCTTCTTCATGCAGTCGTTCGCCGCATTGAGATCGACGTCACCGCGCACCGGCAGCGAGCCCTTCTTGAGATTGAAGGCGACCTGAGTCTTAGGGTCGAGCAGCGTCTCTGCCAACACCTCCTGCGCCTTGGACTTGTCGGCATCCTTGAGCAGCGGGAAATAGAAGGCGTCGCCGCCGGTGGCGATAACTTCGTTCAGACCGAGGCCCGGCAGGCAGGCATAGTCCTTGCCGGCGACCTTGCCGGCAACCTGGAACTCGCCTTGCGCCCAGTCACCCATGATCTGGCCGCCGGCCTTGCCGGTGATGACCAGATTGGTCGCCTGGTTCCAGTCCTGCACATTGGTGTTCTTCGCCATCTTGCGGGCATCGTCGGCGGCCTTGAAGACCTTGGCGATCTCGGGCCCAGCGGCGAACTTGGCGTCCTTGTCCTTGTAGACCTTGAGGAATGCATCGGTGCCGCCGACCGCCGCCAGCAGCACATCGAAGGCGCCGGAAGATTGCCAGGCCTGTCCGCCGACAGCGAGCGGGATGATGCCCGCCTTTTCCAGGGCGGGCGCTGCCGCCACGAATTCATTCCAGTCCTTCGGCAGCGGCACGCCGGCCTTCTCGAAGGCTTCGTTCGACAGCCACAACCACTGCCAGGAGTGGATATTGACCGGCACGCAGTAGATCTTGCCGTCTATGGTGCAACTGTCGAGCAGGCTCTTCGGCCGCACGATTTCCGTCCACTTGCCCTTGGTGGCGACATCGGTGAGGTCGCGCATTAGGCCGGCCTGCACCAGTTCTTCGGCCTGCCGGCCGTGATTGAACTGGGTGGCGCCCATCGGATCGCCGCCGGTGATGCGGCTGATCATGATCGGCCGTGCCGTGCCGCCGGATCCGGCAATGGCGCCGTCGACCCAGTGATTGCCGGTCGCGTCAAAAGCCTTCGCGAATTCCGCAACCGCCGCCGCCTCGCCGCCCGACGTCCACCAATGGGTCACTTCCAGGTCGGTGGCGGCCGCCGGGCCGGCAAGCTGAAGCGCGGCCGTCGCGGCAAGGGCAGCGGTCAAAAGTCTATAGCGCATTTCGGTTCCTCCCAGAATCTGAAACGTTACAGATTTTCGATACGGCAATTATGCGGAGCGTGCAACCCCTGAGATAAACGCGCTCGAATGTTTTTTCGAGGCGCGAACAAATTCGTTGCGTGCAAACCGGCAAACTCCGCGCAAAACCGGGTGCTGCGCTGCAAAATCATGCTGCAGCGCAAGAAAACCGTCTCGAACCTGATTCTCGCGCAACGTTTCTGGCCGCCAAAACCCTGCCAAAACCATGGCTTGAGAGACCCACGCGCTGCGATGTTGGAAATCTGTAACGTTTCAGTATATTGAGGCCTGACGGCGAAGAACCGTGCCACATCGTCATCGAAGCGATTGTCGGCTGGTCCGGCGGCTGCTATGCGCCTGACGGGGCGGGACGAATGGACAGGGACCAGACGGAGAAGGACGACGAGGCGTCGGCGCATGAGCGGCCGACGCTGAAAACGCTTGCCTTCATGACCGGGCTCGGCGTCACCACCGTCTCGCGCGCGCTCAAGGATGCACCCGAGATCGGCGCCGAGACCAGGCGGCGGGTTCAACTCGTCGCCAGGCAGATCGGCTACCGGCCGAACCGCGCCGGCGTGCGCCTGCGGACTGGCAAGACCAATGTTATCAGCCTCGTGCTCAATACCGAGCGCGAGATCATGAGCTTTGTCTCGGACATCATCTACGGCGTCTCGGAGGTCATTGCCGACACACCCTATCACCTGATCGTCACGCCCTACTCGCGCTCGCAGGATCCGCTGGACCCGGTAAAGTATCTGGTCGAGTCCGGCTCGGCCGATGGCGTCATCATCTCACGCACGCAGCCCAACGATCCGCGCGCCCGCTACATGCTGGAGCGTGGCATACCCTTTGCCACGCATGGCCGCACCGATATGGGGCTTGTCCACCCCTATCACGACTTCGACAATTACGCCTTCGCCGCCGAAGCGGTGCGCCATCTGGCCAGCGTCGGCCGGCGCCGGCTGGCGCTGGTAGCGCCGCCGGTCGGGCTCACCTATTACGACCACACGGTCAATGGCTTTGCCGACGCACTGAGCGAGGTCGACGCCAGCGAAGTGCCGTTCAACGCTGTTTCGATCGACCAGTCGATCGATCAGATCAGGACGCGGACCGCGCAGTTGATGCGCCGCGACGTCAGGCCGGACGGTTTCGTCAGCAGCGCCGCCGCAGCAACGCTGGCCATCGTCGCCGGCATCGAGGATGCCGGCCTGAAACTCGGCCGCGACGTCGATGTCGTGTCCAAGCAATCGTCGGAACTGCTGCATCTGTTCCGCCGGGAGTTGCTGATCGTCAACGAAGACTTCCGCCTCGCCGGCACCGAGCTTGCCCGCGCCGTGCTGGGCTGGATAGGCGGCGCGGCACCTGGCTCTTTGCAGACTGTGGTCAAGCCGGGCGACGTCGTCGCGTATCAGGGCTGACTGGCACGACCTGAGAGGTCCGCCTCACCTGACCCTATCCGGCCGCTCCACTTCCCCATGGTCCATGGAAAGCGCCCTGCTCGCCGATGCGCTCGAAGCCATGCGCGCCGAAGAAATCGCGCTGCGCCTGGATCAGGTTCGAGGTGCCGCGGCCCTGGCGGTAGCTGTCGAAATAGGCAAGTGCCGACGCCAGTGCAGGCACCGGCGAGCCTGCTTCCGACGCCTTGGCAACGGTGCGCCTAAGCGACGGATGCGCCTCCTGCATCATGGTGGTGAAAGCCGGCGCCATCAAAAGGTTGGTGGACGCGCCGCCCGAGCCGAAGGCTTCCGCCATGGTGTCGAGCATCTGCGAGCGGATAATACAGCCGGCACGCCAGATCTTGGCGATGGTCGGCATCGGCAAGTTCCAGTTGAACTCCTTCGAGGCGGCGCTCATCACCGCGAAACCTTGTGCATAGGCGGCGATCTTGCCGGCGAGCAGCGCCAGCTCCAGGTCTTTCAGAAGTGCCGCCTTGTCGCCAGAGATCTTGGTGACGCCGGTATTGCCATAGGCTTTTTCGGCCGCCTGCCGCTCATCCTTGATCGAGGACAGCACGCGGGCCGCCACCGCCGCCTCGATCGCCGTCGCCGGAATGCCGAGCTGCTGCGCCTCGATGACAGACCATTTGCCGGTGCCCTTCTGGCCGGCACGGTCAAGGATGATGTCGACCACCGGCTTGCCGGTCTTTGCATCGTCCGCGGCCAGCACCCTGGCGGTGATCTCGATCAGATACGAATCGAGCCGGCCCTTGTTCCAGTCCTCAAAGACCTTGCCGATCTCCTTCGGCCCCATGCCGAGACCGTCACGCAGGATACCGTAGATCTCGGCGATCATCTGCATGTCGGCATATTCGATGCCGTTGTGGATGGTTTTCACGAAATGCCCGGCGCCGTCTGTGCCGAGCCAGGCAGCGCACGGTTCATCCTTGAACTTGGCCGAGATCGCGGTCAGCACGCGTTCGACGCGCTTCCAGGAGTCTTCGGTGCCGCCGACCATGATCGACGGCCCGTGGCGCGCGCCTTCCTCGCCGCCCGATACGCCCATGCCGATGAAGGTGAGACCCGAGCCCGACAGTTCCGAAAAGCGCCGCATCGTATCGCGGAAATTGGCGTTGCCGGCATCGATGACGATATCGTTGTCAGACAACACGCCGCGCAGCGCTTCGATCTGTTCGTCGACCGGCTTGCCGGCCAGCACCATGATGATGACCGGGCGCGGCGGCTTGATCGCAGCTGCCAGTTCCTCCAGGCTGTAGCAGGGCACCACCATGTCCCTGAGCGAACCGGCGCCTTCGAGGAAGGCATCGGTGCGCGCCTTGGTGCGGTTGAAGACGGCGATGCGGTGCCCGTGCTCGGCAATGTTGAGCGCGAGGTTGGAGCCCATTGTGCCAAGGCCGATCAGGCCGATTTCGGCTTTTTCCATCGTTTCTTCCCTGCTTTCGGATTTTGTTGAGGCCGCGTTTTTCGGGATGCCCATTTTTCGGCGAGATGATTGACGGGCCTTTCGCGCCACGTCAACCGCCTCGCCGAATTGTGTTGCGTCGGCGTTGTGTCAAACCGAGTCAGGAAGGGTCAGTTGGTGACCAGGCGGCGCCTTGCCGATCGAACATATGGCGATAGGTTGGACATATGGCAGTCAAACGGATGGACAATGTCGGAATCGTCGTCGATGACCTCGACGAGACGATTGCTTTCTTTTGCGAGCTCGGCCTCGAACTGGAAGGGCGGGCGACGATCGAAGGCGAGTGGGCCGGACGTGTCACCGGGCTCGGCGATCAGCACGTCGAGATTGCCATGATGCGCTCACCGGATGGCTATAGCCGGCTCGAGCTCTCCCGCTTCCTCACGCCGACTGTCGTCGCCGATCACCGCAACGCCCCGGTCAACGCCCTGGGCTACCTGCGCGTCATGTTTACCGTGGACGACATCGACGACACGCTGGAAAGGCTCCGCAAGCGTGGCGCGCAGCTGGTCGGTGAAGTCGTCCGTTACCAGGAGGTGTATCGGCTCTGCTACATCCGCGGGCCGGAAGGGCATCTCATCGGGTTAGCCCAGGAACTCGGCTGAGCGCCCTTCGCAGGCGGGCTGAATATCACTCGGCGCGGATATCGATCGGCGCTTCGATCTTTATCACTTCGAAATCCGAGACCAGAATATCGAGCCGCGCCGTCCAGCGGCCTGGAATCGGAATGACGAGATTATCGACCCGCCAAGTGCCGTCGCCTGGCTTGGTCGCCGGACGCTTGATCGGCTCGATCCCCGAATCGGGCTTGGACAGCACCAGCGACACTTCCTTGGCGTCGAGCGGGCCGAAATCGCCATCCATGATGACGATGGAGGCGGTGACCTCCCCGGTATGGCCGGGCGTGATGTCGATGTCGGCCATCGCCTTCATAGTGTGGATATGGGTCGACGTCGGTTGTGCCGCGGCGATTGCCAGGGCCCGTGGCGGCGGCGTGAAGCGCCAGCCGGCGGCAACGCCGAAGATCAGGAGCACGATCAGCATTTCGACTGAGATCGAGCGGCTAAGCCGTCGCCGCACTTCCGTCGCTCCGGCCTCGGCCAAGGCGGTGAGCCGCCATCGATTGACCGCCGCCAGCGTGAACAGAAACACCAGCAGCGCCAGCTTGATCAGCAGCAGCCGGCCATAGGCGGTGTTGACCAGTGCCGCCGGTGTCTGCACCTGGATGATGGCGAGCACCACACCGGCGGCGGCAAGCACTACCACCACGGGCATGATCGCGCGCGAAAACCGCCGCAGGAACGCCCCGGCTTCCACCGATTGGCTGCTCAACGCCAGGCCGAGCGGCAGCAGTGCTCCAGCCCAGAAAGCGATGCCGGCGCCATGCAGGAACACCATAGGCCGCGTCAGCCATTGCGGTTCGGCTGCACTGGCATGGCCGCTGGCGGCAAGGGCTGCACCCACACCGGCCAGCCCGGCGAGCGCCAACGGCCTGGCGCCAGCACGCGATCCGACCAACGACAGCAGGCCAAGCCCGAGCGCCGCCAGCGAAATCAGCACCGTCCAGCCGAAGCTGGTGCCAAGCGCCGTCCGCCAGACCACCGGTTGCGCCAGCCGGGCGAGTGGCGCGCCCAGCGCGTCCAGCCCCTGGAACCCGAGCGACAGGGGTGCTGCGACCAGCCCGCACAGGATGGCGGCAATGACGAAGCGCTGGCCTGAGCGCTGGCCTTGCGCCAGCCATGTCAGCGCGAAGGCGCCGCCAATGCCGAGGAAAAGCCCGATGTAGAGAAGAACCTTGCCGGTCCAGATCGCTGACCGCAAATCTATATCGACAGCTTCCCCCACCGCCGGCGCCGCACTTGGCGCGCCAACGGAAAACAGCACCGAGCCGCCGACCGGATGGCCATCGGCGGAAATCACCCGCCAGCTCAAGACATGGGTGCCCGGCCCGAGCTTTTGTGGATTGTCGATCTCAACCGTTTGGTCGCTCAACCGAAACGAGGTCAAAGCGACAGGCGTACCGTCGGGCCGCACCAAGGTCAGCACCAGCGGCGACACAGGCTCGCTGAAGGTCAGCGAAAATTGCGTCGGCGCTCGCTCCAGAACCGCGCCGTCGGCAGGCTCGGCCTTGATCAGCGCCGCATGGGCAAAGGCCTGGTTTGGCGTGGCAAGGACGGCAAGCAGCAGGATCGCGGCCAGCAGGCCGAAGCACCTGCCGGCTGTCCGTTCTATCCGCTGAAAACAGGCCACGTTCATGCCATCCACCAAAACAGTGGCGCGCCGCTTCGAAGCAGCGCGCCGCCAATGCATCATTTCTTCGGCAGCAGGTTGAGGCCGGGCGCCGGATCTTCCAGCGCATCCTCATCCTGACCAGCCGCCGGAATCTCTATCAACGCGTGATGGCCCCATCGCATTCCTGCACCACCGGAAAATAGAGTTTTTGCCCGGCCGGCAGATCGGCGGCCAACGTGCCGCGGAAGACGAACTCGTCATAAAATTCATCCGGCAGGCTGCCGCCGCTCCAGTCGACTTCCTTGACGCCCGAGGTCACCGCCTCGCCATAGAGCTGGTAGGATTTCTCGTACTTGCCTTTCTTGACCTGCAGCGTCCAGCCGGGCTTGGGCATCGGCTTCACCCCGATCACCCCTTCCGGGATCTGCACGCGCACGGCAATCGTCGCCTTGCCTTCGCAGCCATGCGGCACGCGCAGCACGGCCTTGTAGGTCGAACCGACCGGCGCTTCCTGGGTTTCGAGCGTGATATGGCCGAAGGCAGCGCTTGTCCCCAGGACAAGGAATGCAGCGGCCGGCAAAAGATACTTGTTCATGATGGTCCCTCTCGAAAAATCGGTTGGCAAATTGATTGGTCAGTCGTTGTCTTCGAGGGGTGGCGCGCTGCCTATGGCTTGCACGGCAAACTCGACGGTCACGGTTCCGGCCTTCTCGAAAGTCAGCGTGGCGGCAAACATCTGGCCTTCTTTAGGCGGCTGCTTCAAATCCATGAACATCACGTGGTAGGCGCCAGGACCCAGCGTGATCTTGCCGCCCGCCGGAATGTCCAGGGCGCCACTGACCGGGCGCATGGTCATGACGCCATCCTTCATCCCCATTTCATGCAGTTCGGCCTTCCCCGAAATGTCGGAGGAAATCGACAGCAGCCGGTCTGGTGCGCTGCCCTTGTTGACGATGGTGAAATAGCCGCCGGCAACCTTGGCGCCGGCTGGCGTGGCACGGGACCAGGGATGCTCGATCTCGATGTCACCGGCCTTGAACTCATGCGCAAGGACGGAATGGGCGCCGACGAACAACAGTGCAAAGGCAAAGAGGGCGCTGCCGAGACGCTGCTCGATAGTGGTGAAGATAGGGGTGCTGCGGCGCAACGCGCCGGCATGACGAAAACGGGACATGGGTAGGCTCCATGAATATGAGGTCGCGCCTTTGTCCGGCTGCGAACGAGTTTATCATTGGATGATTATCGCCCGCGCGGGTTACGCCAAGCGAGCGGCGGTTTTTCAGCCCGCAAGCGGCGGGGCGCGCGGATTGGCCGGAGAGCGCTCACGCGTAACGTCGGGATGCCTGACTGCCGGCGGAAGAAACGCGACTGTTTCAAAAGACAGGCTCACCGGCGCCACGCCGACGCCTGCCGGCGGCGCATAGGCGACGGAGGCCATGCTGCAGCCGAGCATGCAGCATGCCGGCATGTGCGGCTGGTGCGGATCGCCGCCGGGAAGCTGGACCGCCCCCTCATGTGTACAGATGACGTTGCCGAAAACGTCGAGTTGCGAGGCATCCGGCGCAATGCCGAAAGCAAACACGCCGAGCGTCGACTGGAGCAGCAGCACACAGGCCGCGACAAAGGCGGCCATCATGCTCCATCTCTTACGCCGGAAGTCCAAAGACCTGCCTCTTCACGCAGCAACGCTTGGATATCTAGCACGCGGCATGTCGGCGGAAAATCGCCAAATCATCGCTGCGGCAACGCGGCGCGTTAAGAAGCAATCCGACCGATTTCCGGGATCGACGTCAACAGCGTGTGGCGTGCCGACTTCAGATGCTTGCGGCAGGCGGCGTCGACCTTGCCGAGATCGCGCGATTTCAGCGCCGCGATGTAGGCGAGATGCTCGCTCACCGCGACTTCGTTGCGCTCGCGCTCCTGCGCCTTGTTCCACTGGTAGTGGTAGTGAAAGATCATGGCGATGACGTCGTAGAAATCGACGATGAAGCGGTTGTGCGACGCCCGGTGGATCAGCCGGTGGAAGCGCTCGTCTAGCTCCGAGAATTCGTTGAAGCGGATGGCGATTTCGCTGGCCAGAAGCCGGTGCTCGTCTTCCAGCCGGTCGAGATCCGCCCAGACCGGACTATCCCCAGGCAAGGCGGCAAAGGCCGCCGCCGAGCGTATCTCGAACATCTCGCGGATTTCAGTGAGTTCGAGCGCGAAGGCTCGCGTAAACCCCTTCAGCACCCAGTGGCTGTTGCGCCGCTTCTCGATCAGGCCGAAGCGGGAGAAGCGGATGAGGAACTCGCGCACGCTGGTGGTGCCGACGCCGATCTCGCGCGCCAGTTCGAGCTCGTTGATCTGCATGCCGGCCTCGGCGCCGCCAGCCAGCAATCTGCGCATAAACGACCGCTCGATGATCTGGGCCAGTGTGTCTGTCTCCTCCTCGGGGAAGAAATCATCCGGCTTCGGCGCCCTGAGCACTGTCTTGCTGCGTTTGTTCCACGCGATCAGCCCGGTCTCTTCCATGCGCGCCAGAATGGTGCGCACGGTGGTCCGGCTGACGCCGAGCAAAGTGCCCAGTTCCGGCTCCGACGGCAGGCTCTGCGTTTCATCGAGCAGCCGCAGACCCCTGTTGTAAGCGTCCTTGTAGACGTTGTTGCTCTTCGACATCCCTGCCCCGTTGCGCGCCGGCGCTTGCTGTGGCTGGCTTGAAGCGCGATATCACATATGTCCTGGCTCTCACCCGGCAGAGCAAACGCTCTGCGTGTCAGACGCCGCTCCCCACAAGCCAAGCGTCCATCGGACACATGGTCTCCTCCTGAAAAAACAATTGACGCACAAATGTTTTTTCACGATAAAAGACATTATATGTAAACAGACGCGTGTCAATCCGCGCATCCCCAGGAACAGACCCAGGAAACTGCCCGTGAACGCTTCGAACAGCATTCTTCTGTCCCCCGCCGACAATGTCGCGGTCGCCAATGGCCGCATCGAGATCGGCACCCCTCTGCCCGGCGGCGCCGTCGCCACGGCCTTGATCGAGCCCGGCCACAAGGTGGCGATCAAGCCTATCGCCGTCGGCGAGGCGGTGGTCAAGTATGCCCAGGCCATCGGCCGCGCCACCCAGGACATCGCGCCCGGCGACCACGTCCATTCGCACAATCTGGTCTTCGAGTCCGGCCGTCTGCCGGTCGTGCCGCCGAGCGAAGCGGAGCATGCCACCGAAGCCGACCGCGCCCGGACATTCATGGGCTATCGTCGCGCCGATGGCCGTGCCGGCACGCGCAACTTCATCGGCATCATCGCCAGCGTCAATTGCTCGGCCACCGTCTGCCACGCCATTGCCGACGAGGCCAACCGCGTGCTGTTGCCGAAATATCCGGGGATCGACGGCTTCGTCCCGATCGTCCATGGCCAGGGCTGCGGCATGAGCGGCACCGGCGACGGCATGATGGTGCTACACCGCACGCTCGCCGGTTACACCCGCCATCCGAATTTCGGCGGCGCGTTGATGGTCGGCCTCGGCTGCGAGGTCAACCAGCTCACCCTTTACGGCCAGAAGGGTGCGGTGGCGGGAAAACGCCATTTCAACATCCAGGACGCCGGCGGTTCGCGCAAATCGGTCGCAAAGGCGATGGGCGTGCTCGCCGAAATCGCCGAGGAAGTCGGCCAGTATCAGCGCGAGCCGATCCCGGTCTCGGAGATCGTCGTCGGCCTGCAATGCGGCGGTTCCGACGGCATGTCGGGCATCACCGCCAATCCCGCGCTGGGAGCGGCGGTCGACATCCTGGCCGGCGTCGGCGGCATCGGCATCCTGTCGGAGACGACGGAGATCTATGGCGCCGAACATCTGCTCGCCTATCGCGCGGCAACGCCGGAGATCGCCAAGAAGCTCGACGGTTTCGTCAAATGGTGGGAGGACCATGTCGCCAAGCACGGCGCCTCGATCGACAACAACCCCTCGCCCGGCAACAAGCGCGGTGGCCTGACCACCATCCTGGAAAAGTCGCTGGGCGCCGTGGCCAAAGGCGGCCAGACTCCGCTCAACGGCGTCTTCGGTTATGCCGAAAAGGTCACCGGCAGTGGCCTGGTGTTCATGGACACGCCCGGTTACGACCCGGTCTCGGCGACCGGTCAGGTGGCGGGCGGCGCCAACATCATCGTCTTCACCACCGGCCGCGGCTCCTGCTTCGGCTGCCGGCCCACGCCGTCGATCAAGGTCGCCACCAACTCGACCATGTACCACCAGATGGAAGAGGACATGGACGTCAATTGCGGCGTCATCGCTTCGGGTGAGAAGACCATCGCCGGCATGGGCCGGGAACTCTTCGAACTCATCGTCGAGACGGCATCGGGCCGCAAGACCAAGAGCGAGGCGTTCGGCTACGGCGACAACGAGTTCGTGCCGTGGCACCTCGGCGCGACGCTCTAACCACCGACGAAAAAAAACGGGCTGCAACGACGGCTCACAAGGGGAGGCTTTGGATGGACAAACTCCGCATCGGCACGACTGCGCTCGAGGTAACCGAGATAAGCTTCGGCGGGGCGGCGATCGGCGGGCTCTACCGGGCCTGTCCGCGCGAAGCGGCGATGGAGACGCTGCAGACAGCCTGGGATGCCGGCCTGCGCTATTTCGACACCGCGCCCTTCTATGGCTTCGGCCTGTCGGAGCGGCGGACCGGCGATTTCCTGCGCTACAAGCCGAGGGATTCCTATGTGCTGTCGACCAAGGTCGGCCGCCTGTTCCGCCCGGTGCCGGAAGACCAGGTTCCCGATCATTCCTATGTCGACCCGCTGCCTTTCGCGCTCGACTACGACTACTCGTATAACGGCATCATGCGCTCGGTCGAGTTCTCCTATGCCCGGCTCGGGCTGAACCGGATAGACATCCTGTTTGTGCACGACATCGGCACCTACACACATGGCGTCGAGAAGACGAAGCTGCACTTTCGCCAGCTGATGGACGGCGGCTTGAAGGCGCTGGACGAGCTTAAAACGTCGGGTGTAATTTCCGCCTATGGGCTCGGCGTCAACGAGGTGCAGATCTGCCTCGACGTGCTGCGCGAAGCACCGCTCGACTGCATCCTGCTGGCCAGCCGCTATTCGCTGCTCGACCGCTCGGCTGAAGCCGAGTTGCTGCCGCTGTGTCGTGAGCGACAGACTTCGCTGATCATCGGCGGCGTCTTCAACTCCGGCATCCTGGCAACCGGACCGGTGCACGGCGCGCATTTCGACTATCTGCCGGCGACGCAGGACATACTCGAGCGTGTCGGCGCGATGGAGAAAATCGCTGATGAGGGCGGATATCCGCTGGCGGCGGCTGCATTGCAGTTTCCGCTGCAGGAGCCTGTCGTGGCCAGCGTGCTGACCGGAACGGCCAAGCCTGCCAACCTGACGCGCAACCTCGACCTGTTCGACGTCCAGGTGCCGCAAGCGGAATTCGCCCGCTACGCTCCCTACACCATCGTGCAGGAGCTCGGGTGACGAAACGCCACAATCACGGTTCTCAAGAAGGAATGAATATTCCATATTGACTCGACGGTGGAATTAATATTCCATGATGATCAAGGAGGATCGGGAGCGTCTGGACGTGGCACTGAGGATCGGCAGGGAGGTTTCCCCGCCAAGCCATGCGCAGGCCGATATGAAACACCGCTTGCGTCGGCCGGACCGATGCACTATCAAAAAGCGGCAACTGTTTTTTATTGATAAAGTTCTGTTTGGGCCGCGCCTATCCAAATGGAGCTTCCGTAACCTTCACCGGGCGATCTAGGGAGGATTCCTAATGAAATTCGTGACCAGCATTCTCAACCGCCGCTCACTGATGGCACTAGCTGCCGCCTCGATGCTTGCCGGCACGCTGCACACGGCGCCGGCTTCGGCGGCGGACGTGACCATTCCGATCATCGTCAAGGACACCACGTCCTTCTATTGGCAGATCGTCCTGGCCGGCGCCCGCAAGGCCGGCAAGGATCTCGGCGTCAACGTACCCGAACTCGGCGCCCAGGCTGAAACCGACGTCAACGGCCAGGTCTCGATCCTCGAGAATGCCGTCGCCGGCAACCCGGCCGCGATCGTCATCGCGCCGACCGAATTCAAGGCGCTTGGCAAGCCGATCGATGAAGCGGCCAGCAAGGTCAAGGTCATCGGCATCGACTCCGGCGCCGACTCCAAGGCGTTCACCTCGTTCCTGACCACCGACAATGTGCAGGGCGGACGCGTCGCCGCTGACGGTCTTGCAGCAGCCATCGGCGAAGCCAATGGCGGCAAGATCGAGGGCGACGTCGCCCTGATCACCAACGCGCCGGGCGCCGGTTCGCTGGAGCAGCGCAAGCAGGGCTTCACCGAGCAGCTGGCCGCGAAATATCCGGGGCTCAAGCTCGTCGCGGACAAATATGCCGACGGCCAGGCAACGACCGGTCTCAACATCGCCACCGACCTGATCACCGCCAACCCGAACCTCAAGGGCATCTTCGCGTCCAACCTGATCATGGCGCAGGGCGTCGGTCAGGCAGTCGCCGAGAACAACCTTGGCGGCAAGCTGGCGCTGGTCGGCTTCGACAGCGATGAGAAGCTGATCAAGTTCCTCAATGACGGCGTCATTTCCGCGCTCGTCGTCCAGGATCCGTACCGGATGGGCTATGACGGCATCAAGACCGCGCTCGCCGCCTCGAAGGGCGAGAAGGTCGAGGCCAATGTCGACACCGGCGCCAACCTGGTGACCAAGGCAAACATGAAAGACCCCAAGATCGACGCCCTGCTCAACCCGAAGCTCTGAGCCCGTCAGGCAAAAATCGTTTCCGGGGCCTCGCGCCCCGGAAACATTCGATACCGGCTTGAATATCCACCGGCTTGAATTACCTCGGCGATGTGGCTGACTGCATCGCGACGTGCCAACCGTAAGGCCAACCTGGGAGGATTGTCATGACGCCCACGGCGCAGGAACTGCACCCGGCCCCAACGCTAGCGCCCGGCAGGACGATCCTCGAACTGCACGGACTGGAAAAGCGCTATCCCGGCACGCATGCGTTGAAGCCCGTTCACCTTGCCTTCAAGGCAGGTGAGATCCACGCCATCGTCGGCGAGAACGGCGCCGGCAAATCCACCTTGATCAAGCTTCTGACCGGCGTCATGCCGCGCACCTCCGGCGATGTCATCTGGGAGGGCAAACCGGCAGCACTGGCAACCCCGCACGAGGCGATGGCGCTGGGCATCAACGCCGTGCATCAGGAGGTCGTGCTCTGCCGCCATCTCACCGTCGCCGCCAACATGTTCCTCGGCGAGGAGAATTCGCGCTTCGGCATCCTGCAGCAGCGCGCCATGGTCAAGGAAGCGCAGAAGATCATCGACGGTCTCGGCTTCGACCTGCCGGCGCATGTCATGCTGGGTGACCTCACCATCGGCCAGCAGCAGCTGATCGCCGCCGCCCGCGCCACCGTGCGCGGCACCAAGTTCCTGATTTTCGACGAGCCGACCGCCTATCTCACCCGCAAGGAAGCCGACCAGCTGTTCACGCTGATCCGCAGGCTCAAGGGCGAAGGCGTCACCATCATCTACATCAGCCATCGCATGGAAGAGGTGTTCGAACTCGCCGATCGCGTCTCGGTGCTGCGCGACGGCACGCTGGTCGGCACCCGCAACATTGCCGAGACCAATGACGCCGAGCTGGTCAAGATGATGATCAACCGCTCGATCGAGCAAGTCTACCACAAGGAGCATTTCACCCCCGGTGCCGTGATCGTTGAAGCGAAAAACCTGTCGGGCAAGGGCTTCGAAGACGTCTCGATAACAGTGCGTGCCGGCGAGATCGTCGGGCTCTATGGCCTGATCGGCGCCGGCCGCAGCGAGTTTGTCACCACGCTCTATGGCCGCCACAAGAAGTCGGCCGGCCAGATCCGCTGGCAAGGCAAACCGGTGCTGATCAATTCCGAGCACGACGCGATCAAGCTCGGCATGGCGCTGGCGCCGGAAAGCCGCCGCGACCAGGGCCTGTGCCTGAACCTGCCGGTCGGCCTCAACCTCAACCTGCCGATCTACAAGCGCATCTCCAACAACCTGCTGATTTCGAACACGAAGGAAAAGGCTGAAGCCGATCGCCAGATCGCCGGCCTCCGCATCAAGACGCCGACACGCGGCGCACTGGCCTCCAGCCTGTCCGGCGGCAACCAGCAGAAGATCGTCATCGGCAAATGGCTGGCGCACGGCGCCAAGCTGTTCATCTTCGACGAGCCTACGGTCGGCGTAGATGTCGGCACCAAGGCCGA
Source organism: Mesorhizobium sp. L103C131B0 (assembly GCF_000502275.1). Lineage (NCBI taxonomy): Bacteria > Pseudomonadati > Pseudomonadota > Alphaproteobacteria > Hyphomicrobiales > Phyllobacteriaceae > Mesorhizobium > Mesorhizobium sp. L103C131B0. The sequence continues at coordinate 421,643 of NZ_AYXC01000005.1, read as the reverse complement.
GATCTACCGCCTGTTCGGGGAACTGTTGTCCAAGGGCGCCGGCATCATCCTGATCTCGTCCTATCTGCCCGAGGTTTACGAGCTCGCCGATACGCTGCACGTGTTCCGGCGCGGCAAACTGGTGGCGAGCCACGGTTTTCGCGCCGCTAGCCACGAAGACGTGCTGACGCAGGCGATCGGCTGACAAAACAAGAAACGGGAGGAACCATGAGCATCGAAACCGTCGCGATCGAAAAACCGAAACGGAACTACAACGTCCTGTTCGGGCTGACGCTTCTGGCGTTGCTGGTTCTGCTCTGGATCGTGCTGTCGGTGGCGACGCCGAGCTTCGCCTCCTCCAACAACATCGCCAATCTTTTGCGGCAGGGCTCGATGATCGCCATCATGGCGGTCGGCCAGACCTTCGTCATCATCACCGGCGGCATCGACCTCTCGGTCGGCGCCGTGGTCGGCTTCGCCACCGTCATTGTCGCCATGATGATCAATGCCGGCTTCCCGATCTGGGTCGCCATTCTGGTGACGCTGCTGGTCGGCGTTGCCATCGGCCTGTTCCATGGCTTCGGCATCGTCAAGATGGGCCTGCCGCCCTTCATCATCACGCTGGCGACGCTGACCTCGTTGCGCGGCATCGGCCTGTTGATGACCAACGGCAATTCGATCAACATCAACAGCGACAGCTTCACCGCGTTCTCGCGCAGTTCCTTTGTCGGCATCCCCAATCTGTTCTGGATGGTGATCCTGGTCGGTATCCCGGCCTACATCTTCCTGCACCACAGCCGCTGGGGCCGCTATCTCTTCTCTGTGGGATCCAATGCCGAGGCCTCGCGCCTCTCGGGCGTCAATGTCCAGCGCACCATCTACATGGCCTACACGCTGTCGGGCCTATGCGCGGCCTTCGTCGGCGTGCTGCTGGCGGCGCGCATCGGCATCGGCAACCCGACCCAGGCGGAAGGTTGGGAGTTGCAGGCGATCGCCTCATCGGTGATCGGCGGCACCTCGCTGTTCGGCGCCGTCGGCTCGGTGCATGGCCCACTGCTCGGCGCCTTCATCCTGGCCACCATCAACAACGGCGCCAATCTGCTCAACGTCAACTCGTTCTGGCAGCGCATCATCACCGGCGCGCTGATCATAATCATCGTCTATTTCGACGGGCTGCGCCGTCGCGGCAAGTAATTCTCCCTGACCTTCTGCGCCGGCCTGCTTAACAACGGACCGGCGCCTTTTTGAGAAACACTGGAATTGCCGAATGAAAGCTGTTGTCTGCCGCTCGCCCGGCGAGCTTGTCCTGGAAGACCGGCCGGCGCCAGGAGCGCCGCCTGCCGGCTGGGCGCTGGTCGCCGTCAGCCATGTCGGCATCTGCGGCACCGACTACCACATCTTCGAAGGCAAGCACCCGTTCCTTGCCTATCCCCGCATCATGGGCCATGAAGTGTCGGGCACCGTCGTCGAGACCGGCGAAGATGTCGACCTTGCCGTGGGCGAGCCCGTCATCATCAATCCCTATCTCGCTTGCGGAAAATGCATCGCCTGCCGGCACGGCAAGCCGAATTGCTGCGTCAGGATCGAAGTGCTTGGCGTCCATCGCGACGGCGCCATGGCCGAGCAGATCCTGGTGCCGGCGCAGAATCTTTATCCGGCAAACGGCTTGTCGCTGGCCGATGCGGCGGCGGTGGAATTCCTCGCCATCGGCGCGCATGCCGTGCGGCGCGCTCGCGCCGAACCAGGCGCCCGCACGCTGGTCATCGGCGCCGGGCCGATCGGCCTTGGCGCAGCGCTGTTTGCGCGCATCGCCGGGCTCGATGTCAGCCTGCTCGACATGAGCACGGAGCGGCTGGATTTTGCAAAAGGCGAACTCGGCTTCGCCACGCTCGACGCCTCACAAAAAGCGGCAGCCGAACTGGTGCGCGAGGCAACCGGCGGCGAAGGGTTCGACATCGTCTTCGACGCCACCGGCAACACCGCCTCGGTGCAGTCGGCCTTCGCACATGTCGCGCATGGTGGCACGCTCGTGCTGGTCAGTGTCGTCAAGGACGACATCGTCTTTTCCGACCCGGAATTCCACAAGCGGGAAATGACATTGATCGGCAGCCGCAACGCGCTGAAAGTCGATTTCGACCACGTCGCCGCCTCGATCCGCAACGGCGCCGTGCCGCTGGCAAAACTCGTCACCCACCGCACCACGCTGGCCGGCACGCCGGATGATCTCACCCGCTGGGCGCATGAGAAATCGGGGTTGATCAAGGCTGTGATCGAGGTTGGGGCATAACATCGCAGGTGGTCCCGGCCCGAATGACGACGACCCGCGCAGGTTGACTCCCACTCCGTCCTCAAAACGCCAGGCCGCTGAAAAATAGGCGCGACCCCGCTACAGCGCCGACAGTTTCAGCTCCACCCGCTCCGCCGGAAACCGTGTTTCGGCAAACTGGATCGGCTGGCCGTCCGGTGTGACGTTGACGGCGACCGCCACCAGCACGATTGCGCCGGGCTGCAGATCGAGGTCGGCGAGATCGGCGGCATCGGCATGGCGGGCCGACAGCACCGTCGATTGCCTGAGATAATCGTCAATGCCGAAACGCTTGAGCGAGGCGGTAACCGAACCGGTTTCGGCCATCGCAGCATTGATGCCGGCGAAACGCTTCGCCTCGTACCAGGCGGCGGCGCGCGACACCGGCCGTCCATCGGCTTCGCCGCGCGTCTCCAGGCGGATCACCTCAGCCCCTCTTGCCAGACCAAGCCCCTCGGCGACGCGCTGACTGGCCGACTCAACTGTAGAAGCTAGCAGCACGATGTGCCGTTCCGATGTTTGCCCTTGCAGACCGGTCGAAAACCGAGTGCGCGCGCCGATCGGATAGGACAGCCGTTTGCGCGAAAAGACGAAGGTGCCGCGTCCCTGCTCGGCCCGCAGCACGCCGTCCTGCACCAGGGCCGATATGGCGCTGCGCACCGTGTGGCGATTGACGCCGTAGCGTTCGGCCAAGGCCATTTCCGGCGGCAGCGCGGCATTCTCGGCAAAATCGCCGGCGGCGATCGAATGCAGGATCAGGTCCGCAATCTGCCGCCACAGCGCGACACCGCTACGGCGTTCGATGCTGCTCGCGCCCTTTTGAGCCACCATTTCGTCCACGCTCCCGCCCATGTCATCCACCCGTCATGGACACAAGTTAGATAATAGGTATAATTTGTATAATTGTCTATATCACTAGACAAATTATATACATTCAGGGAGTTGTCCATGCGAGGACAGGAAGCCCGCGACCAGGCCGAGCGCAAAGCCGTCATGACGACGTTGGCGCAGGCCAGTGGCGATGACATCGCCCGGCTGTGGAATGAGGCCGGCCTGATCTCGGAAGCAGAGCTTTTGCGCGGCCCGGAAACCGGTCTGGTCACCGTGCGTGGCCGCATCGGCGGCGGCGGCGCGCCCTTCAATGTCGGTGAAGTGACCGTCACCCGCGCCACCGTCCGGCTCTCTTCCGGACAGGTCGGCCACAGCTACATGCTCGGGCGCGACAGGCAGAAGGCGAAGCTTGCGGCAATCGCCGATGCACTTTGGCAGGATCCCGCCCATCGGCAGACGGTCGAGAGTGCGCTGGTCGCACCGCTGCGCGCCGCCCAAAGCGAGGCGCGCGAAAAGCGCCGCTCCGAGACGGCGGCAACGAAAGTGGATTTCTTCACCATGGTGCGCGGAGAAGACTGATGGACATCGCAGCCCAATGGATCGACGGCGGCTTCGCCGATCCGGTGTTCAACGCCCAGGCGGTCTTCCGCGCGGTCATGGATGCCATGGCGCGGCCGGGCAGCGAGCGGCCTCTGCCTGCCTTCGCCCGCCCCCCTTCGCCGCTGTCCGCAACCGCCGGCGCCATTGCACTTTCGCTCTGCGACAACGACACACCGCTCTGGCTCGATCCTGCTTTGCAGGCATCGGCAGCGATCAAATCCTGGCTCGGCTTCCACGCCGGCGCGCCACTCGCCAACACACCTGCCGATGCGCATTTCGCGTTGGTCGCCACGCCGGCCGAGATGGCCGCCCTCGACGGTCTTTCGCAAGGCACGCAGGATTATCCCGACCGTTCGACGACACTGATCCTGCAGGTCAGCGATCTCACCTCCGGCGCGCCGCTATTGCTCGAAGGCCCAGGCATCGAAAAGACGGCGACCATCGCGCCGGCGCAGATGCCGCGCCATTTCGTCGAACAGTGGAAGCAGAACAGCCAGCGCTTTCCGCGCGGCGTCGACATCATCCTGGCGGCGCCCGACGGTATCGCCTGCCTGCCGCGCACGACGCGCATCAAGACGATGGAGGCATAAATGTATGTCGCGGTAAAAGGCGGCGAAGTCGCAATCGCCAATGCCCACAGTCTGCTTGCGGACCGCCGTCGCGGCGACCGTTCGGTGCCGGCGCTGCGCCTCGACCAGATCGTCGAACAGCTGGCGCTCGGCGTCGACCGGGTGATGAGCGAAGGATCGCTCTACGACCGGGAACTGGCGGCGCTCGCCATAGTCCAGGCGCGCGGCGACATGATCGAGGCGATCTTCCTGGTGCGCGCCTACCGCACCACACTGCCGCGCTTCGGCTACACCAACGCCATCGACACCGGCGCCATGCTGGTCGAGCGGCGCGTGTCGGCGACCTACAAGGATTTGCCCGGCGGCCAGCTGCTTGGGCCTACCTTCGACTACACCCACCGCCTGCTCGACCCGGAACTCGCCGCCGGCGCCGATGTCGCCGAACCGCTGCAGCGCGAGACGGAAACGCAGGCCATGCCGCGCGTTTCGACGATCCTCGCCCGCGAAGGGCTGATTGAGCCGGATGGCGACATGCCGCAGGACCATGTCCCCGGCGACATCACCCGTGAGCCGCTTGAGTTTCCGATGGCGCGCGACATCCGCCTGCAGGCGCTGTCGCGCGGCGATGAAGGGTTTCTGCTGGCGCTCGGCTATTCCACCCAGCGCGGCTATGCCCGCAACCACCCCTTTGTCGGCGAGGTGCGTATCGGCGAGGTCGAGCTGGAACTCGACGTGCCGGAACTGCCCTTCGCCGTGCTGCTCGGCAAGGTCCGCGTCACCGAATGCCAGATGGTCAACCAGTTCAAGGGCTCGGCCAAGGCGCCGCCGCAATTCACCCGCGGCTACGGACTGGTCTTCGGCCAAAGCGAGCGCAAGGCGATGGCCATGGCGCTGTGCGACCGCGCGCTGCGCGCAACGGAACTCGGCGAAGATGTCGTCGCCGCCGCGCAGGACGAGGAGTTCGTCATCTCGCACTCCGACAATGTTCAGGCGACCGGCTTCGTGGAGCATTTGAAGCTGCCGCACTATGTCGACTTCCAGGCCGAGCTCGATTTGGTGCGCCGCATGCGCGCCGAATACGAAGCTCGAGAGAACCCTGCAAAGGTGGAAGAGAAGCGGGAGGCGGCCGAATGAGCCTAATCGCCCCCGCCATTGCCGCCATCCCCGTTGCCGCCGTCATGGGAATGGCTGCTATGCCCGCCGACGTAGCTGCCGTTTCCGCCTGTGACATGCGCGCCATCTCTGGAAGCAGGCAGAAACAAGCGCCGAGGTACAAAACCGACCACGCAGACAAACGCCAGAAGCAGAATTGCAATCTGGATCCAACCGGTCTGAGTCATTCGACTTCGCCTTTATTTCCGTTTTCTGGGCGTCAATGCAATAGCAGGGAGTGGATTTGATCGCCATGACCGACATCGCCACCTACAACTTCGCCTATCTCGACGAGCAGACCAAAAGGATGATCCGCCGGGCGATCCTCAAGGGCATCGCCATCCCTGGCTATCAGGTTCCCTTCGCTTCGCGCGAAATGCCGATGCCCTATGGCTGGGGCACTGGCGGCGTGCAGGTCACCGCCTCGATTATCGGGCCGGACGATGTGCTGAAAGTCATCGACCAGGGCGCCGACGACACCACCAATGCCGTCTCGATCCGCGCCTTCTTCAAGAAGGTAGCCAACGTCGCGGTGACGACCGATACCGCCAGCGCCACCATCATCCAGACCCGCCATCGCGTCCCGGAACACCCGCTGAGCGCCGGCCAAGTTCTAGTCTACCAAGTGCCGATACCCGAGCCGTTGCGCTTCCTCGAGCCGCGCGAAACCGAAACGCGCAAAATGCATGCGCTCGAGGAATACGGCCTGATGCATGTGAAGCTCTACGAGGACATTGCCAAACACGGCCGCATCGCCACCACCTATGCCTATCCGGTCAAGGTCGAGGGCCGCTATGTCATGGACCCCTCGCCGACGCCGAAATTCGACAACCCCAAAATGCACCGTTCGCCGGCCCTGCAACTGTTCGGAGCCGGGCGCGAAAAGCGCATCTATGCCGTGCCGCCCTTCACCGATGTCGTCAGCCTCGACTTCGAGGATCATCCCTTCGAGGTCCAGACCTTCGACCTGCCCTGTGCGCTGTGCGCGGCGGAAAATGTCTATCTCGACGAGGTCATCCTCGACGACCATGGCGACCACATGTTCGTCTGCTCCGACACCGACCATTGCGAGAAGCGGCGCGCCGAAGGACATCGCGGCCACCTTGCGGCTGAAAGCCATGTTACCGCAGGAAAGATGAGGCCAGCAGAATGACCGGCGACCCACTGCTGCGCGTCTCCGAACTGTCCAAATTCTACGGCTCGCGCGTCGGCTGCGAGAATGTCACCTTCGACCTGTGGCCGGGTGAGGTTCTGGCCGTCGTCGGCGAATCCGGCTCCGGCAAGACGACGCTGCTCAACTGCCTGTCGACGCGGCTGCTACCATCTTCTGGCACCGCCAGCTACCGCATGCGCGACGGCCAGTTCCGCGAACTCTACCGTATGAGCGAGGCCGAGTGCCGCTTCCTGATGCGCACCGACTGGGGCTTTGTTCATCAGAACCCCGCCGACGGCTTGCGCATGACGGTGTCTGCCGGCGCCAATGTCGGCGAGCGGCTAATGGCGGTCGGTGACCGCCATTACGGCAAGATCCGCGCCACTGCCGTCGACTGGCTGTCGCGCGTCGAGATCGACGAGGACCGCATCGACGACGAGCCGCGCGCCTTTTCCGGCGGCATGCGCCAGCGCCTGCAAATCGCCCGCAACCTCGTCACCGGACCGAGGCTGGTGTTCATGGACGAGCCGACCGGCGGCCTCGACGTCTCGGTGCAGGCGCGCCTGCTCGATTTGCTGCGCGGGTTGGTCACCGATCTCGGCCTGGCGGCCATCGTCGTCACCCACGATCTCGCCGTCGCCCGGCTTCTGTCGCAGCGTATGATGGTGATGAAAGACGGCCGTGTCGTCGAAAGCGGCCTGACGGATCGCGTGCTCGACGATCCCCGCGCGCCTTACACGCAATTGCTTGTTTCCTCGATTCTACAGGTGTGAAGATGGCGCCAAGGCACCCCCCTCTGGCCTGCCGGCCATCTCCCCCTCAAGGGGGGAGATCAGCAGCTTTTATGTCCCGCCCCTTCTACGATGCAGAAGAATGGCGAAGTCGAACGCGACAGCCAATCTCCCCCCTTGAGGGGGAGATGCCTGGCAAGGCAGAGGGGGGTGTTGGCCCGCGGACGAACAACGATTGGAGAACCTTCTGATGCCGACGCCCCTCGTTGTTTCCGGCGTCGCCAAAAGCTTCACCATGCATCTGCGCGACGGCATCAGATTGCCGGTTGTCGCCGGCGTCTCATTCTCGATCCGGGCCGGTGAATGCGCCGTGCTCGGCGGGCCTTCCGGCGCCGGCAAAAGCTCGATCCTGAAAATGCTCTATGGCAATTATGCCGTCGATGAAGGCCAGATCATCGTTCAGCATGAGGGCGGCCTGATCGATCTCGCCATCGCCAGCCCGCGCACGGTGCTTTCCGTGCGCCGCCAGACGATCGGCTATGTCAGCCAGTTCCTGCGCACCGTGCCGCGCGTCTCCGCGCTCGACGTGGTCGCCGAGCCGCTGGTCGAACGCGGCGAGGACCGCGAGAGCGCGCGGAAAAAAGCACGCACCTTGCTGGGGCAGCTCAATTTGCCGGAAAAGCTCTGGGCGCTGCCGCCGGCGACTTTCTCGGGCGGTGAGCAGCAGCGCGTCAATATCGCGCGCGGCTTCATCACCGAGCATCCGGTCTTGCTGCTCGACGAGCCGACAGCTTCGCTCGATTCGAAAAACCGCAACGTTGTGGTTGCGTTGATCGCCGCCAAGAAGGCCGGCGGTGTCGCCTTGCTCGGCATCTTCCATGACCCGGATGTGCGTGACGCCGTCGCCGATCGCATCATCGACGTGACCTCTTTCGCCGCCGGAAAAATCGCTGCATGAGCAGGAAACTATCGGAAGCGCCGTTGGTCCACGCCACGGCGCAGGTCGAGAACTCGACATTGGGGCGCTGGACAGAGATCGCCGACCGCAGCCGCGTGTCCGAAAGCATCCTCGGCGACTATTCCTACATCATGCAGGACTGCGTCGTCTGGTGCGCGACCATCGGCAAGTTCTCCAACATAGCCGCCGCCGTGCGCATCAACGCCACAAACCACCCGACCTGGCGGCCGACGCTGCATCACTTCACCTATCGCGCCTCCGACTATTGGGACGACGCCGAGCACGAAACAGAATTCTTCGCCCAGCGCCGCGCCAAACGCGTCTCCATCGGCCACGACACCTGGCTCGGCCACGGCTCGACCATCCTGCCCGGCGTCACCGTCGGCGATGGTGCTGCCGTAGGCGCCGGCGCTGTGGTGTCGAAGGATGTCGCGCCCTACACCATCGTTGGCGGGGTGCCAGCCAAGCCGATCCGCGAGCGTTTCGATCGCCGCACGGCCGAACGCTACCAGGCGCTCGCCTGGTGGGACTGGGACCACGCCAGGCTGCGCGCCGCGCTCGACGATTTTCGCGTACTCGAGGCAGACGCGTTCCTCGAGAAATACGGCGCCTGATCGGGTGCGACCACCCCCACTTGCCGCACGGCTGTGGAGCGTAACAAAACTGACATCGTGATGACATGGCAGGTTCATGTCGCTGCGCTAGGCGAGAACCAGACGATCAATTCAGGTCTGGAACTCTTCGATGTTATCGACCCCTGCCACGCTCGAAATCCGCGGCGTCTCGCGCCGATTTGGCAAGAACACCGCTGTCAGCGCCATCGACCTGTCGATCCCGCAGGGCCAGATGGTCGGCATCATCGGTCGTTCCGGCGCCGGCAAATCCACCCTCCTCCGCATGATCAACCGTCTCATCGACCCCAGCCAGGGATCGATTTTTTTTGACGGTGCCGAGGTCTCGCGGCTGCGTGGCTCGCCGCTGCGACGCTGGCAGCGCGACTGCGCCATGATCTTCCAGCAGTTCAACCTGGTGCCGCGCCTCGATGTGCTGACCAATGTGCTGCTCGGCCGTCTCAATCATCGCTCGACCTTTTCCAACCTGCTCGGCATGTTTACCCGCGCCGAATGCGCTGAGGCGATTGCAGCACTCGAGCGCCTCGACATCGCCCGCACCGCACTGCAGCCAGCCGGCACGCTGTCTGGCGGCCAGCAGCAGCGCGTCGCCATTGCCCGCGCCATGATGCAGCAGCCCAAGGTGCTGCTCGCCGATGAGCCGATCGCTTCGCTCGACCCGCTCAACGCCAAGGTGGTGATGGACTCGCTGCAGGACATCAACCTGCGCGAAGGCATCACCGTCGTCACCAATCTGCACACGCTGGACACCGCCCGCACCTATTGCAACCGCATCATCGGCATGGCTGCCGGCAAGATCGTCTTCGACGGTCCGCCGGAAGCGCTCAACCGCGAGGCCGTGCGCCTGGTCTATGGCGCCGACGGCAACGGCGTCGATATCTCCGAGGCCATCACCTCGACCAGCATCGCCTACAAGCAAAAGATCGCCGCATCCGCCAGCCCGCTCGAGCCCGCATTCCCGGGTACTGATCCATGATCCCGAAAAGTGGATACCGGTTTTCGGAAAAGATCATGGACCAAAACTGAGCCGCACTGGATCGACCGCCCGCGTCAAGGGCACTTGCAAAAATCAAGAACGCTGCCGGCGCGGGGCCGGAACTTACAGGAGAGACATCAAATGTTCAGGAAGATGGTATTCGGCGCCGTTTCGGCGCTCGCCATGGCAACCAGCGCCGCGCATGCGGCCGACCTCAAGGAATTCCGCGTCGGCATCCTCGGCGGAGAGAACGAAACCGACCGCCTGCGCAACTATCAGTGCCTGGCCGATCACCTGAAGACCGAATTCGGCTTCGAAAAGGTCTCGCTGTTCCCCGCCGCCGACTATGACGGCGTCATCCAGGGCCTGCTCGGCGGCACGCTCGACTTCGCCGAACTCGGCGCTTCCGGCTACGCCAGCGTCTACATCAAGGACCCGAAGGCGGTCACCCCGATCCTCACCACCCAGCAGACCGACGGCGCCACCGGCTATTATTCCATCGGCCTGGCGCTGAAGTCTTCGGGCATTACCGACATCAAGTCGGCCAAGGGCAAGAAGCTCGGCTACGCCGATCCGGACTCGACCTCGGGCTACCTGATCCCGCTGACCCAGATCCCGAAGGACACCGGCGCCTCGAACGACGCCTACTTCGCCTCGACCCAGTTCAATGGCGGCCATGAAAACAACATCCTCGCCGTTCGCGACGGCAAGGTCGACGTTGCGGTTGACGATTCCTCCGGCATCGGCGACTTCAAGAACGGCTACACCTCCGGCACCTTCCACAAGGTCACCGCCAAGGGCGCCGTCGACCCCAACTGCTTCGTCGAAGTCTGGCGCTCGGGCCTGATCCCGAACGGCCCGCTGGTCGTGCGCACCGCGCTCGGCGACGACATGACCGCCAAGCTTGCCGCCTTCTTCACCGACCTGCCGAAGAAAGACAAGGCCTGTTTCGAAGGCGTCGAAGGCGGCGACTTCACCGGTTACGTCCCGGTCAAGCCTGACTTCTACAACGTCATCGTCGAAGCCCGTAAGGCAGCCATCGGCGGCTGACGGCAAAATCAGAAAGGGCGACGTGAAAAACGCCGCCCTTTTTGCATGTCCCGATCATGACCATCTCAGCAACAGCCCGCTCCAACGCGACCCTGCAGGTAGCCAACGCTTGGCAGCGCCAGATATCGTTGCGGCGGCTTTATACCATCCTCGGCATCGGCCTGCTGCTGGCGGCGACGCTGTCGAGCATGTGGTTCGCCGACGAGGCCAATGCCGGTCACTTCTGGGACCGGCTGCCGCATATATTCGACTTCCTCAGCTGGCTGATCCCGAAGGACTGGAACGACGTCTGGCGGGCGCTGTTCGACATCGCCTCGCCGCATGACACCGGCACCCAGGAGTTCAACTTCCCGCTCGGCCGCGTCTATGTCTGGGGCGGCTTCTACATCCCCGAATATTTCGAGCTGATGCTGACCACACTCAACGTGGCGCTGGTCTCGACTTTCATCGGTTTCATCTTCGCCGTGCCGTTTTCGTTCATCGCCGCGCGCAACCTGACGCCGCATCCGGCGCTGCGGCTCGTCGTCAAGCGCTTCATGGAATTGCTGCGCGCCTTTCCCGAAATCGTCATTGCCGGCCTGTTCGCCGCCATTGTCTCGACCGGGCCGATCGCAGCCATCATCGCCATCGGCCTGCATTCGATCGGCGCGCTCGGCAAGCTGTTCTATGAAATCAACGAGAACATCGACATGCGCGCCGAAGAGGGCCTGAGAGCGGTCGGCGGCAACTGGTTCGAGCGCGTGCGCTTCGCCGACCTGCCGCAGGTGCTGCCCAATTTCATGTCCTACACATTGCTGCGCGTCGAGATCAACGTGCGGGCCTCGACCATTATCGGCGCCGTCGGCGGCGGCGGTATCGGCGAGGAACTGAAGCTCTCGATATCGCGCGGTTTCGGCGCCAAGACGGTGGCGTTGGTGCTGCTGTTGTTCACGACGATCTTCATCGTCGACCAGTTCTCCGCCTGGCTGCGCCGCAAGCTGGTCGGCGAGCAAGCTTTTCTGATGAGCGCTTAAATGACCGCTTTGACCACTGATCAGGTCCAGTCGATCGAGGAACGCTATCCGCAAATCTTTCGGCGGCCGGCCTACAAGCGATTCGCGCCGCTGTTCCTGTTCGGCGGCATCCTGCTCTACCTCGTTTACGCCTTGTGGTTTTTCAACCTGCCGCAGGTGATGCGCGACTCGCATTGGGAGCGCCTGCCGCTCTTCCTGACGCAATGGATCAGCTACGATCTGCAGCCTGAATTCCGCCTCGACCAGCCTGAAATCACGCCGAAATACCCGCGGTTTTCAGCACTCGGCGAGAACCCAGATCCCGACTGGGTTGTCAAGAACGCGGATGGCACCTTCACCGTCCTGATCGATGGCGCGGCCAGGTCCGTCACCTTCGACAAGACCAAAGCGACGATCGTCGCCAATGGCGAGATGGTGCCGGTGGCGCTGACCAGCGGTAAGCCGGTAATTACAGGTCCGGTGCCTGGCTGGATCACCGCGCATGACGACGAGATCGTCGCCAGGATGGGCTTTGTCGGCGAAGTGCGCGTCACCGTCGATCGCGTCAAGGTCCGCAAGCGCTTCCTCGGCTGGGCAAATTTCGTCTTCGACACGCGCTCGCCCTTCTTCGGCAAATCGGCCAGTGAAGTGATCTCGCTGATCTGGTCCGGACCGGAACTTAAGCCTGGCACCTCGAACCTCGCGCTCGCCGGCGACAACATCTGGAACAATGCGCAGTGGCAGCATGGCGACGTCTGGACGAAACTGCTGCAGACCATCGTCATGGCCTTTCTCGGCACGTTGCTCGGCGGCCTCGTCGCCTTCCCGCTCGCCTTCTTCGCCGCCCGCAACATCACGCCGAGCGGATTGTTCGGCCAGGTGCTCAAGCGCTTCTTCGATTTCATGCGATCGGTCGACATGCTGATCTGGGCGCTGTTCTTCACCCGCGCCTTCGGCCCGGGACCGCTCGCCGGCAGCGCCGCGATCTTCTTCACCGAAATAGGCACGCTCGGCAAAATCTATTCGGAAAGCCTGGAAAACATCGACGACAAACCGCGCGAGGGCATCAAGTCGACCGGCGCCAACGGCCTGCTGGTGCAGCGCTATGGGGTCATGCCGGAAGTGATCCCGGTCTTCATCAGCCAGACGCTCTACCAGTGGGAATCCAACACAAGAGGCGCCACCATCATCGGCGCCGTCGGCGCTGGCGGCATCGGCCTGAAACTCTGGGAAGCCATGCGCACCAATTCCAACTGGGCCAACGTCTTCTACATGGTGCTGCTGATCCTGCTCGTCGTGTTTGTGTTCGACAACATCTCGAATTTCCTGAGGCGCCGGCTCAGCCGGACCATCCATGATTACAACAGGATGCAGGCCGAGGAGGGGTGACGTGCGAGGGACAGCACCCCCCTCTGTCCTGCCGGACAGTGGGGGGTGTGAAGGAACGCAGCACTCCTTGGGCGGCGCGGCTAAGCCGCCCGCTTCCACCCATCCCTGATATGCCTGTATCCCTCGCGATAAACCGCTTCCGGCGTCTCGGAAAAATCCCGCCACACCTTGGTCGCCGCCGCCAGATCCTTCAGCGACCTGCCAAACGCCTCGATCGTCAGCCAGTCGTCATAGCCGCTCTTGCGGATGGCCGCGAAAGTCTCTTTCCACGGAATGTTCCCGCGTCCCGGCACGCCGCGATCGTTCTCCGAAATGTGGATGTGCACGACATTCCTGCGGTGCTTCGTATAGGCGCCGATCGGGTCGGCTTCCTCGATATTGGCGTGGAAGGTGTCGTACATCGCCTTGATGTGCGGCCGGTCGATGGCATCGACGTGCTCGGACAGATCGGCCATCGTGTTCAGCAGATAGCACTCGAAACGGTTGAGCGCCTCCAACCCGATGGTAACGTTCCGCTTGCCGGCATGATCGCCAATGGCGCGCTGCGAGGCGATCGAGCGCTTCTTCTCGGCAGCGGTCGGCCCGCTGCCGGAGAAGGCGCCGAGCGTCGAATGCAGCGGCCCGCTCAGCGTACTCGCGCCGAGCGCCTGGGCGCAATCGATCGCCCATTTCATGTAGCCGATGCCGGCCTTGCGGGTCACGGCATCCGGCGAAATCAGATTCATCGCCGGGTCGCCCATCGCCGTAACAGCCGTGCGCTCCAACCCGATGCGGTCGAGCAAATCGCCAAGCTTCTTGTAGTCCTCTGGCGTGCCTGAGAAGATCGGTATCTCGACGCCGTCGAAGCCGGTCGCCTTGATGTCGCGCAGCAACGGCTCGTGTTTCTTAGACACGGAAGTCGTCCACAAAAACATGCACATGCCGATTTTCATCGACAGCCCCTCCCCATTTGACGGCGCGCTGGTTTCTTTCGCACCTCGCACCATGCGCCCTCATTCGGCCGCTTAGCGGCCACCTTCTCCCCGAAGGGAGAAGAGACTTGGCGCCGGCGCTACCTAAAGTTTCGTCCACGCCCCGTTCTTCTTCGACGACTTCACGCAGGCCTCGATGAACGCCATACCTTCGACGCCGTCCTGGATGGTCGGGAACACCACGTCCTTGCCCGGTCTGCCGCCCTTCTTGCGTGCCGCGCGGATCGCGCGCGCCGCCTCCTGGTAGATGTTGGCGAAGCCTTCGAGATAGCCTTCCGGATGGCCAGACGGAACGCGGCTGACGCGTCCCGCAACCGGCAGCGCGCCGGCGCCGTTGCGGGTGAGCAGCTGCTTGGGCTGGCCGAACGGCGTGTACCAGAGATAGTTCGGATCGGCCTGCACCCATTCCAGCCCGCCTTTCGAGCCATAGATGCGCAGCTTCAGCCCGTTCTCGTGGCCGGGCGCCACCTGGCTTGCCCAGATCATGCCCTTGGCCGGATGCACCTTGCCGACCGGCTTGAAGCGCAGCATGACATTGACATTGTCGTCGAGCAGTCGCCCCGGCACGAAAGCGTCGAGATCGGCCGACAGGGAATCGAGCTCCAGACCCGAGACGAAGCGCGCCAGATTGTAGGCATGCGTGCCGATGTCGCCGAGCGCGCCGCCCGCGCCCGCCTGCTTGGGGTCGGAGCGCCACGCCGCCTGCTTCTGGCCGGTGGCGGCAAGATCCTCGGTCAGCCAGTCCTGCGGGTACTCGGACTGAACGATGCGGATGTCGCCAAGCTGCCCCTTGGCCACCATCTCGCGCGCCTGCCGGACCATCGGATAGGCAGTGTAATTGTGCGTCAGCACGAACACCTTGCCGGTCTTTTCAACCACGGCCGCGAGCTTCTTGGCCTCGGCCAAAGTCGTCGCCAGCGGCTTGTCGCAGATGACGTGGATGCCCGCCTCGAGGAAGGCCTTGGCCGCCGGCACGTGCACATTGTTGGGGGTGACGATCGCCACCGCCTCGATGCCGTCCAGGCGCTTGGCCTCGGCCTTGGCCATCTCGGCATAGGAGGTGTAGCTGCGCGCCGGGTCGAGACCGAGTTCGGCGGCGGAAGCCTTGGCGCGCTCGGGACTGGCCGACAGGGCGCCGGCCACCAGCACGAAGTCATTGTCCATGCGCGCCGCGATCCGGTGCACCGCGCCGATGAAGGCGCCTTGGCCGCCGCCGACCATACCATAGCGGATCGGGCCGCCCCCCGCTTCCGACTTCGATGCGCCGACCATGTCTTTCTCCTGCTTGTCTCAAATACCCATCATGGCGCGCAGCATCTTCTTGTCGGTGGCGCCGCCGGCGAAATCATCAAAGGCCTTTTCCGTCACCCGGATAATGTGGTGCTGGATGAAGGGCGCGCCTTCGGCCGCGCCGTCCTCCGGATGCTTGAGGCAACACTCCCACTCCAGCACCGCCCAGGAATCGTAGCCATACTGGGTAAGCTTGGAGAAGATGCCGCCGAAATCGACCTGCCCGTCGCCAAGCGAACGGAATCGCCCCGCGCGATTGGTCCAGCTCTGATAGCCGGAATAGACGCCTTGCCGCCCCGTCGGATTGAACTCGGCATCCTTGGCATGGAAGGCCTTTATCCGCTCGTGATAGATGTCGATGAATTCGAGATAGTCGAGCTGCTGCAAAAGGAAATGCGACGGGTCGTAGTTGATGTTGCAGCGCTTGTGACCGCCAACCGCATCTAGGAACATCTCGAAGGTTGCGCCGTCGAAGATGTCCTCGCCAGGATGGATCTCGTAGCCGACATCGACGCCGTTTTCGTCATAGACGTCCAGGATCGGCTTCCAGCGTGTGCCGAGCTCGGCGAAGGCCTCCTCGATCAGCCCGGCCGGCCGCTGTGGCCAGGGATAGAGGTACGGGAAAGCTAGGGCGCCGGAAAACGTCACCGAGGCTTTCAGGCCAAGATTCTTCGAGGCCTTGGCGCCGAACTCCATCTGTTCGACCGCCCATTTCTGCCTGGCCTTGGGGTTGTTGTGCACCGCAGGCGGTGCAAAGCCGTCGAACTGGGCATCATAGGCCGGGTGCACCGCCACCAGCTGCCCTTGAAGATGCGTCGACAGTTCGGTGATCTCGACGCCGGCATCCGCGCAGATGCCTTTCACCTCGTCGCAATAGGTCTTGGAAGATGCCGCCTTCTTGAGGTCGAACAGGCGTGCATCCCAGGTCGGGATCTGCACGCCCTTGTAACCGAGACCGGCCGCCCATTTGGTGATCGAGGCCAGCGAATTGAACGGCGCGGTATCCCCCGCGAACTGCGCCAGAAACAGCCCCGGACCCTTCATTGTCGACGGCATCGGCATCCTCCCAATTCATTTTTCCAAGGACCAAGCATAGCGTCTGATGAAAGCAGGGCCAGCCTCTTTGGTCTCTCGTGATGTGCATTCTCGTATCGGCATTCTGGTATTACCAAATACCGAAAATGGGTCAAGCCATTTGACTCACGCACAAAGCTGCTAGGGCATTCCATTTTTGGCGATATATACCAGCATAATCAATACGGTACACAGATGCCGATATCGCATGGCGGCGGTTCTTGCCGCGCGACAAAAATTGCTGTAGACCTCCATTAGGGCCCAATTGGTCGAACCAGTTGCGCAAAAACGCTGGAGCGCCTTGGGGAGGAAACACGCGACGCGCCTTGTGGGGCGCATCGCAGGCGAACTGGCACAGACGAATTCTGGGAAGGATAGACCATGCATCTTTCGACGCACAACTGGATGCGCGCGGAACCGTTGGAGGTGACGCTGAAGCGCATCAAGAAATTCGGCTACGAGTCGATCGAGATTTCCGGCGAGCCCGAGCAATACAAGACCAAGGAGACCCGCGCGCTGCTGAAAGAATACGGCATCCGCTGCTGGGGGTCGGTGACGCTGATGCTGGGCGAACGCAACCTTGCCGCCAGGGACCAGGGCCAGCGCGAACGCTCGGTGCAGTACGTCAAGGACGTGCTGACCATGGTCAGCGAACTTGATGGCGAGATCATAACGCTGGTGCCCGCGACCGTCGGCAAAGTGGTGCCGGACGGCACCGAGGAAGAGGAATGGAAGTGGGTGGTCGACGCCACCCGCGAATGCTTCACCCATGCCAAGAAGGTCGGCGTCAAGATCGCGGTCGAGCCGCTCAACCGCTTCGAGACCTATCTGTTCAACCGCGGCGCGCAGGCGTTGGCCCTGGCCGATGCGGTCAGCCCCGAATGCGGCGTCTGCCTCGACGCCTATCACATCCATATGGAAGAATTTAACGTCCATGACGCGATCCGTCAGGTCGGCAAACGGCTGTTCGACTTCCACGTCGCCGACAACAACCGCTTTGCCGCCGGCCTTGGCCAGATCGATTGGCCACGGATCGTGCAGACGCTGAAGGAAGTCGGCTATGACGGCGCGCTGACCAACGAATTCGTCGCGCCCGTCGACCGCACACCCGCCGCGCCCTATCCCGACATGGTCGACCGGAATCCGGTCGACATTTCTCCCGAACAGCTGAAGTTCATCCAGGATCACGGCTCCAGCGTGCTGACGGAGAAATTCTACACCGACCAGATGCGCATCACGGCCGAAACGCTGCTGCCGCTGATCAAGTAGCCGATCGGGATGCGCATCAAAACGGTCCAGGCGTGGTGGGTCCGCGTGCCGATTGAGGCCGCGAAGCAGCATCGCAGCGACTTTGGCCAGGTGACGACGTTCGACGCCGCCATCCTGCGCATTGAGACTGACGACGGGCTGATCGGCTGGGGCGAGGGCAAGAACGCCGCCGGCAGCGCCGGCAGCTATGGTGCGCTGGTCTACATGCTGAATCACGAGGTCGGGCCGCAGCTGATCGGCCGCGACCCCGCCGACATCGGCATGATCTGGGAGATGCTCTACAACGGCGTGCGCCATGACAGTGCCGCGCGCGCCGGCCATGCCATGCCGCAGCTGGCGCGGCGCGGCATGAGCATTGCGGCAATCAGCGCCGTCGATATCGCGCTCTGGGATATTCTGGGCAAGTCGTTGGGACAGCCGGTGTGGCGGCTCATCGGCGGCCGCAAGCTCGACCGCATGCCGGCCTACGCCTCCGGCGGCTGGGCTGCCGCCGAGGCTATCGGCGAGCAGCTCAAATCCTACATCGCCAAAGGCGGCTTCAAGGCGCTGAAGATGCGCGTCGGCGCCATGGACGGCGCCCCGCACATTTCCGCCGCCCGCGTCCGCGCCGCACGGCAGGCGCTCGGTCCTGACGTCGAGTTGATGGTCGACGCGCATGGCACCTATACGGTGGCCGAGGCCAAGCGCTTCATCAGCCTGGCCAGCGATCTCGACCTCGCCTGGTTCGAGGAGCCTGTTATCGCCGACGACAAGGCTGGTATGGCCGAGGTGCGCGCCTCGGGCTCGATCCCGATCGCCACCGGCGAAAGCGAAGCGACGCGCTACGCCTTCCGCGATCTCGCGGTGCTGAAATCCGCCGACATCTTCCAGCCGGATCCGGCCTTTTGCGGCGGTATCAGCGAGGCGATGAAGATCGGCACCATCGCCAGTGCCTTCAATCTGCGCTTTGCCCCGCATCTGTGGGCCGGCGCGCCATGCTTCTTCGCCGGCCTGCATGTTTGTGCGGCCTCGCCTGCCAGTTTTACCGTCGAATATTCGCTCGGCGCCAACCCGATGATCCACGATCTTATCGAAGAGACTGTCGAAGCAAGGGACGGTATGATAGCGATCCCTGAAAAGCCGGGTCTGGGATTCACCATTTCGGAGCGGTTCCTGGAGGCGCACGCGCAACGCGGTTGACGATGAAAGAAAAGAACCTTCTCGCCGAGCTCGCCGCCTATCTCTTCGCCCATTCGGACAAGGAGACCGGCCGCACGCCTTCGGAGCGCGAACTGGCGGAGCATTTCGTCGTCAGCCGCGGCCAGATCCGCGAAGCGCTGGCCATTCTGGAGGCCATGCGCATCGTCGAGCGCCGCGCCAAATCCGGCATCTATGTCGACACCAGGCAGGCCAGTGTAGAAGCCTTGGCTCTTTTCGCCCGCGCGGGCCTGCCGCTCGATCCGGTGCAGATCTACGAAACCGTCGAACTGCGCAAGATCCACGAGATCAAGGCCGCCGAACTTGCCTGTTCGCGTGCCACCGAAGAGAATTTCGAACGCCTGCGGGAGATCCTGAAAGCCTCGGAGGAGTGCATCGCCGCCGGCGAAGGCCTCGCCAAGGAAGACCGCGAATTCCACCTCGAAATCGTGCGGGCGACCAAGAACGGCGTCTTCCACAATATCTGCAGTGTCTATTACCTGATGGGCGAGCAGCGGCTGCCGATCTACTTCAACGATCCCGAGCGCTCAGTGCGCTCGCATGCCGAGCATATCCAGATCTACGAGGCGCTGCTGCGTCGCGACGGCAATCTCGCCCAGGCGCTGATGAGCGCCCACCTGCAAGGCGCGGAAAGCTACTGGAAGGGGATCATCGAGGGCCGGGAGGCGCAAGCGCAAAGCCTGGCACTTGAGAAGGTCTAGTGCAATTCCAGGAAAGGTGTGAAACGGTTTTTCTGGGAAAAGCGCGCGGCGCTTTCCTTTGAGAATTGCGACTAGCGAGAGCCCCATGCCCAGAATCCTGTCGACGCACACGCTGCACCCGCGTGCCTCCGCCATGCTGGCGGGCGCCGGCGAACTCGTCGTCGCCTCAGCGCTCGATGCGGCAACGCTGACCGCCGAGGCGAAGCATGCCGACGTCATCATCGTTCGCGCACCGCTGCCGCCGTCGCTGTTCGAAAACGCCACGAAACTCAGAGCAGCGGTCCGCCACGGCGCCGGGCTCGACATGGTGCCGATGGAGGCCGCGGCCGCGGCCGGCGTGCTGGTCGCCAACGTGCCGGCGGTCAATGCGCGTTCGGTCGCTGAATATGTGATGTTCGCGGCCCTTGCCCTGCTTCGGCGCTTCCGTTCGGTCGACCGCGACTTGCGCGCCAAGGGCTGGAATGCCGGCCGCGACCACGCCAGCCATGCCAGCGAGCTTGCCGGCAAGACCATCGGCATCATCGGCTTCGGCGCCATCGGTCAGGCGGTCGCCCATATCGCCGCGCACGGCTTCGGCCTCGACGTCGTGGCGACGACCCGCAGCATGCAGCCGGCACCAGACAGGATCGGCTTCCTGTCGATCGATGCGCTGATCGAACAGAGCGACATCATCGTGCTCTGCTGCCCGCTGACGCCGGAAACGCGCGGCCTGATCAGCCGCGAACGCATTGCCCGCATGAAGCCGGACGCGCTTTTGATCAACATTTCGCGCGGACCGGTGATCGATGACGAGGCGCTGATCGAGGCCTTGCGCCAAGACCGGATCGGCGGCGCCGCACTCGACGTCTTTGCCACGCAGCCGCTGCCGGCAAACCATCCCTATTTCGGTTTCGACAATGTTATTGTCACCCCGCATATGGCGGGGATTACCGAGCAATCGATGATGCGCATGGGCGTGGGCGCGGCCGGCGAGACCTTGCTGGTGCTGGCCAACCGGCTGCCTGTCAATCTGCGCAATCCCGACGTGGTCGAGCATTACCGCAGACGGTTCCCGGCGGACGCGTGAACCATGTCCGGTTTTCGCTTCGCATCTCTGGTTCTCGCAGTGTCGTCGATCGTGGCCTTACCTTCGCTCGCGGCGGCACAAAGCAGCGATTATGTCTATTGCAGCAATGGGATCGTCTGCATGATGGCGCCCTGCCCGTCAGGCAATGCGCTGGATCTGACCACCGGCAATGTCGTTAAAGGCGTGGAGCTCAACACTACGGAATTGCCGCCGCTGGACAGATCGGCACCTGACCTCTCCGACAAGCTTTATGCTGGAAAACTCGTCGTCCGAGGATCGATCCAGCATCGCGGCCAGCCGAACGATCCGCCGATGCTGGTCGTTACCAAAATCGAACGCTCCTCCAAGAAAAGCGAGCGCAAGCGCTGCGCGGCACGTTGACTGCCGACCTACGGCTCGCTGCCTATCGGAGCAGCCGCTCGATTTCAGCCGCGATGCGCAGCAGGTGGTGGTCATGGCCATTGCGCGCCACCAGCATCAGCCCGGCCGGCAGCGTCATGCCGGGCATCGGCAGCGAGATCGCGCAGAGGTCGAACTGGTTGGCGACCTGGGTGTTGCGCAGCAGCAGACCTTCAGTGCGTTCACGCAGAGCCGTATCCTCGGCCATCGAAACGATAGTCGGCGCTGTCACCGGCGTGGTCGGCAGAGCCAGCACATCGACCGAACCCAACCGCTCGTCCATGGCTATGCACAGTGCCGCGCGACGACGCATTGCCCTGATATAAACCGGCGTCGGTATGGCCGCCGCCCGCGACAGCGGCCCGCTGACATGGGGATCGACCGGCACCGATGCGCCCGTCGCCAGCCAGTCGGCATGGATTTCAGCACCTTCCATGGCCGCGATCGAGCCGCGTTTGGTGGCCAGGCGCAGATCGGCAATGAGGTCGTCGATCGAAATGTCCGTGAGCCACGCGCCTGCCTGCTCGATCCCGGCAAGGCTGCGATCGAACGCGGCGGCAATCTCCGTTTCCGTGTCTTCGAAAAGCAGGCCGCGCGGAATGCCGACACGAAGCCCGGCAAGCGCTAACGGCAGGTGCAGTTGCGGCATCTGCTCGCCCGTCATCGCGGCGTCAGCCAGGGCACACGCAGCAACACTCAGCGCCAGCGGCCCGATCGAATCCAGCGTCGCAGAAAGGGGATAGGCACCAGTCAGCGGCACGCGCCGCGCCGTCGGCTTGAAACCGACGACGCCGTTCAGCGATGCCGGGATGCGCACCGAACCGCCGGTGTCGGAGCCGATGGAAATGTCGCTCGTCCCCTCGCCAACGGACACGGCGGCGCCCGACGACGAACCGCCCGGAATGCGGCTGGTGTCGGCGGCATTGCCCGGTGTGCCGTAGTGCATGTTGTCGCCGATGGCGGTGAAGGCGAATTCGGTCATGTTGGTCTTGCCGATGATGACGGCGCCGGCCTGGCGCAGACGGTTGACGACCGCAGCGTCGTGCCGACGGGGCGCGGTGTCCCTCAGCATCAGCGACCCGGCCGTGGTCGGCTCGCCGGCGACATCGAACAGATCCTTGATCGAGATGATGGCGCCGTCGAGCGGCCCGAGCGATACGCCGGCCTTCTTGCGCGCATCGGTGGCCTCGGCCGCTGCGCGCGCCGCCTCGGCATAGAGTTTGGTGAACACCTTCTCGCCTGCCGCGCAATTGGCAAGACGTGACAGGATGATCTCGAGACGATCGCGGATTGATTGCATGTCGATGTCGGATTCCGTCAAGGTGGAGCGTCTTTAAGGCATATGGGCCGCTAGGTCAGCGGAAGGAATAGCCCGGACAGCGTGCCTTTGCACCTGCCAGCGATAGGAAGGGACTGATGCTGTACAAAGGCAGCTGCCACTGCGGCAAGGTTGCGTTCGAATTCAAGGCGCAGCTGACCGGCGCCGTGCGGTGCAATTGTTCGATCTGCTCGCGCAAGGGCGCGCTGTTGGCCGCCGTCCCGCATGACAGCCTGACGGTGCTGGCGTGGGGCGACGATCTCGGCACCTACACATTCGGCAATCATGCAATGGCGCATCGCTTCTGCCGCACCTGCGGCATCCATCCCTTTGCCGAGGATGTCAGTCAGGGCAGCGAACGCAGCGCCTACATCAACCTCAACTGCGTCGCCGATTTCGATCCCACCGGCCTGCCGGTCTTCGACTTCGACGGCCGCGCGGTCTGACCCTACGGTGGCCTCTCACCACAAAAGCAACGCCCCGAAAACCTTGATAGTTCTCGGGCCCGCTGCTTCAGCCAAGGATGGCTATCGGCTATTCGACGCGCTTAGGGCCGCGCGCGAACACAACGATCGCCGCCAGCAAGGTCGCAGCGCCACAATAGGCGAAGGCGCTGGCCACACCGGCATTGTCGACCACCAGGCCGCCGAAGACGGCGCGTTTCTGGCGCTCGCCGTTTCTTGCGTCTTTCCCGCTCGCGCCTTTGCCCTCGAGGACAGCTATCTCCCGGCCGACAAGATCCCCTATGTCGCCGAAGTGCCAGACCAGCCGCATCGCCTTGGCCCGTTGTGGGGCGAGCGGGCCAAAGGTCCGGCGGGCACCTTGCTCAAAGTTCCCGGCAATTGGCGCGCGCCGGTTCATGCGCACACCGCCGACTATCGCGCAGTGGTCATCAAGGGACTATGGGCACATTGGCAAATGGACGGCGGCGAAACGACCAAGATCGAATTGCCTCCAGGGTCCTACTGGACCCAGAAGGCCAACGAGATGCACGACGACGCCTGCCTGTCGGAGACGGAGTGCGTGATCCTGCTGATCAACGACACGCCTTACGAGACCTACTTCCAGAAATAGTCGGACGACCGCCTGCAGATTTTCGCAGGCGGATTAGCGCCGCGTGAGTCTGCAGGAGAGCCTATCCGGCGTTCCGCAAGCTCACGCCGCTGCCTTGTCGAACAGCACCACCTTGTCCGCGTTCCAGGCAAAGCGCACCGATTGCTCGATCGCCACATCGGTCCGCGCCGGCACGGTAGCGCGCAGCGTGGTGTCGCCGACCCGCAGAGTCAGGATCTTTTCCACGCCATGGTTCTCGACATCGTAGACGCGCGCCTCGACCGGCGCGCCGCTCTCGAGATAGACGTCCTCGGGACGGACGCCGAAGACGAGCGGGCGCCCTTCCGTTGCCGCACCAGTCTTCGCCCCTCCAAAACCCTTGGCTCCTCCTGAAAGCGGCAGCTCGAAATTCATCGGCGCCATCACCGCGCGGTTGTTGACCAACCGGCCGTCGATGAGGTTCATCGGCGGCGAGCCGACAAAGCTCGCCACATAGGTGTCGCGCGGATTGTTGTATATCTCGTGCGGCGTCCCGGTCTGGACGATGCGGCCATGGTTGAGCACGCCGACCTTGTCGCCCATCGACATCGCCTCGATCTGGTCGTGGGTGACGAACAGGAAGGTGGCGCCGAGCTGTATCTGCAAGTTCTTCAGTTCCGTGCGCAGCGCCTCTCGCAGTTTGGCGTCGAGCGCCGACAGCGGCTCGTCCATCAGGAATACGCGCGGCTTGCGCACGATGGCGCGGCCGATCGAAACGCGCTGCATCTCGCCGCCGGACAGACGATCGGTCTTACGGTCGAGCAGATGCTCGATCCGCAGTGTCTTGGCGGCGCGGTCGACCCGGTCTTTGATCTCGGCGTCGGGTCCTCCGGTCAAGCCGGAGGATGACGGCGTGAGAGTTGAGAGGGCGACGCACACCGACCGTCGCGGACGGGCGCGAGCGCGACCTGCCGGATAGCGTCAGCTGCTGATCATCGCGCTGTCTTGTTGAGAGCGGTGACGATCAGCGCGAGAATCACCGCCGCGGCGGCGATTTCCCACACGAAAGCCTGCTTGTAGAAAGGCGGCGTGGCGAGCTGCGCCTTGCCGGCGAGAGTGTTGGGGTCCGGTGGATTGAGGAAGAAGACGCCGTAGAGATGCGCCGCCGTGATCGATACCAGCAGCGCAATGCAGAAGACCAGCGCCACGACCAGCGCTACGGTCACCACACTGCGCACCTTGACGCCCGGCTGGGCCAACGGCAGCAGGTTGTTGATGAGCCCGGCAAGCACCACGAGACCGCTGCCGACCGCGTACAGGCCGATGGAAAAGGGTTGAAAGATCAGCACCAGCGCCAAGACGCCGAGGCCAATGATGAAGAGCTCGAGGCGGAACGCGCCGGCGCGGCTCATGCCGGAAGAACTGTCGCTCATGACCGCACCGCCTTTCCGGCGCCATCGAAGACATGGGTTTGCCTGGGATCGGGGCGTAGATTCAGCGCCTCGCCGACCTTGACCCACTGGCTTCTCGTCACCACGACGCGGATGTCGGCGCCTGCCGCCGTGCGGGCATGAATAAGGGTTTCGGCGCCCATGGGCTCGATGAGCTCGGCTCTGGCGGAGATGGTGCCACGGTCCCCCGTATCGGTCACGGTGAAAGCACGGGGGCGGACACCGATCGTCACCTTGCCGGGCTGCAGGCGCGCGACCGCCGCGTCCGTGCGGATCGCCAGACTAATGCCGGCCACGGTCATGTCCGCCGTGCCATCGGCGAAGGCCTTGAGGTCGGCCTCGAGAAGATTCATCTGCGGCGTGCCGATGAAGCTCGCCACGAAAGCATTGGCGGGCTTGGCAAATACCTCGTGCGGTGAGCCGACTTGCTCGATCAGGCCGTCCTTCATGATGGCGATGCGGTTGGCCATGGTGAGCGCTTCGAGCTGGTCATGGGTCACGATCACGGTCGCTTTGGAGAGGCCCTGCAGCACTTCCTTGATCTGGCCACGCATGGTTTGGCGCAGTTCGACATCGAGACGCGACAAGGGCTCGTCGAAGAGGAAGCAATTGGGGTCGCGGACGATGGCGCGGGCCATGGCGGCGCGCTGCTTTTCGCCCTCGGATATCTGGTTCGGCAGCCGGTCGAGAACGTGCTCCAAGTGAAGGATCGCGGCGACGCGGTTGACGCGGGCAGTCCGCTCAGCCCCGGAAATGCCGTCATGATAGAGCGGGAAGGCGATGTTCTCGGCGATCGATGCCGACGGGTAGAGCGCGTAGAACTGGAACACCATGGCGATGTCGCGCTTTTCGGGCGGCAGTTTGTTCATCACCTTGCCGGCGACGACGACCTCGCCGTCAGTGACGCTTTCCAGCCCGGCGATGACGCGTAAGGTCGTCGTCTTGCCACAGCCGGACGGGCCGAGAAGGCAGACGACCTCACCGGCGGCCACCGACAGGTCAACGTCCTTGACCGCGGTGAAGGAGCCGAAGCGCTTGGTGACTTTGCGGAGTTCGATGGTTGACATCTCAGCGCTTCACCGTGCCGAAGGTAACACCGCGCAACAGATGGTTTTGCAAGAAGAAGGTGACCAGGAAGACTGGGACGAGGAACAGGGTTTCGATGGCGGCAAGCAAAGTCCAGTCGGTGCCGCGTCCACCCGACGACACGGCCTGGTTCATGGCGACCGGGACCGTCCTCGTGTCGGGCCCCGAGAGCAAGAGGGCGAAGAGGAACTCGTTCCAGGTGAGGATCAGGCCGAACACGAACGTGGCGGCGAGCCCGGCAATGACCTGGGGCAGGCAAATCTTGAAGAACACCCGCATTCCGGACGATCCGTCGAGGCGGGCGGCATCCTCGACGTCTGGCGACAATTCATCGAAGAAGCTCTTCATCATCCAGATGGTGAAGGCCAGGTTGAAGGCGGTGTAGAGCATGATGATGCCGAGATACGAGCCCGACAGGCCCACTACGCGGAACATCAGGATCACCGGAATGATCACCACAATCGCCGGCAGCATGCGCGTGGTCAGGATGATGAACAGGTAGGTGTCATTGCCTTTCAGCGGATAGCGCGAGAAGCCGAAGGCCGCCAGGGTGCCGATGACCAGCGCCAGCAGCACCGAAGCCGAGGCGATGAAGATCGAGTTGAAGAAATAACGGTCGAATCCTGTCGCTTCCGGGGCACCGCCCGACGTCATCGAGCGAGAAAAGACGGACCCAAAATTTTCGAGCGTGGGCTTGAACACAAAATGATCCGGAATCAAGCCGAACAGCGACGTGGGCGACAGCGTCGGAGGCACCAGAAGCGCGTCGCCCTGCGGTTTGAAGGCGGTGAATATGATGAACAGCACCGGCAGAAAATAGATAAAGGCGACGACGGCCACGGCGAGCGTCCGCCCCCAGCCGGCCTCGTCTACTCCGCTGGCCCTGCGGAAGCCGAGCTTTCCCAATATCGATTCGGTCACGGGTTAGGCTCCCTGCGTACGGCGGTTTGCGAGGTACAGGTAGAGGTTGGTGAGAACGATCACCATGAACAGCATCAGATAGGAGATCGACGCGCCCTCACTCGTCTTGTTCTGCTCGTTGGCGATGCGGATCAAGTGATAGGAGATCGTCAGCGTGTCGTTGCCGCCCTTGGTGAGGAGGATGACGAGATCCGCCAGCTTGAATGCCTCGATGGTGCGGAAGAGAAGGGCCAACATCAGAAGGCCGCGGATGTAGGGGAAGGTGATCATCCAGAATTGCCGCCAGCTGGAAATACGGTCGATGGCAGCGGCCTCGTAAAGGTATTTCGGCACCGAGACGAGGCCCGCCAGCACAAGGAGCATGACGAAGGGCGACCACATCCATGCGTCGGCGAAAACGATTCCCGCCACGGCACCGACTTTGTTGCTCATCAGGATGAACTGGTTGCCGGAGATGGAATTGATGACGTAGCTGAGAATCCCGAATGTCGGGTCATAGTAGTAGGTGAAGAACACGCCAGAGGCGACAACCGAAAGCATCATCGGTGTCAGCACCAGGATCAACAAATACTTGCGCAGCGGAAATTGCTTGGCGAACAGGATGGCCAGCAGAAAGCCGACGATCATCTGCGCGGAGACGGTGAACACGACGAACATGGCGGTATTGATCAGCGCGCCCCAAGTCGCGTGAGCAGCGAGATCGTTGGTAAGGATCCGGATGTAGTTCCCGAGTCCGACGAAGCGGATCGTCTGCTGGTTTGCCTGGTAGGCGAAGAACGAAAGGCCCAGCGACCACAGCAGGGGGAAGATATTCATCACAAACAGAACGGCGATTGCCGGAGCGACCAGCAAGGCGCCGAAGTAGTGGCGGCGATACGCGTTGACGGTAAATGCGGCCGCGACCAACGCCACCGCGGCGCCCACCACCCAGAAGGAGACAGCCGCAGGCAAGCCCGCCATTGATATGGCCGACACGACGACAGCGACAGCGATGGCGAGTTTCCAGTTGTGGGCAACAACCGCGGTAAGGCGTGGTGTCAGCAGCGTGCTTGAAACAGCGGTCATGGGAGTCCGAAATATGGAGCGCCTGAAGTGGCAATGACGGGGAGCGGCTTTTGCCCGCTCCCCGCAGCTATGTCGGAAGGTTACTGGATAAGACCATCGTTCTTCAGGAGGTCCTCCTGGAACTTGGCGATGTTATCCAAGGTGGTCTTGGCGTCCTGCTTGCCAGTGATGGCTAGGTCGTACTGGTCCTGCTGCTGGGTGAGCAGTTCGAAGAACTGCGGCACGTGCCACATGTCCTTCTGCCAGTCGAGCGAGTTCGCCCAGGCGCGGTCCCACGGACGATAGGTCACATACTTCGGATCGCTGTAGACCGACTTGATCGCGGACTGGCCGCCGCCGGCGGCGAACTGGTGCTGGATATCAGGCGAGAGCCACCACTTCACGAAGCCAACCGCTTCCTTGATTTGCTCAGGCGTCGTCCAGGTGGTGAGAACGAAAGGCTGTCCGCCGATCTGTGACGTACGATTCACCTTGCCGTCGGCACCGCGCAGGCCTGGCGCCAATCCGAACACCAGCTTGTCGGCAACCTTCGACGTCTTGGGATCGAGCGAGGCTTCGGCGAGACCGATCCAGTCGATGTTCATGGCCACCTTGCCTTCACGGAACAACTGGTCCGAGACGAAGATGTCCATGGTGCCGGTCTTGACCACCGGCGGCATGAACTTCAGCAATTTGAGGAAATGCTCCATGCCCTCGATGGACTTCGGGGAGTTTACGACGCCTTCGGCATGTCCGGTCGGGGCCTTGGTTTCATCCCAGATGCCGCCGCCATGCTCCCAGACGAACGTGTGGACCGAGCTCGTCGAGAAGTCGTAGCCTTTGCCTGCCTGATAGGCGATGCCATAGAAATCGTCATCCAGCACCTGGCCGGCGAGCTTGTCGCCCTTCTTGCGCTGGAAGAATTCGCCAACATGCTCGAACGTGTTCCAGTCCATGGCGTCGATTTCTTCGCCGGTGCAGGGCAGCTTCTCATTGTACTTCGCCTTGTAGGCGGCCTGCTCGTCGTTGTTGCAGAGCACGTCCTTGCGGCCGTAGGTGACCAGCACGTCCGGGAACTGCGGGAAGCCGTAGTAGTTCGGCGTGCTGTTGGGATAGGTCGAGTAGGCGTTGAGCACGGCGGGATGCATCGACTCCATCGTCGCCTTGAGTTCCGGGTCGGCATCGATGAGATCGTTGATCTTGCGGAAGTAGCCGCCTTCGACGAAGGCGCCCAGCCACTGCGAGTCCGACACGATGAAGTTGTACTTCTTTTCGCCCGAGGTCAACGAGGCGTTGACGCGGGTGTAGAAATCCGGCCACGGAATGAAGTCCACATCGAGCTTCACAGTATTGCCAGACTTCGGCTTGTACTGCTCGTCGAAGAACTTCTTCATAATGCGGGTCGGGGGCCAATCCGGCACCGCCATCGTCAACGTCACTTCTTCGGCAGAGGCATAGGTCACGCCTCCCACCAGTAGTGTGGCAGCGAAGCTTGCGGCTGTCGCTAGCCCTTTCAGTTTGGTCATCGCCGTCATTCGCGTTTCCTCCCTTGGTTAACCGGATTGCTTCTCGCCGTTCGAGTCAGGTCATTGCCTGGCCGCTCGCGGCGCGGAAGACGTGGATTTTCCTGTTATCGATGGCGATCGATGCCGAATCGCCGGTCCTGATGCTGGCGGCGATCGCTTCCGGCAGCACAATGCGCAACATCTCGCCGCCGGCCTCGACCGAGACGATCGTTATGTCGCCGAGCGGTTCGACCAGATGCACCTTCGAGGCAACCCCGGCTTCGCCCTTGGCGGCGAGCCGAATGTCGCTCGGGCGAATGCCGATCAGCGCGGCCTCGTTGGCATCGGCAGTCTTTGGCGCCGTCGCCGGAACCAGAGTCCCGAGCGGCGTGTCGAAAGATCTGGTGTCGGCGCGCACCGAGGCCGTGAACAGATTCATGTGCGGCGAGCCGATCTTGCTGGCGACATAGGTATTGATCGGCTGCTCGTAAAGCTCGTCTGGCGTGCCGATCTGGACGATGCCCCCATCGCGCATGACGGCGATCGTCTCGCCCATCGAGAGAGCCTCGATCTCGTCGGGCGTGGCATAGATCACGGTCATGCCGAACTGGCGGTGCAGCCGCTTCAGCTCGGCGCGCGTCTCGTGCCGAAGCTTGGCGTCGAGATTGGTGAGCGGCTCATCGAGCAGAAGAATCTTTGGCCGGCGGATCAGGGAGCGGCCGAGCGCGACGCGCTGCTGCTCTCCGCCGGACAGGGTTGCCGGCTTGGCCTTCAGGCGGTGTGTCAGCTTCAGGATCTCGGCGGTCTCTTTCACCCGTTTGTCAATCTCGGCGCGCGCGGCTTTCTCCTCGCGCAGCGGGTAGGCGAGATTGTCATAGACCGTGAGGTGGGGGTAAAGCGCGAAAGACTGGAAGACCATCGAGATGCCTCGGCCGGCGATCGGCGCATGGGCCATGTCGCGGCCGCCGATCTCAAGCGTGCCGGAGTCGGCCTGGACGAGGCCGGCGATAGTGCGCAGCGTCGTCGTCTTGCCAACGGAGCTCGGCCCGAAGAGTACGAAGAAGCGGCCTTCGTCGACGGCGAAGCTCAGGTCGTTGATGGCGCGCACGGATCCATAGGCCTTGCTGAGCCCATCGAGGCGCAGCGCAATCCCCTTGCCGTCACTGGCGCGAGGCGACGTCTGCGTCACGATGCGCCACCTCGTGCGGACGGAACACGCGCCATCCGTATGATTCTCCTCGCCCTGCCGAAATGGACTGCGGCTGTCATTCTCGATCCGCCTTTTCTTTCCTGATCTGGTATTACCAATTTTGGATAGCCGTCAAGCTCTTTCTTGGATCGCTATCGGAGCTTGCATAACCGGATTCTTCATGTATCCGACTGTTTTCCCTGAATTTTCCTACTCGTTGATATAGGAGAGCCTTGTTTCGGCACTGCCATCCCGGTTAACATCAATAGTGGGCATCCAAATCTGGTCGAACCAGATTGGCGCTATTTCGCCAATGCCGCTGTCGGGGCCGCATCGATTTCAGCCGTTGATTGCGCCACTGCGGCGCGCACAAGGGCGCCCGCCGCCCATTGCGCGACCGACCGCATGCCGCGGCTATCGAGCTCCCATATATCCTTCAGCACGATCAGCACTTCGACGCCGAACATCATCGACAGCGCCTGTGCCAGTCGCTTGAACTCGCGCGGCGGCAGCCGGCCCTTGAGCGGTGCGATGGCGTCCTTCAGCAGCTGGACGCGATGTCCGCGCGTGAATTGCGGTTCGCCGTCCAACGTGCCCGCCTGCCGCTGCGCCCATTGGTCGAGCGACAGTTTCAGCGCCGCCTTGAAAGTTGCCTCGAAAGCCTCGATGCGCGGCATGGCGGTGTCGAACAGTTCGGCGACGCGGCGCCCGGCATCGGTGGACGTCGATTGCCAGGTCAGGATCGGCCCAAGCCCCTCGTCGACCACCGCCTGCACCAGGGCTGCCTGGCTTGGGAAATAGCGATAGGCGGTGGCGCGCGACACTTGCGCCGCCTCCGCGACTTCGCTGACAGACGGGGTGACGCCCGCCTGCATCAGCCGCGTCGCCGTCTCCAGCATCAGCCGTTTTGTGCGGGCCCGCGGGCCGCGTTCGGCAGCCTCGTTGGCGTCGTCGTTCCCAGCGGCTTGTTGACGTGAGACTTCCATGTCAATACGATACGCGCGTCTCAAAAAATTGCAATGACCTTTGCCTACCGAAAGGCCGGCAAAGGGCGACAGGCGGCCCGGCGCCGGTCGGCCGGTGACGGGAGAAACGCGATGAAGCGCATCTACGTGGTGGGCACAGCCGACACCAAGGGCGAGGAACTTGCCTTCCTGGCCGATGCTATTGCCGCCACCGGCAGTTCGGTTGCCCGCGTCGACATCGGAACGCGCGGTGCCACGGTGCCGGTCGATATCCCGGCCAGCGAGGTCGCGGCGCATCATCCGGGTGGAGCCAGTGGCGTGCTCGGCATCGATGATCGCGGCACGGCAGTGGCCGGCATGGGCGCCGCCTTCACCAGTTTCATTCAGTCGCGCGACGACATATCAGGCGTGATCGGCATTGGCGGCGGCGGCGGCACGTCGATCATCACTGCCGGCATGCGCGCGCTGCCGCTTGGGCTGCCCAAGATCATGGTCTCGACGCTCGCCTCCGGCGACACCGCGCCCTATGTCGACGTCTCCGACATCATCATGATGCCATCGGTCACCGATATGGCGGGACTGAACCGGCTGTCACGCGTCGTGCTGCACAATGCGGCGCAGGCAATCGCCGGCATGGCCGCCAGGCCGGCGCCGACTGCCACCGGCAAGCCGGCACTCGGGCTCACCATGTTCGGCGTCACCACGCCTTGCGTGACCGCCATCGCCGACCAGCTGCGCGCCAACTACGACTGCATGGTCTTCCACGCCACCGGAACCGGCGGCCGCTCGATGGAGAAGCTCGCGGACTCGGGCCTGCTCGCCGGCGTCATCGACATCACCACGACGGAAGTCTGCGACCTGTTGTTCGGCGGCGTGCTGCCGGCGACGGAAGACCGCTTCGGCGCTATCGCCCGCACCAAGCTGCCCTATGTCGGCTCGGTCGGCGCGCTGGACATGGTCAATTTCTGGGCGCCGCCGACCATTCCCGAGAAGTTTAGGGGCCGGCTGTTTTACGAGCACAATCCCAACGTCACGCTTATGCGCACCACGGCGAATGAATGCCGCGGCATAGGCGAGTGGATCGGCACCAGGCTCGCTCGCTGCGACGGCCCTGTGCATTTCCTGATCCCCGAAAAAGGCGTCTCGGCACTCGACATCGAGGGCGGCGCCTTCTTCGACCTCGAAGCCGACGCCGTGCTGTTCGATGCCATCGAGCGCACCATCAGGCCGAGCGCCACGCGCCGCGTCACACGCCTGCCGTTGCACATCAACGATCCGGAATTTGCCAAAGCCGCAACCGCGGCCTTCCTCGACATCGCCAGATAGTGAGAGTCAACAAATGCCCGCAATACCGCGCAAAGACATATTGAAGAAGTTCAAGGCGATGATCACCGACGGCGTGCCCATCGTCGGCGGCGGCGCCGGCACCGGCTTGTCGGCGAAGGCCGAGGAAGCCGGCGGCATCGACCTCATCATCATCTACAATTCCGGCCGCTACCGCATGGCCGGGCGCGGCTCGGCTGCCGGCCTGCTCGCCTATGGCAACGCCAACGAGATCGTCAAGGAAATGGCCTACGAGGTGCTGCCGGTGGTCAAAAAGACGCCGGTGCTGGCCGGTGTCAACGGCACCGATCCCTTCGTCATCATGCCGCTGCTGCTTGCCGAGCTGAAGACGATGGGCTTTTCCGGCGTGCAGAATTTCCCGACCATCGGCCTGTTCGATGGCAGCATGCGCCAGAGTTTTGAGGAAACCGGCATGGGCTTCGGGCTGGAGGTCGACATGATCGCCGAGGCGCACAAGCTCGATCTTCTGACCACGCCCTATGTCTTCAACCCCGACGAGGCGCGCGCCATGACAAAAGCCGGCGCCGACATCGTCGTTGCCCATATGGGGGTGACGACCGGCGGCTCGATCGGAGCCACGTCGGCCAAGTCGCTCGACGACTGCGTGGTCGAGATCGACGCCATCGCCAACGCGGCGCGCTCGGTGCGCAAGGATGTCATCCTGCTTTGCCATGGCGGGCCGATCTCGATGCCGGATGATGCCCGCTACATCCTCGACAGCTGCAAGGGCCTGCACGGCTTTTATGGCGCGAGTTCGATGGAACGGCTGCCGGCTGAAGCCGCGATCGCCAGGCAGACGGCGGATTTCAAGGCCGTCACGCCGCACGACCAGAAGAAAAAGAAGGGATGAGATCATGACCGACAAGAGCAAGGTGTTCGTATACCCGAAGGACGTGAGCGCCTTCGGCTTTGACTGGGGCAAGCTGTCGCTGACGGTGGCGCCTGAAGTGAATGGCGCTGAGCGCTTTTCCGGCGGTGTCGTCGACCTGCCCTCAGGCAAGGGCCATACGCGCCACAACCATCCCGGCGCGGAAGAGATCATCTTCGTCATCTCAGGCAATGGCGAGCAGATGGTCGAGGACGAGGAGGGCAATCCGGTCGTCGCCAACGTCGGCCCCGGCTGCACCATCTATGTGCCGGAAAGCCGTTTCCATTCGACGCTGAATACCGGCGATGGGCCGATGCAGCTCTTCGTCGTCTATTCGCCGGCCGGACCGGAACTGGTGCTGCGGGAGCTGCCGGATTTCAGGCTGATCCCGGCGGGGAAGTAATCGCGAAAGGCCCCCTTCATCCGGCCGCTTCGCGGCCACCTTCTCCCCGAGGGGAGAAGAGGCAGAAGCCAGCGCCGGCGCAAACTCCTCTCCCCTCGGAGAGAGGTCGGATAGCCCCGAATTGCCCTTCGCAATTCGGATGGCAATCCGGGTGAGGGGGTAGCGCCGAGCTAGGCTATCCCACCTCTATTCCACCCCCGTGCCCGATCCCCAAACATCACATACCCCGCATCCGTCACCGCCAGCGTATCCTCCAGCTTGATGAACCCCCGCGTCGGGTGAAGCATGGTCGTCTCCACCGACAGCACCATGTTTGTCTCCAGCGGCTTGGCGGCATAGGTGCCTTCATAGGTCACCGGATGGTTGGTCATCAGGAACGGAGCCTCATGCGTGATCAGCCCCATGCCATGGGCGAAGAAATCCGTATAGGGCGCGACCTTGGAGGCCTTCAGCACGCCCTCGGCATGCGAAATCATATCGCCGCCGACGGTGCCTGCGCTCACCTTCGAGAACGCCGCCTGCTGCACTGTCTCGACCTCGGCCAACAGATCTTCCAGTTCGGCATCCGGTTCGCCCAGAATGCCCATGCGGCAGAGATCGCCAATATAGCCGTGATAATTGCCGCCGGAATCGATCGACAGCACCTCGCCCTTTTTCCACGCCTGCGGTGACGCCGCGCGGTTGTGGCTGGCACCCAGCGTCAGCAGGCAGTATTCGAAATGCGCGCCGCGATTGGTTTCCTCGCGCCTGAGCTGCTCGATCATCTCGGCCTTGGTCGTGCCTTCATGCGCCCACCGGATGGTCGCCAGCATGGAATCCGTGATCAGCTCGGAGGCAATACGCAGCTTTTCCAGCTCGGCGTCCGTCTTGATGGCGCGCATGCTCTCCAGCATGCCGGTCGCGTCGATCAGCCTGGCATCCGGTAACGCCCTGCGGATCAGCGCATAGGCGTCCGACGGCAGGAAGGCCGGCTCGATGCCGATGCGGGCGCCGGCCTTGCCGATCTTGCTGATGTGCTCGACCGCAAGATTGGCAGCATCGAGCGTGCCCCAGCAGGCGGCATGCAGCGTCGGCGTCCAGAACGGGCTGTTCTGGTGCTCGGCGCCTTCCATGCGGTTGCCGATATAGGCGGCATGACCGGGCCCGCCCTTTTCATAGAGGACGACAGGCAGGTAACGGCTATGGCCGATCGCATCCATGGCGGCAAAGAAGATGAACCTGTAGCCGCCGAGCAGATACTGCGTGTTGTGCTTGGACGTCGCGAGCAGAACATCGATACCGGCCTCTTCCATCAGCCGGTCGACCCTCGCCTGGTCGAACGGGATATTGCTGACGGCGCTCTTGCCCGGGGCAATGTTCATTGTTCTCTCCCTGATTTCCGTGGGATCGCCGGTCGTGTAGCGGCCGATCCCTTGGCTTTCGATCAAATCTGCACCATTTTGCTCACTCTGGTCCAGCCAGAAACAAGGAAAATAGCTTCAGCAGGCAGTCACCAAGTCGTCATCGCTGCACATCAAGGCAATCTGGTCCTACCAGAATACCAGAATGAAAGGGCCACCTCTAACTGGTCCAGCGGACGAAAATTTCAAAGCCAAGCAAAGATGCGCCAATTCCGTCTCTGGCGAAACCCTTGGCAAGGGCCATAATCGCCGCGAGGATGCTGGCGGGTGCCGCCAGCTTCGAGGGGTGCGCCCATCTGGTCGCGGAGAGGACGGAGGTTGATCATGTCGGATATTTCCAGACGCACGCTGCTTGGCGGCTCAGTTTTACTGCTGGCCTCCACCGCCATGCCCACATTCAGCTGGGCGCAGACGCCGAAGAAGGGCGGCCGCCTCGTGCTTGCCGCCGATTCCGAGCCGCGCAACCTCAATCCGGCCATCGTCGCCTCCAACGGCGTCTTCTTCATCTCCAGCAAGATCGTCGAAACGCTGGCCGAAGCCTCGTTCGAAGGCAAGGACGGACTGGAACCGCGCCTTGCGCTCTCCTGGGAAGGTGCTGCCGACGGGCTGTCGGTGACCTTCAAACTGCGCGACGGCGTCAAGTGGCATGACGGCAAGCCGTTCACCTCGGCCGACGTCGCCTTCTCGGCGCTGCAGATCTGGAAGCCGCTGCAAAATCTCGGCCGCACCGTGTTCAAGGATCTGGCCAGCGTCGACACCCCTGACGATCTAACCGCCGTGTTCAAATTCGCCAAGCCGACGCCGTTCCAGCTGATCCGCAACGCCTTGCCGGCGCTGTCGAGCGTGGTGCCGAAACATATCTACGAAGTCGGCAAGATCGAGGACAACCCGGCCAACAACGCGCCCATCGGCACGGGACCGTTCGAGTTCGGCGAATACAAGGCCGGCCAGTATTACAAGCTGACCAGGAATGCCGATTACTGGGCCAAGGACGAGCCGTATCTCGACGAGATCATCTATCAGGTGCTGCCCGACCGCACGTCGGCTGCAGCGGCGCTCGAGGCCGAAGAGATCCAGCTCGCCGCCTTCTCCGCCGTGCCGCTCGCCGATCTCGACCGCATCTCCAAGGTGCCGGGCCTGAAGGTGATCTCCAAGGGCTATGAAGGGCTGACCTATCAGCTCGTCGTCGAGATCAACCATCGTCGCAAGGAACTGGCCGACGTGAAGGTCCGCCAGGCGATCGCGCATGCCATCGACAAGGACTTCGTCGTCAAGACGGTGTTCCTCGGCTATGCCGCCACCGCCACCGGCCCGGTGCCGAAGAACGATCCGCAATTCTACACTGCCGACGTGCCGATCTATCCATTCGACGTCGCCAAGGCCAACGCCTTGCTCGACGACGCGGGGTACAAGCGCGCCGATGACGGCAAGCGTTTTGCGCTGAAACTCCTGCCGGCACCCTATTTCAACGAGACGAAGCAGTTCGGCGACTATCTGCGCCAGGCGCTGGCGGCAATCGGCATCGACGCCGTGATCGTCAACAACGACTCGGCCGCGCACATCAAGGCCGTCTACACCGACCACACCTTCGACCTCGCCGTCGGCCCGCCGGTGTTCCGCGGCGACCCGGCGATCTCGACCACCATCCTGGTGCAGAGCGGCATTCCCGACGGCGTGCCGTTCTCCAACCAGGGCGGCTACAAGAACGCCGCGCTCGACGCGCTGATCGCCAAGGCTTCGGAGACGCTGGATACGTCAGCGCGCACCGACCTCTACAAGGAATTCCAGAAACAGGTCGCGGCGGACCTGCCGCTGATCAACGTCGCCGAATGGAGCTTCATCAGCGTCGCGCGCGATACCGTGGGCAACATCGCCAACAACCCGCGATGGGCGGCGTCGAACTGGGCGGACACCTATCTGGAATCGTGACACATTTGCGCGGATGAAAGTTCGCAAAGAAATTGGTGTGAAGGCATGGCGTAGGGCCGCGTTTCGTCACACCGCACCTCTCCCGACTGGCGCAGCGCTATGCCTTTCCCATGACCCGCGCCCTCACCCTCATCCGCCGTCGCCTCGTCGGCAGCATCTTCGTGCTGCTGATCGTCATCATCGGCACATTCCTCCTCCTGGAAGCTGCCCCCGGTGACGCGGTCGACGCCTACATCGTCTCGACCGGCGGCGACGCCGGCATGATCGAATTGCTGCGTCATCGCTGGGGCCTCGACCAGTCCGAGCTGACACGGCTCGCGAACTATCTCTGGGCGCTGCTGCATTTCGACCTCGGCCAGTCCGTTACCTTCTCGCGGCCAATTCGCGATGTTATCCTGGAACGCCTGCCGACGACACTGCTCCTGATGGTG
Source organism: Mesorhizobium sp. L103C131B0 (assembly GCF_000502275.1). Taxonomy (NCBI): domain Bacteria; kingdom Pseudomonadati; phylum Pseudomonadota; class Alphaproteobacteria; order Hyphomicrobiales; family Phyllobacteriaceae; genus Mesorhizobium; species Mesorhizobium sp. L103C131B0. The sequence goes on along the minus strand of NZ_AYXC01000005.1, from coordinate 383,473 downwards.
ACCGCCACCGCGCTCTCCTTCGGTTTGGGCTCGGCGCTCGGCATCTACGCCGGCGCCAGACCCGGCAGCTTTCGCGACTGCTTCCTGTCGATCGGCTCGCTGGCGCTTTATGCCGTGCCGGGTTTCTGGCTTGGCCTGGTGCTGATCGTCGTCTTTGCCGTCGACCTGCGCTGGCTGCCGATCGGCGGCATCGAGAGCCTGGCCTCGGACAAGACCGGTTTTGACCGCGCCACCGACATCGCCGTCCACCTCGTCCTGCCGGTTTCCGCGCTCGGCTTCATCTATCTCGCGCTCTATCTGCGCATGATGCGCGCCGGCATGGCCGAGGCGTGGCGGCAGGATTTTGTGCTCGCCGCCCGCGCCAGGGGGCTGTCACGCCGCCGCATCGTGCTCGCCCATGTCGCCCGCAACGCGCTCTTGCCGCTGGTCACCATGCTCGGCCTGCAATCGGCGCAGATGCTGGGCGGCAGCGTCGTCATCGAAAGCGTCTTTGCCGTGCCCGGGCTCGGCCGGCTGGCGCAGGAAGCGGTCGCTTCGCGCGACACGCCGCTGCTGCTCGGCATCATCCTCACCAGCGCCGTCCTCGTCATTGCCGTCAACCTTGCCGTCGACATCGCCTACGCCTTCCTCGACCCGCGCGTCGGCGCCGGCGAGGCCAGCGCGTGAGCGCGCTGCCGCGGTTCCTGCGCCGGCCGGAAGCGGTCGCCGGCGCGATCATCCTGGCGCTTCTGTTCGCCATGGCGCTGTTTGCGTCGCTGCTCTTCCCCGGCNTCCTGGCGCCTCTGTTCGCCATGGCGCTGTTTGCGTCGCTGCTCTTCCCCGGCGACCCGCAGGCCATTGCCGGACCAGCACTGCTGCCGCCCTTCCAGGACTGGTCGCTGCCGCTCGGCACCGACCGGCTCGGCCGTGACGTGCTGGCCGAACTGTTCCACGGCGCCCGCACCTCGCTGGCGGTCGGCCTGGCGGCGGCAGCGGCGGCACTCTTCATCGGCGCGGTCGTCGGCACGCTGGCCGGCTTTGCCGGCGGCCTTGTGGACGAGGGGCTGATGCGCATCACCGATGCCTTCCAGACCGTGCCGAGTTTTCTCCTGGCGCTGGCCTTCGTCAGCGTCGTCGGGCCGTCGCTCGGCGTCGTCGTCACGGCAATAGCGCTTGGCGCCTGGACCGGACCGGCGCGTGTAGCGCGCGCCGAAGTGCTGTCGATCCGCGAGCGCGATTACGTCGCCGGCGCTCGCGTCATCGGCATGCATCCGCTTGAGATCGCTTTTCGCGAGGTGTTGCCCAACGCGTTGCCGCCGGTGCTGGCCTTGTCCTCGGTGATCGTGGCCGCCGCGATCCTCACCGAGGCAGCGCTGTCCTTCCTCGGTCTCGGCGACCCCAATCGCGTCACTTGGGGCGGCATGATCGCCGAGGGCCGCACTGTGCTGCGCACCGCGCCCTTTCTGTCGATCGTTCCGGGCATCGCCTTGGTGCTGACCGTGCTTGGCGTCTATCTCACCGGCGAAGGCGTGGTCGAAACGACGGCGGTGCGGAGGAGCCTGTCGTGACCGCACTGGCTGAGATACGCGATCTGTCAGTGCGCTATCGGCGAGATGGCAGCGAGGTGACGGCGCTGAAGGGGGTCAGCCTGGATGTTATTGCCGGCGAGCGGCTGGCGATCATTGGCGAAAGCGGTTCGGGCAAGAGCACGCTGGCGCTGGCGGTGGCTGGACTGCTGCCGGCGAGCGCCAAGATTGAAGGGCATGTCAAGTGGCAATTTCAGGCGCCGCGATCCTTCCCACCCCCCTCTGTCCTGCCGGACATCTCCCCCGCAAGGGGGGAGATCAGCAGCTTTGCCCACGGCTTCCCTTCTGCAACGTTCGTGGTTGGCGAAGGCGGAGATGAGAGAGCAATCTCCCCCCTTGCGGGGGAGATGTCCGGCAGGACAGAGGGGGGTGTGACGGAACGCCGACCTCTCAAATTAACCGAGCCCAGCACGCTCCCCCTTCCCGGTCGCGACATTGGTTTCGTCTTCCAGGACCCCTCCGCCAGCCTCGACCCCGTCATGACCGTCGGCAAACAGATCGCCGAAGTCGCCCGCACCCACCTCGGCCTCGACTGGCCACAAGCTTACGCCAAAGCCAAAACCCTGCTCCAACGTGTCCGGCTGCCCGACCCACAAACCGCCATGCGTGCTTTCCCGCACCAGCTCTCCGGCGGCCAGAAGCAGCGCGTTGCTGTTGCCGCGGCCATTGCAGCCGGTCCGAAACTGCTGATCGCCGATGAGGCGACCAGCGCGCTGGACACCATTGTGCAAGCCGAAATCGTCAGCCTCATTCGGCAACTGGTGGCGGAGGACGGCATGACGCTGCTGTTCATCAGCCACGACATCGCGCTGGCCGCCGAACTCGCAGAGCGTATCGCTGTATTCCGGAACGCCGAACTGATCGAACTCGGCCCGACGGAGCAAATCATAAACGCCCCGCGCCATGCCTATACGCGAACGCTGCTCAACGCCCATCTCGGCCTCGACGCCGATCCGCTGCTACGACGGGCGCCGGCATGAACTTGCTCACCGTCTCCGGTCTTACCAAGCGATACCGTCGTGGCGGCAAGGCCATCGCGGCCGTCGACGGTGTCTCCTTCGCCATCGAACCCGGCGAGACGCTGGCGCTGGCCGGGCCCTCCGGCAGCGGCAAGTCGACGATCGCGCGGCTGGTGCTTAGGTTGATCGAGCCCGACGCCGGCACCGTCCAATTCGAAGGCGATGACTTTCTGCTCTTGAAGGGTGCGGCCCTGCGCACCAAGCGCGCGCGCCTGCAAATGGTGTTCCAGGATCCGCTCGCCGCGTTCAACCCGCGCGCCACGGTGGCTCGCGTGCTTGACGATCCCTTGCGCATCCATGCCATCGCTTCCCGCGCCGAGAGGCCGGCCCGCATTGCTGCCTTGCTGGATCGCGTCGGGCTGGCAGCCGATCTCGCCCCGCNTCTCCGGCGGCCAGCGCCAGCGCGTCGCCATCGCCCGAGCCATCGCGACCAAACCGTCGCTGATCGTGCTCGACGAGGCGGTGTCGGCGCTCGACGTTTCGGTCCGCGGACAGATCCTTGAGTTGCTGCTCGACCTGCAAGCCAGGGAACGGATCGCCTATCTCTTCATTTCGCATGATCTCGGCGTCGTACGGGCCATCGCCCACCGCGTCGTTCTTCTCAACGCCGGGCGGATCGCCGAGAGCGGCGACCCCCGCAACGTAGTCGACGCGCCGCAATCGGCAATCGGCAAGGCGCTGGTTGCGGCGGCGCCAAGATTGGACAGAAGCAGCAGGCAAGTACCATGACCGAACCAGAAGCCAGAGCCGAAAAACTCTCGCGCGAACTCGATTCCGCCTTCCGCAACCGCGCCGATCTCTACCGTCTGTTTCTCGACGAGCTGACCGGCGAACTCGGCGCGGAAAAGGCCGAGGCGATCATGATCCGCACCATCGAGCAGCGCGGCAAGGAGGTGGCGGCGGCCGCCTTCGCCCGTTTCGGACCTAACGACGCGCCGGCCATCGGCGAGGCATTTTTGGCCGTCAGCCCGGATGGCGGCCTGATGTATCCGACCGATGTCGAGCGCGGGCCGGACCACATCGCCTTCAAGGTGAAGCGTTGTCCGCTGAAGGACGCCTGGGTCGAGGCCGGTGTCGGTGATGAAAAACTCGCCACGCTCTGCCGCATCGCCGGCGCTTTCGACCGTGGTCTGTTCGAGGCAACGGGCGTGCGCTTCGACAATGTCACCTGGACGCCGGGCCACGGCCCCGGCTGCTGCCACATCGCGCTGACCAACAGGGATGCCGCCGGATAGCCAATGCTGATCAGTCGGCGGCAAACACATGCAGCTCCGTGCCCGCCTGTTCGGCAGCAGTGCGCAGGTCGGCCTTCGGTTCGCTGTCGGTGACGATATCGGCAATGTCATCGAGCCCGCAGATGCGTTCCAGACTGCTGCGGCCAAACTTGTCGTGGGTCACCACCAGCACCGTCGACAGTGAACGCGATATCATTGCGCGTTTAACGGCTGCGGCGCCCGAGATCATGTCGCTCGGACCATCGGCGCTTATCCCCGATGCCCCGATAATGGCGACGTCGGCATTGTAGCGGCGCAGGAACTCGACGGTGTCTTCGCCAAGCACGCTGCCTTCGCGGCTGTCATAGGTCCCGGGGCAAAGCAGCACGCGGAAGGTCGGATTGGCGCCGGCCACCGAGGCCACGCCGGTGGAATTGGTGATGATGGTCAGGTCGCGCTTCAGCTGCGAAAGGTTGCGCGCCACCTCATAAGTGGTCGAACCGCCATCGATCATCACGATCTGGCCCTTCTGGACCAGGCCCGCTGCGCCGCGGCCGATGCGGGCGCGCTCCTCGACCAGGGTCAGGCCGCGCTCCGAAATCACCGGCTCTGATGTCACCAGCGAGATCGTCGCACCGCCATAGGTGCGGTTGATCAGCCCGGCATCGCCGAGTTCGATGAGATCGCGGCGGATGGTCTCGCCGGCGACGCCGATGCGCCGTGCAAGTTTGGAGATGCGGATGGACGCCGACCGGCGCACTTCCGAAAGGATAAGCGCGTGCCGCTCCTTCTTCGTCAGTCGGCCCTGATCCATGATTATTCCATTCCCTTTGCAGCAATCAGTGCGTCGGCAAGCTCGGCAAACCCTTGCGCGCCGCGCCCGCTTGTGACGAAGGCAGGAGATGCCGGAAGTTCGCCGGCGAAGTCCAGCACATTAGCGACACCGACGCTGTTGGGGAAGAAGCCGAACATTGGCGCATCGTTTGGACTATCGCCGACGAAGACAATGCTGTCCTTGTCGTGGTCTATGTCTATACCAAAACAGTCGCGCAAGAATAGCCGGCTTGTTGACAGTTTGTCGTATTTGCCGAACCAGCCATTGACATGGATGGACGAGATTTTCGCCGCCGCTCCATAGCGCTGAAAGATAGCGACGATCTTCAGCACTTCAGATTTGGGCAGCGGCGCGACATCCTCGCGAAAATCGATCGCCAAATCGGCTTCGCGATAGGCCTGGTCAGCGGCGACCGCCGCACCCGGAATTTCCGCGAGCACGGCGCGTTCGATCTCGCGCAGGCGCGCCGCGTCAGCCTGCCTTTCCCCGGCACTCCTGGCATAGTGACGAACGATGCGCTTGGCAGTGCCGTCATAGCGGAAATAGAAAGCGCCGTTCTCGCCGATCACGCCATCGACCGGCCATTGCCGCGCGATCAGGTCGCACCAGCCGGCAGGGCGGCCGGTCACCGGCGCGACAAGGAAGCCGGCCTGCTTCAGCCGCTCGAGCGCCGCATAGGCTTTTGCCGGCAGCCGTCCCTTGTCGGTCAAGGTGTCGTCGATATCGGTCAGAACGACGGCGATGTTGCGCCGGTCTAGCGCGGTGAAGTCGGCAAGCGGACGCAGCACCCGCTCAGGCTCCCGCCGCAACCGTTTCGAGCGAGGCAGCCGCGACGTCGAGCATGGTGAACCTGTCGCGGATCAGCCGGGCATTGGCGACCGCCTCGTCGTAGAAGCCAGCCGGTATGGCAACCTCCTGCGGCGTGGTCGGCGCGCCGGCGGCGCGCAGTGCTGCCGCGATCTCGCGCGCCGGGCGTGCCACCCGCACCAGCCTTTCACGATGCGAGCGCCATTGCTTGGCCAGCATGGTGTTGATGGCGTTTGCCCGTTCGCGGTCCAGCAGCTTGGGCTTGAATGCCGCCCAGCAGGAACGTCCGAGCGTTTCGCCGAAGATTTCGATGAAGCGGTCTGGCGTATCGGCGGACGGCGCGAGCTGCAGCTCCCGCAGCGCCAGCACGCGTTCCTGCAGCCGCGCCATCGTCAACGTCGTCACCGCTATGTGTTCGCCGTGATGCGTCTCAGGCAATCCCTGGCCCCGCATGTCGATATAGTGGGCGATCAGATGTTCGCCCTGGCTGGCCGGATAAGAGCCGCCGCACAGTGTCATGCCGAGACCGGACATGACCAGCGTGCGCACCAGCACTTCCATCGCCTCAAGGTCGCCGGTCCCGAGTTCGCCGGCCTTGGCGATGAGCGCCTCCTCGTCCTCGGCCAGAAGCATGAACGGCGCCTCCCGGTAGGGCGTGCCGAGCAACAGATGCGCCATCAGCCAATCGGTCTGCGCGGTCGGCCGCGCCATCGAATCGCCGAAGCCGGCAGCGATCAGCCGGTGCGGCGCTCGCGCCATGACATCGAGATCGAGGAAGACACCGACCGGCAGGCTCGCCGTCAGCGATTTCTTCAGGCCGTCCTCTGTGATTGCCGCAGACACCGAGGTGTAGCCGTTCATCGACGGCGCGGTGCCGAACACCGCATAGGGCTTTTGGGTCAGATGGGCGGCATATTTGGTGATGTCATTGATCGAGCCCGATCCGACCGCGACCAGACCGCTGGCGTCTTTCGTGCGGGCGATCACCGATCGCACGGCGTCCATGTCGGGATGCGGATGGCGCGGCAGGATGATCTTGTCGACATCGATCGAGCCGCGCAGCGCAATCGACACTCTCTCGCCGAGAGCCAGCCTTGTGTCGGGATCCATGACAACGGCGAGCCTGCGGCCGAGCGGCAGCGGCTTGACCAGCGCATCGGCTTCGTCGCCGAGACCGCGCCCTATGACGATGGTCTTCAGCGGCACCGACAGCATTCCCTGGCTATCCGGGTCAGGCAGCGTGCCGGCAATAAGGCGATCGAGCATTTGTCTGGACATAGGATGCAGTCCGGTCAGTCAGCATGAAGCGGGGTCAGGGCATCGAACAAGGTGCGATACCGGCGGTAACTTCTGTCGTAGGCGGCCTTGGCGGAAGGATCAGGGTCGATCGTCTCGATGTGGCCGGCCAGCCTTTCAGCCGCCTGCTGCACTGAGGAGGTAAGGCCGATGGCTGCGGCGGCAAGGATTGCAGCACCGATCGGCGAGGCATCGGCCGCATCCGCGATCTCGACCGGCCTGCCGCTGACATCGGCACGGATTTGCGCCCATACCCGGCTGCGCGCGCCACCGCCTGAGAGCCGGATGCGCCCGGTTGTTATGCCGAGCTCGTCCAGCCGGTCGACAACGTCGCGCATGGCGAAGGCGCAGCCTTCCAGCACTGCGCGAGCGCAGGCCGCTTTGCCGTGGAAGGATGTCAGGCCGTAGAAAGCGGCACGCGCTTCGGCGATCCAGCGCGGCGCCATGGCACCGGACAAGGCCGGCAGGAACAGCAAATCGTCGCTGCCGGCAACCACCGTCGCCGCCAGTTCCGACATCGCCGCCGGCGAATCGACGCCGAAGGTTGTTAGAAACCACGTCACCGCGCCGCCCGAGAGCCATCCGGGATTGGAGATGAAATAGCCGTCGCCGAGAAAGCCATGGGTCTCGACCAGGCCGCCGGGGTCGAGGCGAAGCGTGCCGGACACCGCGCCGACCACTTCGGCCGTGCCGAGATTGCAGGCGACGACACCGGGCACGACGACCCCGGCGCCTATGGCGGCCGAAAAATCATCGCCGGTGCCGACCGCCAGCGGCGTGCTCACAGGCAGACCGGTGAGCTCGGCGCCGGCGTGCGTCAAGGCGCCGGCGATCTCAGATGCATCGTCGATGCCGGGCAATTTATCTGCATCGATGTCGAAGGCCGCCAGCAGATCGCCGGCATAGTTGTGCTCCTTCAGCCCATAGAGCATGGTCGTCGAGGCCAGCGCGTGATCGATGACGGCACGACCGCACAACGCTGCGACCACGAATGATACCGGTTGATGCCAGAGCGCCACTCGGCGCGCTTCGGGCAGGTTGCGCGCGGCCCAGCGGATTTTCGCCGCCATATGCGTGGCGTCCAGAACGAGACCGGTGCGCTCGCGGATGAAGTCCGGATCGATGGCGGCGATCTCTGCCGCCGCGCGCCGATCCATCCAGATGATGCACGGCGTCAGGGCCTGGCCGCTGCTGTCGACCGCAACACAGCCGTCGAGTTGGCCGGCAATGGCAATGCCCTTGATGTCGGACGGCGCAAGCCCAGCCTTGTCGAGCGCGCCGGCAATGGCCGGCTTGAGCGCCGCCAGCCACAGCGCCGGATTCTGTTCGGCCCAGCCGGGCGCCGGGAAGGCCGGCTGGTACAACACAGCGGCCTCGCCACGCAGCCGCAATTCGTCATCGACAACGATCGCCTTCAGGCTTTGTGTGCCGAGATCGATGCCGATGACTGGCATTAGACACGCTCGCAATCCGCGAGAACATCCCGCAGTTGCGAGAGGATAGAACCTTTCGTCGGCGAATAGGAACCGTCGAACACCGCTGTGCCAATGGTAAAAGCGTTGGCGCCGGCCAGCTTGATCGCCTTGATCCGATCGGCTGATGCCACGGCGCCGGCGACGATCAGATGCCGCGACGGACCAAGCCCGCGCCGGGCTGCGCGCACCAGTTCGGCCGGGTCGGCCTCGGTGGCGCGATAGGCGAGGATGTCGCATCCCGCACAACCCTTCTCGGCGAAGGCGCGGCAGTCGGCCTCGACATCCTCGGCCGAACCGCCGAGCTTGGTCGGATGGCCGACCGGCCGACCCGGAAAAGGGTAGTATTCGGTGCCGCTCCCCTCCAGCAACGCCATGATCTCGTCGACCTGGGTTCCACCGAGCAGGCGCCGGACGCCGAGATCCCTGGCGATGCGCGCGGAATTAAGGCAGGCCTCAGCCGTCGTCGAGACAACTTCCATGTAAGTGGTGGCGCCTGTCCGGCCAATGGCGACAGCGAGCTTGCGCAGCACATCCGGCGCGACGCCAATATCCTTGAAGCCGACATGCTTCAGGCCGACCGGCTCAATCAATTCGACCAGGTCGAGACAGTCCTCGACCGTGCGATCGTTGCGCGTCAGCATGAAGATGAAGTCCATCCGAAAGGTCCCTCGCCTGGTCGGGAAAGCCGGTTTGCTGCCGGTCTGTTAACACCTCCCAGCCATTTGTTGCAAGGTGCCACATTTTGATTTGCAGTACCACACATTTTATGACAGAACGGGCGCCAGCCCGCCAGGCACGACTTCTAGGGAGAGGGAAGAATGCTCAAGCCGCTGAGACGTACTGCGTCCAGACTGCTCGTCGCAGCCGTATTTGTGTGGCCCCTGACGTGGCAAGTGACACAAGCGGCCGCGTGGGATCTGAAAGAGGCGTCGAAACCCTATAGCGGCCAGACCATCCGCATGGTCGGCGAGGCGCTGCCGCCGCTCGAAGCGCTGAAGAAGATGGCGCCGGAGTTTGAAAAACAGACCGGCATCCATGTCGAAGTCGAGATGTACGAGCACTCGGAAGCCGTCAACAAGGTGCAGCTCGATCTCAACTCGCACCGCGGCCGCTACGACGTCATCATCCAGCCGCATCGCGAACTCGGCAAGTTCGCCACCAACAACCATCTGGTCGAAATCGCCAAGATGATGGCCGACCCGGCTTTGCGCGATCCGAGCTTCGAGCCGGAGAAGCAGCTCTACCAGACCGCCTGGCACGAAATCTCCTGGTATGACGGCAAGGAGTACGGCTTCCCCTTCACAGTGCTCAACATGTTCATGTGGTATCGCTCGGACCTGCTCGCCGATCCCAAGGAGCAGGCAGGCTTCAAGGCCAAGTATGGCTACGACCTCGCTCCCGCCAAGGACTGGAAGCAATATCGCGATATCGCCGAATGGTTCTATCGCCCCGACCAGGGCTTTTACGGCACCGCCCTGCAGGGCAAGCGCCACGAGGCGCTGTGGTATGAGTGGCTCAACTTCCTTTATTCCTTCGGCGGCGACGTGCTCGACGTGAAGAGCGGCTCGGCCTGCGGCCCGGTCATCGTCAACAGCCCCAAGGCCGTCGCCTCGCTCGAATATTACAAGAGCCTGCTGCAATTCTCGCCGCCGGACAGCCTCAACTATTTCTGGGATGATGTCATGGCGCTGATGCAGCAAGCCAAGGTCGCCGAGCTGATCATGTGGAACGACGCAACCTATGCCGTATCGGTCGACACCACGGCCTCCACCGTGGTCGGCAAGGTTGGCTTCGATCTCGTGCCGCAAGGCGACGGCGGCAAGATCGGCCAGGTCGAGGGCTGGACCTATCTGATCCCGGTCTATTCGAAGAACCAGCAGGCCGCATTCCTCTTCGTCCAGTGGATGATGGGCTATGACCGCCAGCTCGAGCAGCATCTCAATGGCGGCGCCTCGGGCCGGCCCGATGTCTATGCCTCGGCGGAGGTGCAGAAACTGCCCTACGCCAAGGCGTCGATGGAGGCCAACGAGCATGCGGTGCCGAAGGCGACGCTGCCGCAATCGGCCGAGATGACCGACATACTGGTGCGCGAACTGTCATCCTACCTCGCCGGCGAAAAGGAGGCGCAGGCCGCCCTCGACACCGCCGCCACCGACATCTCGACACTGCTCGGTTCTTGCGCACCCATGACCTATCCGGCACGATAGGCCTTGAGATGTCGCGCAGAGGCTACCCGCACAAGCGGGTAGCCGTTCTTGTCCGCAGGAAACGCCCGTGACGAACCGCACTCCATCGCCGCGCGGAATGCCGCTTCTCGACCGTGGGGTGGGGCCGCTCTTGATGCTGCCGGCGACGCTGCTCGTCGTCGTCTTCCTGGTCGGCCCGTTCTACTACATGGTCTACACCGCGCTGACCGACCTCAGCTTCGCCGACGCCAGCCATGCCGGCGCCTTCGTCGGTTTCGACAATTTCCGCAAGCTGATGCGCAACGACCCATTCTTCTGGGCATCGTTCCTGCTGACGCTGAAATTCGTCATCATCGCCGTCGGCCTGGAATTCCTGCTCGGCTTTGCGCTGGCCTTCCTGATCTTCCGCTTCGTCGCCAGCCAGCGGCTTCTCACCACACTGCTGCTCATCCCGATGATGATTGCGCCGGTCGCCGTCGGGCTGATCTGGCGGCTGCTGTTGCAGGGCGATTTCGGCATGCTCACCTTCTACATGCGCAAGGTCGGCCTGCTGGCGCAGAATTCGGCGGTGCTTTCGGCACCCGACCTGGTGTTTCCGACCATCGTCGCCATCGATGTCTGGCAGTGGACGCCTTTCGTCACCCTGATCATGCTCGCCGGCATGATGAGCCTGCCGCGCGCGCCGTTCGAGGCGGCGATGATGGATGGCGCAAAACCGTTTCAGATCTTTCGCGATGTCATGCTGCCGCTGCTGCGGCCCGTCATCGCGCTGGTGCTATTGCTGCGCGGCATCGATGCCTTCAAGGAGTTCGACAAGGTTTTCCTGATGACCGGCGGCGGTCCCGGAACGCTGACCGAACTGGTGTCGATCTATGCCTACCGCGTCAACTTCCGCAACTGGGACCTCGGCTACGGCGCCGCGGTCGCCTTCATGATCTATCTCGTCGTGCTGATCCTGTGCTCCGTCTTTTACAAGGCCGTCTACTGGTCGAGCCGCAAGCAGGCGGCGGCGTTTTGAGGGCGCGGCGATGATCGATCAGTCCACCAACCGCGCCTGGAAAAGCTTTGCCTGGTCGGTGTTGCTCGTCGCCGTCGTGGTCGCGCTGACGCCTTACGTCTGGATGGTGCTGGCGTCGTTCAAGAACCGCGTCGATCTTCTGTCTTCTGTGCCGAAATGGATTTTTTCACCGACGCTTGCCAACTATCCCGCCGTCTTCATCGACAAGGAATACTGGCCGCTGGCAATCAACTCGGTGCTGATCTCGGTGTCGTCTACGGTGCTCTGCATCGTCATCGGCGCGCCGGCTGCCTATGGCTTTGCCCGCTCCAATTTCCCCGGCAAGGAAGACCTGTTCTTCTTCTTCCTGACCACGCGCATGGCGCCGCCGATCTCGATCGCCGTGCCGCTGTTCCTGTTCTTCACCTCGCTTGGCCTGATCGACACCATCTACGCCGTTGTGATCGCCCACACCTCCTTCAACCTGTCGCTCGTCGTCTGGATGATGCGCGGCTTCTTCGCCGAAATCCCCAGGGAGATCGACGAAGCCGCGATGATGGACGGCCGCTCGCGGCTCGGCGCATTCTTCTTCGTCGTCGCGCCGCTGGCCGCACCCGGCATGGGCGCCACAGCGGTGCTCTGCTTCATCCTGTCGTGGAACGAGTTCCTCTATGCCTTCATACTCGTCGCCTTCGACGGGCGGCCGCTGACCGTCGGCATACCGGGGCTGGTGACGCCGCATGGCACGCTATGGGGCCAAGTCGCGGCGGTCGCCATCGTGGCGACGCTGCCGATCGTGCTTTTCACTTTCCTTGTCCAGAAACAGCTCGTGCGCGGCCTCACCTTCGGCGCGGTCAAGGGTTGAAGGGATCTCGCATGGCAATTGTTTTCGACGGCGTCACCAAGGCTTTCCCCGACGGGACGGTGGCGCTGCAGGCGCTCGATCTTGCTTTCGAGCCCGGCGAATTCCTGGTTCTGCTCGGGCCCTCTGGTTCCGGCAAGACGACAGCCTGCCGGCTGCTTGCCGGCCTTGAACGTCCCACGGCCGGCCGCATCATGGTCGAGGGTCGCGATGTCACCGACCTGCCGCCGCGCCTGCGCGGCATGGGCATGGTGTTCCAGAACTATGCGCTCTACAGCCATAAGAGCGTCTACGAGAACATCGCCTATCCCTTGCGCATCCGAAAAATGCCGGCCGCCGAGCTCGACCGCTGCGTGCGCGCCATGGCCGAACTCTTGGAAATAACCCGCTACCTCGACCGCCGCCCTTCGCAATTGTCGGGCGGCCAAGCGCAGCGCGTGGCTGTGGCCCGCGCACTCGTCTGGCAGCCGAGCCTCTGTCTGATGGACGAGCCGCTGTCCAATCTCGACGCCTTGTTGCGGCTCCACATGCGCACCGAGCTGAAGCGTCTGCATCGCGAGCTGAAAAAGACCTTCGTCTTCGTCACCCACGACCAGGAAGAGGCGATGACGCTGGCGACCAGGGTCGCGGTATTGCGCGAAGGCGCACTGATCCAGTACGACGACCCGCGCGAGATCTATCGGCGGCCTGCCAATCGCTTCATCGCCGAATTCATCGGCCGTCCAGCGATGAACACGTTCGATGGCGATGTCCGCGCCGGCGTCTTCCACGCCAGCGGTTTCACTTGCCCGCTTCCGGGAAAGCCTGATGGTCCCATCGTGCTCGGCATTCGCCCGGAGCAGATCCAGCTTGTCGACGCGACTGCCGGCGACGCCATCCTGTTTGCCGTCGACGTCGTCGAACCGGTCGAGCCGGACGTGCTGATCTTCGCCAATAGCGAGGCCAACGCGCTGATCGTCAGGACCGTGAATGACGATCGCGCTTTCGATCCCGGCCAGCCGCTTTATCTACGCTTTCCGCCGGCAGCGCTGCACACATTCGATGCTGTGTCGGGAGCGCGGCTGCCGTGAGCACGCTGCTCGCTTTGGTGCCGCTGGCCGCCGCAGCCTTGGTCTGGTGGCTGTTCTACAGCTTCAACCGGTCGCGGCGCTGGTTCTCGACAGGCGAACTCATCTTCTGGGACGCCATTGCACTGGTAACCCTGCAGCTTGTCTGGCTGATCTGGTTCTGAATGCGCATTCCAGCAACGCAGATCAGTAGCCCAGCGCACAACCGTCCTTGCGAGGATCGGAGGCACCGGTGAGCGTGCCCTTTTCCCAATCGATCAGCACCAGCTGGCCGCCGCCATGCGGCTCCTCGGCGATCGAAACCTGATGACCGCGCTGACGCAGGCCGGCGATCGCCTCAGCCGGAATCCCGCGCTCGGCCAGCACGGCATTGTCCTTGTAGAACACCCGTGGCGCATCCAGTGCCTGCTGCGGGTCCATCCCGAAATCGATCATGTTGGTCAACAGATGGACATGGCCGAACGGCTGGTAGCCGCCGCCCATCACCCCGAACGGCATCACCACCTTACCCCCTCGCGTCGCCATGCCAGGCATGATGGTGTGCATCGGTCGCTTTCGCGGCGCGATACGATTTGGATGGCCTTCCGTGAGGCGAAAACTGCTGCCGCGATTCTGCAGCACGACGCCTGTCTTGGGACCGACGACGCCGCTGCCGAAGGAACCGAAGGTCGAGTTGATGAAGCTGACTGCATTGCGGTCGCGGTCGACCACGGAGATATAGACGGTGTCGCTGCGCGGCAGCTCAAGCCGCGGCAGATGCGTCATGGCGAGGGCCGGATCGATGGCGGCGCGCAGCCGCTCCGCATAAGCTGCCGACAGCAGTTGTTCGACGGGGACCTGGACGAAATCCTGGTCGCCGATGAAAGTATCGCGGTCCTGGTAGGCAAGCCGGCCGGCTTCGATCTCGAGATGCAGCCGCTGGGCACTGTTCGGCTCCAACGAACCAAGGCTGAAGCCCGAAAGCACATTCAGCATGATCAGCGCCGTCATGCCCTGATTGTTCGGTGGCATCTGATGGATATCGTAGCCGCGATAGGACGTATTCACCGACGTGACGTAGTCGCCTTGGGTCTCGGCGAAATCCTCCAATGCATGCAGCCCGCCCAGCGCGCGAAGACGTTCCACCAGATCGTCCGCGACTTCACCTTCATAAAACCCTGCACGGCCTCGGTTGGAGATGATGCGCAAGGTGTCCGCCAAGTGCGGCTGCCGATGCACATCGCCGGCTTGCGGCGCCCTTCCCTCGGGCAGGAATATGCGCGCGGCATGTTCATCGGCTGAGAGCAGGGCGACCTCGTCGGCCCAGTCGAAGGCGACGCGATCATGAACGACATAGCCTTGTTCGGCATAGCGAATGGCTGGCGCCAGCGCGGCGTCGATGCCCTTTTTTCCGTGGTCCTCGAGTAGCCGGCACCATGCATCGATGGCGCCTGGTATGGTGACGGCATGCGGTCCGGCCGCAGGCAGTTCGCAATGCCCCCGCTCCAGATACCATTCGGCGGTTGCCGCAGCGGGCGAACGCCCCGAGCCGTTGAAAGCGAGAACATCGCCCTCGCCTTTGGGACTGTAGAGCACAAAACAGTCGCCGGCGATGCCGGTCGATTGCGGCTCGACGACGCCTTGCACCGCCGCAGCGCACACAGCGGCATCCATGGCATTGCCGCCGGAGCGCAGCATGTCGATGGCGGCCAGCGTCGCCAGCGGATGCGATGTCGCCGCCATCGCTTCTGTCGCGCGAACTGGCGAGCGTCCGGGGGACTGAAAATCACGCATGCAATCGCCTCCAATGATTTCGCGCCCGCCGGCCGCAGCCTTCAATGCTTGATGCGGTCGCGCATGGCGTACCACAACATCCCCAGCACATAGAGCGGGCCCCGCAGCGCCGTACCGCCCGGGAACGGCATCGGCGTCAGCGTCGAGAACAGGTCCAGCCGCGAGGCGTCGCCCGTAATCGCTTCGGCCAAGAGCTTGCCCGACAGCGTTGACAGGATGACGCCCTTGCCGGAATAGCCATGCGCGAAATAGACCTCGCCATAGTGCCCGACATGCGGCAGCCGCGACGTGGTCACCGACACCAGGCCGCCCCAGGCATGATCGATGCGGCAGCCCTTCAATTGCAGGAAGGTGGCCTCCATGTGCGGCCGCACGAAGCCGGCAATGTCGGCCGGCGGCGATGGCGTGTAGCGCTCGCCGCCGCCGAACAGCAGCCGACCGTCCGCCGACATGCGGTAGTAGTTGACGACGAAGCGCGTGTCGGACACCGCGACATTGGCCGGGATGACATTGTGTTTGCCCTCCAGCGGTTCGGTGGCGACGATGTAGTTGCCGACCGGCATGATGCGGCTGTTGACGCGCGGCTCCAGCCCATGCAGCAACGCGTCGCCGGCCAGCACGACATGTTTGGCCCTTACCGACCCCTGCGCCGTCGAGACCCGGATCGAAGGCTCGCGCTCCAGCTTTACCGCGACGGAATTTTCATGGATGACGACACCGGCCGCCACGGCGGCACGGGCAAGGCCGAGCGTGTAGTTCAGCGGATGCATATGGCCGCCAAGCGGCTCATACATGGCGCCATGATAGGGCGTGTCCACCTTGCCGCGTGCCTGCGCCGCCGACAGGATCTCGACGTCGTGGAACTTCATCACGCTCTCGAGGCATTTGGCCTCGTCTTCGAGATCCCTGAGGTCGGAGCCATTAACGGCACCGACGAGATGGCCGGTCAGCCGCAGATCGCAGTCGATGGTGTGGCGCTCGATGATGTCGAGCACCAGGCCCCGCGCCTCGAAGGCGAGGTCGAACAGCGCCTTCGCCCGCTCGGGGCCGTAGAGCTTGACCAGCCCCTTGGCGCCTTTGCGCAGGCCGGGGATCATCTGGCCGCCATTGCGGCCCGACGCGCCCCAGCCGATCTTGCCGCCTTCGAGCAGCACCACCTTCAGGCCGCGCTCGGCGGCATGAAGGGCGGCCGACAGGCCGGTGCAGCCGCCGCCGACCACCACCAGATCGGCGCCGACATCTCCCACCAGCGCCGGATGGTCCGGCGCCGGATTGGCGGTGGCGACATAGTAGGATTTGCCGATATCGAGGCCCGAATTGAAACCCGTTGAGCCGGAGGCCATGATCACACCTTCAGCAGCAAATGGTCGCGTTCCCAACTCGTCACCACGCTTTGGAACAGGTCGAGTTCGACGCTCTTGACGCGCAGATAGGTCTGGAAAAAATCCTCGCCGAGCAATGCCCGCACCGGCTCGCAAGCAGTGAAACGATCAAGCGCCTCCTCCATCGTTTTCGGCAGCGTGCTTTTGATCCTGTAGGCATTGCCCGAGGCCTCAGCCGAGCGCGCCAGCTTCTGCTCGACGCCGAGATAGCCGGCAAGCAGCGAACCGGCGATCGCCAGATAGGGATTGCAATCCGCACCCGGCAAGCGGTTCTCTACCCGCCGGGCGGCGCGGCCACCTGCCGGCACGCGCAGGCCGCAGGAGCGGTTGTCATGCGACCATTCGATGTTGGCCGGCGCGCTGTGGTTCGGCCGGATGCGGCGGAACGAGTTCACGTTGGGTGCGAACAGCGGCATGATCTCGGGCACATATTTCTGCAGGCCGCCGATGAAATGGCCGAACATTTCGGTGTCTGCATCATCTCTGTCGGCAAACAGCTCGGCGCCTGTCGTTTCATCGACGACAGACATGTGCAGATGCATCGAGCTTCCCGCCTGCGCCGCGATCGGCTTGGCCATGAAGGTCGCGTGCATGCCGCTCTGCTGCGCCGCCTGGCGAGTCAGCCGCTTGAACAGCAGCACCTGGTCGGCGAGCGGCACCGCGTCGCCGTGCAAGAGATTGATCTCCAGCTGCGCGGTGCCGGACTCATGGATCAGCGTGTCGAGCGGCAGGCCGGCGGCTGCGGCATAATCATAGACGCGCCTTATCACCGGCTCGAATTCTTCCAGCGCCACCATGTCATAGGGATGCTGCGAGCCCTCGGCGCGGCCATTGGCGCCAACCGGTGCCGTCAGCGGCTGGTCGGGATTCGGATTGGGCGCGGTCAGATAGAATTCGATTTCCGGCGCCACCACCGCGCGCCAACCGCGCTTCCGGTAGAGATCGAGCACGGCGCGCAGCACATGTCGTGGCGAGGCCATCCAGGGCTTGCCTTCCATGTGGAAGGCGTCGGCGAAGACATAGGCTTTGCCAGGGCCACCGCCCGGCGCCAGGCACAGCGTCGACATATCAGGCACCATGCGCATATCCGGGTCTTGATAGGCAAAGCCTTCGTCGATCGAACCGGAGTAGCGGCCATCGATGCTGACCAGGAAAGCGCTGCTCGGCAGGTAGAGTGCGCGGTCTTCCAGCGCCTTGAGGAATTTTGCTGTCGGCAGCGCCTTGCCGCGCAGCACGCCATTCATGTCGGGCACCAGGCACTCGACCTCCGTGATGCCGTGCTGGGCGAGCCAGGCCTTGGGATCGTTGCCGGTGAAGAGAGCGGTGTTGGTATTTTTGTCCTGCATTTTGGTTCACGTACCTATGAGAGAGAGAGTATGGCTTGCGCGGCCACATCCGTTCCAGGGGTCAGCGCCATCTTGGCAGCATTGTCCCTGAGGCGGGCGCGCATCGCATCGTCGGCCAGCAGGCCGAGAATGGCTCTCTCCAATCCCCCTTCGGTCCAGGCGTCGCGGCCGATATGGTCGCCCACGCCCGTCTCTCCCGCGCGTTGCGCATTGTCATGTCCGTCCCAGCAATAGGGCATGATCAGCGACGGCACGCCGAAGCGCAGCGCCTCGCAAAAACTGTTGTTTCCTCCGTGATGAATAAACAGGTCCGACTTCGCCACCACCGAAGGCTGCGGAAACCAAGCGTCGAGATAGACATTGTCCGGCACCGCGCGATAGGCGTCGCGCAGGCCGCCGGCATTGACGATGAAGCGCGCCGGCAGCCTGTCGAAGACGGCGAGCATGCGCTCGATCAGCCCGACATCCATCGCGCCGAGGCTGCCGAAGCTGACATAGACCAGCGGCCCGCAATTGCGCGGAAACACCGGCACCTCGAATGGCCCTTCCGAACGCACGCAGCCTTCGAGATAGACAAAGCGTTTGGGGTCGAGCGGCTCGGCCCGCTCACGCCGTACGATCGCTGGCGTCAGCAGCAGATTGAGGTCGGGTGATGTCTCGAGGAACAGGCCCTTGGGCAACGGCGCCAGGCCGGCATCCGCGCGAAAACGGTTGAAGCACTCATGCGCGGGTGCGGAGGCCGCGAGATAGCGCGCTTCGAACGCCGCACGTTGCGGGTCGTCGGCACCCATCCCCGAGAGATAGGGCGGCACCTCGGCATCCGGCAGTTCCGTCTCGGCACAGGAGACGACGCGCACCCACGGGCAGCCGGCGGCGGCGATCGCCGGGAACATGATGACGTTGTCGAGCACCACCGCGTCCGGCTTCAGCCGCGCCAGCAATTGGCGCAGCGGCGCCTCGGCGTTGACGGCGGTGTCGACGATCGCTTGCCAGGTCGGCGCGACATAGGTCTCGAGCTGGTCGATCGGGCTCAGCCGGAAATGCGGCAGGTGCCGGCGCACGAAGGCCTGCCAATAGCTCTGGCGGTCGCTGTCGCTCAGCGGCTCATCCGTCGGCAGATGGTATTCCTGGAAGCCATAGTCGGTAAAGACGCCGGAGAAGCCGGCATGGCAGATGAAGACGGGGCGAGCGCCCCGTGCGCGCAATGCCTGTGCGATACCGACGCAATTCAACGCGGCGCCGAAACTGGCTTCGGGAAACAGCGCGATGGTCGGGCTGGCTTTACGCGTCAATTATTCCTCTTCAATCCGGCCGGCTGATCATGCCGAACAGTGCGGGAGCTCCGCGGCTGGCTGCTTGCGGTCGCTGGCTGCGGGAGAGCCGCAGGTGGATGCGAAGCAGATCGGCAGCCACCTCATACTGCCGGCTTTCAAGATAGTCGAGTATGCCCGAGTGATCGCGCAACGATTGCCGCAGCCGAAACACGTTGACGCCGGAATAGATGCCCGGCAGCCGGCGCAGGCGGAGATGATCGGCCAATGCATCCGACACAAAACGGTTGGCGCAGCCCTCGGCGATCATGCCATGAAAATCCATGTCCAGCCGCTGGAACTCGCGCGTGTCGAATGTCTCGTCCGGCAGCGCTGCAAGCGCTTCCATGCCTTGCCGCAACATTGCTGCCCGCGCCCCGTCCAGCCGAAAGCCTGGCGTCAGGATGGCCGCCGGCTCCAGCACCAGGCGGAACTCGTAGCTTTCGCCTTGCGCCTCCGGATCGTCCGGCGCGCGGCGAAACAACCAGGATTGCCCAGGCGCACGATCCAGAAGATTCTCGTCGGTCAGTTTGTTAAGTGCTTTTAGTACCGTCTTGCGATCAGCGTCGTAGCGTCGCATCAGCCCCGCGATGGTCACCGTCTGGTCCAACCGTCGCGCCGAGCGGTCGCGCAGGATGGCTTCGGCGAGCTCGTCTTCCTCCGCACTGGGTAGTTCGGCGGCAATGGCGGGCTGGGCGGCGAGGTCGACCGTCAGATGATAACCGCTGTCGGCCTCCCAGCGCACCACGCCCCGTTCCGCGAGCAGGCCGAGTGCGGCGCGTACGGGCGTGCGCGAGACATTGCACAGCGAGGCGATCTGCTGTTCGGGCAGGCGGGCGCCAGGCTCGAAGCCACGCTGCCGCGCCACATCCAGGATGCGCTGCGCCAGATCGAGATGGTTGGTGCGAGGTCGTCTGGCTACGGCTTGCATGACTTTTCTCGAATGCGAATGTGGCGCATTGGTCTGGCTGATCGCCGGAACAGGGACAATCGGCCAAATTCCTCCGTCGTTGACAGATTATGGATTGACGTACTTTTTTCTGCAATAGTACTGTCGGCACAATCGGCGAGAAAAGACCGAGGGAACAGGATCAAGGCAGGCGCGCGCGTCGCCGGCCTTGGTCCGGCAAATGATTTCGACGATCAAACCGAATGGGAGACTGCCATGACCGCTACCAGCCTGCGGCGCCGTGCGCTCAATACATCCTC
Source organism: Mesorhizobium sp. L103C131B0 (assembly GCF_000502275.1). Classification (NCBI taxonomy): domain Bacteria; kingdom Pseudomonadati; phylum Pseudomonadota; class Alphaproteobacteria; order Hyphomicrobiales; family Phyllobacteriaceae; genus Mesorhizobium; species Mesorhizobium sp. L103C131B0. The sequence goes on along the minus strand of NZ_AYXC01000005.1, from coordinate 363,130 downwards.
AATCGCTCTCGGTCTCGCCCTGACGCTCTCGGTGCCGGCCGCCGCAGCCGACCTCGTTATTTCGAACTGGGATGGGTACATGGCACCCGACGCCATGGCCGCTTTCAAGACCGCCACCGGCGTTGCCGGCGAAGTGGTGGTGCACGCCACCAATGAAGAGATCATGGGCAAGCTGATTGCCGCCGGCGGCAAGGGCTATGACGTGGTCTTCGTCTCCTCGCCCTTCGCCGAAGTATTAAACAAGCTTGGCCTGACCGAGCCGATCGACCATGCCAAGATCCCCAACCTCGCCAACCTCTATCCCGAAGCGACCAAGCTGCCGCACGATGTCGGCAACGCTTTCTCCGTGCCTTACACCTGGGGCACGACGGGCCTCTGCTACCGCTCTGACCTTGTCAAGACGGCGCCCACGAGCTGGAGCGACCTGCTCGCCCCTTCCGACGAGATGAAGGGCAAGACCACCATGCTGGCGACCGATCGCTGGCTGCTGGCCGCCGGGCAGCTCGACAAGGGCTATTCGGTCAACGAGACCGACCCGGCCAAGATGGCCGAGGTCAAGGACCTCTTGATCTCCGCCAAGAAGACCCTGCTCGCCTATGACGACACCACCTTCTATTCCAAGCTGGTTTCCGGCGAGGCGCTGATGGTGCAGGCCTGGAACGGCTGGTGCAATTACGGCATCGCCGACAAGCCGGAGATCAAATACGTCATCCCTAAAGAAGGTTCGGACCTGTGGGTCGACACGATGGTGGTGATGAAGGCGTCCGAGCACAAGGACGACGCCTTCAAGTTCATCAACTTCATGCTCGACGCCAAGAACCACGCCTGGGCGGCGCAGAACATCGACTACAAGGTGCCGAACAAGCCGGCGATGGAAAGCCTGCCGGCCGACTTCCTGGCCAAATTCCCCAACATGGCGATGCCGGTGGCCGATCTCGTCAAGTTCGAGCAGTTGCGTGACGTCGGCGAAGCCCAGCGCGACTATTCCAAGATCGTCAGCGAGATCAAGGCCGCGCAGTAAGCGGCGCAGACTTCACGGCCGGCAGCACTTCTGCCGCCGGCCCTGAGCGGTACCCGAGAAATTGTCCCAGACCCGACTTCGTTCCTCTCTGCTGATGGCCCCGGCGCTGGTCTGGCTGACCGCGCTGATGGTGGTGCCATGCGCCCTGGTGCTGGCGCTCGCCTTCTTCCGGCGCGGCGTCTATGGCGGCATCGACTACACTTTGACGCTGGAAAATTTCGGGTTGGTCTTCGACCCGCTCTATGCCGGCATCTTCCTCAACTCAGCACGTATCGCCGGCACCGCGACCTTGATTGCGGTGGTGATTGGCTATGCCGCAGCCTATGCGATCGCGGCCGCACCGCGCCGGTGGCAGCCAATTTTCCTGTTCTTCGCCGTGCTGCCGTTCTGGTCCAACTATCTGATCCGCACCTATGCCTGGATCGTGCTGCTGAACCGCGAAGGGCTGATCACCCAGTTGCTGCGCTGGTTCGGCTACACCGGCGAACCGCCCTCGATGCTCTATACCGAAGGCTCGGTCATCGCGGGCCTCGTCTACAACTATCTGCCCTTCGTCATCCTCGCCTGCTACGCGCCGCTGTCGCGCCTCAACCCGGAACTGGCCGAGGCATCGCGCGATCTCGGCGCCTCCGCTGCCACCACTTTCCGACGTGTCATCCTGCCGCTGACCGTGCCCGGCATCGCTGCGGGTGCTGTCTTCGTCTTCGTGCTGTCGATCGGCAATTTCGTCACCCCGGCGCTGCTCGGTGGCGGCCGCTTCCAGATGATCGGCAACCTCGTTTACGACCAGTTCCTGACTGCCAATGACTGGCCGTTCGGCGCAGCGCTCGCCATGGCGCTGATCGCCATCATGCTTCTGGTGCTGATGGCGCAGGCGCTCGCCGCCGACCGCGCCGCGGGGCGTGCGGCTGAGGCAAAGGGTGACGCCGATGGCTGAGCGCTGCGCAATTCTTGCCTTCTCCCCGTTCACCGGGAGAAGGTGCCCCGAAGGGGCGGATGAGGGGCGGCGTCAACCTTTGCGACGCTCAGCGCTGCCCCTCATCTGCCTGCCGGTATCTTCTACCCGTGAACAGGGAGAAGGACTCTGGTCGTTCGCTTGCCTTCCAATTGTCGGAGGCCGGCGATGACCCATTCCTTCACCCGTACGCTCGGCATGCGGACGATCCTCACCCTCGTCTTCGCCTTCCTCTACATCCCCATCGCCGTGCTGGTGGCGCTGTCCTTCAACGAAGGCGGATTGCCGACGGCATGGTCGGGCTTTTCGCTGAAATGGTATGCCTCGCTGGCCGGCAATTCCGCCATCCTTTCCGCTGCGCTCAACACGCTGATCGTGGCGTTGGTCTCCACGGCCATCGCCACGCTGCTCGGCACGCTGCTGGCCATCGGCATCGAGATGCGCCGGCAATACGGCAGGGGTCTCGAGGCGCTGATCTTCGCACCGATGATCATCCCCGACATCGTCCTGGCGATCGCTCTGCTGTCGTTCTTCTCCATGCTAAACCTGACCATGGGCCTGCACACCATCATCCTCGCCCATGTCGTCTTCAACCTCGCCTTCGTCTGCTCGGTGGTGCGCGCAAGGCTAAAGAGTTTCGACTGGTCGATCGTCGAGGCCTCCGCCGACCTCGGCGCCTCGGCTCTGACCACCTTCCGGCGTGTGACATTGCCGGTCATCGCGCCGGCAGTGATTGCCGGCGCTCTGCTTGCCTTCACGCTCTCGGTCGACGAGTTCATCATCGCCTTCTTCACCGCCGGTGCCGGCCGCGCCTCGACGACGCTGCCTATGCAGATCTACGCCATGATCCGCTTCGGCATCACGCCGGAGATCAACGCGCTGGCGACCATCGTCATGGCGGTATCCATCACCGCGCTGACCCTGTCGCAGCGGCTCAACCGTGGGATCATCGGCCAATGAGCGAACCGCGCACGCTGCTGGCCATTGATAACGTTTCGAAGAAGTTCGGCCGGGTCACCGCCGTCGACGGCATCTCGCTCGACATCCGCGAAAACGAGTTCTTCGCGCTGCTTGGACCCTCCGGCTGCGGCAAGACCACGCTGCTGCGCATGCTGGCCGGCTTCGAGACGCCAACCGACGGCCGCATACTGCTCGATGGCAAAGACATCGCCCGGACCCCGCCCAACAAGCGGCCGGTCAATCTGATGTTCCAGTCCTACGCGCTGTTCCCGCATATGAGCGTGCGCGCCAATGTCTCCTACGGGCTGGAGATGGAGCGCTTGCCGAAAGCTGAAATCCGTTCCCGCGTCGAGGCCATTCTGGCCACCACCGAGCTTGTCCCCTTCGCCGACCGTAAGCCTGAGCAATTGTCGGGTGGCCAGAAGCAGCGCGTCGCGCTCGCCCGCGCGCTGGTCAAACGGCCTCGGTTGCTGCTGCTCGACGAACCGCTGGGCGCGCTGGACAAGAAACTGCGCGGCGCCATGCAGATGGAGCTGAAGCGCCTGCAGCACGAAGTCGGCATCACCTTCGTCATCGTCACCCACGACCAGGAAGAGTCACTCGTCATGGCCGACCGCATGGCGGTGCTCAAGGACGGCCAGCTGCTGCAATGCGACACGCCGCACGTGATCTACGAGCATCCCACCGACCGTTTCGTCGCCGACTTCATCGGCGTGATGAATTTCGTACCGGGCAAGATGTCTGCGGATGGCGTGATCGCCGCGAACGGCGCGCGCATCACCGGCAAGGTTCCCGCCAAGCTCACACCCGGCGATTCCGCTGTCGCTTCGGTGCGACCCGAGCGCATCCGGCTGTTCCCGTCAGCCGAGACCGCCAACCGCATCGCCGGCACGGTTGAGGCGCTGGCCTATCACGGGCTCGACCTGCAGCTGCATGTCCGCACGCCTCTGTCGCCAAAACCATTTCTGGTGCGCGTCACCGCCGATGCCGCCGACCGCCGGCCGGTCTCGTCGGGCGATCAGGTCGAACTCGGCTGGGACGCCGCCGATGTCAGAATTTTTCAGGAATAGGAGAGCTTGATGGCGCAGAAGACGATCGCGTTTTTTCCCGAAGCGGCCTACGGCCCGGCGCTCAATTCGGTCGGCATCGCGCAAGCCGTCGAGGCGCGCGGCCATAAGGCAGTGTTCCTGTCCGACCCCGGCTTTGTCGATGTCTACAAGGGTTACGGCTTCGAAGCGCATCCGGTGAACCTGTCGGAGCCGATGCCGCCCGAGCAGATGGCGAAATTCTGGGAAGACTTCATCAACGGCCACATCCCGAACTTCCGCAAATCGCCCTACGATCAGGTCGACAATTACGTGAAGGATTGCTGGACCGCGATTGTCGACAGCGCCAAATGGGCGCAGAAGGATTTGCCGCGAGTCCTGGCCGCCATCAAGCCTGATGTCATTTGCGTCGACAATGTCATCCTGTTTCCGGCCATCAAACAGTTCGGCAAGCCTTGGGTGCGCGTCATCTCCTGCTCGGAAAACGAGATCGAGGATGAGGACATCCCGCCGCATCTCTCCGGTTGCGGCGAGAACGACCATGTCGGCCACCAGCGCTATCGCGATCATTTCAATGCGGTGATCAAGCCCATCCACGACGACTTCAACGCCTTCCTCACCGCAAACAATGAAGCGCCATACCCGGTCGGTCAGTTCTTCGAGGCCTCGCCCTATCTCAATCTGCTGCTCTATCCCGAAGCGGCAAAGTTCAAACGCCGCCATCCGCTTGATACGACGAAATTCCAGTATCTCGAAGGCTGCGTGCGGCAGGAAAAGCCATACGCCGTGCCGACCTTCGCCGAGAACAATGACGGGCCGCTGCTCTATGTCTCCTTCGGCAGCCTCGGCGCCGGCGATGTCGATTTGTTGAAGCGCATAATCGCAACACTGGGAAAGACCCGTTACCGCGCGCTGGTCAATGTCGGCGGCTACAAGGACCTGTACACGGATGTGCCGGACAACGTCATCGTCGAGAGCTGGTTTCCGCAGCCTTCAGTCATCCCGCAGGTCGATGCCGTAATCCACCACGGCGGCAACAACTCGTTCACAGAGTGCCTCTATTTCGGCAAGCCGGCCATCATCATGCCCTATGTCTGGGACGGCCACGACAACGCCACCCGCGTCCAGGAAACCGGCCACGGCTTCGGCATGCCGCGTTACGACTGGAGCGACGCCCAGCTGATCAGCAGGATCGAAGCCTGCCTGACTGACCCCAAGATGAAGATCAGGCTGGCGAAGACCTCGGCGCAGATGCAGGCCCAGAACGGGCCTGAGAAGGCAGCCGGGCTGCTGGAGGCGCTGCTGTGAGTGCGATGTTTAAGATGCCGAGCCCTGGCACCCCCCTCTGGCCTGCCGGCCATCTCCCCCTCAAGGGGGGAGATCGGCTGTCACCAATGCTTTCCCCAATCGCAGAGCTCACAAGAAATGCGCCGTCATCGAAGCTGCCGATCTCCCCCCTGGAGGGGGAGATGTCCGGCAGGACAGAGGGGGGCCTTGTAGAGCGGCAACGCACCGCGGCTGAGCATCATGACCGTGGAGCGCGCCCATGACCTCCTCCGCGCCGCACCTCCACCAGGCCTCCACCCGCACCGATCTCGTCGACTGGGGTGCCCAGCCGGATGCGTTAGATGGCGCTTCACACTCGACCGGCAGGCTGGTGCACAAGGGGCCCGACAACCAGCCGGAATCCGGCATCTGGGTGTGCACGCCCGGCCGCTGGCGGCTCTCGATTCCGCGCGACGAATTGTGCCATTTCGTCGCCGGCCGCGCGACGTACCGGTCGGATGCCGGGGAGGTGGTAGAAGTCGCAGCCGGGACCGTGGTCATGTTCCCTGCCGGCTGGACAGGCGAATGCACCGTGCATGAGACCATGCGCAACGTCTACATGCTGGCTTGAACAGCAACGGAGCTTCCCAATATGCCGACACCGCACTGGCCAAAGGCCTCGACCGTGAAACTGGAGGACTGGGGCGGGGGCAGCAACACGCTTGCCGGCTCGCCGCGCGCCTCGGGCAGGATCCTCTCGCAGAACCCGGACGGCTCAAGCGAATGCGGCCTGTGGTCGTGCACGCCAGGCAGCCGCAAGGTTACCTTTGCCGCCGACGAGTTCTGCCATTTCCTGTCGGGCCGCGGGACCTATGTCCGCGAGAATGGCGAAGAGATCCCGGTCGAGGCCGGCATGCTGGTGTTCTTCCCCGCCGGCTGGGCCGGCACCTCCACCATCACGCAAACACTGACCAAGGCCTTCATGTGCCGCTGAGCACTTTTTTAAAGGAAATCGCCATGACCACGCCCATCATGCAATCCCCGCTTGCCATCACCGACCTCGTCGACTGGGGCGTCATCCCGACCATGATCGAGGGCGTGTCCCACACCTCGGGCAAGCTGCTCTACAAGGGGCCGGAGGGCCGTTCGGAATGCGGCCTGTGGGTCTGCACCCCCGGCAAATGGCACTGCCATGTCACCCGCGACGAGTTCTGCCACTTCCTCGAGGGCCGCTGCACCTATGTGCACGAATCGGGCGAGGTCATCCAGATCGAGCCGGACACGGCGGCGTTCTTTCCTCAGAATTGGAAAGGCGTCTGCACCGTCCATGAGACCATCAAGAAGGTCTACATGATCCGCTGAGCGGACCTGAAAGGACGACCATGCAATTCTCCGCTGAACGGCCGGCTTTCTTCGTCAATCCGGACTACCGGCCGATGACCGGCACGGCAAAACCGGTGATCGATCCGGCGACGCTGGAGACCGTCGGCTCGATCTCCGCCGCAACGGACGGTGAGGTCGATGCGGTGCTATGTGCCGCAACCACGGCACAAGCCGCCTGGAAGAAGCTCGATGCCAAGAGCCGGGCAAAGCATCTGCATGCGGTCGCCAACGCCATCGAGGCGGCAGACTTCACCCGCTGCGCAGAGCTGATGGTGCGCGAGATGGGCAAGCCTTATCCCGAAGCAATCGGCGAGATCGCCAATTGCGCGCCGATCTTCCGCTACTATGCCGAGATGGCGCGCGACGACGCCGGCAAGATCGCCGGTACGACGCAGGCCGGGTCGTTCCAGTATGCGCGCTACGAGCCGTATGGCGTCTCCGTGCACATCATGCCTTACAACTTCCCGATCCTGCTGATGTGCTGGACCGTTGCGGCCTCGCTTGCCGCCGGCAATGGCTGCGTCATCAAGCCGGCCGAAGCGACGACGCTGTCGACGCTGGACTACATGACGGTGTTCCGTTCACTGCCGGAAGGGCTGGTCGCCTGCCTGCCTGGCACGGCCGCCACCGCGCAGGCGCTGATCGCCTCCGAGCGCACCCACGCTGTCGCCTTCACCGGCTCGGTCGCCGCCGGCAAAGCCGTGGCAGTCGCCTGCGCCGAGCGCATGAAGCCTTGCGTCATCGAAGCCGGCGGCAGCGATCCGCTGATCATCAGCGAGCACGCGCCGCTCGACGTGGCGGCAGCCGGCAGCGTCACCGCCGCCTTCCACCTGACCGGCCAGGTCTGCACCTCGGCCGAACGCTTCTTTGTCGTCGACTCGGTTCACGATCGCTTCGTCGAGCTGTTCGCCGAGAAGACGCGGGCGCTGCGCATCGGCAATGGCATGGACAAGACCGAGATCGGCCCGCTGGTCAGCGAAGCCGCCCGGGCGAAAGTGATGCGGCTGGTCGATGATGCTATCAGCAACGGCGCTATAGCCGTTGCCGGCGGGCGCATTCCGCCGGCGCACAACAATGGCTGGTTCTACGAGCCAACGATCCTGACCGGGGTTACACCCGATATGGCGATCGTGCGCGAAGAGTGTTTCGGGCCGGTCGCAGCGATCTGCCGCGTAAAGGATTTCGACGAAGCGATCCGGCTTGCCAATGACAGCCCGTTCGGGCTCGGCGCCTCGGTCTTCACCACCGACCTCGCCGAGGCGCATGAAGCGGCCGAGCGGCTCGAGGCCGGCATGGTCTGGGTCAACAACCCGCTGATCGACAATGACGCCCTGCCCTTCGGCGGCTGGAAGGCATCAGGCCTTGGCCGCGAGCTGGGACGCCAGGGACTCGACGCCTTCCGACGCTCCAAGATGGTCATCATCGACCACAGACCGGCGATCAAGGACTGGTGGTACCCCTACCCCGACAGCTGGTTCCGCGAGACAGGCGGCCGCAAGCACGTGTGAGCCCGGCTAGTCCATACGTAAGCTGATGCTTACGCATCTGCCGAGATAGGCCGGCTATTTCAACGCTTGAAGCTTGTCGATCGCGGCAGTGAATCCGGCAAGCGAGACCGGAATGGTCACCGGCTTGCGCGTCACCGACTCGATGCCGATGTTCAGGTTGGTTCCCGATTTCATCGCCTTGAGGAGGTCCGCCGACAAAGGGGTCGCCGCATAGGCGCCGTTCTGGTCACTGGTCTGGATGGCGATGGTCGTCTTCTGCCCCTGGTCGATCTGGTACGAGGCGCCGGAAGGCAGGAACAGCCCGTGCGGCAAGGCCAGCAGCATCGCGAGGTTGCCATTGCCGTTGTCGCGGCGAACCGTAACGGTAAGAACGCGCTGCCCCGTCTTGGCCTCGGTAAGGTTTTGGGAGACCTGGCATTGAAGCTCGGTGCCGGCCGATCCGCTAGCGCAGTTTAGCGACCATGGATTGCCTTCTGCAGGCTTTGTCTCGGCAGATTTGGTTGACTTCGGCTCTTCGGCAAGCGCCGACCCTGCCGACACGACCAGCCATAGCGCGCCGACCCAGGCGGCCCGCCCACAAACGGTTCTCAGCAATGAAGCCACCCGATCCTCGTCGTGTCAGGGTTTCGCCCAGCGCGTTGATACAACAGCCGAGCCTGGCGGGGAAGCCAATACGGTACATGAGCGCCGGCTAAATTACTGTTGCTGGATTACCACAATAAACAACTTTGAAATCTTGTACGTGTAAAGCAAACAATCATGCTCGCTATACACTGGGATTCGGATAGTATTAGCGACGGATCGTGTACTCGTCGGGGTTCGCAAGGGATGGAGACGACCGAGAAAACTCGGCAGATCAATGACATGGCGACGCACGGAAGAAGCTTCCGGGCGAATAGCAAGTATCGCCGGTCAGGTTTTTCCAGGCATCTCTGGAAGACGACTGCGCTGTCCACTCTGGCACTTGCCCTTACCGGCATAGCCGCCCATGCCGGCGACACCGGACTGTGGCAGCCGCAGGTCCGCGCCATCATCGGCGCCAACAACAATGGCGGCAACACGGCGATCGAGGGTTTCCTGCCGCTGAAGCAGAACCTCGAATCCGTTCTCTTTCTCGATGTGCGCTCGAAATACGATTTCGACGACGGCTTCGGCCAGGACGTCGGCCTCGGCGTTCGCCGCATCGTGAATCCGGATCTGATGATCGGCGGCTACGCCTATCTCAACATCCAGAACCACGACAGTCACCAGTTCGTCGCCTCGACGCTCGGCCTCGAGGCCATCACCTCAAAATACGATGCGCACGTAAACGTCTATCTGCCGATCAGCGGCGACCGCAGCACGGCCGGGCAAGAGTCGAGCCTGTCGCTGGTCGGTCATCAGCTGATCGAGCAGATATCGGCCATCGCCCACCGCGATTACGCGGCCTGGGGCATCGAGGGCGAGGTCGGCGTTCAGGTGCCGCTCAACCTGCCCGAGAACCATTCACTGCGTTTCGATGTCGGCGCCTACCATTTCGGCGATCCCGACGGCGACCACGGCAGCATCACCGGCGCCAAGGCCGGCCTGGAATATTCGATCGGCGACGTCATCGGCAAAGGCACGTCGCTGACCTTCACCGGCGAGGTGCGCAACGACAACCGCGATGACACCCAGTTCGCCGGCAGCATCCGGCTGACGGTGCCGCTCAACGCTTTCGACAAGGGCTCGTCTTCGGCCGATGACGGCGCCGAGCCGGTCTATCCGGTCAGCCCCGGCCTGCGCAAACGCGTCAACGAGCGCGTGCGTGGCGACATCGGCGTTCGCATCGAGAGCCAGGACAAAGTTACCGGCACGTCGACGCGGGTGGCGATCAATGCCGCCACCAACACGGCATTCGGCCAGTTCTTCTTTGCCGATGGTGACAACGACGCGCTCGGCCTCGGCACGATCGGCGACCCGACCACGCTCGACAATGCGGTCGCCGGCGCCGGCGCGAACGGCGTCGTCGTCGCGCTCGGCGGCAAGGGCAACATTACGACAGCCGGTGTGACGCTCGCCAACGGCCAGACCGTCATCGGCGGTGGCGGCGGTGTCCAGGCGCGGCTCGCCGACGGCAGCATCGGCACCTACAATTTCGGCGGCTCCAACGGCACCATCCAGGGCACTAACCCCGCCAACAACGTCCTGACGCTCGCCAATGGCAACACGCTGAGCGGTATCACCATCACCGGCGGCAAGGACGGCATCTTCGGCAACAACATCGCCGGCGCCACGCTGACCAACGTCACGGTCACCGGCACCGGCGGCCACGGCGCCGACTTCACCGGTACATCGACCGGCGTCAATGGCTCGAACTTCACCGCGACCGGCAACGGCCTCGACGGACTGCACATCGAAGGCGACGGCACCTATAACTTCACCGGCACGACGCTGCTGCAGGGCAATGGCGACGACGGCCTGGATATAACCGGCCACGGCACCTACACTTTCGCCACCCTCAACTCGCTCGACAACAACGATGCCGGCATTACCGTGAAGGGCACCGGGGTCGCCGGCTCGATCACCATCACCGGTGGCCAGGTGTCGGGCAACAAGGCACTCGGCGACGACGGCGTCGGTGTCTTCATCGATCCGATCACCGCCCATATCGTGCTGGATTCGATCACCCAGACCGGCGGCGCATCGGGCGTCGTGCTCGAGAATCTTTCGGGCAGCTTCACCGTCAACGGCGCGACGACGATCTCGAACACGACCGGACCGGCCATCGCGATTACGGATTCGCCGGCCGCGATCCGCTTCGGCGACATCAACATCACCGATCCCGGCACCGACGGCATGGTGTTTGCGGGCGTCAACACATCGATAATTGCCGGCAACATCGTCATTGCTGGCCTCGGCTCCGGCGTCGGCCTCGATTTCTCCGGCAGCCAGACGAATTTCACCGCGCAGTCGCTCAACATCACTGGCACAGGCGCCGCCGGCTCGATCGGCATCGATCTGTCTTCCCCGAGCGCGGGCGGGGCAACGATCGTCATCACCGATGGCGGCGCGATCGCCAATGTCGACACCGGCGTGCGCTTCGGCATTTCCGGCTCGCCGGCCAATTCGGCCAATGCCCAATTCAGTTTCGGCGACGGCTCGATTGCCGGCATCACCGCCTCCCTCGACGCGCGGGGGCTCAACCAGACGCTCGGGCTCTATGCTTTCGGCTCGACGACCTTCAGCGGCCCGCAGCTGTTCGACCAGCAGAATGTGATTTTCGTCGGCGGCATCGGATCATTGGGTGACGGCTCTTCCACGTCTAGTCTGCTTGCGATTAACCAGGCTGACCTTATCACCAACGGCACCGCGATCTTCGTGCTGGTCAATGACGGGACGCCCATCGACGCCTCTGGCGGCTTCTCGCTGAGTGCCGGACAGACACTGGCTTCGTTCGGCAACGGGCGTACTTTCTCGCTCGGCGGCATTCCCGTCAACGTCACCGGTGACAACGTCCAGCATGACCAGGTCGTCTCGGATCCTGGCGGCGCAGCCACGCTGACCGATACCGGCACCGGTGACGCCGTGACGCTGGCCAACAACACGTCGCTGCTGGACTTCAACATCGCCGGTGTGGCGAACGGCAATGGCGTGCATGGCAGCGGCGTCAGCAATATCACGATGTCGGGGCTGAATGTTTCAGGCGCCAGCCTGAATGGCGTGCTGTTCGATAGCAGCAACAGCGTCACCGGCAACAATCTGAACTCAAGCGACAACACCGGCCACGGCCTGCTGGTCGACAATGGCAACGGAAGCTACAATTTCACCGGCACGACGATACTCTCGAACAATGCCGGCTACGGCCTGTTCGTCATCGGCGGCGGAACCTACGGATTCGAGACGCTCGATGCCAAGGACAATGGCGGCGTAGGCGTCGATGTCACGTCGACGGGCGGCGGAAGCCTGACCATAACTGGCGGCACGGTTTCGGGCAACGGCCTCATGGCTGTCTCTGTCGGGACTTTCGGGCTTATCAACCCTATCGGGCTCGATGTCACGCTGGACACGGTGAGCCAAGCCGGCGGACAGACTGGAATCGGCCTGTTCAACGTCGGCGGAAATTTCTCCGTTACGGGCACGACGACGACCTCCAACACCCTTTTCGACGGCATTTTCATCACAAGCAGCTCCGCCACGGTTGATTTCGGCGGCGCGGTCACCATCACCCAGCCATCGCGCGACGGCATCTCGATCAGCAACAGTTCCGGCGCCACCACGTTCGGCACGGTGACGATCAACCAGGCCGGCCGGAACGGCATCCTCCTCAATGGCAATTCCGGCGCGATAACGTTCGGCGACGCCAGCATCGGCCAGCCGACCCAGAGCGGCATCGACGTCCAGGGTGCCAACGGCACGATCGCCTTCGCCAACATCGACATCACCGGCCTGCCGACCGGCAAGACCGGGCTGGACCTGTCGGGCAGCCAGTCGACCTTCACTGCCACCTCGCTCGACATCACCGGCGTCGGCAGTTCGACCGGCATCGACCTTTCCGGCACCACCGGCGGCTCGGTGACGATCGGCACCGGCGTCATCTCCGCGGGCACCGGCGTCCAGATGGGCACGCATGGCGCGGCAGGCACCAGCGCCAACACGACCTTCTCCTTCGGCGCCGTCAGCGGCGGCACGATCACCGGCACGACCGCCTCGCTCGACATGCGCGGCCTGCTGGCGGGCGACGGCACCTATGCCTTCAACGCCACCCATCTGGTCGGCCCGCAGCTGTTCAACACCGCCAACGTCATCTTCGTCGGCGCAGCAAACACCGGGACCGGCTCCGGCGCGAGCGTTGGCGACCTTATCAACGCCGACGCCGCCGACGGTCTGACAACCGACGCCAACACCATCTTCGTCCTTGTCAACAGCGGCGCTGGAACCATCAACACCGATGCCGACGGCTTCACGCTTGCCGACGGCCAGCAGATCGTCTCCTTCGCCAACGGCAACACCGTCGCTCTCGGCGGGCCGCCGGCCAACGTCACCGGCGCCGAGGTGGTTACTTCGGGCACCCAGGTCGATCCGTTCGGCAATGGCGCCGCCACTCTCAACAACTCGGCCGGCAGCACCATCGATCTCGCCAACGGCAACCGCGTCGCCGACCTCAGCGTCAGCAATGCGGGTTCGGGCTCGGCGATCAACGGATCGAATGTAAACGCGGCCACCATCACCGGGGTGACGATCGGCAGCGCCGTAACCGGCATCGACCTGACCGGCGCAACGGGTGCGATCAACATCAGCAACACGACGATGGGCGGCGTCAGCGGCACCGGCCTGCTGGCCAGCAACTTCGGCGGCACCGGCACCTTCAACAATTTGGACATCACCGGCGCCGGTATCGGCGTCAGCGTCACGGGCGGTTCCACGGGCACGCTGACCTTCGACAATGCGAGTTCGATCGCCGGCACGACGGGCACGGCGCTCAGCATTCTTGGAGCAACGCCTAACCTCACCTACAACGGCACCATCAATCAGACGAGTGCCGCGAGCGCGGTCATGATCAGCGGCATGACCGGCGGCTCGGCCACCTTCGCCGGCCAAATCACCGCCAGCACCGGCACGGCCAACGCCATCGACCTGACCGGCAATGCCGGCGGCACGATCAATTTCACCGGCGGGCTCGACCTCACCACCGATGGCGGCCTTGCCTTCAGCGCCATCAATGGCGGCACGCTCACCGTCACCGGCACCAACACGACCGCATCTGGGCTCGGCCCTGTCGAAAACGGCATCCATCTCGGTGGCGCCGGCGGTTTGACCATCGGCGCAGGCGGCGTCATTTTCGACAGCGTCACCGTCGACGGCTCAGGCGGCGCCGTGCAGACCGGCATCCTCATCGAAAACACCAGCGGCGGCAGCGTCACCTTCGGCGCTGTCGACATCAATCGCGTCAATGGCGATGCCATCCGCCTCACCAACGTGGCCAACGCCGTTACCTTCAATGGCACGACGACGATCGACACGGTTGTTGGCGGTGGCCCCGGCTTCGTGGTGCAAGGCAGCGCCGCGACGGTCAATGTCAACAATCTGGTGACGACGCTGGTTTCGGGCGACGACGTCAGCCTGACCAACAACACCGGCACGATCAACATCGGCGGCACCATCTCCGGTTCCGGCACCGGCAACGGCGTCGTGGTTTTTGGCGGCAGCGCCGCGATCACGGTCTCGGCCAACATCTCCAGCTCGGCAACAGCACCAGGCACGGCGGTCAAGATCGACGGCACCATCGGCGGCTCGGCCCAGTTCAGCGGCAGCGTCACGTCGACCGGCACCGGAAATCTGTTCGCCATCGGCTCGACATTGCCCCCGGCAGGCGGTGCATTCAGCTTCACCGGCCCGACCCTGTCGGCGAGCGGTGGCGGCGGCGCGGTGGTCGGTGGCCTGATCGGCACCGCAACGTTGAATGTTACCACCCCGCTATCGATCACCAATGCCTTGGGCACCGGCCTGTCCGTCTCCGGTGTCGCGAGCACCGCATCGGCAACCTTCGGGGCGGTGACCGTGACGGGCGCCGGCGGCGTCGGCATCAACATTGTCGGCAATGCCGGCCCGGTGACCTTCGGCACGACCCAGGTCACGCTGGGCACCACGAGCGGCACTGCCGGCATCAACTTCGCCGGCACCAACAACGATGTCAGCTTCGGCACGACCACCATCGACGATGTCGGCGCCAACCAGACCGGCATCGACTTCAGCGGCTCCTCGATGACGGCCGATTTCGGCCTGACGACGATCACCGGCCTGGGCGACCTGACCTCGCGCGGCATCGACCTGTCGTCGACCACCGGCAACAAGGTCATCACCTTCCTGCAGGGCTCGAAGATCGACAATGTCGGCATCGGCGTCGAATTGTCGTCCGGCCAGACCACGGCGACCTCCGCCAATGCCAACTTCACCTTCGGCGACGGCGATTCGACCGACGGGCTGGAATCCTTCATCATCGCCGCCGCCGGCGGCTTCACCGTCAACACGGTCGGTCTCGATCCGACGCTCGGCAACTACGATTTCGACGACGTGTTCTTCACCGGCAGCGCCAACCTCGCCACCGCGCCCGGTTCGATCACGCTGGTCTCGCAGTCGGGCGGCTTCATCGCCGCCGGCACGACCGGCAATCTCAGCATGGGCGTCAACACCATTTCGCTCGCCGCCGCCGATGCGCTGACCGGCACGCAGAACTTCGCCTTCGTCGGCACGATCAATCTCGGCGCCACCGCCTTCACGCTCGATTCCGGCCAGACGATCACCGGCTTCGGCAACAGCAATGTGGTTTCGACCGGCACGATCCAGCCGGCCAACGTCCAGGGCAATCTCGGCGCCACCGGCGGCAACATCACCGGCGATGAGGCCGTGGTCAGCGGGACGGCCAACCTGATGCAATTGCTCGGCGACAACGCCGTGCGCCACACCGCTTTCGACTTCAGCAGCGCGACCGGTGCCGCCTTCCTCATCGATCAGAGCGCGGTCGGCTTCAGCAATGCCAGCGGCATCACCATCGAAGGCGTGACGATCAGCAACGTCGCCGCTGGTCAGACGGCCATCCAGGTCGCCGGCCTCAACGGCAATCTGTCGATCATCAACAACAACATCAACGTTGCCGGCACGCTGCTCGACGTCAACGGCGGCACCGGCACCATTTCGGTGTCGCGCGGCATCCTGCCCAACAGCGCCACTCCGGGAACGCTGACCGGTGGCGGCATCAATATCGCCAACCGCACCGGCGGCGCGGTGACCTTCACCGACCAGGTGACGATCACCGGCGGCAACGGCGTTTCGATTTCGGGCGGCAGCGCGGCAGCTGCGGTCAACTTCAATGGCGGCCTCGACATCACGACATCGTTGGCCACCGGCCTCAGCCTTTCGGGACTGAATGGCCTCACCGTCGCCAATGCCGGTTCGACGACGATCAACGCCACGGGCCAGACCGCGCTGTCGCTGCAAGGCACACTCGGCGCCGGCGGCGTCAATTTCGACAGCATCACCTCGAGCGGCGCCACCAGCGGCATCATCCTCAACGGCGTCACCGGGGCGGTGAATGTCTCCGGCGCAACCAGCATCACCGGCACCGGCAGCTTCGGCATCGACGTCACCGGCGCCAACACCGGCACGTTCACCTTCAACACGGTGACGGTGAACAACGTCGCGACGACCGGCGGCGGCATCAACTGGGTCAGCGGCAACCTCAACATCGCCGGCCTCGCCAACATCGACACGAGCAGCGGCGTCGGCTTCTCGCAAAGCGCCGGCACGGTGAACTTCCTCAACGGCCTGACCATCGATACCACCAGCGGCACCGGCATTGTCGGGACCGGTGGCGTTATG
The DNA here is from genome assembly GCF_000502275.1 of Mesorhizobium sp. L103C131B0. Classification (NCBI taxonomy): domain Bacteria; kingdom Pseudomonadati; phylum Pseudomonadota; class Alphaproteobacteria; order Hyphomicrobiales; family Phyllobacteriaceae; genus Mesorhizobium; species Mesorhizobium sp. L103C131B0. Next base: position 346,654 of record NZ_AYXC01000005.1, on the reverse strand, counting down.
GGCATCACCGCTTCCGCTGCAGCCCAGACGGTAAATTCGACCAGCGGCCAGGCGATCAACCTCATCAACGTCGCCGCCAGCATTGCGCTCGACTCGACCTCGTCGGGCGGCGGCACCAACAATGTTGGCCTGGCCAATGTCACCGGAACAGTCAGCCTCGGATCCGGCGCATTGAGCGGCGCTTCGGGCGTCGCATTCCTGGTCAATGGCGGCGCTGCGACCGTCAGCTATGGCGGCTCCGTCACCAAGACCACCGCCGGCAAGATCGTCGACATCTCCGGCGTCACCGGCGGTTCGGTCACACTGTCCGGCGCGCTCAGCGCCACCGGCGGTTTCGACAATGGTATCTATGTCCACGGCAACTCCGGCGGGACCATCACTCTCAGCGGTGGCACGAAGACGCTGACCACTGGCGCCAATACGGCGGTCGACTTGACGACCAACACCGGCGCGACGATCAACTTCGATACGGGTGGCCTGGTGATTACCACCACCTCCGGCACGGGCTTCAACGCCAGCGGCGGTGGCACGGTCAGCGTCGGCGCGCTCCTCAGCGACAACAGCATCACCACGACGGCCGGCGGCACCGCGTTGAACCTCAATGGCGTTACGATTGGCGCTGCGGGCATGAATTTCGACAGTGTTTCGGCCACTGCCGCCGCAACCGGCATCTCGCTGACCAATATCGCCTCGTCGGGCGGCGGGGCCATCATTCTCGGCACGGTCAACCTGCAAGGCATGACCACGCGTGGTGTCGATGTTTCCGGCACGCTTGGCGCGGCGCTGTCCTTCAACGATCTCGACATCGGCCTGAACAGCACCACGGGCGTGGCCTTCGACCTCAACGGTGCCACCATCAATGCGGCGGTGACGGCCAATGACTTCGATGTCACCAATGCCGCCGCCGCCGGCACCTCGATCGCCGTCGACCTGCGCGGCGCCATCGGCGGCCAGACGGTGCGCCTCGGTGATGCCGTGGTCGGCGGCGCCAGTTCGAGCATAGCCGGGGTTAACACCGGCGTGTTCCTCAACAGCGCCACCAACCTCGCTTTCACCTATGGCGACGGCGAATCGGCGACCGACCAGCTCTCGACCATCGGCGCCAATGTAGGCATCGACGCCTCCAGTGCGCCGGTTGCCGGCACCTACAACTTCCAGGACGTGAACTTCCAGTCGACCCCGGGCTTGGGCTTCGGTGTCGGCAAGGTCTATTTCGTCGGCGCTTCCGCGACCGGCGACGGCAGCGGCCGCGACCAGAACAATCTCGCGACGCTGACCACCGCCGAAGCGGCAGCAGTGTCGACGGACATTCTCGTCCTCGTCAACGATGGCGGCGTCATCACCGCGGCAGGCAGCAATGGCAACGATACGCTGGCGCTCGCCATCGGCGAGCAGGTGCGCGGCTTCGGCAACGGCAACATCAACCTGGCGCTGACGGTGCCCTCCCCCATCCAGCTGGCCAGCAACAGCATCTCGATCATCGACCAGACGCCCAATGGCGCCGCGACGCTGACGACGAGCGCCGGCAACAATGTCATTACGCTCGGCGCCAGCGGCAACATCATCGACGGCTTCATCCTCGATGGCAGCCCGGCGGGTGCCGCGCGTGGCGTCAAGGACAATGGCGCGGGTGCTGCGAATACCGTCATCAGCAACATGACTATCCGCAATTTTGCCACGCAGGGTATCGAGATCACGCCGTCGAACAGCACGAAGATCAACAACGTTGCTTTCTCCGGCAACGCCAGCGATGTGTGGCTGAACGCGTCCAACAGCACCATCACCAACGTCACCAGCACCGGCGCCACCGGCATTGCTTTCAAACTCGACAACACCGCCGGCACGACGACGCTGACCAACGTCAACATCACCACCGCAGCGACCGGCACCGGCATCGCCTTCGGCGGCGCGTCGGGCGCTGGCGGCACGATTGCCGGTACCAATGTCGATATATCGGGCGGCAGCGGCCTTTCGGTGACCGGCGGCAACGCGGTGATCAGCTTCGACGGCGCCAGCTCCATCATCAGCACGTCGGGCGCGGCGGCCACGATCTCGACCCGCGCTGGCGGCAGCTTCACCTTCGCCGGCTCGGTGATCGCCAACGGCGCTGCGAGCGGCATCAGCATTTCCGGCGCGACGGCGGCCAATACGGTGAGCTTCACCGGTACGGTCGATCTCGGCACCACGACGCCGATGACCGGCACCGCAGTCGCAATCAACAACGGCGCCACGGCCTCGACCGTCAGCTTCGCAAACCTCGACATCGTCACAAACGGCACCACCGGATTCAGCGCCATCAATGGCGGCACGGTCAATGTGACGACCGGCACGGTGAGCTCCACTTCCGCGCAGGCGGTCAACCTCAACGGCATCGCCACCACCGGCATCAATTTCACCTCGACCAATTCGACCGGCGGCACCAACAACGTGTCGCTGACCAATGTCACCGGCGCCGGCACTGTCAGCCTCGGCTCCGGTGCGCTCGGCGGCGCGACCGGCGCGGCCTTCCTGGTCACCGGCGGCTCGGCCAATGTCAGCTATGCCGGCTCGGTCACCAAGACCACGGCCGGAAACGTCGTCAGCATCTCCACCCGCACCGCCGGCACCACGACATTGTCGGGCACTCTCAGCGCCACCGGCGGCGTGGCCAACGGGATCCTCGTCAACGCCAACACCGGCGGCACGATCAACTTCTCCGGCGCCAGCAAGATACTGACCACCGGAGCCAACAATGCCGTCGACCTGACGGCGAACACCAACACCGCGGTCAACTTCACCGGCGGCGGCCTAGCCATCACCACCACCTCCGGCACCGGCTTCAACGCCACGAGCAACGGTACTGGCACCGTGACCGTTATCGGCTCGGGCAACACGATTTCGACCGGCAGCGGCGTCGCGGTCAACCTTGACAGCGTTGCTATCGCGGCGGGCGGCGTGACCTTCGCTTCCACAAACAAAGGCGCCGGCGGCACCAGCGCCGTCATCCTCGATTCCGTCACCGGTTCGGGAGCGATCGACCTCGGCACCGGCGCGCTGGTGGGCGGAACAAGCGCCGTGATCCGTATCGGCGATGGCCTAGGCACCGCCAACAGCGGCGGCACGGCGGCGTTCACCTATGCCGGCGCGATCACCAGCGGCAGCACCGGCCAGGCGGTCAACATCCAGGATCGCGCCCTGACCGCCGGCAACATCACCCTGTCGGGCAACATCACGCATAATGCGGCGGGCCAGATCGGCATCCTGCTGGACGACAATGTCGCCGGCATCATCACCTTCTCCGGCGCGTCGAAATCGATCACCTCGACCACGGCGGCTGGCGTCAGCCTGAGCGACAATGCCGGCGCGACGATCAACTTCACCAATGGCGGGCTGGTCATCGCCACGACCAGCGGCGCCGGTTTCAGCGCCACCGGCCCCGGTCCGGCAGCCACCACCGGCGGCACGATGACGGTGCAGGGCACCGGCAACACCATCGTGTCCGGCACGGGCACGGCCCTTAATGTCGCCAACACGACGATCGGCGCCGGCGACGTGACGTTCAGGAGCATTGCGTCCAATGGTGCAGCCAACGGCATCGTGCTCAACAACACCGGCACCAGCGGCAATCTGGTGGTGACCGGCACCGGCGCGACGGGGGGCAGCGGCGGCACGATCCAGAACTCGACCGGCGATGGCGTCAGCCTGACCGACACTCAGGATGTCAGCCTGAGCAACATGATTATCAGCGACAATGCGGGCAACGGCATAAAGGGCCTGCGGGTCAACGGCGTGGTGCTCAACGGTCTGACCCTGAACAGCAATGCCGATGCCAACACCGAGTCCGGAATCCTGTTCAACGAACTTACCGGCAACGCCTCGCACGTCACCACGTTCACCAACCTCACGGTCTCCAACTCATTCACCCATAACGTGCAGGTCATCAATTCCGGCGGCACGTTGGCGAACCTGGTGGTGAGCGGCGGCACGTTCTCGAACAACGGCGCCTCGAACAATGCCGGCAGCGACTTCATCTTCGAGGCGGACGGCGCCGGTGTCGCCGGCGCGCCGACGATGACGCTGACCGTCGACGGCGCAACCTTCACCGGCAACAACGCCTATCCCGGACCGGGAGTCATCCCTGGAACCGGTCTGTTCGTCATTGCCAATGACGGCACCGTCAACGCTCACATCGGCGAGACCACGGGAAATCTATTCAACAATCTGAACAACGGCATCAACCTCACCCAGAGCAGCAATTCCGGCGCCGGCACGGGCGGCAATCTGAATTTCACCGTCCGGAACAACACCGTCACCAACAGCGACTCGACGGCCATCAACGTGTTCAGCAGCGGCGACCTCGCACGGACGCTTGACGGCACAATCGCCAACAACGTCATCGGTACGCAAGGCGTAGCAACCTCGGGATCGCGAACCGGCAACGGCATCAGGGTTGGGCATGAAAGCCTCGGCGTCGCCAAGGTGCTGATCGACAACAACATTATCCAGAGCATCGGCGTCAACGGCATAAGCGGTGGCGACAGCGTCTCGATCACGCAGCTCGTGCAGCCGGGCACCGTGCACGCGGCGGTCACCAACAACACCATTCGCGACAATGCCGACAGCCGCGGCATCACGGTCACCGCCACATTTGCCGGCGCTATCATCAATGCCGACGTTCATGCCAACACCATCACCAACGTCAACAACGCCAATGCCATCCGCTTCCTCGCGGACGGCCTCGGCGGCGCCGACGGCACGATCAACGTACCGCAGGCGAGCGAGGCCGGTATCGAAACCGTCAATGGCGGGGCAACGGCACTGACGGACACCCGGACGTTCTTCAACCAGCCGCTGCCACTGCTGCCTGCCGCGACACCGTAGTCAGCAACCTTGGATTTCGTCCTAGGAAATATATTTTATGAATTTGATATCGACTTGTTGTCTTACTTAGGCATAATACAAGAATCCAGACAGTAAGCGGCCAACGGAGGGAACGGGGATGAGTGAGCCTTATTTAGGTGAAGTCAAGATCATTTCCTGGAACTATGCACCGCGCGGCTGGGCATTTTGTAACGGCCAGTTGTTGCCGCTTAACCAGAACCAGCCATTGTTCTCACTTCTTGGCACCAGGTACGGCGGCAACGGCCAGACAAATTTTGCCCTTCCGGATATGAGGGGACGTGCGCCGGTTCATACGGGCGGCCCTATTGGTGCAATTGTCGGCGGCCAGGGCGGCGAAGAGTTTCACACGCTCACGCTCGGCGAAATGCCGACACACAACCATTTCGTCAACGCATCGAACACTGCCGGCAACGTCAACAATCCATCCGGCGCGCTGTTGGGGGCGAACGCCAGCCCGATCTATCAGCCGCCTGGCAGCGCGGTGGCTATGGCGAAGGAAAACATCACTTTCGTCGGTGGCGGCCAGCCGCATGAGAACAGATCGCCCTATCTCGTCTTGAATTTCATCATTGCCCTGCAAGGCATATTCCCGTCGCGAAATTAAGAGGACGCTTCGATGAGCCAACCTTTTGTCGGCGAGATCAGGATGTTCGGTGGCAATTTCCCTCCGAATGGCTGGGCGTTCTGCCAAGGCCAGTTGATGCCGATCTCCGAGAACGAAACCTTGTTCAATCTGATCGGTACGACCTATGGCGGCGACGGGGAGGAAACATTCGCCCTGCCCAACCTCGCATCCCGCATCCCCGTCCATGCTGGCAAGGGCCCGCTGGTCAGCCAGACCTATATCATCGGAGAACTGGGCGGGGTCGAATCCGTCACTGTTTCAACCCAACAAATGCCGAACCATTCCCATACCTGGACCGGTTCGTCGAATATCGCCAAGAATCCGGGTCCGTCCGGCGGTGTCCTGGCGACATCGAGCCTGCTGACGCCCTATGTGGGTATCGCACCTGATGGCAACATGGCCGCCGGAGCCATTTCGCCGGCCGGCGGCAGCCAGCCTCACGACAATATGGTGCCGTTCCTCGCCGTCAGTTTCATCATCTCGCTATTTGGCATCTTCCCCCAGCAAAGCTAGAGACTTGCCATGACCAATCCGTTCGTCGCCGAAATTCGAATTTTTGCCGGAGATTTCGCCCCGACGGGGTGGGCGACCTGCGATGGCCAGCTCCTGCCAATCTCGCAGAATACGGCGCTGTTTTCGCTGCTGGGCACAGTTTACGGCGGCGACGGCAAGTCGACCTTCGCGTTGCCGAATATGGCTGGCTCCGCGCCCATGGGGCAAGGACAGGGCAATGGCTTGTCGGAGCGGTTTCTCGGCGAGACGGGTGGCGAAACGTCCATCACCCTTCTGCAAACGGAAATGCCGCAACATAATCATTTTGTCGCGATATCCACCGAGAGTGGCGCCCAGGGAACTCTTACCGATGCGGTTGTTCTGGGGAAATCGGGGGGCGGAACGCTGTATCAGAACAACACTTCGCAAAATCTGGTCCAGATGGACCCCCAGGCACTGAGCATGACGGGCAGTACGTTGCCTCACAACAACCTGCCTCCCTATCTGGCGATGACGTTCATCATTGCTATGCAAGGCGTTTATCCGGCGCGTCCGTAAGCGCCACTCCATGATCCAGCTTCCGATTGTGGACAACGGGCCTGTTATATTTTGCTGGGTGCGCGCGGCGCGGATTGATCTGACGTTCCGCCCGATGGCGGACACCGATCTGCCGTTCCTGTCGGCGCTCTACGCCTCGACCCGCGCCGAAGAACTTGCCGTCACGCCGTGGAGCGACGCGCAGAAAACGGCGTTCCTCGACATGCAGTTTCAAGCGCAGCACGCGCATTACCAGAAATACTATCCCAACGCCGACTGGCTGGTGATCGAGCAGGCAAGGCAAGATATCGGTCGCCTGTATATCGAGCGCTCGGCGAGCGAGCATTGCATCATAGATATCGCCTTCCTGNAAGGCAAGATATCGGTCGCCTGTATATCGAGCGCTCGGCGAGCGAGCATTGCATCATAGATATCGCCTTCCTGCCGGCGCATCGCGGCAAGGGGTCTGGCGGTGCGTTGCTCGCCGATCTCATCGATGAGGCCGCCGCCGTCGGCAAGTCGGTCTCGATCCATGTCGAGAAGAACAATCCAGCGCGGCGGCTCTACAAGCGCCTCGGCTTCACCGTTGCCGAGGACAAGGGCGTCTACGACCTGATGATCCGTTCGCCGTAAGGGCCGTGCCGGTCGTCACGTGCCGCGATACCAGGAGACGATGGTGAAACGTTCGTTGCACGTGACCGGGGTGACTTCATGCGTCGTTTCCGAGCGAAAGGCGACGAGAGAGCCCGGCAATGCCGGCATGGCAATGCGCAGGTCCGGGCCGCTGTAAGGCCCATGCAGGACCAGCGAGCCGCCTGCATAGCTTTCTGGCGAAGGGTTGTCCGATTGACGGTTGAGAAAGATCACCACCGAGATCTTTCGGAACCGCGACTCGTCGTGAATGAGCGGCGTGTTGCCATCCTGGTGCGGCACAAAGAAATCGCCTTGCCGATAGTGAAGGAACTGAGGTTTCTCGACCTGGCCGAGCAGCAGCCCGAAATGCCGCTCCAGAGCCGCCTTCTGCTGCGCCAACAGGGCACTCACTCGCTCTTCAGTGGCCTGCGAAACATCGGCGCGCACGGTCTTTCGGATCTCCGGCCATGCCATCTTCTGGTCGGCACGCCCCAGCAGGCCGGCCGGACGGCCCAAGGCCGCCCGAATTTCCGCGCACAGTGCGCTACACGCCGCTCCGTCAAATACGTCCGCAATCTCGATATAGTCGATCATATGTCGAGCCGCCGCGCTGCCAAATCGCCCTGATGGCCGGAGCGTCCCCGTGGCCGATCCGGTCGAAAAAAATCAGTTGAATACCGCCTCGTAAAGCCGCCCTGCCTCATCGGCAGCGATCGGCACGATGAAGATCTCATGGGCGCCGCTTTTGCCGTTGAACCGATAGATAGCCTGCGGCAGCGCCGCGTCGCGCGGCCCCCTGAACAGCAGCGTGAAGCCACCGCCGTCGCGCGGGCTGTTGGCAATGGGCTGCACCGCGCTCAGTTCCATCGTGAGCGTCTGACCGCCGGCTTCGACGGAAAAGCTCTGCCCCTGCTCGAAATCCGAAAGCGATGCCATGCGCCTGCCCTGGTTCGTCTGTCTTTCAGACGGCTCTCTTGAGATGTCTATCCCGTCAGCCAATCTCGCCGCTTCATGGCGTGCTGTCTATAGAGCTCGATCTCCAGAAGTACAAAAGAGCACGATCAAACAAACAGATAGATTTATCTTGGCCACGTAGGGTGAAGCAGCCGTCAACGCGTTGCGCACCGGCAGCCACTGGCCTAAACCGGAATGGTATAAGAGGAGAACACTAGGGATGACTGACGCGAAAACAGACACGGCCCCGGCCGGAAGCACCGCGACCAACACGCTGCCGCTGTTCTACAAAAAACCCGAGGCGCTCAATCCGCTGCGGCACGGCTCACTCGGCCTTACGGCGCGGGCCGATTTCTCCTTTGCCCGCACCGCGCACGCCATCCCCGTCGTCGCATCGGAAATGCCGGCGGCGATGCGCTCCTATCCGATCGTTTTCATTGGCGACGCCAAGGCGCCTGTCATCATCACCGGTCTGCGCCAGGACCAGAACCTGTTCGTCGGCGCCGACGGCAAATGGGCGGAGCCGCATTACATTCCCGCCTATGTCCGCCGGTACCCCTTCATCCTGGCCGATGAATCGAAAACGACCGGCCGCCTGACGTTGTGCATCGACCGCGCCAGCGAACGCGTCGTCGAGCAGACGCCTTCGTCCAAGGGCGGCGACGAGACCGCGCCCTTCTTCGACGGCAACGAGCCGGCCGAGGCCTCGAGGCAGGCGCTCGCCTTCTGCAGCCAGTTCCAGACCGACTTCAATGCGACTCGCGCCATGATCGACAAGATCGACGCGCACGGCCTGTTCGCGCCGCGGCAGAGCAAGGTGACGCTGGAGGGCGGCGAGACCCTCAACCTCACCGACTTTCAGGTGATCGACGAGCCGGCCTTCAACAAATTGAGCGACGAGGCGTTTCTTGATCTCAGGAAATCCGGCGCGCTTGCGCTGCTCTATTGCCATCTCGCCTCGAGCAACAGCTGGACCTCGCTGGCCTTCCAGGCGTCATTGCGGCGAGCTGGCTGACGCGGCCCGCGACGAAAAGCTTCGGCAAGGCGCGGGTTGTTTAAATCAACGGTTCGCGCCTTCGCACGACGATCTCTCCGCGGCTCGAATCATGCTGTTGTCGTGCAGATCGCTTGCCATGACGGGCTGGCGAACTCCCAATGCTCGACGTGTAGCTCTCGCCGAAATGCGCCGAGGCGGCATCACCCCCCGGTTCGCGGACCTCTCAATAAAGTCGAGCACGCCAGCCTTGCTGCCCTCCTCGATCGTTGAATAGCCGGTCGTCGCCATCGATCACGGTCCGAACGCAAAAAGCCCGCGTGAAGCGGGCTTTTGAGCGGCCCGAGACATAGGTGACGATTTGTACCGGACACATGGGTAACACTTTTGGCTTTTGGCCGGAGGTGTTGATGCCGTGGAAAGAGTGTTCGGTGATGGAGGAACGTCTTCGTTTTGTGGCTCGTCTTCTCGACGGGGAAGGCATGAGCGATGTGTGCCGCGAGTTCGGCATCTCGCGCAAGACCGGCTACAAGATCTTCAACCGCTACAAGGAGGACGGGCTGGATGCGCTCACCGACCGCTCGCGGCGGCCGGTGCGTTACGCCAACCAGCTTCCCGACCAGATCGAGCGGCTGATCGTGGAGAGCAAGCGGGAGAAGCCGCACTGGGGTGCCAGGAAGATACGCGAGCTGCTGGTGCGCAGGCTGGCCGGCGACGTCCGCATCCCGGCCAGGAGCACCGTTCATGCCGTGCTCGATCGCCACGGCCTTGTGAGCCAGGCCCGCAAGAGGAACCGAGCGAACAGGTCGTGGGCACGCAACTGTCCCAGGCGGTTGTGCCCAACGATCTGTGGTGCGCCGACTTCAAGGGCGAGTTCAAGCTCGGCAACCGCCAATACTGTTACCCCCTGACGGTCACCGACCAGGCCTCGCGCTACCTGCTGGCCTGCGAAGCCCTTGAATCGACAAAGGAGGTTCCGGTCCTCGAGGCTTTCGTCCGGCTCTTCAAGGAACGCGGCCTGCCGGAAGCGATCAGAAGCGACAATGGCCTGCCCTTCGCCAGCCCCAACGGCCTTTACAACCTCTCGAAGCTGTCGGTCTTCTGGCTCAGGCTCGGCATCGCCGTCGAGCGCATCAAGCCCGGTCACCCGCAGCAGAACGGCCGCCATGAGCGCATGCACCGCACCCTGAAGCAGGAGACCACGCGGCCGCCGGGCATGAACGCCCTCCAGCAGCAGGCCCGGTTCGATGCTTTCATGAGCGAATTCAACGACGAGAGGCCCCACGAGGCGATCCAAATGAAAGTGCCAGCCGAGCTCTACAGAGCTTCTTCAAGAGCCTATCAAGGCCTCCCCGAGCTGGACTACCCCTTCCATAACAAGGACATTCTCGTCACCGCCTGCGGCCGCATCTGCATGCACAGGAAGAAGATCAACATCTCCACCGTGCTCGCCGGCCAAAGGCTCGGAATCACCGAAGTCGACGACGGCATTTGGCTCATCAGCTTCATGCACTATGATCTCGGATATATCGACCTGGAACAAAGGACCTTGCAAACCATCGACAACCCGTTCGGCACGAGGTTGTCACCCATGTCTTAGGTACAGAATGTTACCCATGTCTCCGGGCCGTACATTTTTTTGTTGGTTGCGGGGACAGGATTTGAACCTGTGACCTTCAGGTTATGAGCCTGACGAGCTACCGGGCTGCTCCACCCCGCGTCACCTCCAGGGCAAGCTCTTGCTTGCTCCGGACTCTCCAGGGCAAGCTCTTGCTTGCTCCGGACTCTCCAGGGCAAGCTCNTGCTTGCTCCGGACTCTCCAGGGCAAGCTCTTGCTTGCTCCGGACTCTCCAGGGCAAGCTCTTGCTTGCTCCGGATCTGAAGCAAGCGTTTGCTTGCTTATCTGGACGTAAGCCTGGGCCTATGAACAGGATGGCTTACAGATAGGTATATGGCTGACCAAATGAAAGGGCCGCTTGCGCGGCCCGTGATCCCTTGGCGGGCCTTTTCGTAGAGAGAAGATTTCAGTTTCATCCGGTTTGCGGATGAGAGTTCAACGTGCGTTTTGCAGACCTGGCAGCGACCTACTCTCCCGCGTCTTGAGACGAAGTACCATCAGCGCTGGAGCGTTTCACGGCCGAGTTCGGAATGGGATCGGGTGCAGCCGCTCCGCCATAACCACCAGGTCGGCAAAACGCACGTTATATCGAGAAGCTGTTTTTTCGTGCCAAGGCGACGTTTGTGTCTAGCTAACGGACAAAGCCCGCAAGCGCGACTGCGCGTCGCCGGTTTTCCGGCGCCCTCGCGGAGCATAGGCCCTGTAAGGGCCGCTCATGCGTGAGCGCTGGTCAGATCATCGTGTTTCACGATGAGCATAAGGAATGAGAACGATCAAGCCGATCGAACTATTAGTACCGGTAAGCTTCAAGCGTTGCCGCTCTTCCACACCCGGCCTATCAACGTGGTCGTCTTCCACGGTTCTCAGGGAATACTCGTTTTAAGGTGGGTTTCCCGCTTAGATGCCTTCAGCGGTTATCCCGTCCGGATATAGCTACCCTGCTATGCGGCTGGCGCCACAACAGGTCCACCAGAGATCCGTCCATCCCGGTCCTCTCGTACTAGGGACAGATCCTTTCAATATTCCTACACCCACGGCAGATAGGGACCGAACTGTCTCACGACGTTCTGAACCCAACTCACGTACCGCTTTAAATGGCGAACAGCCATACCCTTGGGACCTGCTCCAGCCCCAGGATGCGATGAGTCGACATCGAGGTGCCAAACAACCCCGTCGATATGGACTCTTGGGGGTCATCAGCCTGTTATCCCCGGCGTACCTTTTATCCGTTGAGCGATGGCCCTTCCACGCGGGACCACCGGATCACTATGACCGACTTTCGTCTCTGCTCGACTTGTCAGTCTCGCAGTCAGGCAGGCTTATGCCATTGCACTCAGCGAACGATTTCCGACCGTTCTGAGCCCACCATCGCGCGCCTCCGTTACTCTTTAGGAGGCGACCGCCCCAGTCAAACTACCCACCATACATTGTCCCGGACCCGGATAACGGGCCGCGGTTAGACATCCATAGTAATAAGGGTGGTATTTCAAGGGTGGCTCCACCTGAGCTGGCGCCCAGGTTTCAAAGCCTACCACCTATCCTACACATGCCACTACGAATGCCAATGTAAAGCTATAGTAAAGGTGCACGGGGTCTTTCCGTCTAACCGCAGGAACCCCGCATCTTCACGGGGAATTCAATTTCACTGAGTCTATGCTGGAGACAGCGGGGAAGTCGTTACGCCATTCGTGCAGGTCGGAACTTACCCGACAAGGAATTTCGCTACCTTAGGACCGTTATAGTTACGGCCGCCGTTTACTGGGGCTTCGATTCAGAGCTTGCACCCCTCCTCTTAACCTTCCAGCACCGGGCAGGCGTCAGACCCTATACGTCGTCTTGCGACTTCGCAGAGCCCTGTGTTTTTGATAAACAGTCGCTACCCCCTGGTCTGTGCCACCCTCCTCTACTTGCGTAGAAAAGGGTCACGCTTCTTCCGAAGTTACGCGTGCAATTTGCCGAGTTCCTTCAGCATAGTTCTCTCAAGCGCCTTGGTATACTCTACCTGACCACCAGTGTCGGTTTCGGGTACGGTTTATAAGGAGGAGCTATTTCCTGGAACCGCTCCGCTGCCCGTTCAATCCGATAAGATTGGACAACTTGTGCGATCCGTCACTACCTCCAAGCCCACGAATATTAACGTGGTTCCCATCGACTACGCGTTTCCGCCTCGTCTTAGGGGCCGGCTAACCCTGCTCAGATTAGCTTTAAGCAGGAACCCTTGGTCTTTCGGCGGGGGAGTCTCTCACTCCCCTTACGTTACTCATGTCAGCATTCGCACTTCTGATACCTCCACCACCCCTCACGGGTACGGCTTCGTCAGCTTACAGAACGCTCCGCTACCGCTTGGCCCTTGCGGACCAAACCCTAAGCTTCGGTGTATGGCTTTAGCCCCGTTACATTTTCGGCGCAAAGACCCTTATTTAGACCAGTGAGCTGTTACGCTTTCTTTAAATGATGGCTGCTTCTAAGCCAACATCCTGGTTGTTTTGGGATCCTCACATCCTTTCCCACTTAGCCATAACTTGGGGACCTTAGCTGTAGGTCAGGGTTGTTTCCCTTTTCACGACGGACGTTAGCACCCGCCGTGTGTCTGCCGACTAGTACTCCCAGGTATTCGGAGTTTGGTTAGGTTTGGTAATCCGGTGAGGACCCCTAGCCCATCCAGTGCTCTACCCCCTGGGGTATTCGGTCGACGCTCTACCTAAATAGATTTCGCGGAGAACCAGCTATTTCCGAGTTTGATTGGCCTTTCACCCCTAGCCACAAGTCATCCCGAACTATTGCAACAGTTATGGGTTCGGTCCTCCAGTAAGTGTTACCTTACCTTCAACCTGCTCATGGCTAGATCACTCGGTTTCGGGTCTAATGCGACGAACTGAACGCCCTGTTCAGACTCGCTTTCGCTGCGCCTACACCTAGCGGTTTAAGCTTGCTCGTCACACTAAGTCGCTGACCCATTATACAAAAGGTACGTGGTGACCCTTGCGGGCTCCCACTGTTTGTAGGCAATCGGTTTCAGGTACTCTTTCACTCCCCTTGTCGGGGTGCTTTTCACCTTTCCCTCACGGTACTAGTTCGCTATCGGTCATGCACGAGTACTTAGGCTTGGAAGGTGGTCCTCCCAATTTCAGACAGGATTTCACGTGTCCCGCCTTACTCGAGGACGATTGATTGCATTACGCGTACGGGGCTGTCACCCACTATGGCCCTACTTTCCAGAAGGTTCCGCTTGTCTCTCAATCGCCACTGGCCTGGTCCGGGTTCGCTCGCCACTACTTCCGGAGTCTCGGTTGATGTCCTTTCCTACGGGTACTTAGATGTTTCAGTTCCCCGCGTTCGCCACTTTATCCCTATGTATTCAGGATAAGTTACCTATTATCGATACTTGGAAACCACAGTAGCAGATCGCTCTGCTACTCT
>NZ_AYXC01000005.1:0-327500 GCF_000502275.1 Mesorhizobium sp. L103C131B0 | reverse complement strand
AACAGATCATCATCCGCCATGCCAATGGCTACGAGACCTCCTACAATCACCAGAGCGCCTTTGCCAAAGGCATCGAACCGGGCGTTCATGTCCGCCAGGGCCAGACCATCGGCTTCCTCGGTCAGACCGGCCTCTCCACCGGTCCGCATCTTCACTACGAGCTGATCGTCAACGGCACCAAGGTCGACCCGATGCGCGTGCGTCTGCCGGTCGGCAAGGTGCTGAAGGGCGACGACCTGGTCGCTTTCAAGCGCGAGCGCGAGCGCATCGATGAACTGCTCAAGCAGGAAGACAGCAATCCGCTGAAGGTCGCGAGCGCCAAGATCGAAGGCTAATGCATGTCGCCCAGAAGTGTGCCGCGGCTCTGGGACAAGGACATGTGTCAAAACAAAGACTTAAAGCGCGTCGTATGATCCGTTTCAGCGCGACGCGCTTTAAGCCGTCACACTCGACGCCGGCGAATCATAATCGCCCCATCAGAGCATTCCGAATCGGGTCGGCTCCGAATCAGGTCGACTGCTCCTCTTCGGCTCGTGACCAAGGCAGCTTTTGCCCCGAAACGGTGGCCCAGGCGATAATAGCGGCAAGGAGGCAAAGCACGGCCGTCACTGTCGACACGGCCGCGAACGCCGCATCGCTGGCGGCGAGCCGTGTTGCATCAAGGTCTGACGCCAGGCCGGCCAATGCCGGTTCTCCGAACCCCGGAATGCCCGGCCTGACGCTGGTATCGAGCATCGTCGAATAGACCCAGGCCGCGAGCGAGCCCATCGCCGCCACAGCAATCAGCCCGCCAATGCGCGAAACCGCATTGTTGATGCCGGAAGCGGCGCCGGTATCCTTGTCCTCGACCGCGGTCATGACCGCCGTCGACAGCGGCGACACCACCAGCGCCATGCCGAGCCCCATCACCGCCATCAGTGGAAAGATACCGGTCCAGAAATTGTGCATGCCGGCATGAGTGAGCAAAGCCAGCCCGGCAAAGGCGATGGCGACCACCAGGCAGCCGCTGGCGATCGGAAAACGCGGACCGATGCGATCCGACCACTGGCCGACGAGACCCGACAGCAGCGCGATCAACGCCGACAGCGGCAGGAAGATGAAACCGACCTCTTTGGTGCTCAGCCCCCATCCGGCGATCAACAGCATCGGCAGGTAGAACAGATTGGCCGACAGCGCGAAATACAGGAAGAAGGTGGCGAGGTTGGCGCCGGCGAAGGCGCCGATCCGAAACAGCTTGAGATCGATCATCGGCTCGCGCTGCCGAAGCTCGAAGACGATGAAGATGATAAGCAGCACGGCGCCTGCGGCGATGCTCGGCCCCGACATCAGCCCGCTGCCTTCGGCGCTCATCGAGGTCAGTCCGTAGGCAAGCGCCCCGAAGGCAAGCGTGGCGAGAGCGGCGCCGCCGAGATCGAGGCTTCGCTTCTCCGTCGGCGCGTCGGCGGGAATCTTGGCCAGCAGGAGATAGATCGAGATCAGCCCGAGCGGCAGGTTGACGGCGAAGATCGCCCGCCAGATACCGCCGCCAAAGGCCGACAGGACGAAGCCACCGAGCACTGGACCGAGCGCCGTCGTCAGCGCCGAGGCGGCGGCCCAGATGCCGATCGCCCGGCCGCGCTCCTTCTTCGGATAGGCCTTGGCGATGATGGCGAGGCTGCCCGGCACCATGATCGCCGCACCAAGGCCCTGAATGGCGCGAAAGGCGATGAGCACCAGCGCATTCGGCGCCACCGCGCAGGCCAGCGAAGCGACGATGAACAACGCAATGCCGGCAACGAAGGCGCGCCTGAGGCCAAACCGGTCGCCGGCGGCGCCGCCGGCCAGAATCAGCGCCGACAGCGTCAGCGCATAGGCGTTGGAAATCCACTGGACCTCGGCCAGGCTGGCGCCGAGGTCGACGCGCATTGCCGGCATGGCAATGGCCAGGATCGACCCGTCGATGAAGCCGAGCGCTGACGCAAGGATCGCCGCAACCAGCACGAACTTGCGCTGCGACTGCGGGCAAAATGTACCGTTGGAAAGCGACCTGGTCAGGGGAACGGCTGCGGCTTCACTCGGAGACTTCATCAGCGCCTGCTTAGACTTGTTGCGGGCCGGCAACAACCAGCCAGCGCCCTGCGCTCATGAATCCAGCTTAGATGTCGGCCTGCCTTATGGGCAGGCCGACATCACTGCGCTGGAGCGCTCACTTGCTCCGCAACATCATCGGCCGAGGGACCGCCGACGAACTCGACGGTGACGCCCGGCGACACCAGCTTGGCCAGTTCACGCGCATCCCAGTTGGTCAGGCGCACGCAGCCATGGCTTTCGGTCTTGCCGATCTTGGAGGGATCGGGCGTGCCGTGAATGCCATAGGTCGGCTTGTCCAGCGCAATCCACACCGAGCCGACCGGGCCGTTCGGACCCGGCGGGATGGTCAGGATCTTATCGTTCTGGCCCTGCTTGAAATTGATGCTGGGGTTGTAGGTGTAGTTCGGATCGAGCGCGACGCGCGACACCGTATGGGTGCCGGTCGGCGAGGGCGTGTCGGCTGAACCGATGGTGGCCGGATAGGCCGCGACCAGCTTGCCACCGGCGTCATAGGCGAACACCTGCTTCTTGTCCTTGTCGGCGACGATGCGGGCAACCGGCGTCGCCACCAACCTGCCGAAATTGGCGACCTTGATGATGGTGCCGGGACGGCTGAAGTCGGCCTCGGGATTGAGCCCCTTCAGGTAGTTCTCGTCCATGTGGAACCGTTCGGCCAAGGCTTCGGTGACGGAGGTGTAAGCCATGCGGTCGAGCTGCGCCTTCTGGCTGTAATCCTCCGGTATCGAGGCGACATAAGGCCCGGCCGCGTCCTCGGGCGTGATCGTATAATTGGCGAAAGCATCGCCACCGGTTTGCGCCAGCGCAGCCTGGATGCCGACCGCGTCGGTCGAGCGCAGATTGCTGCCGGTGATCTGGTTATAGGCGGCAAGCGCCTTGTCGACATTGGAGCCGAAGCGCCCGTCGACGACGCCGGGTGAAGCGCCGGCGCGGTCGAGCAGCACCTGCAAGGCGGCTACATCCTGGCGTGCGCCGAGTGAAAGCGAGGGATCGACCACGGTCTTGCCACCGGCTTTCGGCGGCAGCGCGGCCTGGTCGGCGGGCGCCGCCGGTTCGGCGGGATCGATAGAGGCTTCGTTCAGCGGCTGCCGCTTGACGGGCCGCGGTTCAGCGGATTTCGGCGCTTCCGGATAGGTGTCGCTGTCATTGGCATCATCCTGCGGAGCGGCCCCGAGGAATCTGTCGCTTTCAGGATCGTATTCATCAACCGGCGGGCCGGGGATTCGTCCCTGATCGTCCAGTTGCCTGCGGCGGAAACGCGCCATGTCTTCGGGATCGTCGAGATAGTAGCGGTCGTCGTCTTCGACCGGTGCGCGTCCAAGCTCACGTGCCCGCATTTCCCGGCGCAGCGCGCGGCGGTCGAGCCTGGTCTGCGGCGGCTGGATGGCGATGACCTTGCCGGTCTCGGCATCGACGATGACGCGGTTGCCCCTGGCGTCGTAATAGATGTCGAGATTGCCGTCCTGGGCAAGC
This sequence comes from Mesorhizobium sp. L103C131B0, assembly GCF_000502275.1. NCBI lineage: Bacteria > Pseudomonadati > Pseudomonadota > Alphaproteobacteria > Hyphomicrobiales > Phyllobacteriaceae > Mesorhizobium > Mesorhizobium sp. L103C131B0. Next base: position 323,939 of record NZ_AYXC01000005.1, on the reverse strand, counting down.
ACAATGCCGCCGCTATCGGCGGCGCGGACGGCCGGCAGTGCGTTGTCCACAGTCGGCGATGCCATGGCGCTGGACGTGAGCAGCCCGGCGGCGAGCACCGAAAAGGCAAGGATCGTGCGGAACATGGTGGTCAAACTCTCCGGTACTTACAGCGCCGCGCGTCCGTTTGGACGCGCAAAGGACGCTGTAACACTTCATGTCTGCGCATGATCCTTTCCGAAAATCGAATTTCGATTTTCGGGGTCATGCGTAATTGCCGCCGCCCGGCAGTGTTCCCACCAGAACGTTCTCGCCACCATTTGGATGCGCAAGGAACGCCCTGATCGTCAAAAGCCTGCAGGCAAACCCCTTCGCCAGCAAACCACAACATAAGCTTTCCAACATGAACCGGGCATGAAGATGGCGGATTACTGGTTGCTACAGGCCCAATTCCTTGCGCGTCTGCTTCGTCAGCTTGAGGACGACGAGGCGGTGGCTTTCGCCGAGATAGTCCTTCAGCGCATCATCATCCATGCTCTGGCTTGTCTGACGCTGGATCCATTTCATGCCGCGCGAGGCGAGATAGGGCGCCGGCCGGCAGCCGGGCTGATCCTTCAGCACGTCATAAGCCATTTCAGAGCATTTGAAGGTGACGAAGACGCCACCCTCCCGGTCATGGCCGGCGATGGTGAAGACCTTGCCACCGACTTTCCAGACATCGGCCCCGCCCCACTGCACGACGTGCGTCGTCTGCGGCAGCGAGGCGCAGAAGCTGTTGTAGTCGTCCAGCGTCACCTGCACCCCCGTCAAAGGATTGTTGTTTCATAACAAAACGCCGCGCGTCCGGTCGGACGCGCGGCGTTGGATCAGGCTGCCGCGTCGGTCGGCACCACAGTGGGCCTGGACCGGAAATTCAACCGGTCGGAGCCGGCGGTGACCTTGACGGTCGAGCCGTCGAGTATCTCGCCAAGCAGGATTTTTTCCGCCAGCGGATCTTGCAGGTCCTTCTGCATCACCCGCTTCAGCGGCCGCGCACCATAGGCCGGGTCGTAGCCCTTCGCCGCCAGCCAGTCGATCGAATCCTGGTCGAGCGACAGTGTGATCTTGCGGTCGGCGAGCAGGCTTTCCAGCCGCTTGAGCTGGATCTCGACGATGCGGCCCATATCCTGCCGGCGCAGCCGGTGGAACAGGATCACCTCGTCGACGCGGTTGAGGAACTCCGGCCTGAACGAGGCTCTCACCACGCTCATAACCTCGTCGCGCACGGCATCGACGTCCTGCTCTTCGCCGAGATTGACCAGATATTCGGCGCCGAGGTTCGACGTCATGACGATCAGCGTGTTGCGGAAGTCGACCGTGCGGCCCTGCCCGTCGGTCAGCCGCCCGTCGTCGAGCACCTGCAACAGCACGTTGAAGACATCCGGATGCGCCTTCTCGATCTCGTCGAACAGCACGACCTGATAGGGCCGGCGCCGCACCGCTTCGGTCAGCGCACCGCCTTCCTCATAGCCGACATAACCGGGAGGCGCTCCGATCAGCCGGGCGACCGAGTGCTTCTCCATGTATTCCGACATGTCGATGCGCACCATGGCGCTCTCGTCGTCGAACAGGAAATTGGCCAGCGCCTTGGTCAGTTCGGTCTTGCCGACGCCGGTCGGTCCGAGGAACATGAACGAGCCGATCGGCCGGTTCGGATCCTGCAGCCCGGCCCGGGCACGACGCACGGCCTTGGACACCGCCTGTACCGCTTCGCCCTGGCCGACGACTCGCTTGCCGATCTCGTCTTCCATGCGCAGCAGCTTGTCGCGCTCGCCCTGCAGCATCTTGTCGACTGGAATGCCGGTCCAACGCGACACGATATGGGCGACGTGGTCGGGCGTGACCACCTCTTCGACCATGCCGGCCTTGCCGTCCTGGGCTTCGGCTTCCTTCAGCTTCTTTTCCAGTTCCGGGATCTTGCCATAGGCAAGCTCGCCGGCGCGCTGGAATTCACCCTTGCGCTGGGCAATGGCGAGGTCGTTGCGGGCCGCGTCGAGCTGCTTCTTGAGGTCAGCGGCGAGGCCAAGCTTCTGCTTCTCCGACTGCCATTTGGCGGTGATCTCGGTCGATTCCTCCTCGAGGCCGACGAGTTCCTTTTCGAGACGCGCGAGCCGGTCCTTTGACGCCTCGTCCTTCTCGACCTTCAGTGCCTCGCGCTCGATCTTGAGCTGCATGATGCGGCGATCGATCTCGTCCAGCGCCTCGGGCTTGGAATCGACCTGCATCCTCAGCCGCGACGCGGCCTCGTCGACAAGGTCGATCGCCTTGTCCGGCAGGAAACGGTCGGCGATGTAGCGGTTGGACAAGGTCGCCGCCGCGACCAGCGCCGAATCCGAGATGCGCACCTTGTGGTGCTGCTCGTACTTCTCCTTGAGGCCACGCAGGATCGACACGGTATCTTCCACCGATGGCTCGTTGACGAAGACCGGCTGGAACCGGCGGGCAAGGGCCGCGTCCTTCTCGACATGCTTCCTGTATTCATCGAGCGTGGTCGCGCCGACGCAGTGCAGTTCGCCGCGCGCCAGCGCCGGCTTCAACAGGTTCGAAGCGTCCATGGCGCCATCGGCCTTGCCGGCGCCGACCAGCGTGTGCATCTCGTCGATGAACAGGATGATGCCGCCGGCCGCCGAGGTGACTTCGTTGAGCACGGCCTTCAGCCGCTCCTCGAACTCGCCGCGATATTTGGCGCCGGCAATCAGCGCGCCCATGTCGAGCGCCATCAACTGCTTGTCCTTCAGCGATTCCGGCACGTCGCCATTGACGATGCGCAGCGCCAGACCTTCGGCGATCGCCGTTTTGCCGACGCCCGGCTCGCCGATCAGCACCGGGTTGTTCTTGGTACGCCGCGACAGCACCTGGATGGTGCGGCGGATCTCGTCGTCACGGCCAATCACAGGGTCGAGCTTGCCGGCGCGGGCATCGGCGGTAAGGTCGCGCGCGTATTTCTTCAGCGCGTCATAGCCCTGCTCGGCGCTCGCCGAATCGGCGGTACGGCCCTTGCGGACGTCGTTGATCACCTGGTTCAGCGCCTGCGCTGTGACGCCGGCCTTGGACAGGATATCGGCCGTCTTGGCCGACTTCTCCATGGCCAGAGCCTGCAAAAGCCGTTCAACCGTGACAAAGCTGTCGCCGGCTTTCTTGGCCAATTCCTCGGCGGTCGAAAACACCTTGGCCAGCGGCTGCGCGAGATAAAGCTGGCCGTTGCCGCCTTCCACCTTGGGCATGGCCTCAAGGGCGGTCTCGACGCCAAGCTTGACGTCGCGCACGTTGCCGCCGGCGCGCTCGATCAGCGAGGCGGCCAGCCCCTCATCGTCATCGACGAGGACCTTCAGCATATGTTCGGGAGTGAATTGCTGGTGATTGCGCGAGAGCGCCATGGTCTGGGCGGACTGAATGAATCCGCGGACGCGCTCGGAGTATTTCTCGAGGTTCATATCTGTCTCCTTCCATCACCGGCCCGCTTTGCGGCACCGGATCAGATTGCGGTGACGGACCCGCTCATCCGAGCCGGGTCCAGTTCACGCCAGATATGGGGCGCAAGCCATTGCCGCTCAAGACGTCCGGCTGATGATATTGCATCGCCGAGCAAACGAAAACGGCGGAGATTTCTCTCCGCCGTTTCATCGACTTATGTCTTGTGGGTCAGTTGTTGGCGTCGACGGCGAACGGGTCGCCGGCAGGGCTTTCGGCCGGCGCCGCATCAACCACGTCAACAGCGGCAGCGGTCTCGCCGGCGCCATCCACCACCTTGCCACCACCAGACTGTTCGTCACCGACCTGATCGGCATTGTTGCGCGGGCGGCGCGGACGCCGCGGGCGACGGGCAGCGCCGCTCTCGGCGGCTGCCTCATTGAGTTCGGCCCGGGCGGCAAGAGCCGCCGGCGACAGGTTTTCGTACAGCGGCGCCGGCTCGGAGAAACCGCTCTCGGCTTCGGGCTCAACGGCGGAAACGGTTTCCGCCTGTGCCGGGGTTTCGGTGAAGCGCTGCTGGTCGCCGCGCTGGCCGTTCTGCTCGCCACGCTGGGCAAAGTCGCCACGCTGGTCGTTCTGGCCATAGCCGCCATTGGGGCGGCGGTCACGGTTACGGCCATTGTTGTCGCGGCCGTTGTTGTTGCGGCCATTATTGTCACGGCCATTATTATCACGGCCACTGTTGTTCTCGCGGCCGTTTTCCTGGCCGTATGCGAGTTCGGCCGGCGTGCCCTCAATCGTCGGCTGCGGACCGTTGCCGTGGTTCGCCATCGGCGCTTGCGTCTCGCCGCCATTGCCGCTGCCGGCATTGTCAAAATCGTCGCGATCTTCATCGTCGTCGAATTCGTCGCGGTTCTGCGGGGCATTCTGGATCGGCATCTGCGCCTGTGCGGCGGCAATGATGCGGTTGTAGTGCTCGGCGTGCTGGAGGTAATTTTCCGCCATAACCCGGTCGCCGGAGCTTTGCGCATCACGGGCCAGAGTGGCGTATTTTTCGGCGATCTGCTGAGCCGATCCACGGATTTTCACGTCCGGGCCGTTGCTCTCGTAGTTGCGCGTCAGGGGATTTGGGCCCTTGCGGTTGTTGTTGTTGTTATTGTTGTTGCCACCGCCGCCGCCATTGTTGTTGCGACCGCGCATGCGCCTGTTCTGCTGTTGTGGCCTCATAAGACTCTCTTCATTTTGAAATTTTCGAAAAACGTTTCACGAACGGAGGCGCTCATGCAGCCAGCCGTTTCGTTTCTTCACCGGCGTTCGCCCGCATCAATTGCGTTGGCGCCACGTGTCATCCTGTTCCGGTTACATCACTTGCCGGACGATTCCCGCACGAAGCTTGGGCGTCGTTTGCGCAAGAAGGCAGCTATTTCCGAGGAAAACCGAATCGCTAAGAGCACTGCCTGCTTCGTCTCATCCGGTTAGGGCGGACCCTAGCCGCATTCCCCGGCATTGCCAAGCGCTTTTTTGCACTGCGTCAAGGCTTTCCCTGTTCAAACATAAGAACCCTGTCGTTTCCGCCAAGGTCGACAAATGCCCCGGCCAGCCTGTAGCCGGCTGCCGCGAATATGTCTTTGACCTCATTGCGCTGCGTGTGGCCGATCTCGACCGCTATCTTGCCTTGTGCTTCCAGAAACTTTGCCGCCTCGGCGGCGATGATCCTGTAGGGGCCAAGACCGTCCACACCGCCATCAAGGGCTCTGTGCGGATCGAAATCGCGGACCTCGTCCTGCAGATTTCCAATGTCTCCAGACGGTATATAGGGAGGGTTTGCGGCAATTACATGGTATCGGCCCGAAACTTTTTCGAACCAGTCGGACTGCAGCCCCACGAACCGGCCGGCGAGTCCAAGTTGCTCGGCATTGCGTATCGCGGTTGCCAGCGCGTCGTGCGAAATATCGACCCCGGTGGCGGTCGCGGCCGGAACCGCGCTGAGCAGCGCCAGCGCTATCGCGCCGGTACCGGTGCCGAGATCGAGGATACGGCATTCCCCCAGCCTTTCGGCCGTCGCTCCGGCAAAAGGCAGGATCGCCTCGACCAGCGTTTCGGTGTCCGGCCGCGGCTCCAGCGTTTCCGGCGACAGCGACAGCCGCAGGCCGTAAAACTCGCGAAACCCGAGGATGCGGTGCACCGGTTCGCCGGCCATGCGGCGCTGCAGAGCAGCGCCGATTGCGGCAACCGCACCCGCATCGACCGTCCATTGCGGGTCGGCGATCGCCTGCGTCCGGTCCGTGCCGGAAAAATGTTCGACGATCAGCCTGGCATCCAGCGCCGAGTCGGAAAGGCCGGCCGCGGCAAGCCGCTCCCGCGCCACCCGCAACAACGGCCCGAGCGCGCCGGGCAACATGTCAGCCATCGAGGCCAATATCGGCGAGCAGCTTCGACTGATGGTCGGCAATCAGCGCATTGATGACCTCATCGAGCTCGCCCATCATCACCCGGTCGAGCTTGTAGAGCGTCAGGTTGATACGATGGTCGGTAAGGCGGCCCTGCGGGAAATTGTAGGTGCGGATGCGCTCCGAACGGTCGCCCGAACCAACCTGCGATTTGCGTGACTCCGAGCGCTCCTCGTCCGCCTTGCTGCGCTCGAGGTCGTAAAGCCGCGCACGCAGAATCTGCATGGCTTTCGCCCGGTTCTGATGCTGCGACTTCTCCGCCTGCACCACCATGATACCGGTCGGCAAATGGGTGATGCGCACGGCCGAATCGGTGGTGTTGACGTGCTGGCCACCCGAACCCGAGGCGCGCATCGTGTCGATGCGGATGTCTTCGGCGCGGATGTCGATGTCGACCTCTTCGGCTTCCGGCAGAACGGCCACCGTCGCCGCCGAGGTGTGGATGCGCCCGCTGGCCTCGGTCGCCGGCACGCGCTGCACGCGGTGCACGCCGGATTCGAATTTCAGATGGGCAAAGACGCCCCTACCGGAAATGGTGGCGATGATTTCCTTGAAGCCGCCGGCATCGCCGTCGCTGGCCGACACCGTCTCGAAGCGCCAGCCGCGTTCGGCGGCATAGCGCTCATACATGCGAAACAGGTCGCCGGCGAACAATGCCGCCTCATCGCCGCCGGTGCCGGCGCGGATTTCAAGGATGGCGTTCTTGTCGTCGGCCGCGTCCTTGGGCAACAGCAGGATCTGGATGTCCTTCTGCAGCTCTTCGATACGCGCTTCGACGCCCGGCAAATCTGCCTCCGCCAAGGCCCGCATCTCTGCGTCGGTGCCCTTGTCGGCAAGCATCGCCTCGAGGTCGGCTTGCTCGCGCTCGACTGAGCGCAGTTCCCTGACCTTGGCCACCATGTCCTGCAGCTCGGCATATTCGGAAGCCATCTTCACATAGGCATCGGCCGCCGGGCCGGCCGACATCTGCGCTTCGAGCATCTCGAAACGCTTGACGACCTGATCCATACGCTCGCGGGGAAGATTGACCATGGCTAATGCTATAGCGGGATGGAGCGGTCGTCGGCGAAGGCCTGCAGCAGCGCCCGCATCGGCAGCCCTTGAGCTGGCGCCATCAGATTGTCGGCAAAGAAAGCCTCCAATTCCTCCAGTGGCAGTTCGGTCAACATCGCCTTGACCGGGCCGATCGAGGCTGGAGACATCGAGATCGAGCGGTAGCCGAGGCCGATCAGCGCCATGGCGGAAATGGGTTTTCCGGCAAGCTCGCCGCACAGCGTCACCGGCGTGTGGTTGCGAACCCCGGCGTCGGCGATCTGCTTCAGAACCCGCAGGAACGGCGTCGACAGCGTGTCGAAGCGGTCGGAGAGCTGCGTGTTCCCCCGATCGACCGCCATGACGAACTGGAACAGGTCGTTGGAGCCGACCGAGACGAAATCGACCGCCTTCATCAACTCGTCGAGCTGGAACAGCAGCGACGGCACTTCCAGCATGGCGCCCACCTTGAGGCTGGTCGGCAGATGGTGGGCAAAGCGGGAGAGATGCCGCACTTCGCGGTCGATGATCTCGCGCGCCTGGGCGATTTCGCCGAGCTCGGTCACCATCGGCAGCATCAGCTTCAGTTCGCGCCCGCCGCAGGCCTTCAGCAGAGCGCGGATCTGGGTCCTGAGCAGACCCGGCCGGTCGAGCGTCAGCCGGATCGCGCGCCAGCCGAGCGCAGGGTTTTCTTCCTGGACAGCGCCCTTGAAGTAGGGCAGCACCTTGTCGCCGCCGATGTCGATGGTGCGGAAGGTGACCGGCTTGCCACGCGCCGCGTCCAGCACGTCGCGGTAGAGCCGCTCCTGCGCCTCGGCGCGCGGGAAGGTCGAGGCGACCATGAACTGCAATTCGGTGCGGAACAGGCCGATGCCGGCCGCACCCGCCTCGGCCAGCTGCGGCAGGTCGACGGCCAGGCCCGCATTCATCAGCAGGTCGACCTGGACGCCGTCCTTGGTCACCGACGGCTTCTTGCGCAGTTCCCGGTAGACTTCCTGCCGGCGCGCCCGGAAGCGCACTTTTTCGGCATAGGCAGCTTCGAGGTCGGGCTGCGGCCGCAGATGGATGGTGCCTTCCTCGCCGTCGACGATGATGGCATCGCCGTTTTCCGCCATGGAAACGGCGCCCTTCATCTGGCCGGCGACCGGAATGCCCATGGCGCGCGCTACGATGACGACATGGCTGGTGGCAGCGCCGTCTTCCAGCACCACGCCGCGCAGCTTGTCCCTGGGATAATCAAGCAGTTCGGCCGCGCCCATCGAGCGCGCGACCAGGATGGCATCCTTCGGCAGTGACGCCGCGACGTCGTCAGGCCCGCGCCCCATCAGCTGGCGCAGCAGCCGGTTGGCGAGATCGTCGAAGTCGCTCATCCTCTCGCGCAAATAAGGATCGGTCATGTGCAGCATGCGGGCGCGCATGTCGCTTTGGACCTTTTCCACCGCCGCTTCCGCTGTCAGGCCGTTGCGGATCGCCTCTTCCAGCCGGCGCACCCAGCCGCGGTCGTTGGCAAACATGCGATACGCTTCGAGCACCTCGCGATGTTCGCCCTCGAAGGCGACATCGCGCCGCTCCAGCATGTCGTCGATAGAAAGCCTGAGCGAACCGAGCGACGTCTCCAGCCGGCGCACCTCTTCCTCACTGTCCTCGTTGAACAGATTGGTGACGACGATGCGTGGCTCATGCAGCACGACATGGCCGAGGCCGACGCCCTCGTTGAAGGACAGGCCGGTAAAGCTGACGGGACGGCGCAGATCGAGTTCGAGGCCGGGCCGGGTCAGGCGAGCGAGATCGCCGGTGGCGATCATCTCGGCGATCACCATGGCGGTCGTTTCCAGCGCCTCGACCTCGTCGTCGCGGTAGTGGCGCATGGTCTTGTTCTGCACCACCAGCACGCCCAGCGTGCGCCCTGCCCTTAGTACCGGCACGCCGAGGAAGGAATTGTAGATCTCTTCGCCCGTCTCCGGCAGGTAGGCGAAGGCCGGATGTTCCTGTGCATTGGAGAGGTTGAGCGGCCGCGCGCTCGCGGCAATGGTGCCGACGAGGCCCTGCCCCAGCCGCAGTTGCGCCAAATGGACGGCGTTCGGGTTCAGACCTTCGGTGGCATAGAGTTCGAGCACCGAATCGGCGCGCAGCACATAGAGCGAGCAGACCTCGGCGACCATGTTGGAGGCGATGTCGCGCACGATCCGGTCGAGCCGCTCCTGCGGCTCCAGCGGCTCCTGCATGAGCTCGCGGAGCCGTTTCAGCAGAACGCGCGGGCCGCTGGCCGTATCACGCATCGCGGCTTCTTCTCCAATGGGCATTTTGCCCGCCGCAGTTTCCACTGCGACCGGCGCACACGCAACAACTCAAATCGCTCTCGCTACTGCTTATCCAGACCGTACACGGAATGCAAAGTACGAACCGCGAGTTCCGTGTAGGGACCGTCAATCAGTATCGAAATCTTGATCTCGGAGGTAGTGATGGCGCGGATGTTGATCGCCTTGTCGGCCAGCGCCTTGAAAGCGGTGGCGGCCACACCGGCATGGCTGCGCATGCCGATGCCGATGACCGAAACCTTCGACATGCCGGCTTCCGACTGCACCACGTCATAGCCGATCGAAGCCTTCAGACGCTCCAGCACGGCCAACGCCTTGTCCACGTCGCCGGACGGCACGGTGAAGGTCATGTCGGTGAACTTGCCGTCCTCGGAGATGTTCTGGACGATCATGTCGACATTGATGTTGGCCTCGGCCAGCGGGCCGAAAATGCCGGCGGCAACGCCCGGGCGGTCGCCGACGCGGCGCAGAGAAATCTGCGCTTCGTCCTTGGCGTAGGCAATTCCGGTGACGACCTGCTGTTCCACGATCTCTTCCTCGTCGCAAATGAGCGTTCCCGGAGGATTGAGCAAATCCCCCATTCCGGGCGCATCGGGATCGTCGAAGGACGACCGCACGAACGTACGCACCCTGTGCACCATGGCAAGCTCGACCGAGCGCACCTGCAAGACCTTGGCGCCGAGCGAGGCCATTTCGAGCATTTCCTCGAACGAAATCTTGTTGAGCCGCCGCGCCTTCGGCTCGATGCGCGGATCGGTGGTGTAGACGCCGTCGACATCGGTGTAGATGTCGCAGCGATCGGCCTTGACCGCCGCGGCAATGGCCACCGCGCTTGTGTCGGAGCCGCCGCGGCCGAGCGTGGCGATGCGGTTGTCCGGGCCGATGCCCTGGAAGCCGGCGACGACAGCCACCTGGCCCTCGCCGAAGCGCTTGATCAGGAACGCGCCGTCAATGTCGAGGATGCGCGCCGCGCCATGCGCGTTGTCGGTCTTGATCGGGATCTGCCAGCCCTGCCATGAGCGGGCGTGCACGCCCATATTCTGCAGTGTGATCGCCAGCAGGCCGGCAGTCACCTGCTCGCCCGAGGCGACCACGGCGTCATACTCGCGCGCGTCGTGCATGGGCGAGGCTTCGCGCGTCCAGCCAACCAGTTCATTGGTCTTGCCCGCCATCGCCGAAACCACGACAGCGACCTCATGGCCGGCATCGACCTCGCGTTTGACGTGACGCGCCACATTGCGGATGCGGGCGATGTCGGCGACGGAGGTTCCGCCGAATTTCATCACGATGCGCGCCATGGAAGCGAAATGCCTTTGACTGAAGCCGGCCCAGGACCGAAAGGGGAAGTAAGCGCTCGACAGAAGCCGGCCGCTGAATGCGCGCCTCCTTAGCCAAATGATCACGGTTTCGCAAGGCTGGCGGCGGATGCCGGCTTCAGGATCGCGGCATATTGCGTTCGGCCCCGCCGCCGCTTACCAAATGCTGCCCGCGGGAAACTCCTTTTGGTCCGGCATATCGAATGATTGTTCGCCTTCGACCCGCCATGCGGTGGCAATCGCTGCCGCTGTTCATCGGCTTCGCCGTGCTGGCATTGATCGTCGGCACACGCGCCGTGCTGGTCGAGACCCAGAGAGCCAATCGTGAGGCCGCGCGCGAGGCGGTCGAGTATCAGGAATTGCTTTCCGGTTTGCTTGCGATGGCTCAGGAGGCCGAGACCAGCCAGCGCGGCTATCTCCTGACCGGCGAGAAATCCTACCTCCAGCCTTATCGGCAGGCGGTCGACGCCATTCCGGGCCAGCTTGCCCGCATCGACGGCATGACCGCGCCGGACGACGAACTCGTGCAGCAGATCAACCACGTCAAGGACGCGCTTTCACAAAACCAGGCCGAATTGGCTGAGACGATTGCACTCTACGATCGCGGCGATGCGGCAAAAGCTCTGGAACTGGTCCGCAGCGGCCAGGGCAAGGCCGCCATGGACCAGATCCGGGCCAGCATGGACACGATCCGGCGCATTGGCGGCGCAGCCATCGCCGCGCGCGACGCTCATACCGACCGGGTCGAAAACTGGCTGCGAATCGGCTCGATAGCGGCGCTGCTGGCGATCTTCCTGCTTGGCGCCTACACGGTTCGCCTTTCGCGCCGCCGGTTCCGCGCAGTGGCGATCGCCCAGGAAGAGCTGATGCGCAAGAACATCGAGCTCGGCAACGAAATCCAGACGCGTGAAAAGGCCGAATCGCAGATCCGCCAGATGCAGAAGATGGAGGCTGTGGGCCAGCTGACCGGCGGTATCGCCCACGATTTCAACAACATGCTGGCGGTGATCATCAGCGCCATGAACCTCGCCCAGCGCAAGCTGACGCGGGGCGAGCACGACATCATGAAATTCATCGAAGCGGCGACCGATGCGGCGACCCGGGCCGCAAACTTGACGTCACGGCTGCTTGCCTTCTCGCGCCAGCAGCCGCTCGCGCCTCAGGTTGTAGACGCCAATCGTCTGGTCGCCGGCATGTCGGACCTGCTTCGGCGGGCGCTTGGCGAAACCCTCCGCATAGAAACCGTGCTGGCTGGCGGCCTGTGGAAGACCCATGCCGATCCGAGCCAGCTCGAAAATGCCATTCTCAACCTGGCGGTCAATGCGCGCGACGCAATGGGCGAGGACGGCAAGATGACCATCGAGACCGCCAACAGCCACCTCGACGAGGGCTACGCCGCCACCCATGCCGAGGTCAAAGCCGGCCAGTATGTAATGATTGCGGTCAGCGACACCGGCGCCGGCATGCCGGCGGACGTCATGGAGCGGGCTTTCGAGCCATTTTTCACCACCAAGCCAGTCGACAAGGGCACCGGCCTCGGGCTGAGCCAAGTGTTCGGCTTCGTCAAACAGTCCGGCGGACACGTCAAGATTTACTCGGAACCCGGCCAAGGCACCACGATCAGGATCTACCTGCCGCGCTTCTTCGGCCCGGAAGAGGCCGCCATATCTTCGGAACGAGCCGGAAATCCTGCCGTGCCGGTCACCGAAACCATCCTTGTCGTGGAGGACGATCCACGCGTGCGGGCTTCCACCACGGATGCCATGCGCGAACTCGGCTACACCGTCATTCATGCCGCAAGCGGCCAGGAAGCGCTGGAAAAGCTGGGCGACAACCCTGGTGTGGCGCTCATGTTCACCGATATCGTCATGCCGGTGATGAATGGGCGCAAGCTCGCCGAGGAGGCGCTGGCGCGCATGCCGAAGCTGAAGGTGATCTTCACCACCGGCTTCACCAGGAACGCCGTCGTCCACAATGGCGTGCTCGACCATGACGTGCATTTCCTGGCCAAGCCCTTCACCATCGAGCAGCTGGCGGCGAAATTGCGCGACGTGCTGGACGCAAGATGACCGAGACCCTGGAAATCGTCACCTTTCGCCTCAAGCCTGGAGCGGAAGCGGCCTTTGCCGCCGCCAACAACCTGGTCGCCGACTGGCTGGCGCGGCAACCTGGTTTCGTAAACCGCTGCCTGGCGCGGCGGGACGATGGCGGATGGGTCGATGTGGTGCGCTGGCGAAGTCGCGAGCAGGCTCTCGCCGCCGCGGGCCGCATCATGGCCGAGATCGGCGATTGCGAAGCGATGCGGGCCATCGATCCCGCAAGTGTTGCGATGGAACATTCGGCAATTGTGATCTCGAGGCCATAGGTCGACTAGCCAGCAGTCGCAAAAACCGTCCTTGACTTTCTTGCCCCGGCACCCGACTTCCTAGCGTCCGAGGAGACCCGCCCCATGCCAGAGGCCCGACGATCGACAATCGATGCCGGAGAAGTGGAACGCTTTTCCGCGCTTGCCGCCGAATGGTGGAACCCGAACGGCAAATTCCGTCCGCTGCACAAATTCAACCCGGTCCGGCTTGCCTATATCCGGGACCAGGTGGCGGCGCGCTTTGGCCGCGATCCGCGGGCGGCGCGGCCGTTCGAAGGCCTGCGTTTCCTCGATATCGGCTGCGGCGGTGGGTTATTGTGCGAGCCGATGGCAAGGCTTGGCGCCGAAGTGGTCGGCGCCGACGCCTCGGCAACCAACATCGAGGTGGCGAAGCTGCACGCGGCCGAAGGCGGCGTGACGGTGGATTATCGCGCTACGACCGCTGAGGATTTGGCCGATTCCGGCGAGAAATTCGACGTCGTCCTCAACATGGAAGTTGTCGAGCATGTTGCCGATGTCGACCTGTTCATCGGCAAGTGCGGCGAGATGGTCAAGCCCGGCGGCATCATGTTCGTGGCTACCATCAACCGCACGCTGAAGGCACTGGGCCTGGCCATCATCGGCGCCGAATATGTGCTGCGGTGGCTGCCGCGCGGCACCCACCAGTTCGGCAAGCTGGTGCGGCCCGAAGAGCTTGAAAAGGCGCTCGGCAGCGCCGCCATGACCATCATCGACCGTACCGGCGTGACCTACAATCCTCTCGCCGACCGCTGGGCACGCTCCAAGGACATGGACGTCAACTATATGGTGCTGGCGGAAAAACGATCGGTCTGAACGAAGGGGCGGCCGTGGACACTATGAGGGCCCGAGAGCTGGCGCTCGATCTGCCCGAAACGGTCGAGCAATCGCATTTCGGCAAGGCTGACTTCCGCGTCCGCAACCGTATCTTCGTCTCGCTGCCCGAAGCCGACCGTGCTGTCGTCAAGCTCGACCGCGACCAGCAAGAGATGATGGCCGCGGCTGAGCCATCGGTTTTCAGGCCCGTGACAGGCGGCTGGGGCCAAAAGGGATGGACGTCGATTATGCTCGAAGCCTGCGACGAACAGACATTCCGCAGCGCAGTTCGGACGGCCTGGCGAAACGTCGCCCCGCCGGCGCTACGGAAGCGCCTCGACGCGAGCCAAATTTGAGCCTGAGCAGTTCGAGCAAAGTGTGAAGCGGTTTTCCCGGGAAAAGCGCATAGCGCTTTGCCTAGGGAATTGCGTAAACCAAAGACCCTATGCCTTCTGGCTCTGCGCCTTGGTGGTGATGATCACGCCGATGGTGATGATCACCGCGCCGGCCCAAGTCAGCAACTGGTAGTGCTCGCCGAGGAAGATGGTTCCGGCAAACAGGCCGACGGCCGCCGCCACATAGCCGATCTGGCTGAGATAGACCGGACCGCCCACGGCCTGCAGCCGGAAGAAGAAGGCAAACATCGCCGAGGCCGAAGCGACTTGCGCCACGACAACCAGCGGCACGGCCCTGAGCCGGGCGAAAGCGCCAACGCCGAACAGCGTGAGAATGCCGATCAGCAGCAGCGTCGCCGAGGCCAGGTGGCTGCCGACGGCCAGTTCGATCGGACCGGTGCCTTCGGGCCAGTCGACGGTGCGATAGATATTGCCGGCGGCAAGGCTGACCGGGATCAAAAGTCCGACCAGTACCCAGAAGAAATCGGCCGGCTGGCCGGCCTCGCCGCGAGTCACCGCCACCATGACCGCGCCGATGAAGCCGACGGCGATACCGATACTGCCGAGCATATTTGGCCGTCGAACGCCGAGCAGGATCGAAAACACCAGTGTGATGACCGGCGACAGCGTGAACATGATGCCGGTATAGCCGGCGCCGAGATGCGGGATAGCCGAAAACATCAGCAGATTGGGCACGGCGTAGGACACGGCGGCGGTGATGAAGAAATAGCGCAGTCTGTGCGAGGTGAGCCGCATGCGCTCGCCGTTCGCGAGCAACGCGCACAGCAGCACGCCCCCGGCGCCGAACGAGATAACGAAGGCCCAGACCATGGCCGGAACGCCGGCAGCCGTCGCCAGCTTGCCGAACGGCAGGGTCAGGCCGAGCAGGCCGCCGGTGACGACCAGCAGGCCAAGCGCCGATTCCCAGAGAAATTTCATCGGATGGTCCCGTCACTCACTTGCGGCACTGGGTCGAAACTGTATCTTGAGGTAGCATACCACAAAGATTCTTAACGTCAAGATACTTAGCGGTGAGACAGATGGATCGCGCGGCAAAGGCGGTGGAGCAATGGAAGCGGGAACGGCCGGACCTGGAGGTGTCGCCAATGCTGGTGCTTGGGCGGCTGAACGAAGCCTCGTCGCTAATCGCCCGCGAGCGCCTCGCCCCGCTGTTTGCCCGTTTCGGGCTGCAGGCCGGCGAATTCGATGTGCTGGCGACGCTGCGCCGCTCCGGCCAGCCCTACGCGCTGACACCGACCGCTCTATACGAGGCGACGATGGTGACCTCTGGGGCCATGACCAACCGGCTCGACCGGCTGGAGAAGGCCGGACTGATCCTGCGCGGCCCGCACCCCAACGACCGGCGTGGCATTGTCGTGCAACTGACCGAAAAAGGTCTGGCCTTGATCGACGAAGCCCTGACCGCCCACGTCGCCAACGAGCATGAAATCCTCGCCGGGCTCACCGGCACGGAGCGGGGGGCACTGGCTCAGTTGCTTGGCAAATTGATCGATAGCGCCAGCTGATCGCTCAATTGCGCTCCTCGGGAAAACTCGGGATCGGCATGAAATCGATGCCATCCTCGGCCAAGCTCTTGGCTTCGTCCAACGTCGCCTCGCCATAGATGCCGCGCGCATCGCTCTCGCCGAAATGGATCTTGCGCGCTTCTTCGGCAAACTTGTCGCCGACATAGTCGGCATTCTCGCGCACCTTCTCGGCCATCGCCTTCAGTTGCGCCAAAGCCTGCTTCTGGGTTTCGCCCATGGCCAGCGCAATTGTTTCCTGCTTCCGCGCGGTGGAGACGGCTGGCGCCATCAGCGCCTTTTGCACCTTGTGCGAGCCGCAGCTCGGGCAATCGACGAAGCCGCGCTTCCTCTGCGTGTCGAAATCGTCATTGCTGCGAAACCAGCCCTCGAATTCGTGCTCGTGCTCGCAGATCAGGGCAAAGCGGATCACGAAGCCGCGCCCCTGAGCCGCGGCACTTCAGCCGTGCCGGCATTGACGGCAAAATCGCGCGCATTCCTAAGGTTGGGGATTTTTTTGCGCGCGGCCGACGACTGTGCGGTATCGATCTCGCCGATAATCACGCCCGGCTCGGCATGGACGGCCTCGGCGATGATGCGACCCCACGGGTCGACGATCAGCGAATGGCCATAGGTCTCGCGGCCGTCCTCATGCAGGCCACCTTGTGCTGCAGCAACCACATAGGCGCCGTTCTCGATGGCGCGGGCTCGCAGCAGCACATGCCAGTGCGCTTCGCCGGTCTGGCGGGTGAAGGCGGCAGGCACCGACAAGAGGTCGGCGCCGGCCATCGCCTCGGCGCGGAACAGCTGCGGAAAGCGTAGATCGTAGCAGACGGCAAAGCCCAGCCTGGCGCCGTCGATCTCGGTGACGACCGCTTCGGTGCCCGGCTCATAGGCGGCGGATTCGCGCCAGCTTTCGCCATTGTCGAGATCGACGTCGAACATGTGGATCTTGTCATAGGTGGCGAGCGTCGCGCCATCCGGCCCAAACAGCAGCGCCCGGTTGGCGAGCTTGCCGTCGGCGCGCAGGATGGCGGTAGAGCCAATATGCAAGAAGACGCCGAGTTCGCTGGCGAGCTTGCGCGCGGTCGCCACGACGATGTCCTTGTCTTCCGAGGTGAAGGAAGCAGCCCTGGCTTCCTTGTCGCGAATCAGCGCTCCGGTCATTTCCGGGGTCTGGATGTAGGTTGCACCGAGGCCTGCCGCCTCGCGAACCAGCCGTTCGAGATCGACCGCGTTGCGCTCGGGGCTCTCGCCCGAACGCATCTGGATCGCCGCCGCCTTGAAAACACCCATCGTCACGTCCTCTTTGAGCAATTCCAGGAAAAGTGTGTACCGGTTTTCCGTCTGAAATTGCATAAAAACAAAGACATAGAGCGGCCCTACGAACCGCTCTTTGTCGTCGAGCCGTTGGCAAGCAGCCTGTCCAGCTGGCCCCGCGCCTCCAATTCGTGGAGGTCGTCGGAGCCGCCGACATGCGTGTCGCCGATGAAAATCTGCGGAAAGGTCGAGCGGCCATGCGCCCGCGAAATCATTTCCTGGCGCAATTCCGGCGAAAACGAAGCGTCATGCTCGGTGTAAGCGACGCCCTTGCGTTCGAGCAGCCGCTTGGCCGCCGCGCAATAGCCGCACATCATACGGGTGTAAATCGTCACATCGAGCATCGGTCCGTGCCTTTCCTCGACCTTATATAGTCGCGGACTCGTCGGCCCGAAAGTCCCCCGGCAGGACACGCGCAAAGGTCAGCACATCGACCGCTCCGGCGCCGCCCTTCTTCAGCGCCCTGGCGACCGCGCGTACGGTGGCGCCGGTGGTGTAGACATCGTCGACCAGAAGCACGCGGCGCCCAGTGATCTCGATTTCGGCTTCCGCAGGCACACGGAAGGCGGCGCGGACATTGGCCTCGCGCTCCTGCCGCTCCAGCCCGACCTGCTGGCGCGTGAGCTTGACGCGCCGGACCGCCGAGGGCGAGAAAGGCAGCCCGCTAAGCTGCGCAACCGCCCTTGCCAACTCCGCCGACTGGTTGAACTGCCGGCGAAAGAAGCGCCGCCAGTGCAGCGGCACCGGTACGACGACATCGGCGTCTGCAATTAGCTCAGCGCCGGCGCGCAGCATCCAGCGCGCCATCCACGGCGCCAGATCGGTGCGATCCTGGTATTTCAGACCTTGCACCATCTGGCGGGCGACACCTGAATAGGCCACGGCCGCCCGCGCCCGCTCGAACGGCGGCGGATCGGCGATCGCCTCGGCCGACAGGAATCCCTCGCCCATATCGTGCGTGAATGGCGTGCCCATCACCGCGCACCATGGCCGCTCCAGCAGCCTGAGTTTCGGCCAGCAGGCACCGCACAAAACGCCGGGTTGCGAGACGTGCCTGCGACAGCCGGCACAGACCGGCGGGAACAGCATCCGCGCCGGCCAGTCCAACATGGCCAGCTTCAACATGGTTTGAGCGAGGCTCTTGATCTCCATCACCGGATCGGCCACGTGGTTTTGTCGTCCGCGCCAGGATATCACTAGACGGACAAACAGGGATGTCTACCGTTGCAGCCGATCATCGATACTGAACTTTGGCTGGTGCGCAAGCGCAGGGCGCTGGCCCACCCCGTAGCCGGCGCGGATTTTCTGATGCGGCGGGCGGCGGAAGACCTTGCCGACCGGCTCGGCGCGGTCGAGCGGAAATTCGGCAAGGCCGCGGTGCTGTTTTGCCAGACGCCGGACGCAACGGACGTGGTCGCTGCAAGCGGCAAGGCAGCGGAGATCGTGCGCGTCGAGGCAGATCCAGCGTTTCTGGACGGCCGGCCAGGGCTGATAGCACCGCTGGAAACAGTGCCGTTCCAGCCGGAAAGCCTCGACCTCGTCGTTTCACTTCTGTCGTTGCAGGCGATGAACGACATTCCCGGCATGCTGGTGCAGATCCGCCGCGCTCTGCGGCCCGACGGGCTTTTCCTCGGCGCCTTTGCCGGCGCCGGCACGCTTTCCGAATTGCGCGAAAGCCTGCTCGCCGCCGAGACCGAACNCTCTATGGCGGCGCCAGCCCGCGTGTCATCCCCTTCACCGATGTTCGCGACGCCGGCGCACTGCTGCAGCGCGCCGGACTGGCGCTGCCGGTGGCCGACGTCGAAACGGTGACCGTCCGCTACGATACCCTCTTCGACCTCATTGCAGATCTCAGGGCGATGGGCGAAACCAGCGCGCTGACCGATCGCAGCCGGCGACCGGGAGCGCGAAAGCTTTTTACCCGTGCCGCCGAAATCTATGCCGAACGCTTTTCGGACGCTGATGGCCGCATCAGGGCAAGCTTTTCCATCGTCTGGATGTCGGGCTGGGCGCCCGATGCCTCGCAGCAAAAGCCCTTGAAACCGGGTTCGGCGAAGGTCTCGCTGAAGACGATACTGGAAAACCCCGGCGGGCGGTGACGGCGCTCCGGATCAGTGCTCGGCGAAGGCGTTTGCGAGCCTGCTGTTGTTGTCGCTGAACAGAAACTGGATCGCATTGCTGGCCTTGCCGACACCCCCGACGATGGCAAGCGACAGCACCGCAACGATCAGGCCATATTCAATGGCCGTGGCGCCTGTTTCGTCCTGCAAAAATCGGCGCAGCAATGGCTTCATGATCGTCGATCCCTCTCATCCCCGACCATATCGCCGACCTGTTAAGAAAGGTTAACGGCACAAGCTTAACAGGCTGTGAAATGGGCCTGCGTTGAGGAAGTTCTCAAGCTGGTGTCGACCTTGTTGGTCAGCAGTCGCCGCTGCGTTGGCCGTCGGCGCGGATGATGCAGACTGAGTTCGGTGAGGGCTGCAGCACGCTTCTGCGCAGCGTATAGGTGGCCCGCGAGCCGATCGAACCCGTGCTCATCGGGTCGAGACCGCCTGCAAGAGCATCGCGGCTGGACGATCGCGTGTGGTTGTCCAGCACGGGGACCGCGATCAGCGCCAGCGCCACTGCGGCCGAGCCGAACAACAGCGTGACGCGCAATAAGCCGACGCCGGCGGCGCGAAAGCTGCGATCTGGCCGGATCGAGTCCCATTCCCTGTCGAGGCTCATGCAATCGCTCCCCGCGAACCCGCTTTGCCGCAATTTTTCACGACGAGATAAATCTTCCATTAACGCTGGCTAGATCAGACCGCGAAATGGCTTTGTATCACAACAGGTCGATGAGGAACTGGATTAGCGGCGCGTCGGCCGGCGGCATGGGATAGTCGCGCATCTGCTTTGGCCGCACCCATTTCAACGCCTGCCCTTCCCTGGGCTGCGCGATGCCGCGGAAGCGGCGGCAGACGAACAGGGGCATCAGGAGATGGAAATCATCATAGGAATGGCTGGCGAAGGTGAGCGGCGCCAGGCAAGGAATGTCAGTCTCGATGCCGATTTCTTCCTGCAGTTCGCGGATCAGGCATTGTTCCGGCGTCTCGCCTGGCTCTACCTTGCCGCCGGGAAATTCCCACAGGCCGGCAAGCTGTTTGCCCTCGGGCCGCTGCGCCAAAAGCACCCGCCCATCGGTATCGACCAGCGCGCACGCGGCGACCAGCAGCAGGCGTTTGCCGGTGATCTCGCTCATGCGCCCGGCGGCCGGCGATAGTGGTAGCGATAGACTTCGTCGAAGCCCAGCGAGCGATAGAGCGCCAGCGCCGGCGCATTGCCGGCCTCGACCTGCAGCCAGGCTTCGCGAGCGCCACGCAGCCTCGCCCACTTCAGCGCCGACAGGATCAGGTTGCGGCCATGGCCCTGATTGCGCGCCGACTTGGCGGTGGCGATCTCGAACAGACCGGCAAGATCGCCGTCATGGACGCAGATCAGCACCGCCAGAGGGTCGGCCCCTTCCTCCAGCGCAAACAGCCCGACTTCGGGTTGGATAGCGCCGATGATTTCCGAAAGACCGGGCCGCAGCGATGCATCCGAGCCGCTGACCTTGAGCGACGCGCCGAGAAAGCGGCTGATATCCTTCAGCGGAATCTGGTCCATGGCCGGCGCCAGTTGCGCGTCCGCCAGCGGCAGCCGCATCACCAGGGATTCGTCGAATGTGCTCCAGCCCTCATTGTCGAGATGCTTGGCCAGGTCCGGCCCCGACAGCGGCGAGATGCGGAAGGTCAGCGGCCTGCCATAGGCGTCGAAGCGCCGGCTGGCGCGGCCGATGCGCTCGGCAATGTGCTGGGTGTCGCCGGGATCGAGCGGGTTGACCGAGTTCAGCCGCTTGGCCGGATGGCCGGCTGTCAGCCGCACCACCCAGGTGCCGTCATAATGCACGGCCGCCGCCGGCCAGGCGCGAAACCCCGCAGCCTCGTAGCGGCGCACGATGGCGAGCATGCTTGCCGGATGCCTGGAAGCCAACTCCATCAGCTCCGGTAATCGCCATTGATGGCGACATATTCCTTGGTGAGGTCGCAGGTCCACACCGTCGCCTTGCCGCGGCCGATACCGATATCGGCGCGGATGCGAATGTCGTCGCGCTTCATATAGGCCGAGGTCGCTTCCTCGGAGTAGCCCGGGTCGCGTTCGCCCTCATGCGCCAGACGGTTGTCGCCGAACCAGATCGACAGCCGGTCGCGATCGGCCGGCTCGCCGGCCTTGCCGACGGCCATGACGACGCGGCCCCAATTGGCGTCCTCGCCGGCAACCGCCGTCTTGACCAGCGGCGAATTGGCGATGGACAGCGCGATGCGCTTGGCCGAGCGCGCCGATTTGGCGCCGGTAACGGTGACTTCGACCTGCTTGCGGGCGCCCTCGCCGTCGCGCACCACTTGCAGCGCCAGCGATTTGAGCACCTTGCCCAGCGCCCGGCGGAAGGCGCCGAGACGGGCATCCTTGGGATCGCTGATGGCGGGCGCGCCGCGCTTGGCAGCGGCTCCGGTGGCGAACAACAGCAGCGTGTCGCTGGTCGAGGTGTCGCTGTCGACGGTGACGGCGTTGAAGGTCTTGGCCGTGCCGCGCGACAACAAGTCCTGCAGCACGGGGGCGGCGATCGGCGCATCGGTGGCGATGAAGGACAGCATAGTCGCCATATCGGGCGCGATCATGCCGGCGCCCTTGGAGATGCCATTGATGATGACGTCGGTGTCGCCGAGCTTGACCGTCGCTGTCGCCACTTTCGGATAGGTGTCGGTGGTCATGATGGCCTTTGCCGCCTCGGTCCACAGATCCGGCTTGCCGTCCTTGACCAGTCCGGCCAGCAAATGGCTGAATTTGGTGGTGTCGAGCGGCTCGCCGATTACCCCGGTAGAAGCGAGGAACACTTCGCCTGGCGTGCAGCCTGCGGCCTTGGCCGCGGCCTCGCCGGTCAGTTGGGTGGAGGCGCGGCCCTTCTTGCCGGTGAAGGCGTTGGCGTTGCCGGAATTGACCACAAGCACCCGCGCCTTGCCGGCGCCAAGGTTCTCGCGGCAGAAGTCGACCGGCGCCGAGGGGCATTTCGACTTCGTGAACACGCCGGCAACCGCTGTGCCGGCATCGAAGACTATGGCCAAGAGGTCGGTACGGTTCTTGTACTTGATCCCGGCCTCTGCGGTGGCGATGCGCACGCCCTCAATGGCAGGCATTTTGGGATATTTCTTCGGCGCGAGCGGCGAAATCGTTGCGTACATTGGGGACCTCGGGCGACGGAAAAACGCTAGGCGAAGGCCGGTTTGCCCGATAGCACGGCCCGGCGCAAGGGCGTTTTCTTGGCCGCCGCTGTGGGCAAGCCACCAGGGATTAAGCTTGCATTTCAAATCCGTTGGCGTCGGCGGGGCCTCTGGCGTTATGATATCGGCCATGGGCAGGCTGGTGATCTTGGCGGTGGCGTTTATGGGGCTTTTGCTCCTGAGCGCCGATGCGCAGCCGGAACGGCGCGTGGCGCTGGTCATCGGCAATGGCACCTATGCCGAAGCCGGCACGCTCACCAATCCGGTCAACGATGCGCTCGATATTGCCGGCAAGCTGCGCTCGATCGGCTTCGACGTCATCGAGGGCAACGATCTCGGCAAGCGCGAACTCGAGCGCAAGATCGGCGAATTTTCCGATGCGCTGGAAGGTGCGGGCGTCGGGCTTTTCTATTACGCCGGCCACGGCTTGCAGGTGGAAGGGCGCAACTACATCGTGCCGGTCGACGCCCGGCTCGACATGCCGGTCAAGCTGCAGCTCGAAGCCGTGCCGATCGACGAAGTCCTCGACATCATGGAGCAGCAGACCAAGGTCAGCCTGGTTTTCCTTGACGCCTGCCGCAACAATCCCTTTGCCCGCAGCCTGAGCCGCACCGCCACCACGCGCTCGGCAACGGCGCTTGCCGGTCTGGCGCAGTTCGATTCGACGCGCGGCTCCTTCATCGCCTTCTCGACGGCGCCAGGCGCTGTCGCCATGGACGGCACCGGGCGCAATTCGCCGTTCGCCGCCGCCCTGCTGCGACACATGGCCGAGCCCGGCCAGAGCATCAACGACATGATGATCGCGGTGCGCCGCGACGTGGTCTCCGAAACCCGCGAGGGACAGCGCCCATGGGAACAGGGTTCGCTGCTCGAACGGTTTGAGTTTGTGCCCGGCGGCGAAACGGTTGCACAGCCGAAGCCCGCCGTCCCCCCGGCGCCCGAAACAAAGGTTGCGGCACTCGAACGGTCTGTAGGCGACGACAAGACCGCAATCGAGAAATTCCTGCGCGACGACTATCTTGCGCCCGATGCCGCGGCGATCGGCGAGACCGTCAAGCGGCTCTATGCGCCTTCCGCCACCATCTTCGGCACGCGCTATGACAGCGACGCCGTCGTCAAGCTCAAGACGGACTGGTTCGCGCAATTTGCATCCTGGTCGTTCAGTCTCGAGCCCGGCAGCCTCAATGTGACGCGGCAGGGCGAGAACCGCGCCGAAGCCGTGTTCGCGATGAGCTACGACTATATGTCGAAAGACAAATCGGCGGCGCGCATGACCGGCAAGGCACGCGTCACGCTTGGGCTGGTGAAGAGCGACGGCCAGTGGCGGATCGCCTCGGAAACCTCGCAAGCGATGAACTGAAAATCCCCGCGCAGGGCGAACGTGAGGCCTGCTTCTACAAGCGCTGGAAACGGGCCGTTTCGTTTGCCTGCCAGCTCACCTATACTGCCGGCGAGATTGTTGGCCAGGATTGCCGGCGAGATTGTTGGCGAGGACAGACATGGGCGAGGATCCGGCGCGCAGATCGATCGGGGCGCGGCGCAACCCAGACAGCGCCGAGGCCATTCTCGAGGCCGCGGAGGCGGTGCTGGTCGAGGCCGGCTATGCCGGCTTCTCCATAGAGGCCGTGGCGCGGCGGGCGCGCGCCGGCAAACCCACGATCTATCGCTGGTGGCCGAGCAAGGCGGCCCTGCTGTTAGAGGTCTACAAGCGGCAAAAGCGTGTCGACGTCCCCGATACCGGCAGTCTCGAAGACGACCTCGTCGGTTTCCTGAGGAACCTCTTCGCGCATTGGCGCGACACATCCTCGGGCAGCGTATTCCGCTCGCTGATCGCCGAGGCCCAGTCGGACGAAGCGGCGGCCGCGGCCCTGACTGGCTATGCCGATGGGCGCGTGTCCCACACCGCTCGGATCATCGAGCGCGCCAAAGCGCGCGGCGAGGTTGCGGCCGATATCGACGCAGCGCTGGTCGCCGACCTCATCGCTTCCTATGCCTGGAAACACCTTTTGACCAACCGGCTGGACGAAGATGAGGCGACAATCCTTGCCACTGTCCGCTATGTGATGTCAGGCATCTCCCGCAATTGAAAAGGGCGCCGAACGGCGCCCTTTGCATGTTTTCGGTGCCGGCCTTACTTGCCGGCTTCCATCGTGTCGACGGCCTTCTTCAGATTGGCGTCGGGGATTTCAACCTTTGCGGCGCCGCGCAGCTGCTTGACCAGTGCGAAATACTTGTCGCGGATCACCGCCTGCTTGGCCTGGTCCTTGACGTCGTCGAAGGCCGGCGGCTGTTTGGTGCGCTTGTCCTCGAGCTTGATGACATGCCAGCCGAATTGCGTTTGCACCGGCTCCTTGGTGTATTTGCCGATTTCGAGCGCAACTGCCGCCTTGTCGAATTCCGGCACCATCTGCCCCGGGCCGAACCAGCCGAGATCGCCGCCATTGGTTTTGCCCGAGGGATCGCTGGTATGCTCGTTGGCGAGCTTCTGGAAGTCGGCACCGCCATCGAGCTGCTTGATGATCGCCTCGGCCTCTTCCTTCGTCTTCACGAGGATGTGACGGGCATGAATCTCATTGACCGGCGGCGTGCTGGCGATTTCCTGATCGTAGCGGGCGCGCACCTCGGCATCGGTAACCTTGTCGACGACGCCCTTCTCGACCATCTCGCCATGCAGCGCGCGCTGCTGCAGGAACGCCATGCGGCGCTGGAATTCGGGATCCTTGTCGAGCCCAGTAGCGACCGCCTGGGCGGCCATGACGCGGATTTCGATGGCCGCCGAAAGGGCGGCGGCGCGGCGCTGCTCGGGTGGCAACTGCGAGAACTGCTGCGACAGCTCGCCCTCGGCAAGCCCAAGGTCCGCCTCGGTCAGCTTCTGGCCATTGACGGTAGCGATAACGGCGTTCGGATCGACGGGGGCTGCCGCCGGCGCTGCTGCGGCATCGGCCGGGGCGGGAGCGGCTTCCTGGGCCATCAGCGGAGACAGCGACAGGGCCGACAGGCCGAAAGCCAAGCCAAGGCTGGCGAGCGACGCACGGCGAAACAGTAAGGACATCAAGATTAACTCCAAGGGGGGATTGGTAGGGCTTGCAGATCAGCCGGATTGTGGCGGAATTTGGCGCTGCCCATAGGGCTAACGCGGCGTTGACATCAGTTGAGCCCCCTCTTATCTGTCCAACGACTTTGCGTCCAGAACCGTTTTCCGGGCGCTTTTTGTGTTTGTCCGCGTTTCACGCGGAATTGATGGGGCCGGCCGGCGCTCATCTCAAAATTGAGAATTCTATCGAAAGGACCATCGGATGGTCAGTCTCGGCGGTCTCGCCCGTAAGGTTTTCGGTTCCTCCAACGATCGTCGCGTAAAATCGACCCGGCCGCGTGTCGAGGCGATCAACGCCATGGAAAACGAGATGCGGGCGCTGTCCGACGCCGAGCTTCAGGCCCGCACGGAAAAATTCCGCCAGGATATCGCCAACGGCGCCACGCTCGATGACCTGCTGGTGCCGGCCTTCGCCACCGTCCGCGAGGCATCCCGCCGCGTGCTCGGCATGCGCCCGTTCGACGTGCAGCTGATCGGCGGCATGGTGCTGCACAATGGCGGCATCGCCGAAATGCGTACCGGCGAGGGCAAGACCCTGGTCGCCACCCTGCCCGTTTATCTCAACGCGCTTGCCGGCAAGGGCGTCCATGTCGTCACCGTAAACGACTACCTTGCCACCCGCGACTCCGAATGGATGGGCCGCGTCTACAAATTCCTCGGCCTCTCGGTCGGCGTCATCGTCCATGGCCTGTCCGACGAGGAACGCCGCGTCGCCTACGCGTCCGATGTTACCTATGCCACCAACAACGAGCTCGGCTTCGACTATTTGCGCGACAACATGAAGTATGAGCGCGCGCAGATGGTGCAGCGCGGCCACAATTACGCGATCGTCGACGAAGTCGATTCCATCCTGGTCGACGAGGCGCGCACGCCGCTGATCATTTCCGGTCCGCTCGAGGACCGTTCGGAAATGTACAACACCATCGATGCCTTCATGCTGCAGCTCGGCCCAGCCGACTACGAGATCGACGAGAAGCAGAAGACCTCGATCTTCACCGAGGAAGGCACCGAGAAGCTGGAAAACCTGCTGCGCGCGGCCGGCCTGCTCAAGGGCGAGTCGCTCTATGACGTCGAGAACGTCGCCATCGTCCACCACGTCAACAACGCGCTGAAGGCGCACCGGCTGTTCCAGAAGGACAAGGACTACATCGTCCGCAACGACGAGATCGTCATCATCGACGAATTCACCGGCCGCATGATGCCGGGCCGCCGCTATTCGGAAGGCCTGCACCAGGCGCTCGAAGCCAAGGAGCATGTGGCGATCCAGCCGGAAAACCAGACGCTGGCATCCGTCACCTTCCAGAACTATTTCCGTCTCTACAAGAAACTGTCCGGCATGACCGGCACGGCGCTGACCGAGGCCGAGGAGTTCGGCAACATTTACGGCCTCGAAGTCACCGAGATCCCGACCAATCTGCCGGTCATCCGCAAGGACGAGGACGACGAGGTCTACCGGACGGTCGAGGAGAAGTACAAGGCGATCGTCAAGGAGATCAAGGAAGCGCGCGCCAAGGGCCAGCCGACGCTGGTCGGCACCACCTCCATTGAAAAATCCGAGCAGCTGGCCGAGCGCCTGCGCAAGGAAGGGTTCAAGGATTTCGAGGTGTTGAACGCCCGCCACCACGAGCGCGAGGCCGCCATCGTCGCCCAGGCCGGCAAACCCGGCGCCATCACCATCGCCACCAACATGGCGGGACGCGGCACCGACATCAAGCTCGGCGGCAACGCCGAGATGCGCATCGAGGACGAACTGGGCGACATGCCTGCTGGTCCCGAGCGAGAGGCGCGCGAAAAGGAAATCATTGCCGATGTCGAGCGCCTGAAGGAAAAGGCGCTAGCCGCCGGCGGCCTCTACGTGCTCGCCACCGAGCGCCATGAATCGCGCCGCATCGACAACCAGCTCCGCGGCCGCTCCGGCCGCCAGGGCGACCCCGGCCGTTCGAAATTCTTCCTGTCGCTGCAGGACGATCTGATGCGCATCTTCGGCTCCGAGCGCATGGACGGCATGCTGCAGAAGCTTGGCCTCAAGGAAGACGAGGCCATCATCCATCCGTGGATCAACAAGGCGCTGGAAAAGGCGCAGAAGAAGGTCGAAGCGCGCAACTTCGACATCCGCAAGAACCTGTTGAAATACGACGACGTCTCGAACGACCAGCGCAAGGTGGTGTTCGAGCAGCGCATCGAATTGATGGACGGCGAAGGCCTGTCCGAGACGATCGCCGAGATGCGCGAAGGCGTCATCGAGGAGATCGTCACCAAGAACATCCCCGAAAACGCCTATGCCGAGCAGTGGAACGTCGCCGGCCTCAAGGCCGAGGTCGCCGAATTCCTCAATCTCGACCTGCCGGTCGAGGACTGGGTCAAGGAAGAAGGCATTGCCGAGGACGACATCCGCGAGCGCCTGACCAAGGCCGCCGACGACGCCGCCAAGGAGCGCGCCGAGCGCTTCGGCCCAGACGTGATGAGCTATGTCGAACGCTCGGTGGTGTTGCAGACGCTCGATCATCTGTGGCGCGAGCACATCGTCAACCTCGACCATCTGCGTTCGGTCGTCGGCTTCCGCGGCTACGCCCAGCGCGACCCGCTGCAGGAATACAAGAGCGAGGCGTTCGAGCTGTTTCAGGCGCTGCTCGGCAATCTGCGCCAGGCCGTCACCGCGCAATTGATGCGCGTCGAACTGGTCCGCCAGGCCGCCGAAGCGCCGCCGCCCGAAGCGCCTGAAATGTTCGGCAGCCACATTGACGGCACCACGGGCGAGGACGATTTCGAGGGTGGCGAGACCGCACTTCTGGTCCGCCAGGAGAGCAACGCCATCGTCGCTCCCGAAGACCGCGATCCGAACAACCAGGCGACCTGGGGCAAGATCGGCCGCAACGAAGCCTGCCCCTGCGGCTCCGGCAAGAAATACAAGCACTGCCACGGCGCGTTTGCCTGATTTCGAAGGCTAGGTCGGCGGGACAGCACCCCCCTCTGGCCTGCCGGCCATCTCCCCCTCAAGGGGGGAGATCAGCAGCTTCGGCGCCGTAACTTCTTTCAATTTCGACAATTGGCGAAAGCCACAGTGACAGCCAATCTCCCCCCTTCAGGGGGAGATGTCCGGCAGGACAGAGGGGGGTGCGAAGGATCGCGACCTCTCGGTCCAACCCTCGTCAAAACCTCACAACAACCCCGAATCGCGCGCGGTCGCTGTCGCCTCGCCGCGCGACACCGCATCCAGCTTGCCCAGCACCGCCGAGACATGGTGATCGACCGTCTTTGGCGAAATCGTCAATTGCTCGGCGATCCGCTTGTTGGAGAGGCCGCGTTCGATCAGCTGCAGCACCTGCATCTGGCGCAAGGTGAGGCCGGCGAGGTTGGCGCGCGTCGAGCGGCGCGGGCCGCGGGCGATGCCGCCAACGCCGTTCTTGCGCATGATATCGCGCAGGCGCTGGGCTGCCGGCCTTGCCCCCAGGCCGTCGAAAATATCCAATGCCAGCCGCTGCCCCTCGTCGTCGCCGAGGATGAGCGCCAGTCCGCGCTCGTATGGCGCATTCAATTCGGACCAGAGTGCCGAAGCCGAACGCCAGTCGCCGGTCAGGAGCAGCCGGTATGGTGTCGCCATCTCGGCGGTGTCGCCGGCCGGCATATCGGGAGAGAGCAATGTTCGCCACAGAGCCAGCTCACCGACATGGGCACGCGAGCGCACCGGCGTTTCGGCGCGGGTGATCAGCGCCAGCGCCTCTTGCCTGTCGGCCAGGCCCAGCCATGCCTGCTCCGCCATCAGCGCCGCGTAAGAGCTCAGCATCTGCAGGTCGCCGCCGCTTCCGACCAGACGCGCCATTTCGGCGAACAGCGGCTCGGCCGAGGGATCGCCGCGCCTCAGGCGCAGTTTCGCCAGTGCCAGCAGCGCCGGAAACCGGCCCACGGTGGTTGTCCGCTCATTGTCGATGACATCGCTTGCCGTCGCGGCGGCCTCATCCCATTGGCCCTGACGCAGCTGCACATCGGCCAGCATGCCCCTGAGATAGTCGCGCCAGGTGCCGAGGTCGTTCTCGGTGCAATAGTGGATGCCGCTCTCGAGCACCGGACGTGCCGCGTCGTAGCTCATCTGGGTGATCTCGAAACAGGCGCGGTTGGTGAAGGCGCGCGCGGCATGCTCCTGGAAATTGCCCTGGAGCGCAATTTCAAGGCTTTGGTCGAGGCGCAGGCGTCCCGCATCCGGATTGAGCCACTGCTCGACGCAGCCGACATTGTTGAGGGCATGCGAGGCGATGTCGGGACGGTTCATGCGCGCAGCCAGCGCCGCTGCCTTCTCGCCATAGAACAGCGTGTCTTCCACCCTCTCCGACAGCATCGCCAGATGTGAGAGGTTCGAATAGGCCATGGCGAGTTCGGGACCGGCGGGAGCCGCTTCCAGCATCGCCACAGCCTCGGCGCCGAAGGCGGCCGCCGCCTCGCGGTCATCGCCCATTTCGCTCAGCCGGGAGAGCCATCTCAGGCTGTCGCCCTCCTTCAGCCTGTTGCCGTCTGCCTGATGCAGTCGGCGCGCCTCGCCCTGCGCCGCAAGCGCGTCGTCGATCTTGCCGATGAGATGACACTCGAACGCATGGCTTTCGTAGAGTACCGCATGTTCCGTGGCCGGCAGGCTGTCGGCCTGCTGCAAGGCGATTTCGTAATAGCCGGCGGCATCGCGATGGGCGCCGACACGCGACGCTTCGCGCGCGGCGATTGGCGCAAGTTCGCGCACCGCCGCCAGATTGTGCGCCTCGACCGCATGATGCACCAGGCGGCCTGTGGAGACGTCGCCATTTTCGAGCAGTGCCGCCAGCGCACGCTGGTTGAACTGCCGCCTGTGCGACGTCGTCAGCATCATTTCGATGGCGCGTCGCGCGATGTCGTGGCGGAAGGCGTAGCCGTCGCCCAGATCGTCAAGCAGGCCGTTTGCGACACACTCGGCCAACTGGCCGGCGCTGGCGACGCCGCACAGGCCTTGCAAGGCCCAGGCGTCGGCGCGGCGCGGAAACACCGACACCGCGTCGAGCATGGCCCGGGCGCCAACCGACAGCCGCTCGGCCCGCGCCAGCACCGCGTCGCGCACGCTTGCCGGCAGCGCNAGATGGCGTCGCCATCGCGGCCGGCCGCATCGGCGAGCGACAGCACGGCCGCCTCGCTGAGCAGCGGCACGTCGATGCGCGCCACGCTGCCGGCCGGGATTTCGCCCAGGGCGCGGCGCACCCGCATCTGTCCTTCGCTGCGGTCGGTGCGGGCCGTCAGCAACAGCAGGATGTGGGTGTTGACGATACGCCGGCCGAGGAAGCGCACGAAATCGAGCGTGGCATCATCGGCCCAGTGCAGGTCTTCGATCACCAGCAGGCTCGGTCCCTTGGCCGCAAAGGCGTCGAGCGCATCGGAAAACAGCGGCAGTCTCTGCCCATGCCGGGCGTCGATTGCGCGCGGCAGCGCCCATTGCGCCTCACGGGCCAGATCGTAAAGCGGCCCCAGCGGATCGGGGATCGACAGATCCTCGCAAGCGCTGCGCAACATTGCCGCGCTCTGCCCGACACGGGCCGCGAACGCCTCGACAATCGCCGTCTTGCCGGCGCCGGCCTCCCCCGCCAGCACCGCGACTCGGCCATGGCCGCCTATTGCATCGCCAAGCAGTGTCTCGAGCTGCTGCAGCTGCGTCTGCCGTTCCAGAAGCATCATTGTCATCGTCTCACAGGATCGGAGTTTTCCCACCATGGCGGGCCGCTCACGATTAGCCCGTGAAGAAAGCGACGCAATGTGACTTTGCACACATTGCCGTGCCTCTTTCCACAAAGAACGACGCCAATATAGGGAATCGTCCCGTCCAATATGGGGAATCGTTCCGATGCGCGGGCCGGGCCGGCGTGGTCAACGTCCAGCCGCGCTCCGATCGAGCGTGAACCAATGGAAAAGGAAGTCTTCCATGCCTCGCTATCTGATTGAACGCACATTTCCGGACGGCCTCAACATTCCGATGACCGACATCGGCGCCACTGCGGTCGGCGGGGTCGTCATGCGCAATGCCGAAAAGGGCGTCACCTGGATCCAGTCCTTCGTCACGCCCGACAAGAAGCACAGCTTCTGCATCTACGACGCGCCGACGCCCGAAGCTATCCGCAGCACCGCTCAGAAAAACTCGCTGCCGGTCGACAAGATCACGGAGGTGCGGGTTCTTGACCCTTACTTTTACCTCTGATCCTGCGTTCGGTCGCCACGATGATGAGCATCAAACTGTCCTTCGCGGCCGTGGCGAACTGCCTGATGGCCTGCCGCTCGGTGGAATCGGGCCTGTCCTGGGAAAGACCGGCCGGCCAACCTCCGTGCTCGGCCGTCTATGGCGGTTCGCGTCGAAGCTGCCTGCGTATCTGTCTGAAAGGCGGCGCTTGCCCCCGGAAGGCGGCTATCTGAGGCGCGACATCGGGCTATCGGAGCGGGACGTCCCGCAGGAATATTGGCAATATTACTTTTGGGATCGTTGATTTTGCACGGTTTTTAATGGCTGCGGCCAAAGCCCGGCAACGGAAGCCGCATCGCATGAACCGGGACGGACAAACCAAATCCTAAACCAACGCCGCAGGCGTTTCGGCATCGGCCGCCGTCGCCTCAAGCGTCAACAAACGAACGGAAGACCATGACCAAAATGCTTTGGACGACACGCTTCGCGGCTTTCGCCGCCATCTCGATCGCGGCGGGTGCGGCCGCCCAGGCGCACGACGCCAACCCGTTGGCCGAAAAGGTGCGCGCAGCCAACAGCCGCTTCGAAAATGTGGCAGCCGCCACCGCCGAAGGCTATGCCCCCATCCCTTGCGCCAGCGGCATCACCGGCGGCGCCATGGGCATCCACTATGTCAACGGCGCCTATCTCAAGGACGATGCCGTCGATGTCGCCAAGCCCGAAGCGGTGATGTACGAGCCGACGGCCGACGGCAGCCTGAAGCTGATAGCGGTCGAATACATCACCTCGAAAGGCCCGGCCTCGCTCGAAGGCCAGCTGTTCAACTTCAACAGCGCCCCCAACCGCTACGGCCTCGGCCCGTTCTACGAACTGCATGTCTGGGCCTGGAAACAGAACCCGACCGGCGCCTTCGCCGACATGAACCCGAACGTGTCCTGCGACGCGATGAAGGGGATGTAACGTTCCCGATGTGACATCCGGCACCGGACACACCCGATGCCTGCCTTCCCCCTTGGCGGGGGAGGGGCGAGCGAAACGCCGACCGGCTCCCCAGTCTTCCCCGGCGTTCGCTCGCCTTTTATTATGCCCCGGCATACGATGACGCACCTTGCACACGCGGCCGTCCTTGGCCCCTCGGCGCACCCGCACCTGCCCACCCTTTCTTAAGGTGTTTCGGATACATCGAAACCTTGAAAAGAGGCGGAAAACGGAGAGACATCGGGGTGCGCTTTTCCGCGGCGACGACGGCCGGGCGGTTCTTGCCGCAGCGTTTGGCGCTGCGCATGGGGCCTCTGCTTGACCGCATCGATGCGGTGCTGTTCACCGCCGACGAGCGCGGCGAAGCCGGCCGCATGTCGCTGATCGCCTTTGCCATCCGCATCGTCAGCGCCGTCATCGCCTTCATCAGCCAGGTGCTGATGGCGCGCTGGATGGGCTCGTTCGAATACGGCATCTTCGTCCTCGTCTGGGTGACGATGGTCATCGTCGGCAACCTTGCTTGCCTCGGCTTCCACACCTCGGTCATCCGCTTCATCCCCGAATACCGCGAACGCAACATGCTGGCCGAGCTGCGCGGCATCGTGGTCGCCAGCCGCCTGTTCGTGCTGATTGCCTCGACCGCAATCGCCGGACTAGGCGCACTGGGCGTCTGGCTGTGCGCGAACTGGATCGAGAGCTACTATGTCATGCCCTTCATCCTCGGCCTGTTCTGCCTGCCGATGATCGCCATGGGCGACCTGCTGCAAGGCCAGTCACGCGCCAATTCCTGGGCGCTGTTTGCGCTGTCGCCGACCTATCTGGTGCGGCCGGTGCTGATCCTGGCGCTGATGGCGCTGATGCTGGCAATGGGCTATGCGCCCGACGCCAGGACAGCGATCTTCGCTTCGATCGCCGCCACCTACGCCACCACGCTCGGCCAGCTCATCGGCGTGACCACGCGCATGGGCAGGAATATCCCGGCCGGGCCGATGAAGGTGCATTTCAGCGAGTGGTTCATCGTCTCGCTGCCGATCTTCCTGGTCGAAAGCTTCTTCTTCCTGCTCACCAACGCCGACGTGCTGATGGTCGGCGCCTATCTTCAGCCCAACGACGTCGCCGTCTATTTCGCCACCGTCAAGACGCTGGCGCTGGTGCATTTCGTCTATTTCTCCGTCAAGGCCGGCGTTGCCCAGCGCTATGCGCAGTTCACCCATGGCGAGCCGGAAAAGCTCGCCGCCTTCGCCCGCGAGACGGTGTCATGGACGTTCTGGCCGTCGCTGCTGATGGCGCTGCTGGTGCTGGCGCTCGGCGAACCGATGCTGGTGCTGTTCGGCCCCGAATTCACCGCCGGCTATCCGCTGCTGTTCCTGCTGGTGTTCGGCGTCGTGGCGCGCGCCGCCGTCGGCCCGTGCGAAAGCCTGTTGACGATGAGCGGCAACCAGAACATCTGCGCCGCCGTCTATGCCATGACGCTGGCCTTCAACATCGGCCTCAACGTGGTGCTGATCCCGCTCTTTGGCCTGTGGGGGGCGGCGATCGCCACCAGCCTCGCCATGGTCTTCGAGGCCAGCGCCCTGTCCTTCACCGTCTGGCGCAAGCTCGGCATCGTCATGCTGATCTTCGTGCCCGCTGCCGAGGGAGCCGCCTGATGGCCGCCATCCCGCTGATCGAGGAAACCAGCGGCGGTCCGGCCGGCGCCATGGTGTCCGGCCTTGCCGGCCTGGCGCGCGACGCCGATCCGGCGCATCTCGAGATCCTCGCCAACAACCGGCCGCTGCGCAAGCTGGCGATCTATCCGGCTTCGGCCGGCTTCGAACTGGTCGAGGAACTCGACTATCTGTGCACCCGCACGATCGAGCCCAACGTCTTCTTCAACCCGCGCTTTCTGGCGCCGGCCATGCCCCGGCTGGAAGATCGCGAGGTCAAGCTGGCGGTGATCCGCGACGGCGACGAATACCGCAACCGGCTGCGCCTGCTGGTGCCGTTCTCGGTCGAAAGGCCGGCCGTGCCGCTCGGCGTTCCGGTGATGCGCACCTGGTCGAGCCCGTTCGGCCCGATCGGCACACCGCTGGTCGACCACGACGACCCGATCGGCGTCGTCGAGGATTTCTTCGGCATGCTGTCGCGGCCGCATCTCAAGCTGCCGAAGGTCTTCGTGCTGCCCGACATGCGGCTCGACGGCCCATTGGCCAGCGTGCTGGCCACCGTTGCCGAGACGCGCGGCCTGACAATGGTCACCACCGGCAAGGCGGACCGGCCGGTGCTCGAAAGCACCCTCGACGGCGAGGCGTATCTGAAAGCATCGCTGCGCGCGCACCACTACCGCGAATTCCGCCGCCTGAAGCGGCGCCTGGGGGATCTCGGCAGGCTGGAGCATGTCGTGGCGCGGGGACCGGACGAAATCCGCCACGCCATCGAAAGTTTCCTGACGCTGGAGGCGGCCGGCTGGAAGGGCCGCGAGCGCACCGCCATGGCCATCGACCGCTACCGCGCCGCCTTTGCCCGCGAAGCCGTGCACCGGCTGGCCGAGCACGACATGTGCCGCATCCATTCGCTGACGCTGGACGGCCGCACGATCGCCTGCCTGGTCGTCTTCGTCGAAGCCGGCGTCGCCTACACCTGGAAGACCGCCTATGAC
This sequence comes from Mesorhizobium sp. L103C131B0, assembly GCF_000502275.1. Taxonomy (NCBI): domain Bacteria; kingdom Pseudomonadati; phylum Pseudomonadota; class Alphaproteobacteria; order Hyphomicrobiales; family Phyllobacteriaceae; genus Mesorhizobium; species Mesorhizobium sp. L103C131B0. The sequence continues at coordinate 288,766 of NZ_AYXC01000005.1, read as the reverse complement.
GAGACGCTGGCGACCTATTCGCCGGGCACGCTGCTGATGATCGAGGTGACCAGGCAGCATCTCGACGACCCCAACATCATGATGACGGATTCCTGCGCCGTGCCCGACCACCCGGTGATGAGCCGGCTGTGGAGCGAGCGCAAGCCGATGGGCTCGCTGGTGATCGGACTGACGCCGGATGCCGACCGCCTCGCCCGCCAGGCCGCCTCGCAGCTGCATCTCTACCGCGAGACCCGCAACATGGCTCGCCTGCTGCGCAACCGCGTGAAGAGTTTGCTGGGACGGCGATAGCCACTGGATCAACGGCAAGACACCAGCTATGGCTCCGGCGGCAATTTCGGCCGGCCTTCACGACAAGCCATCCTGATGATCAGAACCTTTTTGCGTCACGCCGGTCCCCGTGCGGCCTTTTTGCTGCTTGCGCTGCTGCCTGTCCGCGCCTGGGCCGATAGCTGTCCCGAGGATTGCAGCGAGCCCGCGCCGTCCATCAACATCTACAGCCACACCGCCGCCAGCCATCTCAGCCCGGCCACGCTGGGTGCACTGCCGCGCGTCTATGTGCCGAACCGCTCCTCCAACAGCGTCACGGTGATCGACACCATGACACTCAAGGAAGTCGACAGGTTCCCGGTCGGCAGCAAACCGCAGCACGTCGTGCCGTCCTGGGACCTGAAGACGCTCTGGGTCGCCAACAATGGCACCGGCAAGAACGGCAGCCTCACGCCGATCGACCCGATGACCGGCAAGCCCGGCCCGCAGATCGCCGTGGACGATCCCTACAATTTGTATTTCATGCCGGGCGCGGCCATCGTCGTCGACGAAGCCCTGGAGCGGCTCGATTTCCGCGATCCTCACACCATGGCGCTAATGTCGAGCCTGCCGACGCCCACTTGCCCCGGCATCAACCACGCCGAATTCTCGGTCGACGGGGCCTACGCGATCTTCACCTGCGAATACGGCAATGGCGGATTGGCAAAGATCGACCTGAAGAACCAGAAGGTGCTTGGCCATCTCGACTTCTCGAAAATGGGCATGCCGCAGGACATCCGCCTCTCGCCCGACGGCAAGGTTTTTTACGTCGCCGACATGATGAATGACGGCGTGTTCCTCGTCGATGGCGACAGTTTCAAGGAGATCGGCTTCATCCCGACCGGCATCGGCGCCCATGGCTTCGTCGTCAGCCGCGACGGCAAGCGGCTCTATGTCTCGAACCGGGGCTCGCACAAGATGGAGCAGGGCAAGGCAAAGGGACCGGGCAGCGTGACGGTGATCGACTTCGCTACCCGCGCGGTCGTCACGCAATGGCCGATCCCCGGCGGCGGCAGCCCCGACATGGGCAACGTCAGCGCCGACGGCAAACAACTATGGCTGTCCGGCCGCTTCGACAGTGCCGCCTACATGATCGACACGACATCAGGCGCGGTGACCAAGTTTCGGGTTGGCTCAGAGCCGCACGGCCTGACGGTGTGGCCACAGCCGGGGCGGTATTCGCAAGGGCATACGGGGGATATGCGCTAAGTCCGTGTTCGAGGCGCGGCTCGAACGCAAAAGGTCGCAAGGGCAACCGCCCATCGGCCGGGACCCGGAACGAGCAGGGGCTTTCCTTGGAAACCGCGAAGCTGTAGCTCCACACACTGGTTTCGGATACTGCCAGAAGATGAACCTTCGCCGCATCGTCCTCATCGTCGCGCTTCTCAATCTTGCCTATTTCGGGATCGAGTTCGCTGTGGCGCTCGCCATTGGATCAGTGTCCCTGTTCGCCGACAGCATCGACTTTCTTGAAGATGCTTCCGTGAACCTCCTTATCCTGCTCGCACTTGGCTGGTCTGTGCGCTCCCGTGCGCGGGTGGGGATGGCATTGGCGCTCATCCTTCTCATGCCGGGTCTGGCAACGCTCTGGACGGCTTGGGAGAAGTTCAACGTGCCGGTGCCGCCGCAGCCCATCGCCTTGACCTTGGCGGGACTTGGCGCTCTCGCCGTCAACCTGTCCTGTGCCTACATGCTGGCCGCGCACCGGCATCGTGGCGGCAGCCTCACAAAGGCGGCCTTCCTGTCGGCCCGCAACGACGCCTTGGCCAACATCGCCATTATTGCCGCAGGGTTGGTCACGGCCTTGCTCTGGCATTCCGCGTGGCCCGATTTGGCGGTGGGATTGGGGATCGCGGTCATGAACGCCGACGCGGCCCGCGAAGTGTGGGAAGCTGCCCGTGAAGAACACCGTGCGGCGGCCTGAGAGCACGTAGAGCTTGGCTACCGGCCGCCGCTGATTGGCGCTATCGCTGTCATCCTCAGCAGCCGCGGTTGGCTCTGTGTTCGAGGCACTGTTCGAACCCGGAGGGTTCGCAAGGGCGACCGCCCGTCGGCCGGTCAGGCCGCCCCATCGGAGCCCGTGAGCGAAGCGAACTGGCGTGAGATAAAAAATGGTGCCCCTAGCCGGGGCGCAAGAATTAAACAATTTCACGCCTTGACGTTGAAAGTGGGACAGAAGGCTTACTTCACAATCCTTATGCTTTTCGTCGAGGCGGTCTCACCGCCCTGAGCCAAAGACAGAACTTCTTTGACGCCTAACCCGACAAACCGACGGCGCTCTACCGGTCATTTCTTGCTCGATAAGGGGTCGCAATTTTGAACGGTGCCGCTATAGGTGTCGGTCAGCCGCGGAGTGAACGGCCGCGTTGAAACAGCGCAGGCCAATCTCCATCTGGTTGGGAAAGAACAACTCTGCCATCAGGTCGAACATTTGCCCGTCTATGTCACCGGAGGGGGCGGCACCCACCTCGAGCCACGCATCGCAAGTCACTACCTCTCAGCGCTGATCGCGGAGGCGGGTGCCCGCGGTTTGCTCGGGATCGTGACGGCGGTGAAGACGCAGCAGTCCGAGATCGACGCGCCGCTAGACGACTTGGTCGTCGAGGGTCGGCTTCCCGACGGAACAACGACGCGGCTGGACCTGCAGATTACCACGGCGCTGGCATTCACCGAGGGCGACGATAAGTGGGTCGACACCGTCCGGCGGGGCTGGGCCACGTTCAGGCGGACGGGCTTCAACACAGCTACTGACCGCATCGGGGTCGCAGTCAGCCAGACCACAACAAAGCTAGAACGCAGCATCCATCCGCTGCTAGCCCGGGCGCGCCATGCCGCAGATGCCAGCCAGTACCGGAAGCGGCTGGAGGCCAAAAAAGGTTCGAGCCCGGACCAGCGCGACTTTCAGCGCACCCTCGACACACTCATTCGGGCCGAAGAGCCCGCTGCGACTGACGCCGACATCCTCGCCTTCCTGAAGGCACTGACGATCATCCACTTCGACCTCGACCAGGAGGAGGCGTCTCGCGACCGGCTCGGCGCTATTGATCAACTGGCGCCGGTTGTAGGTGGTGCGGTGGAGGCTCGGCGTGCCTGGAGTACGCTAGTCGCGATGGCCAGCCGCGTCATCCCGAGCGGAGGTGGCGTTGACCGTGCCACGGTCGCACGACAACTGCAGACAGACGGCTTCACCGTCGGCTCGGATCGCGTGCATGCCGCGCTCATCGAGGCGCTCAATACCGAGTCGGGTCTAGCGTTGTCAGGGATACGGGACACGATCGGTGGTCGAATGATCAACCGTGACGTACTCTACGGTACGATCCTCAATGGCCTCGTCGAGGCCCGGCTGTTGCGCGTAGTTGGCCAGCATGGTGCGGGAAAGTCGGCCGTTCTTAAGCGCCTAGCGCTGGACGAGCCTGTCGGCGCGCCGATCTTTGTGTTGCGCGATCTACGCGTCACAGGCGGCGGGTGGCCTGCGCACGCTGCAAGGTTTGGCTCTGTCAAGCCGATCGCCACTGTCCTTCGCGAGTTCGGTTTGTGTGGCTCACGCACTCTGTTCATCGACGGCGCGGATAAGATGGACCCCGCAGCCCAGGTTACCGTGAACGACCTGTTAAAGACCATTGCCGATACACCCGACTTGGACGGCTGGCGCATCGTCATGACGATGCGTGAAGAGAACGCCCAGCGGGTAGACGGTTGGCTCGACGTTGACGCCAATGCCAAGCTGCCCTCGCGAACCATCCGCGTCCAAGGCTTCGACGAAGACGAGGCGGTCGAGGCTGCGGAAGCCATCCCTTCGCTGCGCCCCCTGCTGGCCGACGCTCGCAACTTCGATGCTGTCCTTCGGCGACCGTTCTTCTTAGACGCGCTTTCGCGCTTGCCCGTTGCCGGCGGGGCCGAGGTACGCTCGGAGGTCGATCTCGTCGAGCTGTGGTGGACCCACGGCGGTGCCGACGCGGCCGACTTCGCGCCTGCGCAAGGTCGTCGTAACGTGCTTCTGAAACTGGGTGACCAACTTAGTTCAAACCCCGGCGCCCCATTGGTAATCCGCGATATCGATCCGATCGCGCTCGACCAGCTGCTCGGAGCTGGCGTGTTGCGGCACGTCGACGTAGGGAGCTCCGTTGCGTTCGCCCACGACATCTACGAGGAGTGGGTACTCGAGCGGGTACTCTCCGAGCGGCGTGCCGACATTGCGCAGGCGATCCGAGACGGCCGCCAAGACCTCCAGCTCGCGCGCCCGCTGCAGCTGCTGGCCTCCCAACTGCTCGAACGGTCAGACGATGGCTCGGACTGGGTCCAACTGCTGGATGCGTTAACCGCTGACGACCTTCGTGCGACCTGGAGCCGTGTAGTTCTCGCGGCTCCGGTACGCTCGGTTCGCAGCGATGAAATGCTCAACCGCATCGGTGACACCTTGCTGCGCGACAATGGACGGCTGCTCACGCGACTGGTGCTGTCTGTGCGCACCACCGAGACGGTGCGAGATCTGCGCTTCCTCGACGAGAGACAGTTCCCGGATTTGTCGAACGACATGCGCGAACAGTATGCCTCAGAGGCAGCTCAACCGGAATTCGTCGGTTGGCTTCGTCTTATCAACTGGCTGGTCTCACGCTTAGGTTCGCTTCCTAAATCGCTCGACGTTGAACTTATACCCTTGTTCGCAACGTGGGCGGCTTCGTTGCCGGCGCCGATTGCGAGATACGCCCATGTGCCGGATATCGCCACTTGGGCCGTAGGACGGCTGGGTGATGTGGACAAGTCAAATCAGCGCGAAAGGGGATGGACTAGAAGCCTCGACAGCGATGAGTTCCGGTCGGTCCTGCTCAAGTGCGCCAGCGGCGCGCCGGACATCGTTGGGGTCTACCTCGCCGCCATCTCGGATCGCGCGATGGTCCGGGTGCGCAGTCAAATAGCCGAGAGCAGCGGCAGTCTCGCCGTGGCCCTGCCTGACGTTACCACGGCCTTCATCCATCGCGCATACCTGCTCGACCATGGTCGCCCGCCCGCGCGTGGCTACTCGGCAATGCGCGAGCATTCGGAAATCCTCGGCTTCGACGATCAGAACGATTTCTACCCACCATCGCCGTTACGGCCGCCGTTTTTGCAGTTGCTGCGAGTGGCCCCTGGCGCCGGCCTCGAACTAATCCGTTCTATTTGCAACCACGCCATGGAGGGGTGGCGGCGCTCCTGTCGCGAGTCAGGCGAGACGCCGATCCCGCTCACGATCGACTTTGGCAGGGGTGGTTGGCCATTCTGGGGAGACGAAAGTAGCTATCTTTGGTTTCGAAGCGGTTCGCATGCCCACATCCTCGATACTGCACTGCTCGCTCTTGATGCCTGGGCGCATGAACGGCTCACGGCGGGCGATGCGCTAGACGATCTGTGTCACCTAGTGGCAGGAGGCAACCAGTGCAACGCCGTGCTCGGGATTTGTGCCGGCCTATGCCTGGCCGACCCAAGCGCGGCCCTAGCCAGCGAGACTGGTTTCGCTATCATCACCCACCCGGCGCTATGGAGTTGGGACATCAACCGACAGGTCCTCGATATCGGACCGCACCCAAGCGAAATCGCTCACTGGGGAGGGTCGACGTTTCTTGCCGGCGCGTTGCACAGGCATAACAGGCTCCCTCATCGTCAACACACGGTTCGGGACCTGTCGATCCACTTCGCCGCGTTGGCGACCGAGGAAGTGAAGGCCGCCTACGCAGCGACAATCGGCACTTTCCTCGATCGCGTACCCTACCTAACAGCCGAGGAGCGCGACGACCCTGAACGCGCCCGGCTACGCCGCAGGTCCTTCGAAGCGCTGAGTGAACAGGCCGACCCGGCCAACCTCGTCGAGGGGGAGGTTGATGGCCGGCGTTACATCACGATCGAGCCACCATACGTTGAGTCCGAAAGCCACAAGGCAATGATGGACCAGCACGCATCGCAGAACCGAGTGTTGCGCCTCTATTTGTGGGCCAATCGCGCCATCGAGAATGGCTTTCCCGGAGAAGAAATTGGTCTCAGAGAAGCGTTCGATGAGATGGTCGCGCTGGACGAGCCCGATCTATTTGACGCCGTGGCACCGATCTCGGAAATGACCCGGCACAAGGCCCAGTCGGCGGTGTCCGCCACAGCAGCCGTGCTCGCCCGCCATGCGGACGGGTCCCTCTGGACGCAGGTCTCGGCTCAAGTGGTTGATGTCACGTGGCGTGCATCCACGATGGCGGAAGCGGAAGATGGACTGTCTTATCGCGGATCGCACGTTACCGCGCACCCACCGGCGATGGCCGCATATGGTTACGCAGCGCTTCTCCGCCGTGATCCTGACAACACGGACTGGCGCACCGCGTTGTTTCAGCTTGCCGTGGATCCGATCGATAAGGTCGTCGAAGCTGTCTACGACTGTGCGACGTTGTTCGCAGACGCGGCGCCGGACATGGTCTGGCGACTTTTCTGCCTCGCCACGCAGCGGGCGGCCAGCACGGTAGAAACTGGTTGGGGCCTCCATTGGTCACCGGCCGAGGCGCAGGAACAGTCCGGGCTGGCGGAGGAAGCCGAGCGCATCATGGCGGCTGGCGAAGTGCCCATTCCCCATGCGGCCCCCACTTCACGCATCGTGCGCGGCGTTGACGAAATCTATCACTCCCATCTGCATGCGAACGGCTTTCGTCTGCCGCTCGCGCCTATGCTCGATCCGGCGACGCGCAATCTCTTGATTGACCATGTGGGGAGTGCTCTGGATTGGGCGCTCGCCTCATCCTCAGCCGAAGGCGGGCGCCACGACACGCCGTTCGAGTGGCGTTACGCGTTCAGCAGTTGGCTCGGTCGCCTACTAGCCTTCCTGTCTCCGTCGGAAATCAATACGCTGGTGATCGCGCGGGTCGATGCCGCCGGCCAGAGGGCCGCAGCCGAGGTCATGGAGACGGCCATTCAGAGCTTCATGATTGACCGCATGCTCCGCAAGGAGCTGCTCAACACTGCGACCCTGGAGAGCTGGGAGTTCCTGATAAACTGGGCGATCGCTCGGCCGATCTGGAGCAGCAATCCGACCGACGCCCGCCGGCACGAAAGCAGCATGGCGGTATCGGCACTGTTCTGCGCCATAGACCGTGGGGTGGTTTGCGGCATCGACGCCCACTGGCCAAACTTAGACACGGTCCTTCCAATACTCGACCGTGCGGTCAATACATTCGCAACTGAAATGACTGCCTTCGCCGCAATTATCGCGCTTCTCCGCGCTAGACCGGATCGCCTTCTGCCGGATCCAGGTCTGGGTTGGATATCGCACGTAGCGCGCACTCGCAGGGCCGAACCGGGGTTTTGGTCTCACGCCTCAAATGGCGAACGACTTGTGCTGCTCCTCCGCGACAAGATCGCGTCAAGGTCGCCAAAGCTCAGTGAGCGAGAAATCATCGTGGAGGTCGCCGATATCCTCATTGAGCTCGGCGTGAAAGGAGCCGCCTTCCTTCTGCAGGATTTGGTCCGGCAGAAGTGCCAAAATTAGTCGTCCCAACGGGCGATGTCATAGGAGCGTATGCTCCAAGAAAACGCTGTCGTTGACGTTCGACGGCGCCACCTTCCCTCTGTCCCCAGCCAAGCATCTTAATTGTAGCGTCCACGAGTTCGACAGGTTCGTCGTAAGGCGCGGACTTGCGACCGTTCCACGCGATCGATGATGACGGCGCTACACGCAGAATTTCCTGTTCAATGCCAGCGATGTCGTAGTCGTCTGGCAGCTCAACCCAGACTGCAGCGCAATGCTGAGCGATGAAGGCGTTGCGAAGTGCCTTGGCGACTTTTCCATCCGTCGTAGTTCCGGCGTCTTTCCGATCGCGCCACATTCGACCGACATTGTACATGAAAGAGAAGTAGTGGCTCATGCCCTCTGAGCCCGTGCGATGCCGCTGATGAATGCGCTCGTAGAGGGTCTGCTCCCTCGAGCTGGTGAGCCGACGTACCGAAGGTCTCCAAGATGGTCGATCAGGCCGTAGATCCCCCGAGTTGTCTTCGGCGCTTCCGCCGTCAGGCGGGGCTTGAGGGAAAGAAGGCTTTCGAGAATGGTGTCGGGGTAAATAGGTTTTCATGATCTCCAACAAGGGGGTGTGAGGGTTAGTGAAAAAATCGGGTGCTCCGGCGCGAAACGGTGATGACCCGTTCGTCATTGTCCAGCACGAGATAGGCGTCCCGGTAGCGCTCTAGCTTTCCGCGCAGCTGCGGCATGTCTTCGAAAAGCAAGCCGAATAGCGTCCAGATTGAGTGTAACGCGTGGCCTGACTCGGAGCTCGCTCTTCGCGACGGTACCAGTAGATGGCCCTGACTATTTCCAGCGGCACGCTGCGATGGGCGCTTCGGATCCTGGCATGCAAGGTGAGCTGCATTGTTCCATCCCATGAGACAACACTGGCCCTCCTCAGGTTCTTCGCAAGGCCCAGAGTGCGATGATGATCTTGAGTGCGGACTTAGGAGAGAGGCTTCAGGCTCTTCCGGTCCACGCGACGCCACTCGACCGCGCTGACAATTCCCCAGTTGCCTTCGGAATTGGGGCGACGCCACTTCGCCACGGGCATCGCCTGCAAGGCCGCTAAAGCTTCGTCAAAGCTATCGTAATGGCGTTCGTTGCCCTTCTCGCCAACCTGATAGCGGTCGCCCCTTTCGATGTCCGGAGCAAACATGGAGCCGTCCCGAGCAACAGGAAGGAAAATCGGATCGACCCTTTCACCGACTGATGGGCCGAGGTTCGTCTCCAGCGGCTCGGTAATTGTCGGCAGGAAGCAGTCGCGGGTTTCGAGCCACGCCCGCGCTGCCTCATTCGACAGGAGCCCCGTCACATCCTTTGGCAGTTCCGGCGAACCGCCGGACATCATGTTGCGGATCCGAGTTATCTTGACGCCGCCGAGAAGCGCGAGGCCTTCCGGAACCACACCATGCCCACTATCGAGGTTCCAGCGTGCCCTTGCCATCGCAATGATCGGCAATAACGGTTCGCGGTCTGGCTCCTCGAGCCAGTGGTCGGGAGGACAATCCGTCAGCAGATCCTCCACAATTGTGATCGTCTCCGAGATGAACTCTTCCGTGCCGGAACGAAGCATGCCGAACACGGCATATGCGGAGAGGGTCGTTAGCCGCATGCCGAGCGTCGTCTCAAGATAGAATTCGGTCTCTTCTATACCCTCGCGCCAATTTGCAGGGCGAACTCCTAGTTCGGCAAATGCATTGGAAGTGCGTTCTGGTCCAATGATGCGTTCAAGGTTCAGGCCCAAGCGCCTCAGTATAGGAATGAGTGCAGTGGCGGGATCAACGTCAGCATCGAACCAGCTTGCATCCGCCTCGCTTCTCTCCTCAAAACTGGCTTGTCGGGAAACTCCATGTTCACGCAACTGCATCATCTATCCTCTTTGCTGGTGACTGAGTGATACACTCCATCACTCAGAGATGCAAGAGGAAAATGATATAGTGACTCATCGCCTCACTACCGTTTGGCTAGGTTGAGCCCGTGACCGACAGTCGAGGGTGGCGGCGGCGCATTCGACATCAGTACGGCTCCCATCGCACCGGGCGATCAAGTTTGAACACGGCTCTGCCGTTCTAACACGCTAAAACACGGATACGCCCATCAACAAATACCCTCGCCAACGAACTCTGTCGGCTGGTACTCGTCGCTTCGGTCGTTCAAAACACGATGAAGGAAATCAACGGGCAGCTACCCACATGATCATAGTGCTCGATACCAACATTTGGAAATCTAACCTGTACCTAAAGGCCGGCGCCGCAGCCGCTCTCCGGTTTTACATGCAACAGAAGGGCGCTAAGGTGGGGCTCCCGGAGGTCATACGCTTGGAAGTTGAGCATCACCTTCGAGCCGACCTAATGGGCCTGCGGTCTAGGCTAGCTGCGGACCACCAGCGTCTCCTCGGCATCGTCGGCGATTTGACCGAACTGGCCCTACCCGACGACGCCCGCATCGACGACATCGTCACTGGGTTCATTGCGCGGTTGGGGTTTGATACGCACGAGGTTCCTTTGACGATCGAGGCCGCACGATCGTCGTTTTTGCGCACAATCGACAAAGTCCCGCCGAGTCGTAACAGCCAACAATTCAAGGATGGAGTAATCTGGGCCGAATGTTTAAATTTTGCCCAGGTGGAAAACGTAATCTTGGCAACGAATGACAAGGCATTTTTTGAAGGCGAAGACACGAGGCGTGGTCTAGCAGCGCCGCTTGAGCAGGAAGCGGCTGGCCTCCCACACAAGATCATCGTGGTAGCATCGCTGGGCGATCTTCTGGCAGAAATGAAAGCGCCTGTGAGCATAGACGATGACCTCCTGCTGCGCGCGATTGACGAGCAACTTGCCTCACAACTGGACGGTCTGGCAGAACAGAATGGCTTTAGTCGCGCTGGTGCCGCGACCGTCACCAAGAATTTCTATGCCACAGAGACGGCCAACGCACTTTTTCTGGAGTTTACCGCACAAATCCCCTACGAAGACACCACTGGCACCGGCCGGGTAGAGGCCATGATGACTGTGGTCGGCGACGGTCAGTTCTCCACGTCTGAACGGCGCTTCGTTGGACTCAGTCCGACTGAGATGGGAATAACTTACCACACGGCCGAAGGCATCCCTGAAGAGCGCCGAAACGTCTACCTTCGCGCGATGGGCATGACGCTCGGCTCTCGTACTGTTCGCCACAAAGTCCGAGAGCCACTCTGATTACAACCTGCTTTACACAACTTTCGTCAAATCCACACGCTGGCCGTTCCGCTATTTTTATCAACTAAAATTACCCCAATCTGACTGAGATAATAATCTAATGTTTATTACAAATAACTTGGACCCTGGCGAAATGCTTGCCGAACTCCTTAAAGGACGCCGCGTGCGGCCCGACGAAACAGATGCATTCAGTAAACTTACCCACGACAAGGATCTTTGCCCACAATTCAAGACCCAAGTGGAAACGATGCTCCAAGTATATCGAGCATACGGCCAGGATGTTCATGATATCCAGGGCATGCGGGATGACGGCATCGATGTTTTGCTGCGATACGAGACACAAGATGGCACTCAGCGCCGGGTGGGACTCCAGGTCAAAAGCGAAGCCGAATTTCAACAGTGGGCCGACAAGAAGCTTGCACTCCCTCAGCTACTAAAAGCACAATATGCAACAGCAATAGAAAATGTCGGACTGAACGATTTTTATGTTCTCCTCTGCGTAAATGCAACCAGGCACAAAAAGAGAATTCGCATGCTTTGTTCTGAGATGAAGAAATTCAAAGTATGCACGATTATTGAGCCAATATATATTCTAGATTTTTACGAAATGGGTTATGTTGACCTCTGGGGACGCGCAACTCGTCTCCTTTGCAATAACGACACCATCCTAAAGAAGGCTACAGATGAGGTCGACGAAAGGGATGCCGATGTAGCCTTTTTCCTAGTCGCCCTTGTCTGCAAGGCGCTTGGCGAAGGCTACCATGTCTCCGATGCGGACTTGAACGATTTATGGACCGAGTGGTTGGAATTCTCCGAGGAGGACGCCGGCTCGGACCGCCTCGCAGTCATTGTTGACGACCTGAGCGAAGAGGAAATCCTCAAATACGAAGGTGGGATTTATCTCTTGCAGGTGCATCAGCTCCCACCTGGCCTTTGCGCCTTGTATTTCGATCAAAGCATCCGAATGCCCGGCTTACACCCGGATGTCAGAAGCCAAATGCTGAGCTTACTCGAACTGAGAGACCGCCTGATGATCGACGAATAGGGCTGCGAACCACACGAAGAAAGCGAAATCAGATCACTCGCAGTTCGGGTGACGACGTGCCATAGTTTCGTCGTCCTGATCCAGCCGTTTCCTCAGCACGCCAACGATCGCCTCCTCACAGGAGACAAAGACTGTCTCCTCGAAAAGACTCCGCATGGGCTGGCGCGACCCAGACGGAGGGACGACCGTATCAAGGCTCGCTGATCGGAGAGTGTTTCGCCATCCTGCTGGCTAAGATTGACTACGGCTAGGCTGAGCGCGGCGATATGGACCAGTTCAATCCCGCCGGTGCCAGAACTGGATACGGGGCCGGCCGGGATTACCGCTTGTAAGACTTCGCGCACAGAGGTCTTCCGTCGACAATGATCTCGGCCTGAAACCGCAACACCGGTCCGGTTACGGCCCGACCGGCATCGTGCTCAAATTCCCGGCATGGGAGCGCCGGTTGAGCCGGCGGTCCTGATACCTGCCGCGATAGTTCATGAGCACGAGCAATTGCATCTCGAGCAGCCATTGCGACGCATTCCACACGTCAAAAATGTCGTGGTCATATTCGAACACGCCCGGATGTGTGACGCCATTCCTGAACTCGGTGATCAGACTGAAGCCGTCGCGTCCTTGAGGCTGCCCTTTCCTCGGCCGAAGCCTCTTGGCCAGCAGCGCCGACTGGTCGGCAGGGTCACCCTTGATCCCGAGCAGCCGTGTACAGGCCCTAATCTGCTCTGCGAGCGTAATGTTCTTGATCAAGTTCGGCGTCCAGCCGCCGGCAGTCCCGAGGACGTGGCCGGCAAGGGTTTCAAGCCCAGCCGCTGACATGATGACAGCAGTCTCGACCGCATCGTAGCGGGTCACATTGGAAATCTGGTAGTAGGCGAGCGCGCGGCCAAGGCTCCGTCGGGCCTCGTTCGTCGAGAAGAGCTTCATGTAGTTCTGGAAGATCTTTGGAAGCTCCTCCTGCAGAGCCCAGTGGTACCAGCCGGGCAGCGTGCGAAGGCGGTCCGCCTTGGTAAACCCAAGACAGCGGAAGCCATTGAGGGCGTCGTTCCGCACTTGGCCGTATCCCACTCGAGTTCCCTTTGTGAAACCAAGAAATCCACAAACCTGACCAAGAAATTCATACAAACGTGTCGCCCTGAAGGGTTTGCTGTTCAACGTCCGTAGCATCGTGATGTGCGAGATGGTCGGTTGCAGTGGCAGCCGTTCCTTTCGGGAGTCCATGGCACGAAAGTGCTCAAACGGGGCGAGTGACGCCTCGTGGTTTTCGTACCCCAGGACGATCGGGCCCGCCTTCGGGTGCAAGTGAGGTCCGTTCAGGATAAGGGCCGTCGCCGAGCCCTTCGACTTTCCAGCCAAGTCCAAGGGCGAAATTCTGGACGTGGCTACGAACTCCTCATGACCTACAAGGTGCATCAGGTGACTGCTCATTACGAATTCAGCGGTGGTACCGCCTTCGAATGTGATGAGCAGTTCTTTATTTATCTTGTCGGATCCGGGTTCTAAGGCTCCCTGCCACTTCAGTTCAAGCTCGAGATAGTTATCGAGCCGCAGGGCCACGTCTCGCGCGGCCATCGGCTTGCCATCGAGGGTAATGGCCAAGACCCTGTCGTTCATCCCCACGGGTCCATGGGGATGACCTTCGTAGATCGCAGTTGGCGACCGGTCCGCAGCCAATGCATCCTCCCGAGGCGTGGAGCCGTCCCGATAACCTTATCGAGTCAAAACGGCAGCTCGCTCAGTCAAATATGGCAGCAAAAGCCGCGGTTCGGCAGTGGTGCCTTGAAATTCTCGCAAGGCCGCAAGACACCAGCGCCCTGTCCACACTGCTTCGCGGTTCGCAAGGGGGAGATTTCTTCTCGAAGCAAGCTATGAACAGCACTGTGTGAAAACGCGAAAAGGAGCCACCGTTTTCGGACGAAAATAGTAGCAGTCTTCTTATCGAGCTTACGGCCGACATCGTCTCCGCCTACGTCAGCAAGAACTCTATGCCAGCCGGGTCGCTTCCGGATCTCATCGAGAGCATCAACGCCTCGCTATCAAATATCAGACAGCCGACCCAACCCGGGCGCGCGCCGTCAATCCCAAGCGGTCGGTGTTTCCTGACTAAATCGTCTGCCTTGAGGACGGGAAGAAATTTAAGTCGCTAAAGCGCCATCTCAATGTGCACTATGGGCTGACGCCCGATGAATATCGGCAGAAGTGGGGTCTGAAGACGCATTGTCCGATGGTGGCCCCGAACTACGCCGCCCAACGGTCGGCGCTGGCGAAGTCGAGCGGACTCGACCGGAAAGCGCCAGCGAAGTCGGCGAAGAAGGCAAGCAAGAAGGGCAGACTGTAGGCAGGCAGTTTGCGATCGGGCAGGACCTTTTCACTGATCCTGAGCGGACCGGGAGTCTTACGTATATCATCGAGAGCGCACCGTGTCCGCGGGGCAAAAACGTCAGAAAGCGCTTCTCGGGGTGAGAACAATAAACTCACCAACGGCGACAATGTAATCGCGAGAGCAAGCATACCGCCGAGCTTCAGCGGGGTCATGTAGGTTCGGAGAAACTTTGTTGACTGACCCCGCCAACATCAGCCGTATCCTCTCTGTACCCGCATTTCCAAGTTGCAAGATTGCCGTACAGCGAAAAATAGCTAAGCTCTTGCCTGTAGGGGTGTTTGCTTGGCCATTCCAACCACGAACTTTAGTGCAGCTCCATCCGCTGCGGGCTATCTGTATCAGGCCCGCTTAGCGCTGGCGTTGTGTCTGAAATACGTGAATACCGATGCAAGCGTCGAGGTGGGCATCGAACGATTGGATGATGTATCGTTCGAAACCGAAGGAACGGCGCTGGAGCTTCTTCAGGCGAAGCACCACATCAATCGCGTCGCGAGTCTTTCAGACAAGAGCGCCGACCTCTGGAAGACGCTGCGTGTGTGGAGCGAAGCGGTTGCCAAGAACCCGACCCTTCCAGCGCGGACCCGGCTAGCGTTGATGACTACGGGCTCTGCGCCAGACGCCAGTGCAGCCGCAAAGCTCCGTTCAGCGGGCAGCTATGAACCAGGAAAAGCACGAGACCCAAGGGGAGCGGCGTCGCAACTTGAGGCGGTCGCCTTAGCAGGAGGCAATCAGGAACTGCAGGCCGCCTACGCGGCTTTCCTGGCGCTCAGCCCGACTATGCGTGCTTCGCTTCTAAGCTCAATCGAGATCCTAGACGATCAGCCGTTGGTAACGGATTTGGACGTCGCGATAGAGACCGACCTGCGCATGCTCGCACCGCGGGGACAAGCCGCAATCGCTCGCGAGCGATTGGAGGGCTGGTGGTGGCCGCGCGTCTGCAAGGCGCTTATGGTCAGTCCTGCCGAAGCCATATCTGTGCTGGAGATCGAGGCGAAGCTAGACGACATTCGCGACGGTTTGAGGCGTGATGCCTTGGTCGCCGACCAGGAGCATGTTGATCCAACCTCAGAGGAGATCGCGGACTACGAAGGGCGCCCATTTGTCCGCCAGTTGAAAGCGGTTGGCGTCGGCGGAAACCGCATCGAGTATGCCAAACGGGACTACTACCGGGCATTCACCCAGCGGTCAAAATGGGTCCGCGAGCATCTGGTGTTCGACGGAGAGATCGCGAAGTACGAGCTAACCCTGATCGAGGAGTGGGAACCGCGGTTTCAGCAGATGCGTGACAAGTTCCGCACCGGGGAGACCTCGGATGCAGCGCGACGTCTGGCCGGACAGGAACTGTACAGTTGGGTGGAGGCCGATGCCCGCTTCCCCTTTCGTGCCGTCAGCCATCGCTTCCTGACCGTCGGGTCCTATCATATGCTGGCCAACGAGCTACGCGTCGGATGGCATCCGGACTATCTGACGGCCTGTGCCACCGAGGAGGCCTAGCCATGGCGGCACGATGGAGTTTAACGTGGCGCGACCGCCCTCCTGAGGAAGCGGCTCTGCTCAATCCCGCCTTCTGCGGGGAGTTAATTGCTCGCGCCACGAGGGAATATGAGCGGCTTCGCGCCGCGGCGTTTCCCCTTCCCCTAGGTTTTCTTGTCTTACCCTTGGTTCTGCACCCACCAACTCTTGCCAAGTTGCCCGGCCGAGCGAATACAACCTTTGCTACCTGGTCGGCGGACAATGAAGCCCTGCTCGTCGAGTTGCCGGAACGCACGCTGCGTCTCAGACCCATCAGCCGTGAAGCCCTGCTCTTCCTCACCCAGCATCGAGCTCTGATGGTGGACGCCGCGGGCCTGCGGACGGGAGAGAAGCCCATAAGGCTAACGGCGAAGTTGGCTACGGTAACGAAAGATGTCGACGACATCCGCCGCGCTGCCGGCCTCCTCGGGCGATGGTTCGCTAACCAGGGCGCGCCAGTCCAAATCCTCCAGACGATGGGAGTTACCCCTTGACGCTGCAGCTGCGAGCCATCGCGATCTATTCCCACGTCGGCGAACGCCGCGACATCGAATTTGCCCTCGGCCGGCTCAACATCGTTACCGGGGCTTCGAAGACGGGAAAGTCCGCCTTGCTCGATATCGTCGACTACTGCTGGGGGCGAGGCGAGTGCACCATCGCGGAGGGCGAGATCCGACGCAGCGTGTCATGGTTCGCAATCCTCTTAGACCGCGACGGAGAAGGTATCCTGGTTGCCCGGCGCAATCCTGGGCCGGCAGGCAAGGCCAGCGACGACATCTTCTTCGAGCGCGGCGTAGCGGGTTTCCCCGAGACGCCGGAGCCTTTCATCAAGAACGTGACTTCAGAAGGCTTGCGGGCCCAGCTCTCTATGGTTTTGGGCATCGCCGAAAACAGGCATGTTCCCGAACCTGGGTCGACCCGGGCGCCGCTGGAGGCATCGGCGAGCCAGGCGATCTTCTTCTGCCTTCAGGCTCAAGATGAAATCGCAAATCGTCGCCTGCTTTTCCATCGCCAAGGCGAACAGTTCATCCCATCACACATCAAGGACACGTTGCCCTATTTCGTCGGCGCCATGGGTGAGGATCACTATCTCCAACGCATGCGCTACGACGAGGCTCGGGCACGCTTGCGTCGGCTCGAACGCGACTACGCCGAGGCTCGCGCCTTAACGAACGAGGCGTCCGGGACCGCCCAGTCGCTGCTTGTGGAAGCCAAGCGAGTGGGCCTCTTGCCGGCCGACGCGTTCGCCGAGAGTTCCGCCGATTTGCGCAACCTCCTGGCCACCGCTGCGGCGCCCCGCGAGCTTGCCTACGCTCGCGATGACGATCCGGCCGCGGACTTGACCGACTTGGAAAACCGCCGTCGTCGTCTAAGGGGTGAGATGCAGGAGGTGCGGGAGGAGATTGCAGACGTTCAACGGCTTGAACGCGAGGCTTCGGAATTTCAGATTGAGGCCCGTGAACAGGAGGCTCGCCTGGCGTCGATTGGCTTGCTCTTCGATGACAGCGGCGATGCCGAGACGTGCCCGCTTTGCGACAGTCACCTATCCACTCCCATACCCTCGGTCAGCGAGGTTCGTAGATCGCTCACGGCGCTCGAAGGCCAATTGAGGTCGGTGCGCCGAGACAATCCGCGACTGCAAGCCCGGCAGGCAGAGCTTGAGGCGCGGCGGAATGCCCTCGACGAACAGCTGAAGAGCGTCCAGGCCGACATCCTGACGCGGATCTCAGAAAATGAACGGCTGAGGATCGAACAGGATCAGTTCACCGAACAAGCCCGCACTGCCGGGCGGATCGGCTACTATCTTGAAAATGCTCGTGCGATTGCGTCCGATGAGGGCATCCGGCTGGCCATCGCGCGGGCCCGGGCCGAGGTGTCCGAGCTCGAACAGTTGCTGGATCAAGAGGCGCTCGAAGAGCGACTCACTACCGCACTGGGTCTCGTGGGGCGCGATCTCACCCGATATGCGCGTTTGCTTGAACTTGAACACGGCGACAATGCTCTGCGGCTCGATCGCAAGAACCTAACCGTCGTTGCTGACACGATTGATGGTCCGCTGGCTCTTCCGCAGATCGGAAGCGGTGAAAACTGGGTCGGCTACCACGTTGCCGCTCACCTCGCGCTCCACGGCCTGTTCCGCGCTCGGAAGCGGCCCGTTCCTGCGTTCCTGATGCTGGATCAGCCCTCGCAGGCACATTATCCGCCCGAACGAGACGTTGGGGAGATTGACGGCAGGAGCGATGAGGACCAAGCAGCCGTCGCTCGGCTGTATAGGCTTCTTTTTGACTATTGCGCTGAGCACTACCCGGACATGCAGATCATCGTGATGGACCATGTCGAGCTACTCGAGGACTGGTTTCGAGACTCTACGGTCCAGAAATGGCGGGACAACATCAAGCTGGTGCCAGTCAGCTGGCTGCGGTCCACATAAGACAATCGGTCAGAACGCCTCACCGGCGAGCGGGCGGTCACGACCGGACGAAATCGCGCTATTTCCTAAGTGAAAGATATACGGAAAGCAGGCCCGTCAATGATCCGATGATGCCGACAATGACACCCGACCAGGTGATGGCCACCTCGCGCCGCTCGCGTTTTTCCTGCCGGATCGCCTTAGGTCATTAGTTGATGTGATTGTCGCCAATGCGAGCTCTGGTCGGAGGGGCTTTCAAAAGGAACCTCCAGCCGCATTGCCTTGCGCAATATCCTGCGTGTTTTGATTTCCTCTATCTGGTCGTAATACAGTTCGGTTTCCCACCGCCGCCGGTCGGCTATCCTCTCGCGGTCTCTTTCCTTGCTGGCATCGGAAAGTTCCGGTTCGTAGGCGCGATCAATCTTCCTGATCTTTGCAAGATGTTGACCGATTTCAAATGTTTCCCGCAAGCGCAATGGGAGCCACATATCGTTTCTCTATCTTGGCAACGTCCCGAGCAGGCCATAGAAGAGATGCCACGTCCATGACGTGCGCGTCTCGACAGTATTAAGGCACTGGATGTCGGGCAGAAGTGGAGCGCTTTTCGTCTCGTCAAACAGAACAGGCATCATCGACAAGACGGTCGGCGCCATCCGCAACCACAAGATCGCTTTCACCGGCTACGGCAACAAGAAGCTGATCATCCAGACACACCTCCAGGACATGGTGCCCGTCGAGCTGCCGGAACAACCGGCCAAATGGGTCAAGCTCACCGGCGACGACCACTTCTTCCACGCGGTTGGCTATCTCCTCCATTCGCTGCGCGTTCACGACTACATCATGACGCTGGCAGACGAGGAAGAAAGGCAGATGGCCAGCATCTTCGGCCTCATGCCAACGGTGCCGCAAAGTGAAGCAGGGCTCAATTACAGAACCCGCGTCCGGTCCCCATCTGTGTTGGGTCTCGGGTAAGGGGAGCCTGATGGCTGGTTCAGACCGGCGAGTTCGCTTGTGCTGTACAAATTATTGTAGTTTATTGCTTTTTACAAATGTTGTTCAAGGGGGACGAGGTCTGGATGTTAGACAGGTTTGTGCTGGGAATTGTCACCTTCTTGGCTTTGATGAAGCCAATTGATTCGAACGCAGACGTAGTAAATCCAATAGTGATTTATCCTCAAGTCGTCTCCGTTGGCACGACGTCGGACAACCCAAGGAAAATCAGCAGTTACGCGCTGATTATCGCCGAAAACTCAGAGATATTTAACTGTATGTTTTGGATCGATAATCTCCATTTGCCACAGCAAATGCCGGCAATAATATGTAATAAAAATGGCAGCCTTTTATCAAACGCGCAGCCGAATTTTAGTTATTCAACTAACCCGGGAACTGTCGCCAATCTTGGTTCCGGTGTGCGCTCGAGTAACGTTGTGTGGGGAACTCAGCGGAACATTGCAACTCAGCAGATCGAGGTTTCTGCCTGCTACGTGATGATCACTACAACCGCCATTGCCCCCGTATGTGCTGCGACGAGTTTTCGATAAGATCATTAGCGAGTTAAGTCACCCACCAGCGGTGATGCGACACCTTTCGCCTATCAGCTGATCCAGGACAGTGGCGCCGTAGACGCGGCAGGCCTTACCCGCGCAGGGGCTTTAGCCGGCGGGTAAGGAAAAGTCCTTTGTCGATGATCAGAACTTGGGCACGGTAGATTTTTCGAGTTCCTCTTGCGCCTTTCGATCCGCGTCGAGGAGCGAGTCGTTCCAGATGCTCAAACTGAGGCCAAGCTCGTCGAAGGTACACCCGTTGTGGACTTTCTCCTTCAAATAGGCTTGGAGGCCGTCACTACGCACTGTAAGATCTGGAGGCACGCCATAAGCTTGCTCGATCTCCGCAAAAACCAGCTCTTGTGTTGACGTGGTGCAGAACCATAGTTCTACACCGACGACGTGTTCAGTTTTTGAAAAGCGCAGCCAATAGAATTCCTTTTCACAGAACATCGCAAATTCTGGCCTCGGCCTGCAGTCCGGCCTAGCTGCAACGACTTCGGCAGGTAACATCCCCAAGGCCACGCCCCGAACGTCAGTCTTTGGCTCGGCAAGGGCCAAAGAGGACGAAACGCCAAAAATAACGGCGACAAGGCAATATGTCAGTGATCTTGGTAGCACGCTACACCCCCAGCTTCCTTCAAGACAATAGTGGACCACATCGTTGATCTGCGGGCAACTATACGCGACTGCAGCACTACGCAGCACACCCGAGTGTCCATGCCGTCGGGTCGTCCCCATCTGACGGGGAACGACATAAGGACACGTTGTGGCGGTACTCGATTTTCTCAGCGCTATCATCCCGCCCAAGAAAAAAGCCAAAGCTGGCGGCACCGCCTCCACGCCCACTTTCAACCCGCAGCAGACCGACCGAGTCCTGACCGTCCCGCAATACCGGGACCATCTCACGGACCTATTCACCTCCCGCCAGTCCGACGACAGCCGGACCCTCCTGCAATCCCTGTTCAAGTTCGACCCCGACGTCTCGGCGGCGCTCAACGCCTACCTCACGATGGCGAACACCGACTGGATCATCCTGGCGCGCGACCTGGAGAGCAACATCGATCGGGACGCCACCAAGAGCCTGATGCTGGCCATCGAGAAGATTGGCCGGCCGACCGATTACACCTTGGGCTTCCAGCTCAAGAAATCTATGGAGACGTTGGCCCGCAGGGTAACCATGGCCTGAAGGGCGGCCAGGGAGACGTTGGCCCACAGGGTGAGCAAGGCATTCAGACTCCCGCCGGACGAAGCAACTGCCGGAACCGCTGTGGGCCTGCTGGAAAACCAGCACGCCGCAGGACACAGGCCTACGTCCGCGTCTAAGCATTGGAAGGCGCCGTCTCAGCGTCAAGATTTACTTATCCTATAGTAGTAGATTTGCAATTCAAATTTGAGCCTCCACATAGTCAGCCTCGCGGTAAACCACGTTAATCATGGGATGAGCTACCGCATAATTCTGAACTATCCACGAGGTACTAGATGAACGTTTTCTCCGCTGTAGCATCGAAATATTGGGCTCTCGGCAAGCCCGCGATCCCGCTCAGGCCGCGGTTCAAGAACCCCTGGATCGACAGCTGGCAGCTTTTTGCCGATCGTATGCCCACTGAGAGCGAGCAGAAGCTCTGGCTGGCTCAGAAGGGCCACGGCAACATCGGTCTGCCGATGGGGGCCGCTTCCGGCGTCGTCGCAATCGACATCGATACCGAGGATCCGCGGGTTCACCGTATCGTCGAGCAGCTTTTGCCCAAGTCTCCTTGGCGCCGCGTCGGCCGTAAGGGCGCCGTCCTGGCGTTCCGCTTCGAGGGTGAACGCACGTTCCGCATCAAGGACGCATCAAGCCAGATGCTCCTCGAGTGTTTGTCCAAGGGCACCCAGATCGTGCTCCCGCCGTCGATCCATCCGGACACCGGCAAGCCCTATACTGCTAACTGCCATCTCCTTGAGGTCATTGGCTCCCTCCCGGCGCTCCCCAGGAACGTCGAGAGCCTGCTCCGCGAGGCCCTGAAGGCCGAGGGCATCGAGCTCTCGTCGTCGGGCAACACGAAGATCACGTCTTTCGTGCCCGCCGGCGCGCGCGACAACGCGCTCGTCTACAACGCCGGCCTGCTGGCGCGGGCAGTGACGAGGGGTGAGCGCACCTTGGTCGAAGCCATGGGCGAGATGAAGGCCTGGGTCGAGGGCTACACCGAAAAGGTGGCCGGCGATGAGGTCGACATCGGTAAGGCGCAGACAAAGGTCGTCGACTTCCTGATGCGCGACGTGCTTGGAGACAAGCGCAAGGCCCTCCCGCTGGGTTGGGACGACGGCCTGACCGCCGAGGATAAGGAGAAGCTCGGTCTCAACTTCACCGAAGAGAACGTCGTGTGGGATAAGGCCAGGATCATCGCCTTCCTGCAGGGTGAGTTCGAACGCCACGTCTCGCCCGAGGCGGACGGCTGGACGCGTGCAATCGAGGTTGTTATCGACCGCATGGCACGCAACCACGAGCTGGGCAGCATCGACGAGGAGCGCATCCTCAGGTTTATCGTCAGCCAGTCCAGGGGGGTTCACTCTTTCGGCGTGCTTCGCATGGAGCTCAAGAAGCGGCGTTCCGGCGACATCAACGGTAACGACCACTCCGAGATCGCCAAAGCGGCGATTAAGGACCTGGAGGCCTTCGGAGACATCAGGTTCGACAAGGGCCAGCTCTGGCAGTGGAAAGGCGCAGCTTGGGAAACCCTGCACAAGAAGACCTTGGTCAATCATTTGAGTGAGGAGTATGGCCACTTGCCGGCAAGCAAGCGCTATGGCGACCTTACCCAGATCGCGAACTTGATGAGCAGCTTGGTCACCCGCCCGCTTCAGACGATTGCCTTGCCCGGCGTGAACTTCGCCAACGGCTTCTTGACCACCGACCTCGAGTTGAGGAAGCACTCGCCGGAGTACGGTTGCACCTACGTGCTGCCTTACCGCTACCAGGAAGACACCCGCTGCCCGCAGTTTCTCCAGATGCTCGATGATTGCTGGGGGGATGACGCTGACTACTGCGACAAGGCTAGGGCTCTCCAGGAGGCCATCGCCGTCACGCTGATGGGCCACGCTTCCCGCTACCAAAGGGCGTTCTGCCTTTTTGGCGCAGCTCACAGCGGGAAGTCGCGCATCCTGGAAATCCTCAAGGGCCTGGTGCCCCACGGGAGCTTCTCGTCAATCCCGCCGACCGATTGGGACGACAAGTTTCTGCCGGCACAGATGGCTGATAAGCTGGTCAACTTCGCGGGCGAGATCTCCGAGAAGCGTGAGATCGCAGGCGAGACCTTCAAGCAGATCGTGTGCGGGGAGTCGATGACCGCCCAGCACAAGAACCAACCACCGTTCGACTTCCACTCGAAGGCGGCTCAGTGGTTCGCATCGAACCATGTGCCCAAGACGAGGGATGCTTCGGATGGCTTCAATCGTCGTTGGCTCTTCATCGAGTTCCCGCGCAGGATCCCGGACGCGAAGAAGGTAATCGGTATCGACCAGATCATTCTGGCCTCAGAGCGCGAGCAGATCGTTGCCTGGGCTCTTCAGGGGCTTTCGCGGCTGAAGAAGAACAAGGACTACACCATCCCCGCCAGCCACCTGCTGGTGATCGAAGAGATGGCGAACCAGAACAGCTCGGTCCGCTATTTTGTGTCCCAGGGTCATCGTCTGCGGGTCGGGAAGCCGCAGCACGAGGGTGTTCACGCTTCAAAAGCGCGTACGTCGGGGTCCGCTCTCTACGACGAATACTTGAACTTCTGCGCGATCTCAGGTGGCGTCAGGAGAGTGTCGCTGACCAAGTTCCACAGTGCGATGCGGGGGCTGGCGGAGGCCTTCAAGTTCGAGGTCGTTCGGGAACAGCGGAACGGTGGCGTCGACTTCGTGTACAACTACATCACCGTGATGTCGTCACCACGGTAACCACCCTCGAGGGCGGGCGCGGACAAATCCGCGCCTGCCCTCTAATGTGTTGGGCACAGCTATGGCGGTCGCCAGGGGAAACCCGATTACGCTGCGGCGCGAGCCCGTCGGAGGATCTCGGCCAGCATCTCGGGGTTGGACGTTACGTCGATGACATCATCCTCGGTCACCTCGCCTTCGATCAGGCTCTGGACCTCAAGCTCGATCATTTCGCGCTCTCGCTCACTGAAATTGTCCGACCTGCTTATCCGGGGGTCGCGCCAGGACGACTTCGGTCTGTCGTGGTGCCTAAACGAAACCTCCTCGATCACGCGGTAATGGTGCAGGTGGATGCACGCCTCTAGGCCGCAGTTGTTCCGAACCTGAAAGCCGCGATGATCAACGAGACACAGGGCCACTCGCACCGGGTTACCGACACCCTTAAGGTGTGGTCGACCCTTTTTGAAACGGCCGTCCCAGACCACGTGGTCGCCAACGCGGCGGGACAGGCGGCTGACGCGAACAGGAAGCGGTACT
The DNA here is from genome assembly GCF_000502275.1 of Mesorhizobium sp. L103C131B0. Taxonomy (NCBI): domain Bacteria; kingdom Pseudomonadati; phylum Pseudomonadota; class Alphaproteobacteria; order Hyphomicrobiales; family Phyllobacteriaceae; genus Mesorhizobium; species Mesorhizobium sp. L103C131B0. Next base: position 264,425 of record NZ_AYXC01000005.1, on the reverse strand, counting down.
TTGGGGCGGGCCATTAGTCACTCTGCAGATTAACGTCTCCGTCATGTGGGGTGTTTGGGGGGCTCCGGCGAGGTCGTTTTTGAAATCAATAAACCGACTTTTATCCTATAGTATCTCCTGCTTCTGTCAGTCCTGAACTAGGAAGAATTGGTACCCCCTTTATCCTTCACCAAGGTGGGTAAAAGGAGAGAACTGTAGGTTGAACCTCACTCGACGTACGGAATTCCAATCCGTGGCTGTCAGCTCTTTGACCCAGCCGGCCTTCCCGACCCATCGGCCCACCGCAGGTTCCCCTCCCGACGTTTTTGGCCTTCCTGACTGACAGAAGCATGAGGGTGATCCTCCAGAACCTCCCTGCGCGCACGCGAGAAGAAAAATTGGTGGAGAACCGTTTTTGTCGGTCTCCCGCCCGCGCCACCACCCGATCCCGGTTAGGTCCCCGAGACGTCCCGTTGAACGACCATCACCGGATCCGAGCTTGAACAGGCGCAGGCGCTAGCGCTGTCGGGATCCGCTAGACCCCAGCCACCGGCTGGAGCAGCCCCGTAGGCCAAAGATACAACAACTCAGGTAGCTTGCCGACCTGGCCGACGCTCGAATGGAGCGCGCCTCAGCGTCTGTCTCCGCTCGCGCCAACACCCGACGCGGTCGGCGGCGCACCTTGGAGCCTCCGCTAACGATCCTGGTGTCCAGATCTGGTGCGGGGACGAGGTGCAGGCCGGCGCCTCTCCGGTGTCAGTCGAGCTTCAGCCTCTGCGAACCGATCGCTTGGAGGCACTGGGCGAACCAGACCGCAGTGAAGCTTCCACGTGCGAGCTTGTTGGCTATGTTGACCTCTTTTTCGTCGACCCCGATGGCGGCAAGCTTTTGGACCAGATCGGCGTAGCTGAGGCCCCGGAGCTTAAGCTCGGCCTTCACGAGCCCGCTGAGCAGCTGCTCCCATTCGGTCTTGGTCATCGGGATAGTCTCCGCGAAAAAAATTTCGGTCGACCCATTGCGCTGCGCGGCTTCATATTTATCTATCTCAAACCTTCAGTTATATACTGATTAAGATATATTCACGATCACTCAAACTCGCCTAGGAACCCGCTTATGATCATCAACCAGACAACAGCAAAAGTGCTGACCGACCTGCTGCGCGAACTCTCCTCGGAACTAGACCTCCACTACGATGACGAGGATTTCCACGCCCTTAAGGCCACGATCGAGACGCTGCGACAGGCCGCCACCCTGATGACGGACGCCGGCCACGAGGCCCCTGAAGTCTACCACCATGTGATGGGCCGCTTTGAACGGGCGACTCGCTCCTAACATAGCGATCCGACAGCGGAATTTCACGGCGCGCAGCCTTTCTTCTCCACAGGACTTTTCAAACATGATTGAAGCATTCGATCCGACTACCCCGAGCTCCAAATATCTGGCCATGGCGCGTGAGCGCCACACCGGAACAGCCAGGTTGAGCGGGGAGTTGGCATGGATGCTGGAAGACGAGACCTATGACTGCGGGCTCAACAGGGAGCATGTCGCGATCCTGGTCGACCAGCGCAACTGGAGCGGTGCCGTGCGCAACGCGAATGGCAAAGCCAGGGTGTTCCTGGATGCTCGAACAAATCAAAAGGGCAACGCGGAGATCGGATGGGTGCGAGGTGACCACGACATACTCTATGACGAGGACTTCCTTGTCCGATACGTGAACGCGGCCCGGACACACGACGCCGTTCCATGGCGGAGCCTGGGGGAGCTGATGTGGTGGAAAGGCTACGAGATGATGGCCAGCCTTGCCACCTTTCGGCAGTCGCCGTTAGCAACAGTTCTACTCTATGCGCACGCGGCCCGGCTCAATGATCTCGCGGCCCACCTCGCCCAGCACGTGACACTGGTCGGAGCCGTGAAGCTCCACTTCACCTACGACCAGGATCATCTGTCGTCGGTCGAGTTCGTCCCGACCATCCCACCTGAGCGCTTGCGGGAGATGACCCAGGAGCGTCGTCACCGGACGGGTCAAAGGTTGCGGGAAGCCGTTGAGCGAATGGCGAAGTTTGATCCTGAGGATCCTGAATAATCCGCTCAAGTTCTGCCGTCCATCCTTCCTCAGCAGCCAATGATCGCCCAATGGTCCTCCTCAGCGCCCTTTCCCCCTTGGCCACTCGCCGGGTCCTTCGTACTGCGCGGCGCCTCCAGGCGTCTCGCAGGCGCCGCCTCCTCGACGGGGCTGTCCAGCTGCGGGGCAAGCACGGCATGGCCAGCTATCTTCGGTCGGCATTTCCGTCCTGTCGCTCGGCCGCCGGCCCGAACGTTTTGGAACCGGCTCGGCCGCGGATCTTTCGATCACCCGCGCGCCTCAAGCCGGCGCGCGGAAGGAGTACACCCTTTTTCGTGAGGAGGGGCCGGGTTGGGGCGGGAATAGACCGACCCACGGCCCGAAAAAAATTTTGCGTTTTCAGGTAATAGCACTCGCCGCAGCGAGCCCCTCCGGCTGACAAAACGGACTTCCCCTAGAATACCGCGCAGATGGCCCATAGAACCAAGACACGGGCGGAATTAGATCGAGGGCCTTCCAAATGATTGGGCCCGCACTGCATGAGACGACCGTCAAGCCGACTGCCAGACAACCTCCCACCTGTTGGGGTCAACCTTGACCAAGCTGCCGCGCTCATCGGGATCGGCACGTCGCTGTTCACTCAGCTAGTGACCGCCGGCCAAATGCCAGAACCTCGGCCGATCGCTTCACGCCTTCTTTGGGACGTGGATGAGGTTGTAGCCGCCTTTCGGGCGATCCCACATCGAGGCGAGACCAACAGAACAGGGCCATCTTCCCCGACCAACAACCCCTGGAACTGATGCCGAGAAAACTACCAAAAGGCGTTACCCACGATCGTGACCGGCATGGAAACGTGCGCTTGTATTTTCGCACCCATGGCCGGTGGAAAGTTCGACTTCGGGAACGGCCCGGGACGAAGGAGTTCGAGGCCGAGGTGGCCTGCGCTCGGCTTAACGTCCCGTACTCACCCCTCAAAACCGGCGCCACTGTGGATCGACCTGAAGCGGTGTCCCAGAGGTCCTTCCGCTGGCTGTGTCAGGAGTACAAGCGACGCGTAAGGCTCTCCCCCAAAATTCTGGCCCGGCGGTCATCGGTTCTCGATGAAATCTGCAACAGCGAGCACAAGAGCGGCAACAAGCGGGGTACGCTACCCTTTGACCTCCTAGAGCGGCGGCACGTCCTCGAAATGCGTGACGATCTCCGCTCGACGCCAGGCGCCCAGAACGAGGTCGTCAAGGTCATCTCGGCCATGTATGGGTGGGCCATTGAGAACGATATCCTTCGGAGCAACCCAGCCCTCGGCATCAAGCGGCTGAAGTCTGGCGATGGATTTCACACATGGTCAGTCGAAGAGGTGCTCCAGTTCGAGGCCCGCCACCCAATCGGCAGCAAGGCACGCCTGGCACTCCACCTGGGACTGTTCACAGGGCTGCGTCGCCAGGATCTCGCGATCCTTGGGCGCCAGCACGTCAAGAACGGGTGGCTCCACATCCGCCCTCAGAAGACCAGTCAATCGTCGGGCGTGGAGGTGGAGCTCCCAATCCTCCCCCAGTTGAAGGCAACCATCGACGTCAGTGCCTGCGGTGACCTGACCTTCTTGACGTCTGAGTGGGGAAAACCGTTCACCGTTAATTCACTTGGTAACAAAATGCGAGACTGGTGCGACCAGGCCGAGTTGCCCCATTGCACCCTCCACGGGCTCCGAAAGGCAGGAGCCACCATCGCGGCCGAGAACGGGGCCACCGACGAACAGCTCATGGCGATCTTCGGCTGGACCACCAAGCAGCAAACGACGCACTACACCAAGAAGGCGCAACGCCGCCGAATGGCTGAGCATGCCGTCCATCTACTGGTCATCCCAGAACAAAGTCAGGACAAAATTGTCCCACCGAAAAAGGCGCGGGCCACAGGTGGGACAAAAATCAGAAAAAGTCCTGATGACTCAACACCTGCATAAAGGTGGTGGTGCCCCTAGCCGGAATCGAACCAGCACTCCTTGCGGAACTCGATTTTGAGTCGAGCGCGTCTACCAATTCCGCCATAGGGGCTCAGGCCCAAAGGCCTGGATGGGCGCGGACTATACGGTTGGAGGCCTGTTCGTCAACTGGCCAAATGCGCCGCCGTGCCCTGCTTGCGGCAAAAGCCCGCCTTTCTGTTTCATGAAGCTCCTGCCATTGTGCGGCGCGGGAAATCTTTCTAAACAGACGCGCATCAAAGCGCGTTGCGTGTGGCAACCTGCATCCAGGAGAGCCGATGCTTCGCGGACTTTACGACTGGACCTTGTCGCTGGCGGCCCGCAAATCCGCCGAATGGTGGCTGGCCTTCATCGCTTTCGTCGAAAGCTCGGTGTTTTTCATACCTGCCGACGTCTTGTACCTGCCCATGGCGTTGGCGCGGCCCGAACGCGCCTATCGGTACGCGCTGACCGCCACCGTTGCGTCCGTGCTGGGCGGCATTGCCGGCTGGCTGATCGGTTACTATGCCTACGACACGATAGCACGGCCGATGCTGGAGCACTTTGGCGGCCTTGACGCGTTCGAGAGGTGGCAGTCGGCCGGCACCGGGCTGATGCTGGTGCTGCTCGTCACATCGGGTGCCGCCCACCTGCCGCCGATCAAGGTGGTCACCATTCTGGCAGGCGCCCTCCACGTCAATCTTGTCGTCTTCATCGTCTCCGCCATCCTGGCGCGTGGCGCTCGTTTCCTGCTTCTTGCCTGGCTGCTGCGCCGCTATGGCGAAGAGATCAAGGAATTCATCGAGAAGCGTTTGGGATTGATCGTCGGCGCCGGCGCCGCCGCCCTGATTTTGCTCTATATCGTCGTCAAATACGCCTTCTGACCGCCCAAGGCGGGCGGTGGTTTCAGGACTATGCCGGCGGACGGCGAATTCAACGGACGAAACATGACAGCCACGATGACAGCCGATACCGGACGCCAGCGCACGCGCACCGCTTTGTTTCTCGCCGTCGCCATGGCCGCCACGGTCGGCTCCGCGCTCGCCTTCCAGCACATAGGCGGCTACATCCCCTGCCATCTCTGCCTGGAGCAGCGCACGCCCTATTATATCGGCGCCCCGCTGATGCTGCTGGCGGTGATCGCCTCGATGTTCAGCGCACCCGCATGGCTGACGCGCGGCCTGCTTGCCGTCGGCGGCCTGCTGATGCTCTACGGGCTCTATCTCGGCGTCTATCATTCGGGCGTCGAATGGGCCTGGTGGCAGGGCCCGGCCGATTGCACGGCCGGCGCCGGCCCGGTCGATACCGGCGGCAAAGGCGTGCTCGACGCGCTCGACAAATTCGTGCCGCCATCCTGCGACAAGGCAGCCCTTCGTATCCTCGGCCTGTCGCTGGCCGGCTGGAACGCCATCGCCAGCTTCATCCTCGCCGCCGTCGCCTTTCGCGGCGCGCTGGCCCGCGATTAATCAAGTGCGAGGTCGCGCCATACGGCCAGTCTCTAAATGTTGGCACCGCCCCTCATTGCCCTGCCGGGCATTTCTCCCCGTATAGTGACGGGGAGAAACACGCAGTCATCAATGGTTTCGCCAATCCCGAACGCTGAAAGAAGGGCGCCAAATTTGCAGCCAATTCCCTTCTCCCCGTCAATATACGGGAGAAGGTGGCGGCAGCCGGATGAGGGGCAGCACCTGACATCGGCGATTGCCCTGGCAAGGCCGATCGCGCCAATCCCTACGGCTCCAACTCCACATCCCAGTAGAGATAATCCATCCAGCTTTCATGCAGATGGTTAGGCGGGAACAGCCGGCCATTGTTGTGCAGGTCGTGCACGGTCGGCTGGTAGGGCTTCTGCAGCGGCCACATCTTGGCGTGCGCCGGCATCATGCCGCCCTTCCTCAGATTGCAGGGTGAACAGGCGGCCACGACATTCTCCCACGTCGTCGCCCCGCCGCGATGGCGCGGGATGACGTGGTCGAAGGTCAGATCCTCGGGCGTGCCGCAATACTGGCACTGGAAGCGGTCGCGCAGGAACACGTTGAAGCGGGTGAATGCCGGGTGCCTCGACGGCTTCACATAGGCCTTCAGGCTGACGACGCTGGGCAGCTTCATCGAAAAGGTCGGCGAAGACACCGCATGCTCGTATTCGGCGACGATGTTGACCCGGTCGAGGAACACCGCCTTGATGGCATCCTGCCAGGACCAGAGCGACAAGGGGTAATAGCTGAGCGGACGGTAATCCGCATTCAGCACCAGCGCAGGAAGCCCATCCGGAGATACGGCAACCGTCACCTTGTTGACCTCCTCGTTCTAGAACCGATCGGCGCGGATACTGTAAGCCCGACATGACAGGGATGTGAAGCGGATTGTCATCAGCCAAACGCGGCAAAAATGCAGGATTTTCATGCTTTTTTACGGTTTCAGGCCGGAGGTGCTGCGTCCCGGCCCCTGGTTTCGCGATAATAGGACCAGAAAAGCCGCGATGCGACGCCTCGCCACGGGCTCCATGATTCGGCCAGAGCGATCAGCGTTTTCTCCGGCGGACGCGGCTCGATGCCGAGCGCGTGGCCGACCGCGCTCTGCAGCGCGACGTCGCGCGCGGGGAAAATATCGGGGTGGCCGGCGGCAAACAGGAGATAGACTTCCGCCGTCCACGGGCCGATGCCCGGCACCGCGATCATAGCCGCGATCGCCTCTTCGGCGTCGAGCGAACAGAGGTGATGCAGGTCGAGCCCCTCAACCACGGCCTGCGCAACCGCGATCAGACCGCGCTGCTTCGGCCGCGACAGCCCGGCCTCGCGAAACATGTCCTCGCCGGCGGCAAGGATCGCCTGCGGCGTTAGCGGATCGACCAGTTTCACCAGCCGGCCGAAAATCGCATCGGCGCTCGCACGGGATACTTGTTGCGAAACGATAATGGAGGCCAGGCTTCGAAAACCGGGTTCCGACAGCCGCAGCGGCACCTCTCCGGCCATGCCGCGCACCTTTTCCAGGCGCGGATCGATTGCGCAAAGCGCATCCAGCCCGCGCGCAATATCGTCCAGTGTCGCGATGCGTTGCATGTTTTCTTGTTCCTGAACCGACCTCACGGTAGCAATTGGCAAAACCGCTGCACAACCCGATTGCCGCTTGTGAGATGACGCTCCTGACATTCCGCTTCGCGCCGAGCCCGAATGGCGAACTGCATCTCGGCCATGCCTATTCGGCACTGCTCAACCAGCAACTGGCGCGTGCGGCCGGCGGCCGCCTGCTGCTGCGCATCGAGGACATCGACACGATCCGCTGCACGCCTGAATTCGAGGCCGGCATCTTTCGCGACCTCGAATGGTTAGGTCTCGAATGGGAACAGCCGGTGCGGCGCCAGGCCGAGCATTTCACCGACTATCAGGCCGTGCTCGACCGGCTGGTCGGCGAAGAACTCGTCTACCCTGCCTTCATGAGCCGTGGCGAGATCAGGGCCTTCATCGCCGACAGCGAAAAGCGCGGCCGCGACTGGCCGCGCGACCCGGACGGCGTGCCGCTTTATCCCGCCGCCGACAAGGCGCTGCCGGTCAGCGAACGCAACCGCCGCATCGCCGAAAATGCGCCCTTCGCCTGGCGCCTCGACATTGATGCGGCGCTGGCGCGCGTCGGCACGGATTTGTCCTGGCGCGAATTCACCAACGAGACGCTTTCGGCGACGCAGCGTGTCGAGGCGCGTCCGCAGGACTGGGGCGACGTCATTCTGGCGCGCCGCGACATCCCGACCAGCTATCACCTGGCCGTCGTCGTCGACGACGCTCTGCAAGGCGTCAGCCATGTCGTGCGTGGCCGCGACCTCTATTCCGCGACCGGCATCCAGCGCCTGCTGCAGGAATTGCTCGGCCTCGGCCAGCCGCAGTATTTCCACCACCGTCTCATACTCGGTCCGGATGGGCGCAAACTGTCGAAGAGTTTTGCTGATACCGGCCTTGCCGCGCTGAGGCAGGCAGGCATGTCGCCGGACGAAGTCAGGCGGCTGGCCGGGCTATGACTAAAGCCGGGCCAGCCCCGCCTTGAGCAGCGCCAACGCGCCGATAAACGCGAAGGCGCCGCCCAGTCCCCAGGCAACCGCGAGCTTCAGATCTCTCAGGACGATGCCATGTTCGTTCGCGGCCATGACCGCGGCGAAAAAGCCGAGCGTGAACAGCAGCGTGTTGCCGGTCGACCCAAAACCGTCCTCCTGCATGATGGCGTCGAGCGCTGAGCCGAAGAAGAAGCCGAACACGGCCACACTGGCCACCGTCATCAACAGCCAGCTTGTATCGAGATGCAACAGCATGCGCGCTCCCTGTCGAAGCCAAAACGCCATGTCGCCGGATCGATCGACAGAAGTCGATTGCCCTGACGCCGCCCTTTGAATTCGGCCACCTCCTACATCAGGATGAGCTTATGTACCAATTGTTTCACTTTGCTTGCCGGATTGAACCGCATTAGAGCAATTGCCGTATTTGTCTCTTCACCGAATCGGACCTCTCCACCGGAAACGGCTTCCCCGAAATGCACAGTCTCAAGCGGTTCATCCCCGCCTCGTTTGTCGTCCTGTGGGCGACAGGTTTCATCGGCGCGCGCTACGCCATGCCCTGGGCGGAGCCCTTCACCTTTCTGGCAGCCCGCTTTGTCATCGCCGCCTTGCTGCTTGCCGGGCTGATGCTCGTGCTTGGCTCGAAGCGAGCCACAAGGGCAGAAGCGCTTCACGCCACGGTCGCCGGCATCCTCATGCATGGCATCTATCTCGGCGCCGTGTTCTGGGCGATCCACAGGGGCATGCCCGCCGGGCTTTCGGCGCTGATCGTCGGCCTGCAACCGCTGATCACCGCCGTGCTTGCCGGCCGGTTCCTCGGCGAGGACATCCTGCCGCGCCACTGGGCCGGCCTTGCCGTCGGCCTTGTGGGAGTGATCATCGTGCTGTGGCCGAAGCTCGGTGCTCTCGGCGGCGGCGTTACGCCCGAAACCCTGACGGCGTCGCTGGTCTCGGTGCTGGGCATGAGCGCCGGGACCATCTGGCAGAAGCGCTATGCCTCGGGTGGCGACCTGGTGGCGGCGACGATGTGGCAATATATCGGCGGCGGCTCGCTGATGATCCTGGCTTCGCTGGCACTGGAGACCCACACGGTGATCATCAACGGCGAACTGATCTTCGCCATGGCCTGGCTGGTCCTGGTGCTGTCGATCGGCGCCATCTTCCTGCTGATGGTGATGATCCGCGACGGCGAGATGTCGAAGGTCGCGTCGCTGTTCTACCTGGTGCCGGCCGTCACCGCTGTCATCGCCTGGGCGCTGTTCGGCGAACAGCTCAGCCTCGTGCAGATCGTCGGCATGGCAATCGCGACGCTCGGCGTCGGGCTGGCCACGGCTCGGCCAGCCAAAACCTAGCTGCCGACACGTGCGCGCGCTTCGAGAAAGCGGCTGATCGCCGCATTGAGTTCGCCGCCGAGGATGAAGATCGCCGACAGCATATAGAGGAAAACCACGGCGATCATGATCGAGGCGAGGCCGGCATAGGTCGTCACATAGGACGAGAAATGGTCGAGGTAGGTCGCGAACATCGTCGAGCCGACAAGCCACGCAGCCAGAGTGAAGATGATGCCAGGCACCAGCGAGACAAAGCGGCGCTTGCCCGCCGGCAGCCAGTAGTGGACGGCAAACAAGCCACCAATGATGACGGTTGAGGCGATGACGTAGCGCCACAGCGTGATCGTGCCCGTATAGGGTTTGATCCACTCGAAATGAGCTTCCGCCAGCCGCGCCAGCAAAGGCGCAAAGACCAGGAGCACGCTGATCGCCAGGAAACCGGCCGTCGCGATCAGCACGAAGAAAATGCTCTGCACCCGGCGGTAGATGATGCCGCGCGTTTCGGCGACGCGGTAGGCGCGGTTGAGCGAGGTGCGCAGCGCCTCGATGCCGTTGGAGGCGAAATAGGCCGCCAGAAGCACGCCGTAGGTCAAAAGGTCGGTGCGCCGCACGGTCAGCACGTTGAGCACTTCGCGCGCGATAGGCTTGGCGATCTGTTCGGGCCAGGTGTCGAAGACCAGGTGCACGGCAGTATCGGCGAACGCCTGCGCGCCGAGGAAGCTCGCCAGCGTGGTGGCGAAGATCAGGAACGGGAACAGCGCCATCAGCGAAGTGATCGCCAGATGGCTGGCCATGGCCCAGCCGTCATCGGTGTTGAAATGGCCAAGCGCGTCATAGAGCACGCGGCGCAGCACGACGATATTCCGCATCAAGAGCCGCGTTCCCTTCGATTGTCTCGACGCCGCGAATATGGGAAGGGATTGTGGCAAATGGCAACCCTTGCTCAAACCACGATCCCGCCTGCCAAAGAGTTGCGCACCATCATCGTCACCGGCGCCTCGTCCGGGATAGGCGCCCACTGCGCCCGTGCGCTGAAGGCGGATGGCTGGCGGGTGCTTGCAACGGCGCGCAAGCCTGAAGACATAGCCGCACTCGAAGCAGACGGCATCGAAGCGTTTTACCTCGATTACCGTGAGCCGGACTCTATCGAAGCCCTTGTGGGCTCGGTGCTGGAGCGGACAGGCGGACGCCTCGACGCCCTGTTCAACAACGGCGCCCATGCACAGCCCGGCGCCGTGGAAGACCTGCCGGTTGCGGCATTGCGCGAGCAGTTCGAGGCCAATTTCTTCGGCTGGCACGACCTCACCCGACGCATCGTACCGGTAATGCGTCGCCAGGGACATGGCCGCCTCGTTCATTGTTCCTCCATCCTTGGGCTCGCGCCGGTGCCTTTTCGCGGCGCCTACTCAGCCTCCAAGCACGCGCTCGAAGGCCTGATGCTGTGCATGCAGCAGGAACTCAGGGGCAGCGGCATCCATGTCTCGCTGATCGAACCGGGGCCAGTGACCTCGAAAATCGCCAGCAACGGGCTGTTCTGGTTCCTGAAGAACATCGACCACAAGAATTCCGTCCACCACCTCGCCTATGCCTCGCAGCTGGCGCGGCTTCGGGCCGGCGGCAGCTCATCGCGGCTGAAAAAGGGGCCGGAGGTGGTCTATGCGGCCTTGCGCCATGCACTTCTGTCGCGGCGCCCGCGCCCGCACTATGTGGTAACAGTGCCGGCCAGGATCGGCGTGATGCTCAAGCGCATCCTGCCGGCATCGATGCTCTACCGCGTTCTGGCCAGACGCGCCTGACCGCAACAGAACTGGGAACAGATCATGGCAACCGTCATCAAAGTCCTCCTCGTCCTCGTCATGGTCGCCGTGGTGATCGTGCTTGTCCGCGGCCTCATCAACATGATGCGCGGCGGCTCCGGTGTGAGCTCGAACAAGCTGATGCAGGCGCGCGTGCTGTTGCAGGCGCTGGCGTTGGCACTGATCCTGCTGGTGGTGTACTTCACCCGCAAGTGACGGCCGTTCGGGAGGCGACGTGGTCAAGCTCAACAAGATCTACACCCGCACCGGCGATGACGGCACCACTGGCCTCGGCACCGGTGAACGCAGGCTGAAATCCGACCTGCGCGTCGATGCCTACGGCACCGTCGATGAAGCCAATGCCTGCATCGGCATCGCCCGCCTGCACACAGCGGCAAGTTATCCCGCCATCGACGCCATGCTGTCCCGCATCCAGAACGATTTGTTCGACCTCGGCGCCGATCTCGCCGTGCCCGACGACGGCAAGCCGCTCGGCTACGAGCCGCTGCGCATCATCGCCTCGCAGACCGACCGCGTCGAAAAGGATATCGACCTTCTCAACAAGGATCTGCAGCCGCTCAAATCCTTCGTGCTCAATGGCGGCACGCCGGCGGCGGCAGCACTTCATCTTGCCCGCACCGTGGCGCGACGGGCCGAGCGGATCATGGTGGCACTGGCGCAGGACCCGGCCGAACATGTCAATCGCGAGGGGCTGAAATACATAAACCGCGTCTCGGACTTTCTGTTCGTCGCCGCTCGTGCGGTCAATGACAACGGAAATGCCGACGTGTTATGGGTGCCCGGCAAGAACCGCTGAATTTTCGAAGGCGGGAAAGGGCTTGGGGCATGTTCATCCCGCTTTACGACTCCAACAGGTTGCGCCACATCCGGCTGCAATATGTGACGATCGGCCTGATCGCGGCCAACGTGTTGGTCTTTCTCATCACCACGATCGGCGGCGAAAATTTCAACAACGCCGCCGTGCTCGGCCTCGGCTTCATCCCTTCGGTTGTCCACGACACGGCAGAACTCTCGCCCCAATTCGTCGTCATTCCGGAGAGCCTGAGTTACCTCACCTATGCCTTCCTGCATGCCGATATCTTTCATCTCGGCGGCAACATGCTGTTCCTGTGGGTGTTCGGCGATAATGTCGAGGACGCACTCGGCCACATCCGCTACCTTATCTTCTACCTGCTTTGCGCCATCGCCGGCGCCTTCTTCCAAGGGCTCGTCGCCTGGAGTTCGGAGGTGCCGCTGATCGGCGCCTCCGGCGCCATTGCCGGCGTCGTCGCCGCCTATCTGGTCCTCTACCCCCGGGTGAAAGTGTGGGTGCTGGTCTTTGCCCGCATTCCGCTGCGTATCCCGGCCTTCATCCCGCTGATCCTGTGGATCGGCTTCCAAGTGGTGATGTTTGCCGCCGGCGGCGAAAACCAGATATCCTGGGCCTGCCATATTGGCGGCATCATTGCCGGTGGCGTGCTGGTGCTCATCATGCGCAGCCGCGGCGTGCCGCTGCTCGCCGGTGACGACGGCGAGCCGGAACCCGCCGATCAGCCAGCCGCTTCTACTGGGCCGGCGCCAGCCGGTCCCGCTCCCGTGCAACCTGAGACGCGTTGGGGCCGGGGTGGCGCTTCCGGTCACAACTGAACCGATTTGAGCGGTTTGGCCGCTGCCGTGGCATATTGACGTGTTGCGTCTCCACAACTACGGAGAGCGCCACCGCTAGGCGGCAGAAGACAAGAATTCCGTCCGGCCAGAATTCCGTTTGGCCGCAATTCAGTCAGGAATGTCGGCTTTCGACAACTCTGCGGAGGCGCACGCTGCTATAGCGCGCCCGGATATCTCAGGAGAGGTGACAGGCAAATGAAGATCCTTGTGCCCGTGAAGCGGGTTGTGGATGCGAACGTCAAGGTTCGCGTCAAGGCTGATGGTTCGGCGGTTGAACTCGCCAACGTCAAGATGGCGATGAACCCGTTCGACGAGATCGCGGTGGAAGAGGCGCTCCGGCTGAAGGAAGCCGGCAAGGCCGAAGAGATCATCGTCGTGTCGATCGGCCCGCAGCAGGCGCAGGAAACGCTCCGCACCGCGCTCGCCATGGGCGCCGACCGCGCCATCCTGGTCAAGACAGACGAACAGACCGAGCCGCTCGGCGTCGCCAAGGTGCTGAAGGGCGTCGTCGACGCCGAGCAGCCCGGTCTCGTGATCCTGGGCAAGCAGGCGATCGATGATGACTCGAACCAGACCGGCCAGATGCTGGCCGCCCTGCTCGGCTGGGCACAGGGCACTTTCGCCTCCAAGGTCGTGATCGACGGCGACAAGGCCAAGGTGACGCGCGAAGTCGACGGCGGCCTGCAGACGGTAGAGCTGAAAATGCCGGCGATCATCACCGCCGACCTTCGTCTCAACCAGCCGCGCTATGCCTCGCTGCCCAACATCATGAAGGCCAAGAAGAAGCCGCTCGACGAAAAGAGCCCGGCCGATTACGGCGCCGACGTCAAGCCGCGCCTGAAGGTGCTCAAGACCGAGGAGCCCAGCGGCCGCAAGGCGGGCGTGAAGGTCAAGAGCGTCGCCGAACTGGTCGACAAGCTGAAGAACGAAGCCGGCGTGCTCTGAGACTGGAAGGAACAGATAAAATGACCATTCTCCTCATCGCAGAACACGACAACGCAACTCTTTCCGACCAGACCGCCAAGGCGCTCTCGGCGGCGCTGCAGATCGGTTCGGACGTGCATGTGCTGGTCGCCGGCAAAGGCGCCAAGGGCGCGGCCGACGCCGCCGCCAAGCTCGAGGGCGTGAGCAAGGTGCTGCTGGCCGAGGCCGACGAACTGGCCGAGCGCCTCGCCGAACCGCTCGCCGCACTCGTTGTCTCGCTGGCCGGCGCCTACGACACCATAATCGCGCCGGCGACCTCGTCGGGCAAGAATGTCGCGCCGCGCGTGGCGGCCCTGCTCGATGTCGCGCAAGTCTCCGAGATCATCGAAGTGGTTTCACCAGACACGTTCAAACGGCCGATCTATGCCGGCAACGCCATCCAGACGGTGCAGTCGAGCGACGCCAAGAAGGTCATCACCGTGCGCACCGCCTCCTTCCAGGCTGCCCCCGAGGGCGGCTCGGCAGCTGTCGAGACGGTCAAGGCCGCGTCCAATCCGGGCCTGTCCACCTTCGTCGAGAACAGGCTGTCGGAAACCGACCGTCCGGAACTGACCTCGGCCAAGATCATCATTTCGGGCGGCCGCGCGCTCGGCTCCTCGGAAAAGTTCCAGGAAGTCATTCTGCCGGTCGCCGACAAGCTCGGTGCAGCCGTCGGCGCCTCGCGCGCTGCCGTCGACGCCGGCTACGCCCCGAATGACTGGCAGGTCGGCCAAACCGGCAAGGTCGTGGCGCCGGACCTCTATATTGCCGTCGGCATTTCCGGCGCCATCCAGCACCTTGCCGGCATGAAGGATTCGAAGGTCATCGTCGCCATCAACAAGGACGAGGAGGCGCCGATCTTCCAGGTTGCCGATTATGGCCTCGTCGGCGACCTGTTCGTCATCCTGCCGGAACTGCAAAAGGCGCTTTGACGCTCTCTGCCAAAGCGTATTAAATTGTGAAAGGGTGGGGTAGACGAAGCTACCCCACCCTTTTAGTTTGCACTGCACAAAAAGCAGGCCGCAAAGGCCTTTTCGACGGGATCGCTGCAAATGGCCAAGATCGAGACGATCGGCATCATCGGCGCCGGCCAGATGGGCGGCGGCATCGCGCATGTATCAGCACTTTCGGGTTTCAAGGTGCTGATCTACGACGTCTCGCCCGACCGTATCGAGAAGGGCATTGCCACGGTCAGCGGCAACATGGCCCGTCAGGTCGGCTCCGGCAAGCTTGAGGAAAAGCTGCGTAACGAAGCGATGGCGCGCATTTCCGCAGCCCCCACCATGGCTGATCTCGCCGGTGCCGATCTGGTTATCGAGGCGGCGACCGAGGACGAGACGGTCAAGCGCAAGATTTACGCGCAGCTCTGTCCCCAGCTCAACCCGGAAGCCATTCTGGCGACCAACACCTCGTCGATTTCGATCACCCGGCTTGCGGCGCAGACCGACCGTCCCGAGCGTTTCATCGGCATACATTTCATGAACCCCGTGCCGCTGATGAAGCTGGTCGAACTGGTGCGCGGCATCGCTACCGAGGATCAGACCTTCGAGGCGGCCAAGGCCTATGTGAAACAGCTCGACAAGACGATCACCGTCTCTGAAGATTTTCCGGCCTTCATCGTCAACCGCATTCTGTTGCCGATGATCAACGAGGCGATCTACACGCTCTATGAGGGGGTCGGCTCGGTCGATGCCATCGACACCGCCATGCGGCTCGGCGCCAACCATCCGATGGGACCGCTGCAGCTCGCCGATTTCATCGGCCTCGACACCTGCCTGTCGATCATGCAGGTGCTGCATGACGGCCTGTCGGATTCGAAATATCGCCCCTGCCCGCTGCTGGTGAAATATGTCGAGGCCGGCTGGCTCGGCCGCAAGACCGGGCGCGGCTTCTACGATTATCGCGGCGAGCATCCGGTTCCGACGCGCTAACCACCAGACCGAAAGTTCCGTGCTACCTCAGGACGCCGCTGCAAGCGGCGGCTCTGCTTGGCCTCTTGACCCGGTATCGTCAGGCGCCACGGAAACACAGCCGCGGCCGGCGGCCTTGGCCGCATAGCAGGCAGCATCGGCCCGGGCGATGATCTCGTCGACTTCACCGCTGTTGCTGTGGATCGGCGCCAGCCCGATGCTGGCATCGATCGCATGCGGCCGGCCGTCCCAGCTGAACTGCAGGCCGCGGATGGCGTCGATGACCGAGCGTGCGGCAATCCTGGCGCCGGCGCTCGACCCGGCTTTCAGGATGACCGCGAATTCGTCACCGCCGAGGCGGGCCACGATATCCTCCGGCCCAAGCGCACCGCGAATGGCCTCGGCAACCCGCTTCAGCAAGGCGTCGCCGGCGGCGTGCCCGCCAGTGTCGTTGACCAGCTTGAAATGGTCTAGATCGATGAACATGAAATGATGCTCGCCCGCCGGCCTGGCCGTGCCGGCCTTGCGGCTCCGGTCGACCAGTTCCTCCATGGTGCGGATAAAGCTCGAACGGTTGGCAAGGCCGGTCAGCGCATCATGCGCGGCGGCATAGGCGAGTTGGCGCTGCAAGGCGCGCGCATCTGTGAAGTCCTGGAAGACGATGACCAGGCCGCAGAACTCCTGGCGGTCGTTCATGATCGGCGACACCACCTGGCGGATGCTGCAGCGCGTGTCGTCGCGACGGATGAGGACGGCGCGACTGTTCTGGTCGGCAGGGCTGGCGCTGCCGAGCGCCGGCCGCGTCATGCCGATCCTTTGCCCGGTTTCTTCGTCCACCGCCCAGTAGACATGGCCAAGCGTCTTGCCGAGCGCCTCCGCGCCAACAACGCCGGTGAGCTTTTCGGCGACCGGGTTCATGAAGGTGATGCGGTTGGCGGCATCGGTGCAGATGACGGCGTCGCCGATCGACTGCAGCGTCACCCTCAGCCGCTCCTTCTCGTCGGCCAGCATTGCCGCCGATACGATGAGGCTTTCCTCGGTTTGCTTGCGCTGGGTGATGTCGGTCAGGCTGCCGATGGCCCTGACCAGCCGTCCGTCCTTGTCGCGTTCGAGCGTCTTGCCGCGGTCGAGGATCCAGACCCAGTGGCCATCCTTGTGGCGCATCCGGAACTCGGCTTCGAAGAACGGTGTCCTGCCCTCCAGATGGGCACGATCGGCTTCGGCGACGTTTTCGCGATCGTCGGGGTGGATCATCGCCAGCCAGCGGTCGGGGTCGCCGTCCAGTTCGCCATCGGCATAGCCCAGCATCTTCACCCAGGTGGCGGAGTAGGTGGTGCCGCCCTTCCGCATATCAAGATCCCAGACGCCTTGTCCGGCGCTGGCCAAGGCAAAATTCCAGCGCGTTTCGGCTTCGGCTATGCGCGCCTCGGATTGCTTGCGCGCATCGATATCCTCGATCTGGGAGACCAGGTAGAGCGGGCTCCCGCTCTTCTCGTCGCGAATGACGGAACCGGCAAGATGGGCCCATACCGGCGTGCCGTCCTTCCTGAGGTAGCGCTTTTCGAAGTGGAAGGCGTTGACGGTGCCCGCCCGCATGCCTTCCATCGTCTCACGGCCGATCTGCACATCGTCGGGATGGGTGATCTGGAAGAAGGTCAGCGCCTCGATCTCCTGCTTGCTATAGCCGAGCATGGCGGCGAAGGCCGGGTTGGTTTCATGGATGCGGCCGTCGAGGCCGACAATGGCGATGCCGATCGCCGAATCCTCCATGGCGCGGCGGAAACGCTGCTCGCTTTCGGCGATCTGCCGGCGGTCGTCCAGTATCCGGTAAATGAACAGGGCGGCGAGAATCAGCGCAACGGCGGCGACCGGCACCGATATCTGCAGGCAGAGTTTCAGCACTTCGGCGCTGACATCGAGCCGCGACAGCAGGAGCGCGACCACGGCAGCGCAAAGCCCTCCGGCCGCAAGCACCAAAGCCACGTGACTGTCAGCCCGCAGGCTTTTTCGCTCTCGTCGCATCACTGTGCATGCCATCCCATGCGCAACACATTTCTGCAAAAAACACTGGATGATCGATTTTAAGGAAAGGTTGCGCCGGAGCCACCGGCAACACGGTGAACCCGCAAACAATTCCCGGCATGATTAAGGATCGGTGATTATTGGGCGATCTTGGACGGCCCGGTCACCAGCGCACGAAGAACCGTCCCCCGAGCGCGCCCAGACCGGCGAGGACGGCGATGGCGAGCGTGTACCAGGTGGCGACGAAAAGCGGAGAATCGTCGAAGCAGTGCGCGGCGTAGAAGGTCGCCGCCAGGCCGCCGGCGAGCAGTCCCGCGACCGCCCCGGCCAACACCGGCCGCGTCGGCGCTCCATAGCGCAGCATCCACAGGAAGACGGCAAGCGGGCCGATTCCGATCAGCGGGATGAAGCCCATGCAGATCATCATGTTGGAGCCGACCATGCGCGTGCTCCACATCGGCTCCGGCACCATGAACAGTTCGAGAGCCACCGCCACGGCCACCAGCAGCGGCGCCGCCAGCATCCAGGCCGCGGCTCTTGCCGTCGAAGCGCCCGGCGTCGACAACGCCCGGACCAGGCCAAAGGCGGTGACGGCGAGCACGATGGTGAACACGAACTTCGCCAGGAACCGCATCGTGTGCATGGCGGTCATGATGTCGGGACGCGGGCCGATGGTGAGAAAGAAGACCAGAGCCGCGATCACCGCCGCGGCTGCCGCCGCCATCAACCAGGCCGAGCGCAGCGGCATCGCCTTGCTGCTTGTGTCGGCGTCGAGTGCCTTGATGAGATCCTCCGTCCTCATGTCACTGCCGCCCGAAGCGCCCCTGCCCAAATCGCTTGGCGATCGCGGCAAGCCCGCGATGCAGCGACACCCGCACCGCCGTCTCGCTGACGCCGAGCCTGGCCGCCGTCTCGCCGATGGAGCGGCCGTCGACCGAGATCGAAGAAACGACGGAACGCTGCGCAGCCGGCAGTCCGTCCAGCGCCCGGTTGATGTCGCGTTCGCTGACGGTCTCGGTTTCCGGCTCGGCAAAGGTCTCGGCGATCTCGTCGATCTCGATTTCGATGCGCCGTCCGCGCCGCCGGAAAGCATCGATCAGCTTGAAGCGGGCTATCGCATAGATCCATGGCAACACCGGCGCGTCCTGGCGCCAGGTATGCCGTTTCACATGAATGGCCAGCAAGGTTTCCTGCACGACATCCTCGGGATCGACCCCGCCCTGTACGATCTTGCGCCTCGCAAAGCCGCGAACCAGCGCGGCGATCCGGTGCAAAAAGTCGGCGTAGGCCCTTTCATCTCCCGCGATCGCGGCCCGCATCAGCCGGGAAAGCTCGGCCTCATCCTTGCCGCTCACAAGAGTTCACTCCCCGATCTTCGCGCCTCGGCACCGATTTGTTACGTGTCCGGCGAAATGATGTCCAAGCCAAAGTGCCGCAAAATCACGAAAGTTTGCGGGAGCGGCGACCGATTGAAGCAGCCGAGCAATGTTGACTACTGCTGTCAGGTATCGATAGGTGCAGCCTGCGAAACCAGAACCACCGAGACTGAGGATGACGCCATGAGATACACGCTCTCCACCCTAGCGGGGGCCACAGCGCTGGCCGTGAGCATGATCGCCGGGCCGGCGATGGCCGCGGATGCCGGCATCATCGTCTACAACGCCCAGCATGAGAGCCTGGCCAAGGAATGGGTCGAAGGTTTCACCAAGGAAACCGGCATCAAGGTCACGCTGCGCAATGGCGGCGACAGCGATTTCTCCAACCAGATCGTCGCCGAGGGCGCTTCTTCGCCGGCCGACGTGTTCCTGACCGAAAACTCGCCGGCGATGACCCTGGTCGAAGCGGCGGGCCTTTTCGCGCCGGTCGACGCCGACACGCTGGCGCAAGTCCCGGCCGAATTCCAGCCGAGCAGCGGCAGATGGGTGGGTGTCGCGGCGCGCAGCACCGTCTTTGCCTACAACAAAACCAAGCTCACGGCCGAAAAGCTGCCCAAATCGATGCTCGATCTCGCCGATCCGAGCTGGAAAGGCCGCTGGGCAGCCTCGCCTTCCGGCGCCGATTTTCAGGCCATCGTCAGCGCGTTGCTCGAGCTCAAGGGCGAAGCCGCAACCGCCGACTGGCTGAAGGCCATGAAGGAGAATTTCACCGCCTACAAGGGCAACGGCACGGTGATGAAGGCGGTCAATGCCGGCGAGATCGAAGGCGGAATCATCTACCACTATTACTATTTCGGCGATCAGGCAAAGACCGGCGAAAACAGCAAGAACGTCGAACTGCATTATTTCAAGAACCAGGATCCCGGCGCTTTCGTCTCGATCTCCGGCGGCGGCGTGCTCGCCTCGAGCAAACACCCGAAGGAAGCCCAGGCGTTCCTCAAATGGGTGACCGGGAAAGGCGGCCAGGACGTGCTGAAGACCGGCACGTCCTTCGAATACGCTATCGGCAAGGACGCGCAGTCCAATCCCAAGCTGGTGCCGCTGGCCGACCTGCAGGCGCCGAAGGTCGATCCGGCGACACTGAACTCCAAAAAGGTGACGGACCTGATGACGGCAGCCGGCTTGCTTTAGGCTGGGTTCGTCCTAAAAGGGCAACGATTGCGCTCCTGCCGGACTTTCCGCAGGAGCGCTCTGTTTTCGAGATGGCATTGTCCATGACAACACATTGCGTTTCCGGCCGCGCCTGCGGCGCCCCCGCCCCGGCGGCAGTGGCGCGGTCGAGCTGATGCAAACTGCGGTCGATCTCGCACGTTCAGGCCAGACAGTCGGGCGGTCCCGCCGGAAGCCCATGTCCTGGATCGCGCTTGCCGCCATAGTTGTCTCGCTGCTGTCGCTGCTGCCGCTGGCGTTCATCATCTGGATCGGTGTGCAGATCGGCTGGGACACTGCTTCGGCCCTGGTCTTCCGGCCGCGCGTCGGCGAACTTCTGGTCAACACCGTGCTTCTGGTGGCGCTCACCGTGCCGATCGCCACCGTGCTGTCGGTGACGCTGGCATGGCTGACCGAGCGCAGCGACCTGCCCGGCGCCCGCCTGTGGGCCTGGCTGTCGGTCGCGCCGCTCGCCATCCCCGCCTTCGTGCACTCTTATGCCTGGATTACCCTGGTGCCGGGGCTGCACGGCCTGTGGGCCGGCGTGCTGGTGTCGGTCCTTGCCTATTTCCCGTTCCTCTATCTGCCACTAGCGGCCGCATTGCGCCGGCTGGATCCCGCCCTGGAAGATGCGGCCGCAGCGCTTGGCCTCGGACCATGGCGCGTGTTTTGGCGCGTCGTGCTGCCGCAGCTCAGGCTCGCCATTTGCGGCGGTGCGCTGCTGGTTGGACTTCATCTGCTGGCCGAATACGGCCTCTATGTCTTCATCCGCTTCGACACTTTCACCACCGCGATCGTCGACCAGTTCCAGTCGACCTTCAACGGCCCAGCCGCCAACATGCTGGCCGGTGTCCTGGTGACATGCTGCTTCGTGCTGCTCGCGCTGGAGGTGCTGGTGCGCGGCGAGGAACGCTATGCCCGCGTAGGCTCGGGTGCCGCGCGCCACCGGCAGCGCACCAGGCTCGGTCGCGCCACCCTGCCCTGCCTGGCTCTGCCTACCGTCACCACGCTGCTCGCCATCGGCGTGCCCTTCGTAACCGTCGGCCGCTGGCTGGTCGCCGGCGGGGCCGATGTCTGGCGTTTGGACGAGATCGGCCTGGCGCTGGGCCAGACGCTGTTCCTGGCGCTGGCCGGCGCCTTGCTTGCGACCATCGCCGCCATGCCGATGGCCTGGATCTCGATCCGCGCGCCGGGACCGCTGCAGCGGCTGCTCGAAGGCTGCAACTACATTGTCGGTTCGCTGCCCGGCGTGGTCATCGCGCTGGCCTTGGTCACCATTACCGTGCGCATCGCCATGCCGCTCTACCAGACGCTGTTCACAATCCTGGTCGCCTATGCCCTGATGTTCCTGCCGCGCGCCTTGATCAGCCTCAGAGCCTCGATCGCACAGGCGCCGGTCGAGCTCGAACGCGCCGCCGCCAGCCTTGGCCGGCCGCCGCTGAAGGCGCTTTGGTCGACAACGATTCGACTGTCGGCGCCGGGGGCTGCGGCCGGCATGGCGCTGGTCGCGCTCGGCATCATGAACGAGCTGACCGCCACCCAGATGCTGGCGCCCAACGGCACGCGCACGCTGGCCATGGCGTTCTGGTCCTATAGCGGCGAGATCGACTATGCGTCGGCCGCCCCTTACGCCTTCATCATGGTGACGATGTCGCTGCCGCTGACCTGGCTGCTCTATGTCCAGTCGAAACGGATGGCCGGGCGATGAGCTTTCTCGAAATCAGTGGCCTCACCAAGCACTACGGCCCGGTCGCAGCCCTTGCCGGCATCGAGCTCAGCGCCGCAAGCGGCAGTCGCACCGCGATCGTCGGCCCGTCCGGCTGCGGCAAGACGACGTTGCTGCGGCTGATCGCCGGCTTCGAGGCGCCCGACCAGGGCCGCGTCGTGCTCGACGGCGAGGTGCTGGCCAATGGCGGCCAAGCGGTGCCGGCGCACCGCCGCGGCATCGGCCTGGTGGCGCAGGACGGCGCCCTGTTCCCGCATCTCAGCATCGGCGACAATATCGGCTTTGGCATGGCCCGCGGCGAGGACCAGCGCGCCGAGCGCATCGCCGAGCTCGCCTATACCGTCGGGCTGGACAAGGCGATCCTCAAGCGCCGCCCGCACCAGCTCTCCGGCGGCCAGCAGCAGCGCGTGGCGCTGGCCCGCGCCATGGCGATGAAGCCCAGGCTGATGCTTCTCGACGAACCGTTCTCGGCGCTCGACACCGGTCTGCGCGCCTCGATGCGCAAGGCGGTCGCCGAACTACTCGAAGCCGCCGGCATCACCACCATCCTGGTCACCCACGACCAGGCCGAGGCGCTGTCCTTCGCCAGCCAGGTGGCGGTCATGCGCGACGGAAAGTTCTCTCAGATCGGCACACCGCGAGAACTCTATCTGCAGCCGAAAGACCGCATGGTTGCCGAGTTTCTTGGCGACGCCATCATCTTGCCGGCAAAGATTTCAGGCGGCTTCGCCACCTCCTCGCTTGGTCGCATAGCCGTCGACTCGAAGGAGCGGCGCGACATCGCCCGCATCATGCTGCGACCGGAGCAGGTGCAGGTAAAGCGCACGTCGCGCGAAGGCATGTCGGGTCCTGCGGGCACGATATTCGCCGAGGTGACGGACTCGGAATTCGCAGGCTCGATGTGCACCATTGCCGTGCGGCTGTTGAACAACCCCGATCCGCCGGACGCCGCGGCGATCGGCAGCACACCGCTGACCTTACGCAAGCCGGGAATCGACGCGCCTTCCGTCGGCGAGATCGTGCGCCTGACAGTTTCCGGCAAGGCGCATGTCTTCGCCTGAACTGCCGATGCGTCGGATTGGCGCGAGCGGCTGCGTCAATCGACTCGTTTCCCAGCATTGTCGAACCAATGCAGCTTCTCGGCCCTGGCCACGACGCGCAGTTGATCGCCGGGTTTGGCCGTGGCGCGGCCGGCCACACGCACGACGATGCGGTTGCCGCCGGCGGCACAGTGAAGAAAGCTTTCGGCTCCCACAGGTTCGACCGCCTCGACCGCCGCAGGCAGAATAAGCGCGCCGGATGATGCCTCGGCACTGAAGGTGACGTCGGCATCCTCAGGGCGGAAGCCAAGCGTGGCGGCGTTCGTAGGCGCGAAGTCAACCGTCTTGCCGTCGGTCAGCGCCGGACCAGCCGGTCCTTGCGAAAGAGGCAGAAGGTTCATCGGCGGCGCTCCGATGAAGGAGGCGACGAAGGTCGATGCCGGCTTCTCGTAGATGTCGAGCGGCGCGCCCGTCTGCTCGACCAACCCGCCATTCATGACGACGAGAATATCGGCCAGCGTCATCGCCTCAAGCTGGTCGTGGGTGACGTAGACCGAGGTGACACCGAGCGAGCGCTGCAAATTCTTGATTTCGACCCGCATCTGGCCGCGCAGTTTGGCGTCGAGGTTGGAAAGCGGTTCGTCGAACAGGAAGACTTTTGGATTGCGCACGATTGCGCGACCCATGGCCACGCGCTGGCGCTGGCCGCCGGAAAGCTCGCGCGGGCGCCGGTCGAGCAGCGCCGTGAGCTCCAGCACCTTGGCGGTCGAGCGAACCCTGCTGTCGATCTCGTCCTTGGGAGTACCCCGGTTGCGCAACCCGTAGGCCATGTTGTCGTAGACCTTCATATGTGGATAGAGCGCATAGTTCTGGAACACCATGGCGATGTCGCGCTCGGTCGGACCGATCGTGTTGACGATCTTGCCGTCGATGGCGACGGTGCCGGAAGAAATGGTCTCAAGCCCGGCGATCATCCGCAGCAGCGTGGACTTGCCGCAGCCGGACGGCCCAACCAGCACGCAAAGCTCCTTGTCGGGAATGGCGATCGAGACACCCCTCACCGCCTCGACGCCGCCGGGATAGACTTTCTTCACATCCTTCAGATCGACGGTCGCCATCGGCTTCTCACTTTTCGGAATCGACAAGTCCGCGCACGAACCAGCGTTGCATCAGCACCACGATCAGGATCGGCGGCAGTATGGCCAGCATCGCGGTGACCATGACCAGATGCCATTGGGTATCGGCATCGGCGAAGGAGACCATCTTTCTAAGTGCGATGACGATGGTGTTCATGTCGTTGCTGTTGGTGACGAGCAGCGGCCACAGGTACTGCGTCCAGCCATAGATGAAGAGGATGACGAACAGTGCTGCGATGTTGGTGCGCGACAGCGGCAGCAGGATGTCGAAAAAGAAGCGCCATGGTCCGGCGCCGTCGACACGCGCCGCTTCCACCAACTCACCTGGGATGGTCATGAAGAACTGGCGAAACAGAAGCGTGGCGGTGGCCGAGGCGATCAGCGGAATGATCAGGCCGGCATAGGTGTCGATCATGCCGAGATCGACCATCACCTTGTAGGTCGGCAGGATGCGCACCTCGACGGGAAGCATCAGTGTGATGAAGATCAGCCAGAAGAAGACCATCCGAAGCGGAAAACGGAAGAACACGATCGCATAGGCCGAAAGGATCGAGATGAAAATCTTCCCCACCGCGATGCCGAGCGCCATGATCGTGGTGTTGAGCAGCAATCGGCCGACACTGACGCCGCCGATGCGGCCGACACCGCCGAACAGCGCCTCGCTGTAATTATTCCAGACCTGGTCGCCGGGCAAAAGAGGCAATGGCGGCTTGAGGATGGTCTGCAGCGTCTGCGTGGAGGCAACGAAGGTGTAGTAGATCGGGAAAGCGACGATCAGGATGCCCAGGATGAGCACGGCGTGGGCGATGAGGGCGCGAAGCGGGGACTGACCAATCATCGCTCGCGCTCAACCGTAGTGGACTTTGCGTTCCACATAGCGGAACTGGATGGCCGTGAGTGAGATGACGATGACCATCAGGATGACCGACTGCGCGGCCGAATCGCCGAGGATCAAATTGACGAAACCGTCATTGTAGACCTTGTAGACCAGCGTCTCGGTGGCCTTGCCCGGCCCGCCGCCGGTGACGGCATGGACGATACCGAAAGTGTCGAACAGCGCATAGACCGTGTTGACGACCAGCAGGAAGAAGGTCGTCGGCGCGAGCAGCGGGAAGACGATGGTCCAGAAGCGCTTCGTCTCCCCGGCGCCGTCCATGGCCGCCGCCTCTATCAACGTCTTCGGCACCGCCTGCAGCCCGGCGACGAAGAACAGGAAATTGTAGCTGATCTGCTTCCAGGCAGCCGCAGACACCAGCAGGATCATGGCTTGGTTGCCGTTAAGCAAAGGATCCCAGGCAATGCCGAGACCTCTCAAGGCGTAGGCCAGCGAACCGATCGAGGGGTTGAACAGAAACAGCCACAACATGCCGGCAATCGCCGGCGCCACCGCATACGGCCAGATCAGCAGCGTGCGATAAAGGCCTTTGCCGCGCACCACCTTCTCGGCCATGACGGCAAGCAACAGGGCCACACCCATGGCGACCATCGCGGTCGCCAGAGAGAACACCAGCGTAACTTTGATCGAGTTGAGGTAGGCCGGGTCGGCCAGCACCTTGCGAAAATTGGCGAGCCCGACGAACTTGCTCTTCAGCCCGAACGGGTCTTCCCTAAGCATCGACTGGTAGAGCGCCTGCCCCGTCGGCCAGTAGAAAAAGATCAGCGTAATGGCGAGTTGCGGCGCCACCAGCAGGTAAGGCAGGGTCTTGTTGGGAAAGACGACGCGTGGAGACAGTGTGGATCCTTCGCTGTTCAGGAAGTCGTCCACGCGGGTCCGCGTGGACGAGGTTCAACTGACAAATCGCTTCAATTTCCGATCGCTTCCTGAATCGCCTTGTTGCCGCGTGCGACCGCGTTGTCGAGCGCCTGCTGCGCAGTCTGCTGGCCGGCCAGCATCTTCTCGAACTCCTCGTTCTCGATGTCGCGCACCTGCGGCAGGTTGACGAGGCGCACGCCCTTCGAGTTCTCGGTCGGCGCCTTGCCCAGCATCTGCAGGATCGGCGTCTCACGGCCCGGATTCTTGTCATAGAAGCCGGACTTCTTGGTCGCTTCATAGGCAGCGAGCGTCACCGGCAGATAACCCGACTTCTGGTGCAGATACTCCTGCACTTCGGTCTTGGAGAGGTAGGAGAAGAACGCCGCGACGCCCTTGTATTCCTCGTCCGATTTGTTGCCGAACACCCACAGGCTGGCGCCGCCCGGCGTGGTGTTCTGGGGCGCGCCCTTGGCGTCACTATCATAGGGAAGCTGGCCGATGCCGTAGTTCATGCCCGACTTGACGATGTCACCGAGACCCCCCGACGATTCGGTGAAGATGCCGCATTCGCCGGCAAGAAAGATCTGCTTGGCTTCGGAGGTACGGCCGCCATATTTGAAGGTGCCATCCTTGGCCATGTCGGCGAGCGCCTGGAAATGATTGACGAAGATCGGCGCATTGATCTTGAGCTCGACGTCGGTTCCGGCAAGTCCGTTCTGGTTGGTGCCATAGGAAACGTCGTTCCAGGCCGCGAAGGCCTCAAGGTGGATCCAGGTCAACCACGTCGAGGTATAGCCGCAGGAAGCGGCGCCGCTCGCCTTGATCTTCTTGGCGGCTTCCCACACCTCGTTCCAAGTCTTTGGCGGGTTGTTCACATCAAGCCCGGCCTTCTGGAAAATATCCTTGTTGTAGTAGAGGATGGGCGACGAGGAATTATAGGGGAAGGACAGCATGGTCCCGTCCGGCTTCGAATAGTAACCGACGATGCCGGGCAAATACTGGCTCTTGTCGAAGGTCACGCCGGCGCTGGTTAGCACATCGGCCACCGGTTTGATCGCACCTTCGGCTGCCATCATGACGCCGGTACCCACGTCGAACACCTGGATGATGTCGGGCGCTTGCCCCGCACGATAGGCAGCGATGCCGGCATTCAGCGTTTCGGGATAGGTGCCCTTGAAAACAGGGAGAATTTCATAGTCGCTCTGGCTGGCATTGAAATCCTTGGCGATCTTGTCGACCACCTCGGCATTCGCGCCGGTCATGGCATGCCACCAACTGATCTGGGTGGCGGCGAAGGCGGAGGTGGTGGAAAGCAGGGTCAAGGTGGCGGCAACACCGGCCGCAAAGCCGAACAACTTCATGTTTCATCTCCCGTTTGTCATTGGCGAAAGGGGCACTCCCGCAAAGGCAATATGTGTCGCTGATGACAATCGGACAACGGATTTGTTGCTGTTTCGTGAATTTCATACCCGGCTAACTTCGCGCCCCCTCGCTCTGCAACGAGGACAGAGAGAAATGCCAAGCCGGCTCAGCGATACATGGGCGCGGTGGGCCTGCGACGATCGCCGACCGCCGGCGATGCATGAAGGGCCCCCGTGACAGCGCCACGCACCTGTACCATGCGGCCGCCATACCGGCGCTCGGCCAGATCGAGATGGTAGAGCGGCATCGCGCCAAGCGCTGCTGTGACCCTGTCTGGAATGAGACAGGATCGCCGCAAGGTACAACCCGAAAAACCCGCTGTAGTTGTAGCTCGCATAACCGATTCTTCGTCAAGCGCGACATACTAATCAAGTGGACGGCTTGATTGCTGTGGGAGAGCAGGTGGGGCGAGATGCTGACGGTCTATAATTGTATCGTGCATGAGCACGATCTGAGACTGGTCGCACTGGCAGCGCTCATTTGCGGTATTTCTTCCTTCTCGGCGGTCAACCTGCTTCGCCATGTCGACCGCTCGAGCGAGCGCAACCGCTATACCTGGCTGATGATAGCAGCCACTTCCACCGGCTTCGGTATCTGGGCGACGCATTTCATCGCAATGCTTGCCTTTTCTCCCGGAATCCCCAACGCCTACAATACGGAAATGTCGGCGCTTTCGCTCGCCGGTTCCGTCGCCCTGACCGCCGCGGGCATGTGGATCGCCACCTTGCGCCGGGGCATCGACTACCCTCTGGTCGGCGGCGCGGTCCTCGGCGCCGGTATCGCCGCCATGCACTATATCGGCATGGCCGCCTTCGAGGTCGAAGGGCGCATCGTCTGGAACCCGCTGCTGGTCGGCGTCTCGGTGCTGACAGGCGTCACCCTCGCCGCGCTGGCGCTGCTGGTCGTGTTGCGACGGCCGTCCATGCAGGCCACAATCGCCGCCGCCATCCTGTTGACGCTGGCGATCTGCAGCCTGCACTTCATCGCGATGGGCGCGGTGTCGATCTTCCCGGACTCCTCCATCGAGATATCGCAGTTCACGGTCGAACCGGTGTCGCAGGCCTTCGCCGCCGCTGCAGTCAGCATGGCTATCCTGGTGCTTTCAGCCGCAGCATTGTGGATCGACCTGCGTTTCCGTCGTCACAAGCTCGAGGCAGAGCGCATGCACGGCCTCGCCAACGCCGCCGTCGAGGGGCTGATCGTCTGCGACGGCGCCCGCATCGTCAGCGCCAATGACAGCATCGCGGCACTCACCGGCATTGCGCCGGAAGTGCTGAACGCGATGCTGCTTGGCGACCTCTTCGGCGAACGCACCGCGGCCGGCATGTCCGACTGCAGCGGACAGGCACAGGAAGCCGAACTCAGAGCCCATGACGGCGCCACCATCCCCGTCGAACTTATCGCTAGAAGCATCGACTATTGCGGCAAGCGGCACAGCGTGGTCGCCGTGCGCGACATCCGCGAACGCAGGAAGGCCGAGCAGGAGATCCTGCGCCTCGCCCATTTCGACCCGCTGACCGGGCTCCCCAACCGCCGCAGTTTCTCCGGCCGGCTCGAGGCCGAAATTGCCGCAATGGACCGCGGCGGCAAGGGTGGGCATCTTGCGCTGCTGCTGCTCGACCTCGACCGCTTCAAGGAAGTGAACGACCTGTTCGGGCATGGCGCCGGCGATGCCATGCTGCAGAAGGTGGCGCTGTGCGCCTCCGCCGTGCTCCGCCACGGACAGATGCTGGCGCGTCTCGGCGGCGACGAGTTCGCCATCATCGCTCCGAACCTTCCCGATCCGCAGGCGGCCGGCCGCATCGCCGAGGCGGTGCTGGCGGCCATGCGCGAGGAAAACCGGCTGTCGGTCGGTGGCGGGCTGGTGTCGGCCAGCATCGGCATTGCACTTTATCCGCTCGACGCCGATGAGCCGACACTCCTGGTCAGCCACGCCGACACCGCGCTCTACCGCGCCAAGGCCGAGGGCAAGGACACCTACCGTTACTTCGAGGCCTCGATGGGCGCCGAGGCGCGAGACCGGCGCGTGATGGAGCACGAACTGCGCCAGGCCATGGCGCGCGATGAGTTTCGCCTCGTCTACCAGCCACAAAAGGAGATCAGCAGCGGGCGGATGGTTGGGTTCGAAGCGCTGATCCGCTGGCGCCATCCACAGCGCGGCGACGTGTCGCCGGCGACCTTCATCCCGGTGGCCGAAGACAGCGGCGTCATCATCCAGATCGGCGAATGGGTGCTGGCGACGGCCTGCGCCGAGGCAGCGCGCTGGAAGAACCCTCTCACCGTCGCGGTCAATGTCTCGGCGGTGCAGCTCCACAATCCGAATTTCAGCCGCAAGGTGCATGAAGTCCTGCTCGGCTCCGGCCTGACGCCCGGCAGGCTCGAACTCGAGATCACCGAAACGGCGCTGGTCAAGGACATGCCGCGCGCGCTGGCGACCTTGCGCCAGGTGAAGGCGCTTGGCGTGCGTGTGGCGATGGACGATTTCGGCACCGGCTACTCCTCGCTGTCCAATCTCCGCGCCTTCCCCTTCGACAAGATCAAGATCGACGGCTCATTCATCAAATCAGTCGACAGCAACGGCCAGGTGGCAGCCATCGTGCGCGCCGTTCTGGGGCTTGGCCGCGGTCTCGGCCTGCCGGTTCTGGCCGAGGGCGTCGAGACGCTGGGCGAGCTGAAATTCCTCGACGCCGAGGCCTGCGAGATCGGCCAGGGCTACTATCTAGGCCGGCCGAGCCCGATCGAGGCGTTCAGCGAACTGACCGGCGTCGCGGCGCCGGCGGCACACGACGACGCCAGCGTCAAACAACGCGGCGGCAGCATCTTGATGCTGCCGCCGGCGGCGGCCCTGCGCTCAGCCTAGAGCAATTTCAGGAAAAGTGTGAAACGGTTTTCCGTCCGAAATTGCGTCGAAACAAAAAAGTTAGCGCGGGTAGCCGTTTCGACGAAACGGTGAACCGCTCTAAGGGGCGAGTGCGGCCTCGACCAGGCGCTTGGCATCCGGTCCCGACCATTCGGCCGGTCCGTTCATATGCGCGATCAGGCAGCCTTCGCCGTCGATCAGCATGGTGACGGGGAGGCCTAGCGCCAAGCCACGCGTCTTGACGTCGTTGAACAGCGCCAGCGTCGAATCGCGGTAGTAGCCGAGCGACCCGATGCCGATTTCGGCTAGGAACTTCTTCGGCTTCACATCGTCGCCGGCATCGACATTGACCGCGACCACTTCGAAGGCATCGCTGCCCTTTTCCTTCTGCAGCGTATCGAGCGCCGGCATTTCGGCGCGGCAGGGCGCGCACCACGTCGCCCACAGGTTGAGCAGCACGGTCTTGCCGACATGATCGGCGATCGTCATCGGCTTGCCGTCTGGGCCGTTGAAGGCGAGGCTTTTCAGCGATTGCGGCGGATCGGCGGGCAGCAATGCCGCCACCTGGCCGGTGGCCGCGGCGGCAACCTTTTTGGCGCGGTCGCTCTTGGCGGCGCAGGCGACATCGTCCTTGCTGTTGCCCGCGCCGGCCGCAGGTGCGCTGCCGGTGGCTGCGTTGTTGCCAGACCCGCTCTCGCTGACATATACCGCGACCGCGCCGGCCAGCACGCCCGCCAGCAAAGCGGCGAGGATCAGGCGCGGGGCCGGGAAGTATCTGTTACCGTCTGCCATTTTCTAAGACTGCTCCGGAGCACGGGTTATAGCGATGAGCGACAAGAAGGCCAGCAACCAGATGTGGGGCGGACGTTTTGCCTCGGGTCCGGCCGCGATCATGGAAGCGATCAACGCGTCGATCTCGTTCGACCGCAAACTTTATGCGCAAGACATAAGAGGTTCGGTCGCCCACAGCGAGATGCTGGCTGAAACGGGCATTATTTCGGCGGCCGATCAAGAAAAGATCGCTCACGGGCTGAACACGATCCTGAAAGAGATCGAGGCCGGCACGTTCGAGTTCTCGACCCGGCTGGAAGACATTCACATGAACATCGAGGCCCGCCTCGCCGATCTGATCGGCCCGGCCGCCGGCCGCCTGCACACGGCGCGGTCACGCAACGACCAGGTGGCGGTGGATCTCCGGCTCTGGGTCAAGGACGAGTGCTTTCGCGTCGCCGAGGCGCTGAAGGGGCTGATCTCAGCCTTGGTCGACCGCGCCGAGGAGCATGCGGCGACCGTGATGCCCGGCTTCACCCACATGCAGGCGGCGCAGCCGGTGACCTTCGGCCACCATTGCATGGCCTATGTCGAGATGTTTTCGCGCGACCTGTCGCGCGTCCGCGACGCCATCGAGCGGATGGATGAAAGCCCGCTCGGCGCGGCAGCGCTTGCCGGCACCAGTTTTCCGATAGATCGCCACAAGACCGCCAAGGCGCTCGGCTTCCGCGAGCCGATGCGCAATTCCCTGGACAGCGTCTCCGACCGCGATTTCGCGCTGGAGTTTTTGAGCCTGGCGGCGATCTGCGCCACGCATCTATCGCGGCTCGCCGAAGAAATAATCATCTGGTCGACGCCGCAATTCGGCTTCGTAAGGCTGTCGGACAGTTTCTCCACCGGCTCCTCAATCATGCCGCAGAAGAAGAACCCGGACGCCGCCGAACTGGTGCGCGGGAAGACCGGCCGCGTCACCGGTCATCTCGTCGGGCTGCTGACGGTGATGAAGGGCATGCCGCTGACCTATGGCAAGGACATGCAGGAAGACAAGGAATCCGTCTTCGACGCCGCCGAGACGCTCGATCTGATGCTGGCGGCGATGACCGGCATGGTGCGCGACATGACGGTCAATGCCGCCGCCATGAAGAAGGCCGCCAGCTCGGGCCACGCGACCGCGACCGACCTCGCCGACTGGCTGGTGCGAACGCTGGGCCTGCCCTTCCGTGAGGCACACCATGTCACCGGCCGCGCGGTGGCGGTGGCCGAAGAGAAGAAGGTGAGCCTTGAAAAGCTGTCGCTGGAAGATCTGCAGTGGATCAACCCCGGCATCACGGCAGACATCTTCTCGGTTCTGGCAGTGCAGAACTCGGTGAAGAGCCGCACCAGTTTCGGCGGCACGGCGCCGTCGGAGGTCAGGAAGCAGATCCGCAGCTGGAAAAAGCGCATCGCCAAGGCATGATGCCGGGGTGCAATGCGCCTAAAACTCGGTTAAAAGCGCAGCACATAAAGTTTCGGACGGATGGATCGATGACCGCAAGAAGGATTTTGGTGACGCTGACGCTGCTGACGGCGATGGCTGCCGTGACCGCTTGCGGCCGTAAGGCCGGTCTCGACACGCCCTATGAAGCGGCCGTCCAGGCCCGCAAGGACGCCGAGCGCGCCAAACAGCCGGTGCCGCCGGAGCCGGAAAAACCGGTCGTGGACAAGAAGTTCATCCTCGACCCGCTGATCTAGAGCCGATGAGACCGGCTTGATCTTTCTGGCCAGGTCTCGTGCTCCAACTTCCGGAAACACTCTCGTGAACCATTTCGATTACCGCGACGGCGTGCTCCATGCCGAGAACGTGGCGATACCAGACATCGCCGCAAGCGTCGGCACGCCGTTCTATTGTTATTCGACGGCAACCTTGACGAGGCACTACCGGGTGTTCGCCGGGGCCTTTGCCGGGCTCGACACGCTGGTCTGTTACGCCTTGAAGGCGAATTCCAACCAGGCGGTGCTGCGAACGCTGGCAAAGCTCGGCGCCGGCGCCGACACCGTCTCGGAAGGCGAAATGCGCCGCGCGCTCGCCGCCGGCATCCCGGCCAGCAAGATCGTATTCTCGGGCGTCGGCAAGACCGCGCGCGAGATGGATTTTGCGCTCGAGGCCGGCATTCTCTGCTTCAATGTCGAATCCGAGCCGGAGCTGGAGTTGCTGTCGGCCCGCGCCACCGCGCTCGGCAAGGTGGCGCCGGTCTCGCTGCGCATCAACCCGGATGTCGACGCCAGGACGCACAGGAAGATCTCCACCGGAAAGGCCGAGAACAAGTTCGGCATTCCATGGCAAAGGGCGCGCCAGGTCTATGCCCGCGCGGCCGGTTTGCCGGGCACCAAGCCCATCGGCATCGATACCCATATCGGCAGCCAGATCACCGAGTTGCAGCCCTTTGACGATGCTTTCGCGCTTCTGGCGGAACTGGTCGGCGCGCTGCGCGCCGATGGCCACGCCGTCGAGCATGTCGATCTCGGCGGCGGCCTCGGCATCCCCTACCGCACCGACAACAGCCCGCCGCCTCTGCCCGATGCCTATGCCGAGATCGTCAGGAAGCACCTGACAAAGCTTGGAGTGAAGGTGATGTTCGAGCCGGGCCGGCTGATCGTTGGCAATGCCGGCATCCTGGTCTCGGAAGTGATCTTCGTGAAGGAAGGCGACGCCAAGAACTTCCTCGTCGTCGACGCCGCCATGAACGATCTGATCCGGCCGACGCTCTACGATGCCTTCCACGACATCAAGCCGGTGGTGCAGCCGCCGGCCGACACGCCGCGCATGGGGGTCGACGTCGTCGGCCCGGTCTGCGAGACCGGCGACTATCTCGGCCTCGACCGTGACCTGCCCCGGCTCAAGTCTGGCGACCTCATTGCCGTCACCACCGCCGGCGCCTATGGCGCGGTGCAATCCGGCACCTACAACACCCGCCTACTTGTGCCTGAGGTTCTGGTCGACGGCGACCGTTTCCATGTCGTACGCCGGCGCCAGACCTATGACGAGCTTATCGGCCTGGATTCGGTGCCCGACTGGCTTGCATAGGAGCCGCCACGGCGGCTGCGCTACAGCCGGTTTTGGATGAGCATCCTTGTGTCGGCGATCCTGTCCTCGTCGCGGCGGTAGAACGTCCATTGCTTGATGCGCTTGGGCCGCAGCAGGCCGGCCTGGGTAAGCACGCGCATATGTTCGGAGAGCGTCGCCTGCGTAATGCCGAGCTTCTCCGCGATCAGCAGCGCGCAAACGCCGTCCTCGACCAGATCGCCGTCTGCCTGGGCCGGGAAATGCGCCTGCGGATCCTTCAGCCAGTCGAGGATCTGCAGCCTGCGTTCATTGGCGATCGCCTTGAAGACATCAACCTCTTGCATTTAGCCATTTTGCCAAGTTACTAATTGCTGTCAATCCCAAGGAGATGGTCATGACGAACGGCAACACCGTCACGCGCGAACGCATTGCCGCGATGGAACCGCGCATCCGCCCCTATATCAGGCACACGCCGGTGCTGCGCGTCGACATGGCCGATTTCGACCGGCCGCCGCAGGCGGTTGACCTCAAGCTCGAATGCCTGCAGCATTCCGGCTCGTTCAAGGCGCGCGGCGCCTTCACCAATCTGCTCGAACGGCCGGTGCCTGCGGCCGGCGTGGTTGCGGCTTCGGGCGGCAATCATGGCGCCGCGGTCGCCTATGCCGCCATGCGGCTTGGCCACAAGGCGACGATCTTCGTTCCCGAAGTCAGCCCACCGGCCAAGCTGCAGCGCATCCGCGGCTACGGCGCCGAACTGATGGTCGGCGGCGCCCGCTATGCCGAGGCGCTGGCCGCCAGCGAGGCTTTTGCCGAAAAGACCGGCGCGCTGCAGATCCATGCCTTCAACCAGGAGGAAACATTGGTCGGCCAGGGCACGCTCGGCCTCGAAATCGAAACCGATCTGCCAGACATCGACACGCTGCTGGTCGCTGTCGGCGGCGGCGGCCTGATCGGCGGCATCGCCGCCTGGTTTGCCGGCCGCATCAGGATCATCGCCATCGAGCCCGAAGGCGCGCCGACGCTGCATCGCGCCTTCGAGGCCGGCCACCCCGTCGATGCGCCGGCCGAAGGCGTCGCCGCCGATTCGCTGGCGCCCAAACGCGTCGGCGAGATGATGTTCCCGATCGCCGAGGCCTTCGTCGAACGCTCCATCCTGGTCACCGACGACGCCATCATTGCCGCGCAGAAGGCGCTGTGGGAGCGGGTGCGGATCATCGCCGAGCCGGGTGGCGCCGCAGCCTTTGCGGCTCTCTTGTCCGGCCGCTACACACCGGCGCGGGGCGAGCGGATTGCCGTCCTTGTCTGCGGCTCGAATACCGATCCGGCGAAATTCTAAACCTTGCTTCGACTGAAGTGGGACGCAAACCCGTCAAAGCTTTTCAAGTTTTCCGGAACCGCCTCGCCTTTGCCGTGTTTGCTGGTAAACTTCTGCTTGTTGAGTCCGGGCTATCCCGCCCGGGCAGGAAGGGCCGATGACGGAACGCCCCATTTCCAGTGGCGATCGCAGCCTGGCCGGGCGGCTTGCCCTGAGCCGGCTGGCGACACGGGTCTCGATGACGGTCGAGCGCGGCTGGCCGCTGCTTCTGCCGCTGCTCATCATCGCCAGCCTGTTTCTCAGCCTCTCCTGGCTCGGCCTTTTCCCCCGGCTGCCTGACATTGCGCGCATTATCCTGGTCACTGCGTTCGGTATTGCCACGCTGGCGGCGCTCTATCCGCTGCGTTTCTTCAAGCTTCCATCCGCCGCTGAAATCGACCGCCGTATCGAGGCCGCCAACCAGCTGCAGCACAGCCCGGTGCTGGTGCAGACCGACCGTCCCAGCGGCAAGGAAAGCATCTTTTCCCAGGCGTTGTGGCGCGAACACCAAAAGCGCATGGCCGACAAGCTCGGCAGCCTTGGCGCCGACCTGCCGCGTACCCGCGTGCCGGAGCGCGATCCGTGGGCATTGCGCGCCGTGGCGGCGCTGCTGTTGGTCACCGCTTTTGCCTTTTCCTTCGGACCGTCCGGCGGCAGGCTGTCCGATGGTTTCAGTGCCCATGCGGCGCGCGACATCGTACCGCCGCGCATCGATGCCTGGGTGACCCCGCCGGCCTATACCGGCAAGCCGCCCATCTTCTTGACCGCGCCAGTCATCGATGGCAACGCCAAGCAGGCGGTTGCCACCTTCACCGTGCCGCAAGGCAGCGACGTCTCGCTGCGCGTGACCGGCGGCTCCGGCGAGGAAACGCTAAGCTTTGCCGACAAGGGCGGCAATGCTCGCGCCATCGACCCGTCGGGACCACAGGTGGCGGCCGTCAAGGCAGCGGCGGTCAACCCGGCGACCCCCAAGCTGCGCCAGTTCACCGGCAAGCTGACCGCCGACGGGACACTGACGCTGAAGTCGGGCGAAGCCGATCTCGGTCGCTGGGCCTTCGCGGTGATCCCCGACAAGCCGCCGACGATCCGCTTCGTCGGCGAGCCCAAGCGCGCCGTCAACGGCGCCTTCGAGCTCAACTACCAGATCGACGACGACTATGGCGCGGCCACCGCCAAGGCGGTTTTCGCGCTGGCCGATCCGGCGGCGCCCGATGCGCATCCGCTCTACGGCCCGCCTGACCTGCCGCTGGCGCTGCCGCGCCGCGGCGGCAAGGCGAACGCCGCCAAGACCACCAAGGACCTCACCGAGCACGTCTGGGCCGGCGCCAGCATCAAGCTGTCGCTTGTCGCCACCGACGATGCCGGACACACCGCGACCAGCGAAACCAAGACTATTGTGATGCCGGAGCGGCCCTTCGCCAACCCGCTGGCGCGGGCCGTGGTCGAGCAGCGCCGCCTACTGGCGCTCGACGCCAATGCCAAGCCGCGCGTGCTCGACCTGATGGACGCCATCACGCTGCGGCCCGAGGACACGTTCGACAACATGTCGCATTACCTCGCCATCATGAGCGCCCGCAGCCGGCTGAAGATGTCGGACAGCGACGATCAGTTGCGCAACGAGGTTGCCTATCTCTGGGAAATCGCGCTCGGCATCGAGGAAGGCAATCTCTCGTCCGCCGAAAAGCGGCTCCGCCAAGCCCAGCAGGCGCTGCAGGACGCCATCAAGCGCGGCGCCAGCGACGAAGAGATCGAAAAGGCGATGAAGGAACTGCGCGAGGCGATGAACGAATTCCTGCAGGAATTCGCCGAGCGCGCCAAGCAGAACCCGAACGCGCCGCAGATGCAACAGAATGGTCGCGAGCTGCGTCAGAGTGATATCGACCGCATGATGGACCAGATCGAGAACCTGGCGAAGTCGGGCGACCGCGACAAGGCGCAGGAGCTGCTGTCGCAGCTGGAAAACATGATGAACAACCTGCAGGCCGGCCGTCAGCAGCAGGGCGGCGAGCAGGACAGCGAGATGCGCCAGCAGACGGACAAGCTGGGCGAGATCATGCGCCGCCAGCAGGAGATGATGAACGACACCTACCGCATGGACCAGATGCAGCGCGGAGATAATCAGCAGCCCGGCGAAGGCAATGGCGACGACCCGGACCAGCCGGGCGTCGGCAAGGATCGCGATCCTCTCGCCCGGCCGAAGTCGATGACACCGCAGGAATTCGCCGATGCGATGAAGCAGCTGCAGGAAGGCCAGGGCCAGTTGCAGAGCGAACTCGACAAGCTGAAGAAGGGCCTGGAAGGCATGGGCATGCAACCCAATGAGGGGTTTGGCGACGCTGGCAAATCCATGGGCAATGCCGAAAAGTCGCTTGGCGAAGGCGAAGGCGACCAAGCAGTCGGCCACCAGGGTCGCGCGCTGGAAGCGCTGCGCAAGGGCGCCAAGGAGATGATGAAGCAGCTGCAGGCGATGCAGGGGGACCAGGGCGGCAGCCAGGAAGGCGGCCGCCAACAGGACGCCGGCCGCGATCCGCTGGGCCGACCGCGCGCCAGCCGCGGACCCGATTTCGGCGATTCGGTGAAGGTGCCCGACGAGATCGACGTGCAGCGCGCCCGCCAGATTCTCGAGGCGATTCGCAAGCGGCTCGGCAACGCGCTCAGCC
Source organism: Mesorhizobium sp. L103C131B0 (assembly GCF_000502275.1). Classification (NCBI taxonomy): domain Bacteria; kingdom Pseudomonadati; phylum Pseudomonadota; class Alphaproteobacteria; order Hyphomicrobiales; family Phyllobacteriaceae; genus Mesorhizobium; species Mesorhizobium sp. L103C131B0. The sequence goes on along the minus strand of NZ_AYXC01000005.1, from coordinate 226,351 downwards.
CCGACATCGAGCGCAGCTACCTCGAGCGGCTGCTGGAGCTGAAGTAGCCTCCAAGGCAACATCCGTCGAACTGAATGGTATCAGCGCCATGCCGAAACTCGGTGCCGTCACGCCCATCCTGCGCATCTTCGACATCGCCAAGGCACGCGAATTCTATGTCGACTTTCTCGGCTTCAAGGTCGAGTTCGAGCACCGCTTCGACGACAATGCGCCGCTCTACATGGGTGTAATCCGCGACGGCTGTGTCCTGCATCTGAGCGAACATCATGGCGACGGCGCGCCGGGTATAGCCATGCGCATCAAGGTCGAGGACATCGCGGCATTGCACCGCGAACTGATCGGCAAGAGATACCGCTACGCCCGGCCGGGCCTCGAAACCACGTCGTGGCAGACCCGTGAAGTGTCGGTCGGCGACCCCTTCGGCAATCGCCTGCATTTCTACGAGGATGCAACAGACTAAGCCGGCCGGTTGACGAACGCCTCGCGGATCGCCTCCTGCATGCCGTCGATAGCTTCGCCTGAGGCATTTGGGCTGCGGTGCATCACCACATTCGAGGAATCGATATGGCCGAACCCGTCAGCGGCGGTGAGTTCACGACAGCCATCCGGAATATTGCTGTGCGAGATCGGCGCGATCGCCAGGCCAGAGGTGACGGCGAGCTTCAGGCCGCCGGTGGTGTCGCTGGTATAGGCGACACGGTAGGCCAGCCCACGCTGCTCAAGCGATTTGATGGCAAAGTCCTTGCACCAGCCGGCCCGGTTGTAGAGCGCGATCGGCACCGGCCGCTCCTCATGCATGTGATGCAGGCTCGATGTCACCCACACGGTCGGATCGTGCATCAGCACCTCGCCGCCGGAAGGATCCTGCCATTCGAACACCACGGCGAGGTCGAGTTCACCGGCCGCCAACGCTGCCAGCTGGGCGCCCGAATGTGCATAGCGCACGGTGACCTCGACCTTGGTGTGACGCTTCGAGAAGGCGCCGAGCGCGCGCGACAGGATGGCGTGACCATATTCCTCGGGAATGCCGATGCGCACAGGCCCGCCAAGCGGTGCCGCCGCCATCGATGCCGCCGTCTCGTCGAGCAGAGAGACGATGCGGCGGGCATTGACGATCAGCTCGCCGCCACGGCGCGTCAGCGCCACGCCGCGCGAGCCGCGTTCGAACAGGCTGTCGCCGACCAGCTCCTCGAGCTTCTTCATCTGCATCGACACCGCCGACTGGGTGCGCCCGGCCTGCTCCGCCGCCCGGGTGAAATTGCCCGCTTCGGCAATGGCGACGAAGGTGCGCAGGAGATCGCTGTCGAGGGGTGGCCGCATCGAATCCGTCATAAGCAAATTTGATCGCTGGTATCATTCCAATTCGTTTGCAACATGTCAAACGCCGCAGCATAGTCCGCTCGCCCATTGGATATGCCGCCGCGAAATCGGCTGCGGACCAATCAAAGAGTCCTCACTCATACCCGCTGCCCGAAACGGTAGCGGGTTCTTTTTACCCCATGGCCGGGCGGCTGCGGGCAGTTAAGGCAAGGGCCGGCAGAACAACATGCGCAACCGGATCGTTCTCGGCATCATCAGCCTGTGCCTTGGCGTGCTGGTGTTCTCGCTCCAGGACCCGCTGGTCAAGGCGGTGTCGGCCGGCTATCCCGTGACCGAGGTGATGTGGATCCGCTCGATCGTCGCTTTGCCGATCCTGATCTTTCTCGTTCGCGCCGACGTCGGCCTGCGGGCCATCGCCTCGAAGCGGTTCGGCCTGCTGACGATACGCGCCTTCATCCAGTTCTCCTCCTATACGGTTTACTATCTGGCGATCGCTGCCTTGCCGCTCGCCGACGCGGTGGCGCTCTATTTCATGGCGCCCCTGTTCATCATGGCGATAGCCGGGCCCTATCTCGGCGAGCGGGTATCCTGGCAGGCTCTCGCCACCGTGCTGATCGGCATGCTGGGCGTGGTCGTGATGCTGCGCCCGGGCGCCGGCCTGTTCGACTGGGCGGCGCTGCTTTCGTTGGGCTCGGCTTTGCTCTACGGCTTTTCACAGCTGATGGCGCGCAAGATCGGCGACACCGAATCCTCCACCGTCATGGCCTTCTACCAGAACGGCGCCTATCTGGTCGGCGCCGCTGCGGTTGCCGGCACATTCTGGCTTGCCGGCATAACCCATGCTGTCCACCCCAGCCTCGAATTCCTGGTGCGGCCGTGGGTCTGGCCGACGACCCCGGATTTCCTCAAGATGGCGGCCTGCGGCTTCGTCGCTTCGGCCGGCATGATTCTGCTGTCGCAGGCCTACAGGCTGGCGCCCGCCAACCGCGTCGCCACCTTCGAATACACCGGGATTATCTGGTCGCCGCTGTGGGGCTTCCTGTTCTTCGACGAGGTGCCGCGCTCGACCACCGCCATCGGTGCGGCGCTGATCATCGGCGCCGGTCTGCTGGCGCTCAACACCGAACGGCGCCGGAGCGCTGCGCCTGTCCTCGCCGCGTCTCAGGATGCCGCCTGAAGCGTGTCAGGCGAAGCAGGCGAGCGCCTGGTCGACCCGCGAGCGGATTTCGGCCAGCGTGAAAGGCTTTTGCACGACGTCGATAATGATGCCGTTCAATTCCTCGGCGCGCTCGCGCTGGTCGGCATAGCCGGTCATCAGCAGGATCTTCATGTCAGGGAAAAGCCTGGCTGCGGCGATCGCCATCTCGATGCCATCCATTTCCGGCATGCGGATATCGGAGACGACGAGGTCGTAACCGCCGCCTGCAGCACTGACCATCGCCAGCCCCTGCGCGCCGTCGGCGGCGATATCGATCGAGTGCCCGGCGCGTTCGAGCGCGCGGGCGGCGAGGGTGCGGACGGACTCATCGTCCTCGACGATCAGAAGCTTTGCCATGGGCCGGAATTTGGCGGGCAAAAGTTGACTTTTTCTGAAAATTTGAAGCGTCGGGGGCCTTTTCTCAGGCATCGCCTTTGACGACACCGACAAACGGCAGTTCGCGAAAAGCGTGAGCGACGTCCATGCCGTAGCCGACGACGAAGTAATCGGGACAGTCGAAGCCGACATAGTCGGCGTTCAGCTCGGTCTGGCGGCGCATGCGCTTGTCCAACAGCACCGCGATGGCGCAGCTTTTGGCGCCGCGCGACAGCATCAGGTTGCGGGTGAAGGAGAGCGTCTTGCCCGACTCCAGGATATCGTCGATCAGCAGCACGTCGCGGCCGGCGACCTCATTGTCGATGTCGCGCAGCACCCTCACCTCGCCGCTGGTGGTGCCGGCGCCATAGCTGGAAATGAAGATGAACTCGACCTCGGGCGACAGCCCGACATCGTGCATGGCGCGGATCAAATCGGCGGCGAAGATGAACGAGCCCTTCAGCACCGAAATCACCAGCAGGTCGTGATAGTCGTGCTCGGCGATCTCCTTGGCGAGTTCGAGATTGCGCCGCGCGATCGCGGACGCCGAAAACAGGACCTCGATGTCCTTGCCGCGCACAACTGGCATCAACAACCTTTCCAGAGAACCGACTAGCCGGCGAAGGTGACCGCCACGGCCTTGACGCCGTTTCTAGGCACATCGAGGCGGCTGGAAAAGCCGAATCTTTCGCCGGGCGCCAGAGAACGGTTGGATGTCCCCAGAGTATAACGGGTGATGCGGCTGTCATTGCCGGTGACACGTATCTCCAGCGGCGGCAATTGTCCCGCCTTCAAACCGTCATTGACGGCCTCGCCATCCACGAACAGCACCGGGGCGGGTCCTGAGGCGTCGACACGCGACGTGACGCCGGCAATGCTGAGTACGGCGCCCTCCGGCTGTTCGACTGACCAGAACGGCGTCTGGCGCACCAGCGCATGGCCACCCGAGACCCAGAAGGCGGCAAGCGCCGCACCGATGCCGGCAATCCAGAAGATCGGCCCGCCACGCGATGCCGGCCCCCCGGCTGACGCATCTGATTTGCGCAGCATCTCCATGCCTTCCATCGACGGCGTCGCGACGTCGCGCGCCGGCGTCGGCATGGCTTCTATCAGTGGGATCAGCTGCGGCAGCACCTCATAATCCGCATCGACGATGTCGGTCGCCACAGGACGCGATTCCGGTGCGACACTTGTCCCGGTCATGATTTCGCCGGAAACCGGGCGCGCGGTTCGTTGCTCAGCCATCATGGCCCCGCTGTTGCCTCTTCGTTTCTTTTGCGTAAATGGAAATGGTTAACGCTTCCCCACCGGAACCCTTGTGACGCATTCAAAAACAGCGAAAATTAACCGACGGTTAACCATGGCGGCCGATGGTCGTTGGACAGAAAGGGTTGGCACGCCGCCGCCACACACCTCAGGTCGTCGCACGTGATCCGCTTCGAAAATGTCGGCCTTCGCTATGGCATGGGTCCGGAAATCCTCCGCGACATCTCCCTGCACATTCCGGAGAGCTCCTTCCAGTTCCTGAGCGGGCCCTCGGGCGCCGGCAAGACGACGCTGCTGCGCCTTCTGTTCATGTCGCTGAAGCCGACACGCGGGCTGATCACCATCTTCGGCAAGGACCGCTCGCGCATCTCGCGCGCTGAACTGCCGCATCTCAGGCGCCGCATCGGCGTGGTGTTCCAGGATTTCCGCCTGCTCGACCACATGACCACCTATGAGAATGTCGCTCTGCCGCTGCGCGTGCGCGGCCGCGAGGAAGCGAGCTACCGCACCGACGTCACCGAACTTTTGAAATGGGTCGGCCTGGGCGAGCGCATGCATGTGCTGCCGCCGGTCCTTTCGGGCGGCGAAAAGCAGCGCGCGGCAATCGCTCGGGCCTTGATCGAACAGCCCGAAATCCTGCTTGCCGACGAGCCGACCGGCAATGTCGACCCGCCGCTGGCGCGCCGGTTGCTCAGGCTGTTCATTGAGCTCAACCGGCTCGGCACCGCGGTGGTGATCGCCACTCACGATCTCGGCCTGATGGAGCAGGTCGACGCGCGCCGCATGATCCTGGCCGGCGGAAGGCTGGATATTTATGACTGAGCTATCGGCCGAACAGCTGCATGAAGACGCCGCCGAGCCCGCAACGACGACGCAGCGCGTCCAGCGCCGCATGGCGCCGATCGTGCCGGCGCAGAATATTGCCGGCCGCGCCTTGGTGCTGGTCATCGCCATCATGACCTTCCTGTCCTGCCTGACTTTCGGCGCCGTCACGCTGGTGCGCGACACTGCCTCGGTCTGGGAAAACCAGATCTCGCGCGAGGCGACGATTCAGATCAAGCCGGTCGACGGCCTCGACATGGAGGCAGCCCTTGCCCAGGCCTCGCAGATCGTCGGCGAATTCCCCGGCGTGAAGGAAACCCGGATCATCGATCGCGACGCCACCGCGCGCCTTTTGGAGCCATGGCTGGGCTCGGGCCTGAATATCGACGAATTGCCGGTGCCGCGCCTGATCATCGTCACCATCGACGAGACCAGCCCGCCCGACTTCAGCGCCATCCGTGCGGCGCTCACGCCCAAGCTGCCGAGTGCTTCGCTCGACGATCACCGTACATGGGTCGACCGGCTGGTCGCCATGGCCCGCACCACGGTCACCATCGGCATCGCCGTGCTGGTCCTGATGCTGTCGGCGACGGTGCTGACCGTAGTGTTTGCGACGCGCGGCGCCATGGCGGGTAACGGCCATATCATCGAAGTGCTGCATTTCGTCGGCGCCGAGGCGCGCTTCATCGCGCGCGAATTCCGCTGGCATTTCCTGGTCACCGGGATGAAGGGCGCGGCCGCCGGCGGCGCAGCCGCGATCCTGGTTTTCATCGTCTTTTCCTGGTGGTCGTCGCGCAACATGGCAACGCCGCAGGCCGACCAGGCCACCGCTTTGTTCGGCAATTTCGCCATCGGATCGGCAGGCTATCTCGGCGTCGGCCTGATGGTGCTGGTGATCGGCGGACTGACGGCGGCGACCTCGCACGCCACCGTCGTCGCCTATCTCAGCGACATCGATGTCCGCCAGCCGGATGCGGGGTGACCCGTGAGGGCAGAAGCGAAAACAGTTCGGGGGCAAGGACAGGAATGGAAGGGACGATCACGGATCGAAAACCGACGTAACGCAATGTGCGCTTTTTTCCTTACCAAAAAGGCATTTCAGGATTAACCATAGGATGATGAACGCGCGGGAGTCGACCGGAACGGCTGGACAGATGCCAGTGGTGCGTTTGCGTGTGCGTACCGGGCTGGGCCGTTTGCGCACCGCCCTGCGTCTCGCCTCCCTCTGTCTACTGCTGCTGGTGGCCCTGTTTGCCGGTGGCTTCGGCTGGTTCGCCAGCAAGGTCAGCCACATGACGACCCCGACCAACCCGGCCAAGGCCGATGCGATCATCGTCTTGACCGGCGGTCAGGCCCGCCTCGACGCAGCACTCGATCTGCTTGCCTCCGGCAAGGGCGAGCGGCTGCTGATCTCAGGCGTGCATCCCTCTGCCAGCCGCCGCCAATTGCAGGCTGCTACCGGCGGCGACAAGGCGCTGTTTTCCTGCTGTGTCGACATCGACCGCGCCGCGCTCGACACGATCGGCAATGCCGAGGAAAGCGCTAAATGGGTGGAGAGCCACGCCTATGGCAGCGTCATCCTCGTCACCAACAATTACCACATGCCGCGCAGCCTGCTCGAGATGGGCCGCCTGCTGCATGGCGCCAGGCTTGAACCCTATCCGGTGGTCAACACCAATCTGGACAATGGCGACTGGCTGACCAAGCCGGAAGCGCTACGCGTGCTTCTGACCGAATACAGCAAATACCTGCTGGCGCTTGCGCGCGGCGTCGTCCCGGTCCGCCAGACCGCCGACAGCGTCGCACTGGCCGAGGTTTCGACCGCCAAGGACTAAAGCAATTCCAGGAAAAGTGTGTAGCGGTTTTCCCGGGAAAAGCACGTACGCTTTCCCTTGGGAATTGCGTCCAGACAGACGACTCTGACGGCGCTCGATTACCCCTTGGCCGTGCCGTCTTCCGCGCCACGCAGCCGCGTAATCTCCTGTTCGAGGCTTTCAATCCGCTTGTCGCGTTCGGCGAGTGCGGCCGCGACATCGGCGGCCTCGAATCGCTGCGGAATGTGTTGCGGGCAATTGGCATCCCAGGCCGAGACGGTGAACAAGATGACCTGCTCGGGGCGCGCCTTGTAGTCCTGCGGCATCAGCCTTGCCAGAAGATCGGCATCGTCCTCGACGACGCGCGCCGTGCCCCAGATCTTGACGCGCTGGCGATGCGCATAGTCGATCAGGAACAGGAATGCCTGGTTGTTGTCGGCGAGATTCCCTTGCGTGATGAACTGCCTGTTCCCGGAGAAATCGGCGAAGCCGATGGTCTTTTCGTCCAGCACCTTGAGGAAGCCGGCTGGCCCGCCGCGATGCTGGATATAGGGCTGACCCTCGCCATTTGCGGTCGACAGGAAGACGCTGGTCTGCGCCGCGATGAAGTCGGCGAGGTCGGGCGTGATATGGGCGCGCCATCCGCCGCGCTCCTCGGCGCTGGCATAGCCCTTGCGCGAACCTTTGCGGGTCTGGATCGCCTTGACGGTCGGCGTGAAGGCGACATCGCTGGTGAAAGTATGAGCATTCATGGAAGCCTCCGCGAGGCCGAAACACGGCCATTGTACGCGAAGAGGTAGATCCTTCCATGTTTTGGATGTAGATGGCATAGTTGCAAGCTATCCTTCCAATTTCCGGAAGAAAGTATGGATCGTCTCGAAGCCATGTCGCTGTTCGTCGCCGCGGTGGAAGCGGGCAGCCTTTCCGCTGCCGGCCGCCATTTCGGCATTCCACTGGCAACGGTCAGCCGCAAGGTTTCCGACCTCGAAAAGCACCTTCAGGCGCGCCTGCTGAACCGTTCGACCCGGCAGCTCACGCTGACCGATGCCGGCCAGGTCTATCTCGCCGCCTGCCGCCGCATCCTCGGCGAGGTCGGCGAAGCCGAACGCACCGCTGCCGGCGAATACAGCACGCCGACCGGCGACCTGTTCATCACCGCGCCGGTCGTCTTTGGTCGCCTGCACGTGCTGCCTGTCGTCACCGAATTCCTGGCGGCTTATCCTCAAGTCAACATTCGCCTGACGCTGGCTGACCGGATAACCCAACTGGCGGAGGAACATCTCGACCTTGCCATCCGCATCGGCGAGCTTGCGCCTTCGAGCCTCATTGCCATCCGCGTCGGCGCGATCCGTCGCGTCGTGTGCGCCAGCCCCGCCTATGTCGCCGCGCATGGCATGCCGCGGACGCCGGACGATCTGGCCGCGCATGAATGCATCAGTTTCGAAGGGCCTGCAGCGCTCGCCAGCTGGAGCTTTGCCGGCGACAAGGGCGAACTGATCGTGCCGATCCGCTCACGGCTGCGCGTCAACACGGCGGAAGCTGCAATCGATGCCGCGATTGCAGGCGCCGGGATGACGCGGGTGCTCTCCTACCAGATCGCGGACGCAGTACGTTCCGGCGTACTCGTCCCGGTCTTGCGACCCTTCGAGCCGCAGCCGTGGCCGGTGAGCCTCGTCCATGCCGGCCAAGGCCTGCTGGCGGTGAAACTCAGGGCGTTCCTCGATTTCGCCGCTCCGCGGCTGAAGCAGCGGCTATTGCAGGCGACGTGGTGAGTTGAGACTGGCTTGAGTCAGTGGCGAGCCGGCCTATGTCAGGCCATTGCGGCGTTTCCTTTTTGCCCGCGCTTGGTGTAACCAACGCACACCTCCTCAACGGGCCCTTCCCCGCATGCTCTATATCCGCTCGCTGGCGTTCAACTTCGTCTTCTATGTCAATCTGATCGTCCAGATGGTCCTCTGGACCCCTTACTACTTCCTCTCGCCACGCCATCGCGCCTGGTTCGTGCCGAAATTCTGGTCGCGCACCAGCCTGTGGCTCTACGACAAGATCGCCGGCACCAGGAGCGACATCACCGGCGTCGAGAACCTGCCGGAGGGCTCTTTCATCCTGGCGCCGAAACACCAGTCGTTTTGGGACGCGATCGCTTTCTTTCCCTTCCTCCACGATCCGCTTTATATCCTGAAGCGCGAGCTGACCTGGATCCCCTTCTTCGGCTGGTACATCCTGAAGATGCGGATGATCCCGGTTCACCGCGGCAGCCGCTCCAAGGCGTTGAAGCAGGTCGTTGCATCGACAAAGCAGGAGATGGGGCGCAATCCGCGCCAGCTGATTATCTACCCCGAAGGCACGCGCCGAGCGCCAGGCGACGAGCCGGCTTACAAATACGGCATTGTCGAGCTCTATACGCAGCTTGGCGTCCCGGTGGTACCGGTCGCCCATGTCGCCGGCCTCTATTGGCCTCGCCGCAAATTCTTGCGCTTTCCCGGCACCATCAAGGCCCGCTTCCTGCCGCCGATTCCGCCCGGGCTCGGCAAGGACGAATTCATGGACCGGCTGATCGGCGATACGGAAGCCGCCTGCGACCAGCTGCTGATCGAGGCATCGCAGGCTCCTAACCCGCCGCAAATGCCGCCGACGGCGGTCAAGCGGCTGGCCGAACTCGCCGCGGCCGCCAAAGCAATTCCAGGAAAAGTGTGAGCGGTTTTTTCCGTCCTGAATCGCGCCAAAACAAAAAAGACCAAAGCTTGATCTCTTCTGCGGGCCGGCTCAAGGCCACGCCGCCAGCGCCGTGGTCAGCACCAGCGTCGCCGCGAAGGCCAGATTGATGATCCGCGACGTCAGCGGCTGGCGCAGGGTGCGGGCGAAGGCCGCGCCGGCCAGCAGCCACAGCACATGGATGGCTACGATCATCAGGGTGAGAACCGCCAGCCTGGCCGGGATGCCGAGAGCATCGGCGCCGGCTGCTGTCGCGGAGCCAGCAAGGACCGCAGCAATCGCCACATAGGCTTTCGGGTTGGCAACGGCGAGCAAGAAGCCGCCGAGGAAGGTCGGCAGAACCGCGCTGTTGTCACGCGCGGCCAGCGGCGGCGCTGTCGCTATTCTGTAGGCGAGGTAGAGAATATAGGCGGCGGAAGCGACCGCCAGCACTGGCGCTACGCCCGGCATCGAGGTGAGGATAGCCTTGATGCCGGTGGCCACGACCAGCAGCACCGCGACCGTGCCTAAAATGATCCCCGATGTGTAGTGAAGCGAATTGCGCAGGCCGAAGGCGGCCCCTATCGCCGTGACGCTGATCGTCGCCGGGCCAGGACTGCCCATGACGACGGTTGCCGCCAGCACCAGCGCCAGCAATTGCTGCCAGGGCTGCGCCTGCGAAAGAATGTCTGCGGCCACGCTGCCTCTTCTCCACAATAATGGAGAACAGTGTGGCAAGGCGGACAGCCGTCGTCTTGAACGATCGTGCCGAACCTGCGCGGCTAGGCGCTGGCCTTGTCCAGCGCCACGAGATCGTCCGCGCTGAGCTTCAGCGATGCGGCGCGCACCAGGCTGTCGACCTGGTCCAGCGTCGTGGCGCTGGCGATCGGCGCAGTGATGCCGGGCTGCGCCATCACCCAAGCGAGTGCTACTTCCGCCTGCTTGGCCGAATGGCGCGCCGCCACAGTGTCGAGTGCGGCCAGAATGCGCATGCCGCGCGCATTGAGATAAGCCTTCACGCCGCCGCCGCGTTCACTTTTGCCGAGATCGGCCTCGCTACGGTATTTGCCGCTCAAAAACCCCTTGGCGAGACTGAAATAGGTGATGACGCCGATATCCTCGGCCACGCACAGATCATGCAGCGGCCCGTCGAAGAATGAGCGGTCGTAGAGATTGTATTCCGGCTGCAGCACGCTGTAGCGCGGCAGCCCGCGCAGGCTGGCAACATCGAGCGCGGCGCGCAGCTGGCCGGCGTCAAGATTCGAGGCGCCGATATGGCGGACCTTGCCGGCAGCGAGCAGCTTCTGGTAGGCGCCGAGCGTCTCCTCATAAGGGGTTGTCGGGTCCGGCCAATGCGAGAGATAAAGGTCGATCACGTCGGTCTGCAGTCGCTTGAGCGACGCCTCGACTGCCCTTTCGATATGGGCAGCGGACAGATCCTTCTTGCCTTGTCCCATATCCGAGCCGACTTTGGTGATGACGATGATCTTGTCACGGTTGCCGCGGCTTTTCATCCATTTGCCGATGATGGTCTCGGACTCGCCGCCCGCGTGGCCGGGCACCCAGCGCGAATAGGCATCGGCCGTATCGATAGCGTTGAGGCCGGCGTCGCCGAACCGGTCGAGCAGGTCGAAGGAGGTCTTCTCGTCCGCGGTCCAGCCGAAGACATTGCCGCCCAGGACCAGCGGCGCGATGGAAAGGTCGGTTTGACCGAGACGGCGTTTTTGCAAGACGGGGCTCCGTGGGCTGGCGGCGGGCGACCCGAATGCTCCGGGCCGCAGCTAAGCTAGGTCTCGCCGCGCCGAGGTCAAAGGCCTCAGCCAATTTTTCCAGCGGGCCAGCGCTTCACAAAGGCGCAAGAGCTTCGCCTGCAGGCTCGCCGTGGTCTACTGGCTCACGAGGCGATCCGCTTCGCCACCTCTTCCAGCCAGTGGTCGCTGATACCCAGCGCCGCGAGATGCTGCAGCGTGTTGAGCACATAGTCCTCGTTGTTTCCGGACTGGCCGACGGCGCCACGGATAACACCTGCCGCATGCGCGGGGTCGAGCCCGCCGGCATACTGCTCATGCTGGCGGTCGACGATATAGGCGACCGCTTTCACTCTCTCTCCCGCGGCCGCCCCATTCCCGTCGAGGCTGATATCGAGCACACGCTCGAGGTAGACGCTGGTCACCAATTCGCGCTCGCGCAGATAGGTCAGCACCTCATCGCGCAGCTCGCCGGGCACGCGAAAGGCCAGCCCGATGCAGGAGCCGCCACGGTCGAGGCCTAGCACCAGGCCCGGCCGCTGGCGCGTGCCGCGATGCACGAAGGAATAGACGCACAGCGACCGGCGGTAGCCGTAAAGCCGCGCGCGCCGTGTCTCGACATGGGCGAATCCCGGTCGCCAGATCAGCGAGCCGTAGCCAAAAACCCAAAAATCGCCCATATCGCCAAGCCTGATTGCACGAGAGTGACGCCGCCGCATCGGAATCGGTGCTCTTCTGTTCTTTTTGCTTGTTGCGTAAGCCACAGTCCACCCGCAACACGCCCGCGTTAATGAAAGCCGCAGCATGACGTCAAGTGACGAGCGTCCGTCGAAGTTTCGCCGCCGGCTAATGTGGCTCGCTGCCTTGGTCGTTATGCTGTTCGGCGTCTACAGCGCGGTCTGGTTCTATGTCGCCGGTCGCGTCAGCAGCGAAGCCGACAAGGCGGTGGCCTCGCTCAAGGACAAAGGCATCGAGGCCGGCTGCGCCAACCTCACCGTCAGCGGCTACCCCCTGAGTTTTGCCATCTCCTGTGACAATCTGGCTTACGAGGACGACGCCAGGAACGTTGCCGCCTCGGCAGGCAGCTTCAACTTCGTTGCAGAGCTCATCCGGCCTTTGTCGCCTGCCGCCGAGTTGCGTGGGCCGCTGCGCACCTCGGTGCCGGGGATGGCGCCGCTATGGATCGACTGGGACAATCTGCAGGCCAATGCCAAGCTCTCCTGGCCCCTGCCCCGGAGCATTTCGCTGCAGGCGGAGAGCTTGTCCGGCCAGACGGATCCGGCCGACGACACTGATCCGGTTTCACTGTTCAGCGCCGGAACCGCGGCGGGCGAGTTGCGACCCGACGGCCAGGACATCGGCTACGTCGGCAGCTTCACCGATCTTGAGATCGACGCCGACGCGATCGGCGGGCGCGTGCTGCCGCCGCTCGACGGCAGCGGCGACGCGACGCTGAAGAACGGCGTCGCGCTGATGAAGACGCAGGCCAGGAGCCTGCGCGGCCAGGCGGTCGACATCCACAAGCTCGATCTGTCGTCGGGAGCCGCGCGCATCACCGTCTCCGGCCCGGTGTCGGTCGACGCCAACGGCCAGGTCAATGCCGACCTGACGATCAAGCTGCAGGATCCCAAAGCCGTGGCGGCAATCCTCGCCACCGCAATCCCCGAGCAGAAGAGCCAGATCGAGCAAGGCTTTGCCGGTCTGGCGCTGCTCGGCAACGAACCGTCAATGCCGCTCAAGGTGGTGAAGGGCAAGGTCTCGCTCGGCTTCATTCCGCTGGGCAAGATCAAGCCGCTCGATTAGAGCAATTCCAGGAAAAGTGTGAGCGGTTTTCCGTCCGGAATTGCGTTAAAACAAAGAGATAGAGCATGATCGCAAAGAGCGGGAACGGCTATTGGGGAGAGATCATGCTCGAGCAAGCCGACGCATGAACCGACCGGTGAAACTGCTGAGCGTTGGCGCGCTGACGCTGGATACCATCCTGCGCGTCGAAACCCTGCCCACGCATCAGGGCAAGTTCATCGCCTCGGACGGCATCCAGATCGCCTCGGGCATGGCGACAAGTGCTGCCTGCGCCGCCCGCCGTCTCGGCGCCGAGGTGTTCCTGTGGGCAAGTGCAGGTGGCGATGCCGTCGGCGACCAATTGCTGGCCGGCATCGAGGCCGAGGGCGTCGATTGCGGCTTTGTCCGCCGCGTCGAAGGCGCCCGCTCGGCGCTGGCCGCGATCCTGGTCGACGCTCATGGCGAGCGCATCATCGTGCCCTTCTACGACCCAAAGGCGCAGGCCGACCCCGAGGCGGTGCCTGTCGCCGATCTTTCCGGCTTCGATGCCGTGCTGGTCGATGTGCGCTGGCCGGGCGCCGCCGCTCTTGCCTTGACCGCCGCGCGCGACGCCGGTTGCCCGGCAATCCTCGACGCCGACACGGCGCCGGTTGAGGTGCTGGAGCGCCTGCTGCCGCTGGCATCGCACATCGTCGCTTCGGAGACGGCGGCACGCATCGTCTGCGGCCATGCGCTGGACCCCGAAACCGCCTGTGCCGACCTCGCCAGCCGCACCGATGCCTTCGTGGCGGTGACCGGCGGCGCCGCGGGAAGCTGGTGGCATGACCGGTCCGCCGGATGCGTGCGCCACATCGCGGCGCCGAAGATCAAGGCGGTTGACACGCTTGCCGCCGGCGACGTCTTCCACGGCGCCTTTGCTGTCGCGTTGGCGGAAACCATGCCGATTGAGCAGGCGTTGCGCTTTGCCAGCGCGGCGGCCGCGCTCAAATGCCAGCGCTTCGGCGGCCGGCTGGGGGCGCCAAACAGGGACGAGGCAATGGCCATGGTCGCGGCGACCTGGCCCGTCTGAAACAGATTTAACTTTTCACCGCCTGCCGGCCGAAATCCGGCACGTCGATATCCTGGCCGGCCTCGATGATCGAACGGCGAACGGCCCGGGTGCGGGTGAACAGGTCGAACAGCTTGTCGCCGTCGCCCCAGCGGATCGCCCGCTGCAGCGAGGCGAGGTCCTCCGAAAAGCGCGCCAGCATTTCCAGGATGGCATCCTTGTTGTGCAGGCACACGTCGCGCCACATGGTCGGGTCGGAGGCGGCCAGACGGGTGAAGTCGCGGAAACCGGAAGCCGAATATTTGATCACTTCCGACTTGGTCACCGATTCCAGATCGTCGGCCGTGCCGACGATGTTGTAGGCAATGATGTGCGGAAGATGCGAAACGATGGCCAGCGTCATGTCATGATGCTGCGGGTCCATCGAGTCGATGTTGGAGCCGCAGCGCCGCCAGAATTCCGACAGCTTTTCCAGCGCGGCCGGATCGGTTCCCGGCAGCGGCGTGAAGATGCACCAGCGGTTTTCGAACAGGTCGGCGAAACCCGCATCCGGGCCCGATTTCTCCGTACCTGCCAGCGGGTGCCCCGGAATAAAGTGCACGCCGTCCGGTACATAGGGCTGCATTTGCGCAATGACGGAGGCCTTGGTCGAACCGACATCGGTGAGGATGGCGCCCTTTTTCAGCCCCGGCGCGATCTCTTGCGCCACCTCGCCCGACGATCCCACAGGCACCGAGACGATGATCAGGTCGGCGTCGCGGACCGCTTCCCTGGCGCCGGTGGTGTAGCTCTCGCCAAGACCGAGCTCCTTCGCCCGCGCCAGCGTGGCCGGGCTGCGCGTCGCGATGGCGACATGGCGGGCCAGGCCCTCGCGGCGGATGATGCGGGCCAGCGACGAGCCGATCAGGCCGATGCCGACCAGCGCGATCTTTTCAAAAATCGGTGATGTCATTGTTTCAGCTTTTCAGGAACGTCGTGAGGGCGTCGATAACGCCGCGATTGGCTTCTTCGGTGCCGACGCTCATGCGCAGCGCATTGGGAAAGCCATAGCCGGTAACGCGCCGCAATATATAGCCGCGCTGGGTGAGGTAGTCGTCCGCCGCCTCAGCCGAATGCTTCTTGTCGTCGGGAAAGTGGATGAGGACGAAATTGCCGACGCTGGGCGTCACCCTGAGCCCAAGCTTCGTCAGCTCTTCATTCAGCCAGGTAAGCCAGGTCTCGTTGTGCAACGAACTGCGCTCGACATGGGCGCGGTCGCGGATGGCGGCAATGCCGGCCTCGATCGCTGTTGCGTTAACGTTGAAAGGGCCGCGGATACGGTTGATGGCATCGACGATGTGCAGTGGGCCATACATCCAGCCGATGCGCGCGCCGCCAAGGCCGAGCTTGGAGAAGGTGCGGGTCATGACCACATTCTGTGCGCTGCCCGCCAGCTCGATGCCGGCCTCGTAGTCATTGCGCCTGACATATTCGGCATAGGCCGCGTCGAGCACCAGAAGCACGTTGCCCGGGAGCGTGGAATGCAGGCGGCGGACCTCCTGGAACGGCAGATAGGTGCCGGTCGGATTGTTGGGATTGGCGAGAAAGATGATTTTGGTCCGCGGCGTCACCGCGGCCAGGATCGCGTCGACGTCGGCGCGCTCCTCGGTTTCCTTCACAGCAACCGGCTTGGCCCCCGCCGACTGAATGTAGATCTTGTAGACCATGAAGGCATGTTCGGTAAAAATCGCCTCATCGCCTGGCGCAAGATAGGTCTGCGCCAGCAGGCCAAGTATCTCGTCGGAACCGTTGGAGCAGATGATGTTTGCCGGGTTGAGGCCATGCACTTCGGCGATCGCCTCGCGCAACCGGCGGGCGGTGCCGTCGGGATAGACATCGAGCTTGCCAGCCACTTCGCGCGCGGCCTCGATCGCCTTCGGCGACGGGCCGAGCGGGTTCTCGTTCGACGACAGTTTATGGACCTTGGCGATGCCGGCCGGTGCCGTGCTCTTGCCCGGCACATAGGCGTCGATGTCCATAATGCCCGCGCGGGGCGTCGGCCGTGCCTTGTCCGCTGTCTTGTCCATGTCGCAAATCCATCGAGAATGCCTCCGTCCGGAGGCCGCAGCGGAAATACAAGCCGTAGCCGCGAATGTCGAGAGGCGGGCAATAGCTGGCCGTTGACGCCGGGCCGCACGAGTTCTAGAAGAACGCAACAGTTCCGTGGTGATTTGGCCGGTCGGCTTGCAGCCACGTTAAACAACTCGCTAAAGGGCCGTTTGCGTGACGTAACCGGCTTTGCGATCGCATTGCCGGTTTTTTATTGCCTGACGGCGGGCAAGGAGAGTCACATGGCCGCGCTCCGCGCTACAAAAACCAACAACGAGGCCGACAACCCGTCGAGCCCTGTGTTGCGTTTTGGCCCTGACAAGCCGCTGAAGCTCGACGCCGGCACGCTTTTGTCGCCGTTCCAGATCGCCTACCAGACATATGGCGCCCTCAACGATGCCCGCACCAACGCCATCCTGGTCTGCCACGCGCTGACCGGCGACCAGCATGTCGCCAGCACCAATCCGGTGACCGGCAAGCCCGGCTGGTGGGAAGTGCTGATCGGTCCCGGCAAGATCATCGACACCAACCGCTTCTTCGTCATTTGCTCCAACGTCATCGGCGGCTGCCTCGGTTCCACCGGTCCGGCCTCGACCAATCCCGCCACCGGCAAGCCCTACGGCCTCGACCTGCCAATCATCACCATCCGCGACATGGTGCGGGCGCAACTGATGCTGGTCGACCATTTCGGCATCGAAAAGCTGTTTTGCGTGCTCGGCGGCTCGATGGGCGGCATGCAGGTGCTGGAATGGGCGTCATGCTATTCCGAGCGCGTCTTCTCGGCCCTGCCGATCGCCACAGGCGCACGCCATTCCTCGCAGAACATCGCCTTCCACGAGGTCGGCCGGCAGGCCGTCATGGCCGATCCGGACTGGCATGGCGGCAAATATTTCGAGCACGGCAAGCGCCCGGAAAAGGGGCTCGCCGTGGCGCGCATGGCCGCCCACATCACCTATCTGTCGGAAGCCGCCCTGCATCGGAAATTCGGCCGCAATCTGCAGGACCGCGAAGCGCTGACCTTCGGTTTCGACGCCGACTTCCAGATCGAAAGCTATCTGCGCCACCAGGGCATGACATTCGTCGACCGCTTCGACGCCAACTCCTACCTCTACATGACCCGTTCGATGGATTATTTCGACCTCGCCGCCGACCATGGCGGCCGGTTGGCCGATGCCTTTGCCGGGACCAAGACCCGCTTCTGCCTGGTGTCCTTCACCTCGGACTGGTTGTTCCCGACCGAGGAGAGCCGCTCGATCGTGCATGCGCTCAACGCCGCCGGCGCCTCCGTCTCCTTTGTCGAGATCGACACCGACCGCGGCCATGATGCCTTCCTGCTCGATGAACCCGAACTGTTTGCCGCCATCAAGGGCTTCATCGGCTCGGCGGCCCGCGCAAGGGGGCTCGCCTCATGAGCGTCAATGGCAGCCAGCGCGTCGACCTCGAAGTCGTGGCCAACCTGATACCGCCGCAGTCGCGGGTGCTCGATGTCGGCTCCGGCGACGGCCTGCTGCTCGAACTCCTGCAGGAGACCAAGCAGGTCGACGGCCGCGGGCTGGAGCTGTCACAGCGAGGCGTCAATGAATGCGTTGCGCGCGGCCTCTCGGTCATCCAGGGCGATGCCGACACCGACCTCGAATTCTATCCGGACAAGGGTTTTGACTTCGTCGTCCTGTCACAGACGCTGCAGGCGACCCGCAACCCGAAGCTGGTGCTCGACGAGCTGCTGCGAATCGGCAACCGCGCCATCGTCTCCTTCCCCAATTTCGGCCACTGGCGGGTGCGGCTGTCGCTGTTCGTCAAGGGCCGGATGCCGGTGACCGCGGACCTGCCCTATTCCTGGTACGACACGCCCAACATCCATTTCTGCACCATCCGCGACTTCGTCAATCTGGTCGAGGAACTCGGCGCTTCGGTCGAGAAAGCCACCGCGCTCGACGGCAACGGCCAGAAGATCGGCCTGTCGATGCCATGGTGGTTCTGGAATTTCTTCGGCCAGCAAGCGGTGTTCTTGCTGAAGCGGTAGTTTGCCCCTATTCCAGCACGTCCGTCGCCTTGTGCGGGTGCTGAACGCCATCGGCGATGATCACATCGGCGTGGGAGTTGTCGGTGCGCAAGACCAGAATCTCCCGATAGGCTGATGAATCGTACCAGCCCCACGCATGCGCCCTGTCCGGAAACTCGATGACGATCAGATGCCCGGGCCATTCGTTTTCGACCACGTCCATGTCGCCGCCGTGGACAAGGAAGCGGCCGCCGAACGGCTCCAATGTGGCGTCGATCCTCTGCAGATACTCGACAATCTGCGGGCCCATTGTGACTTGACGCATATGGGCGACGGCGTAGGCGGCCATGGCTGAACTCCCTGTGAGATCGAAGCCCGACGACCGGCTTCGTTGGCGCAATCTGCAGACATGATGGCCATCGGTCGATTACGTCTGGGGTAATCGGCCGGCTTACCGGCGTCCTGGCTCAACAGTTTGTGATGACATTGCCGCTGGTTTTTTGTAGCGTCGAATCGAATGCCATCCCGGGGTAAGGCTTGGACGGCGACCATCAAAACCTCCGGCCTCCAGGCATTTCGGGGCACAATCGAAGCAACATGTCCAAGGCAACCGACCTCGCTCCGCTGATCTCGGTGATCACACCGACGCACAATCGCCGCAGCAAGGTGGTGCGCGCCGTGGAGAGCGTGCTGGCGCAGAATTTTCCCCGGTTCGAACACATTGTCGTCGATGACGGCTCGACCGACGGTACGGCAGCCGCACTTGCCGAAATCCGCGATCCACGGCTGATCTATGTTGGCTCGAAATGGCGCGGCGCCAATGCCGCCCGCAATGCCGGCATCGAGCGGGCGCAGGCGCCGGTGGTGACATTCCTCGATTCCGACGACGTCTATTTGCCGGATCGCCTGGCGCGGACGCTGGAGCAGTTCGACAACAATCCCTCGCTCGAAGTGCTGATCAGTTCCTTCGTGTCGCTGAAGGGCAATCGCCGCACCAACTGCGTCAACCGCGAAGCGCTGCTGAGCCGCGACTCGCTGGAGCGGGCCCTTGTCGCGCAGACCATCTTCATTGCCGGGTCGGCAATCACCGCCCGGCGCGAGTCGCTGCTGGCCATCGGCGGCTACGACAGTGACGTCACGCGCATGCAGGATCGCGAATTGTTGCTGCGCTTTGCCCGTCGCAGCGGCGCGCAGCTGTCCGAAGTGATCGACTGGAAAAAGTACAACTCGGAGAATTCGATCTCCGGTCGCCGGGACGGCTATGTCGAAGCCTATGCGAGCTTGATCGACAAGCACCCCTATATCGCCGACCGCTACCCCTACATTCCGCCTTACATGATCGCCCGGCAGCTCATCGCCGATGCACTCAAGGGCAGGGTTTCGCAGGCGTTCTCCGGCTATATGGCCAACCGGTCGTCGAAGGCGCTTGGCTATTCGCTGCCGCAGCTGTTGCGTGGCTATGTCGGCGGCCGGCGCTGGCGCCGCGATCTCTATGCCGAATTTCGCGACAAATACGGTGCACGGCCGGCCTGAAGTTTGCCGACAAGCCGCGCAGCGGCTTTCCCCTCCGAACTGCCTCAAACCTCATTTGTCGAGTTCCGGCAGATATGGGTCGGAATATAGCCGCCGGTCGCGTTCGCCCTGCAGGCAGTCCATGGGTGCGGCGGCATCGATCGGGACCACGGTCGCATCGGCGATGCCGCTCACCTCCAGGATCAGCTTGCGGCGTATGGCGGTGGCGAATTCCGAGGCCGCATAGATCGGCAACACGAAGGAGCCGGGCCCACCGGTGACGCAGTCGTCATAATACTGGTCGAGATGGCTGAAGGTCGGCGACGGGCTGATCAGGATCGGCAGGCCGTTGATGACGATGCCCTTGGCCACCGCCGCATCGCGTGTCGTGGCGACGGGCAGCCCGGTGTTGTTGGGACCGTCGCCGGAAATGTCGATGACGCTGCGTGGCGCATCGAACCCCGTGCCCTCGAACAGCCCGGCGCCGAAGGCAAGCGCACCGGAAATCGAGGTGCCGCGAAAGCTGCGGAACGGCCGCGCTTCTATTCTGTCGGCGAAGGCGTTGGCGCTCTCTGCGCTGTCGATCACCTGCCAGGCGATGACGCCATCCTCGCGCACGACGCCCGCCCATTCGAAATAGGCAAGCGCGATGCGCCCGGTGGTTCCCGAGCGCACGGCCTTGATGAAATCGGGATGCCTGAGCGCCTCGACATAGCCAGCGCGCTGCAGCGCGAACTCCCTCTCGTCCATCGACTGTGAGATGTCGACGGCCAGCACCAGTTCGACATCCACGGCAACGGCCGGGGCAGCCACGGGCGTGGTGCAGGCAAGGCAGGCAAGCAGGCTGAGCGCATCGAGCATGGCCGCACCACGGATGTTTCGACCCGTGAATCTTCGCCGCGATCGCGGCGAAATAAAGCCCCTTCTACTTCTTTCGCCGCACGGCCGCTTTCGGCGGCGGGTCGATGGCGCCGGTCCTGACTCGGGCGGGTTTCAGTGGCGCAGCACCCGTATCCTTCACGATGTTCAATGCGCGTGGAAAGAAATGACCATTGTGCAGTCCGCGCCCGATGTTGAGGATCGCGGTTTCCGGCAGGCGTTTCTCCAGCATGGACAGTACCCTTCGCAGCGAAGGACCATCGAACGCGTCCATCGCTTCGTCGATGATCACCCATTTCGGCTGCCGCAAGGCCAGCCTGGCGAAGGCCAGCGACCGCTGTTCGTCATCGTTGAGTTCACGCTCCCAGCGTGCGGAACGGTCGAGCGAGGATGACAGCCGCTCGAGGCCGACCTCGGCCAGCACCGCCCCAAAATCAGCATCGCCAGCCGGCGCCGAGCCATTCGGATGCAGCACTTCGCGTAACGTGCCGGCAGGAAAATACGGAACACGCGGCACGAAAATCGGCGTTTCTCCGGCCGGCAAGCCGATCCGCCCGCTGCCCCAGGGCCAAAGGCCGGCAATGGCGCGGAAGAACAATGTCTTGCCGGCGCCTGGGTCGCCGGTGATCATGACGCGCTCACCGGGATGGATCTCGACATGGCTGTCTAAAAGTTTGGTGCAGCCCTCCGGCGAGGCCACTTGGAGCTTCTCGAAGGTCAGGCTGCCATTGGCGTTATCGCCGAATTCGATGCGCTTTTCCTTGTCGTGCAACACATCGGTTTCATCGAGCGCAATGCGGAAGTCGGCAACGCGCATCAGCGTGGCGCGCCAGTCGGCGATGCCGCCGATATTGTTGATGAACCAGCGCAGCGACGAGTGCACCTGGTTGAAGGCGCCGACCGCCATCATCAACCCGCCAAAGCTGATGTCGCCTGAAAAATAGACCGGCGATGCAACCAGGATCGGCGCCACCACGGTGATCCAGCCATAGGTATCGGTCACCCAGGAAAGGTTGATCTGCGCTTTGTAGATGTTTCGCATCGCGCCCAGCACCGTGCCAAGGTCGATTTCGAGCCGTCTCTTGGCATCGGCTTCGCCGTGATAGAGCGCGATGGCGTCGACATTCTCGTTGACGCGCACCATCCCGGAACGCAGCTCGGCCTCGCGGGTGTAGCGGTCGCTGTTGAGGCGGATNACATTCTCGTTGACGCGCACCATCCCGGAACGCAGCTCGGCCTCGCGGGTGTAGCGGTCGCTGTTGAGGCGGATCAGCGGCCGCCCGACCAGCCAGCTCAGCCAGGAGGCGATGCCGGCATAGAGGAACGCGGCCCAGACCATGTAGCCCGGTATCGCCAGCGACCAGCCGTTGATGTGGAAGACGAAGCCCGACGAGAGTTGCCAAAGCACGCCGACGAACGACACCAGCAGGATGAAGGATTGCAGCAGGCCGACGCCGAGGTCCGTCGACAGATCGGACAGATGCGCGGCATCCTGCTGCATGCGCTGGTCGGGATTGACGCCGATGGCGCCGGCATTGGCGAGCCGGAAGGCCCGCGCCGGCCGCATCCATTGGTCGATCAGGTCGAGCGTCAGCGCCTCGCGCAGCTTCAGCCGGATCATCTGGTTGAGCCAGGTCTGAGCGATGTTGAGCAGCAGCAGCGTGCCGGCAATCACGGCAAAGATCATCAGCTGATGCAGGAAGGCCGCCATGTCGCGACGCGCCAGCGCATCGTAGAANCCGGCAATCACGGCAAAGATCATCAGCTGATGCAGGAAGGCCGCCATGTCGCGACGCGCCAGCGCATCGTAGAAAGGCTGGTTCCAGCGGTTGAGCAGAACCTGGCCGATCGACGTCGCGACGATGACCGCCATAATGCCGACCGACGTCCAGACCAGCCACTTGCGCACCGGTGAGCCTATCAGCGCCCGTTTGATCGTCGCCACCTGATCGCGCAGGCTGCTGGCTTCCACGGCTACGGTAGCCAGCGGATGTCGATCGCCACCNGCCATAATGCCGACCGACGTCCAGCCCAGCCACTTGCGCACCGGTGAGCCTATCAGCGCCCGTTTGATCGTCGCCACCTGATCGCGCAGGCTGCTGGCTTCCACGGCTACGGTGATCGGCTGAACAGTGGCCTGATTGTCCATTTGGTCAGTCTTACCGAGATCCTTGCGTTCATGTGCGATGCTGAACCAGATGAAGAGAGCCGACGGCCGCCGCTCCCCAACCAGTCCGCCACCCCAGAACTACAGACACGTTCGGTAAATTCCGGGCGACGCAATTTTCCACCTTGATCACCAAGGTTCCACGTGGCGAGACGATACTGCCGCGCCTACGTCCCTCGGCCCGGCGGCCGAGCGCTGTCGGCGACATGGACTTCGGTCACTTGGATGTCGGTTCAGCGATGCCGACACGATGCCCGTACTGCCCGACACGGTCCATAGCACCTTGGTGTCGGTGGCAGGTTGAGGGCCGCCATCCCGATGCGGTAAGTCTTCAGGCGTGGTTACGGTGATTGCGGTCAAATCCGGCTTGCGTCAATTCGCTCGTGAAGGCCTGACTAAGATGCAATCGCGTCCCTGCGAGCGCGCCTATACCTTCGTCTGATTGGATCAGAACACGGCATTTCGTATTCTGACGTATCGAAAAGACGCCGGTGCGCGGCCTGTAGAGAGACCTGGGATCATGACGCAACAGTTGAGCAAGACAGCCGGCTCGGATCGCTTCCTGCGCACTCCGACAGATCTTGGTTCCGACGCGACCCGCGACATCGCTGCCGGCCTGGCCGGTCTGCTCGCTGACGTCTTCACCTTGTATCTTAAGACCAAGAATTTTCACTGGCACATGAGTGGTCCGAATTTCCGGGACTATCACCTCCTGCTCGACGAGCATGGCGATCAGATCTTCGAGATGACCGACGCGATCGCCGAGCGCGCGCGCAAAATCGGCGGCACCACGATCCGTTCGATCTCCGATATCGCGCGACGCCAGCGCATCCTCGACAACAATGCCGACTATGTTGATCCGCAGGACATGCTCGCCGAGCTTCACGGCGACAATAAGCAGTTGGTGGCCGAGCTGCGTCGCGTCCATGAGCTGTGCGATAGCTATTCGGACATTGCCACCGCGAGCCTGATCGAAGGATGGATCGACGAAAGCGAACGGCGCAGTTGGTTTCTCTACGAGATTTGCCGCGCCTGAGCGAAAAAGCGGGCAAGGCGGCGGATGCGATTCTGCACGCCCGGCAAGGATCGCGCATTCGGTGCTGATGCAACGTCCTCCAGTTGGAGTGCAACGCGGTCGGGGGCATTTTGCTGACCGCTGGTCGGGTGGCATTGATCCGCATCGACTTTCCTGCGCGAAGTTGGCTCAAGCTCATGGAAACGCGCGCGTTCTGATAAGAGCGCAGACCGCGTTGCTGGCAGTTTTGGTGTAGAAGCTTTCGGGTGCAGAAGCTAAGGCGTGATCAGAGGGAAGCGCACACCCGCAACCGATCCACACGGGGTGAATTTCCACTGCACAGAGCCGCCAAGTTCCGCCGTCAGCGCGCGTATCAACCGCCACTCATGTCCCTCAGGCGGATCAGAGGCGGCGCATCCGTCGTCGCAGACAACGCACCAGGCGCTGCTGCCACTCCTGTTCAGTGTGACACGGATGGAACCCTGGCGATCCTTCAGGCCACGGCGAGCCGCGTTGCGGACAAGTTCGGAGACGATCAGACCGACGCGCCAGCACCGCGCGGCCTCGAGCGGGATTTCGTCCATTGCAACGGTCAGCTGAATGCCCCGCTCGCTGAGGTATGCGCGCGACAGGCTGGAGCACAACTTCCCGACATGATGACCGAGGTCGATGTTTTCCTCGGCGATCGGTACGAGAAGGGATCGATGCGCCTCAGCCATCGCATGCAGACGGTCCGCGGCGCGCCTCAACGCTGGCGCGGCCGTCGCTTCTCCCCGGGACGCGGCCAGCGACAGGATCGCGATCGCTTCGCTATATTCGTTGATCACCCGGTGGCTGATCTCTTCGAACAGATGCGATGCCAGCGGCTGGTCCGACGCGGGTGATGGATTCGCAAATCCAGTTAGCATGGCCAGATCCTCCGGTAACGCCGCCCCACCACAAGAGCGCCATTCGCGATGTTCTGTAAAAGACCACAGCAGACCCCGTCGAAACGTTCCATTGCGCCAAGGTGTCGGCAATACTTAAGACGGAGGTACGCCGCGTGGATTGGCGCTCTGAGTATCTCCGGGCAAAGCCCGTGCGGGCGAATTAAGACAAATCTCCGCCCCATATTGGTCGGCACTGTGGGGCGCCGCTCGATTACCAATAATGTGGCGACAGTCACGTTATTACCGCCAATATCAAAGTATCCGCGACACCATTGGACAATGGTTGCAGGCCTTGATTGTCCACATGTTCACTCCGGGAAGAGACGCGGCGCAGCTGGGTCCGTGGTCCCCAACATCATCGAGGTCTGTCATGCAAACTGAACAAAAAGTGGTTCTCATCACCGGCGGGTCGCAAGGCATTGGCGCGGCGCTGGTTGAGGCCTATCTCGGCCGGAACTATCGCGTCGTTGCCACCTCTCGCTCTATCAAACCTTCCGATCGATCGGATTTACTCGCGATCGCGGGCGATATCGGCAACCCCTCTACGGGGCCGAGGGTGGTCGAGGAAACACTCCAGCGTTTCGGGCGGGTCGACACGCTGATAAACAACGCCGGCATCTTCCTTGCTAGCAGTTTCACGCATTACTCGGCAGAGGATTACGGCCGCGCGGTCGCGACCAACCTGACCGGTTTCTTCTTCGCCACGCAAGCCGTGATCGCCGCAATGGAACGTCAGGGCGGCGGCCACGTCGTCAATATCACCACGAGCCTTGTTAAGCAGGCCAGTTCAAAGGTGCCATCGGTGCTCGCTTCGCTGACAAAGGGCGGGCTCGACGCTGCGACCCGGAGTCTGGCGATCAATATGCCCGCAGCGGAATCCGGGTGAACGCCGTGTCGCCGGGCGTCATCAGGACGCCGATGCATGCGCCGGAGACGTACGAGGCGCTGGCGGGCCTGCATCCGCTCGGCCGCCTTGGTGAGATTTCCGACATCGTCGGCGCGGTCCTCTACCTGGAGGATGCCCCTTTCGTGACGGGGGAAACCCTTCATGTCGACGGCGGCCAGAGCGCTGGCCACTGACCCACCAGTCAAAGGAGAGTCTTCATGCCTATTGTTACCGTCCAGCTCACGCGCGAGGGCACCGAGCCCGGTGTGGACCATGTTACAAAGGAGCAGAAAGCAGCCATCTACATGGGCGTGAGCGAGGTACTGCTCGACGTTCTCGGGAAGCCGCTGGACTGGACGTGGGTAGTGTTTGAGGAAGTGGAGATGGAGAATTGGGGTTGGGGCGGAATGCCCGTCGCCGAATACCGCAAGCTGTTGGCAGTAAAGGGCGTTTGAGTCCCACTGCGTCTCCCCCGAAAGGCATGCCGGTGTTTCAGTTGACATGGTTTGCCTTCGACGTCGGCGACCGTGACGTATCCCACCGTCGAGGTGGATCGGTTGGGACTATTCTACCGTGAAGCGGGCCCGTGCGATGCGTTGACCATCCTGCTGCTCCACCGCTTCCCGTCGTCGTCGCGCATCTACGATTCGCCGCTGCCGCTGCTCGCCGACCCGCTATCACTTCGTTGCGCCCGACTATCCTGGTTTCAGCCGTATTGGCAGTGAAGTGGCGCTGGCCGCGGACATACGCTTCGCCTGCCGCGAAAAGGTAATTATTTCGCAATTCGATGTCGGCGCGGTATTTGCCCCAGGCGGCGGGCCAATGCCCCAGGTGCCACGCGTGATTGGGGTAGCCGCGCTATGGAGATGCTGGTGGGGCCGGCGAATTCAACGGTGAGTTGGCGAAGCGCTACGGCCATGTGAATCGGGCGCTGCCCGGGATCAGACCAAGGCGCTTCAATAGACCAAGGTATCGCCGACACGTTCGTCCAATATGAAAGGTCTCCTGCGCCAGCCTAACTCTGCGACACAACGAAAATAGGAGTGATCGCAATGCGCCGACAAAAATGGCCTGCCGTGCGAGGTTTAGCGACCGCAGTTTCGGCGGTAGCGTTGGTGGTCAGCAGCGGCCAACCCGGGCGAAGCTCCGACCATTTCGACTCTCCGGCCATGACCGGCAACCCGCAGGCAGATATCGGCGATGTCTATGCCTGGACAGCGTCAGAGGGCGATCGGTTGAACCTGGGCATGACCGTTGTCGGGCACACCTTCTCGGACCGGCTCCAGTACATATTTCGCATTGACAGCGGGAAGGCGTTTGGCCGCACTACTGCCTCGACGGAGATCATCTGCCGGTTTCCCGCGCCAAAAATGGCAAGCTGCCAATTGGGCACCGTGGATTCAGTGGAAGGCGATGCCAGCGACGCGGAGGGGCTGGAGAGCCGCAACGGTCACTTCCGGTTGTTCGCCGGGTTGCGGGACGATCCGTTCTACAACAACGTCAAGGGGTCATTGGCCGCCTATGGGGTTGTGTTGGCCGCGCTAAAGAGCGGTGCCGCGCAACCCGACGAAGCCGGATGTCCGCAGCTGGACGAGGAAACCATCGCAAAGGTTGGCGACCAATGGCGCCATACCGACGGCGGCCCGGCCACGAACCTCCTCGCCAACTGGACCGCCTCCGCCATCGTCGTCTCGGTCGACCTTGCGGTCGTGTCGAAGGGCGGGGCGATACTGGCGGTGAGGGGTTCATCGACAACATCGGCCAAGACTCTCGATCAGATGGCGCGGCCGTTCGTGGGCAACACGCTGCTCGGCGTTTCACCCTTCTCAACTGATGATGCGAGCGGTGACGAGCGGGAAGCGTTCAACACGGCGAGCGCGAAAGCCAGGATGTCGTATATGGCGCGGATCGAGAAATCTCTGGCGTTCCAGGACAGCCTCGACGGCAAGTGCGGCAATCAGTTGCTTACGGAAAGGTCCCCGGCACCGGCACAACGCTACCATGCCCTTGCCACCATGTTCGTGGACGATCGCCTATGGGTGAACAGTGCGGCGCGGGTCTGCCGGCAGTTTCTAGCGGTCGAGCTCGCATCACTGGCCAAACTTTCGCAGTTCGACGGCGATTGCGGTGGTCGCAGCCCGACCTACGACACGCCAAACATGTGGCGGTCGTTGCTGGTCAGCGGGACGACGCACGGTATCGCCTGGGACGGCTTGCGTGGCGACGAGTATCCGGCTTCGGCGACGATCTTCCCGTTCCTGGCGCCGCCCGATCCCAAGGGCGTGGACCATTGACCGTGAGGATGTCCGACCGAAACTTTCGAATGTCCGCGGCGGTGGCGGCCGTCGCCGGTGTGCTGCTGATGTCCGGTTCGGCGCAAGCGCATACGGGAACCGGACTGCCCGGGGGATTCGGTTGGGGGTTTTGGCATCCCCTGAGCGGCGCTGACCATCTGCTGGCAATGGTGTCGGTGGGTCTTTGGGGCGCGTTCCTGGGGCGCCCTCTCATTTACCTGCTGCCGGTGGTCTTCCCAACGGTCATGGCAGTCGGCGCGGTACTCGGCATGGTCGGGTTGCCGGCACCATCGGTGGAGATCGGCATCGCGCTATCGGTTCTGGTGCTCGGGAGTTGCATCGCCCTGGCCATCAGGGCTCCCGTATGGGCCGCGGCCATCGTGGTGGCTGCCTTTGCGCTGTTCCATGGGTACGCCCATGGCAGGGAGCTGCCGTCGGCAGCCGATCCCGTCGCCTACAGCGCAGGTTTCGTCCTCGCGACCGGCCTGTTGCACGTTGCGGGCATCGGCATCGGCGCGCTGAATGCTTATCGCTGGGGTAGTATTGCGGTACGCCTGGTGGGCGGTCTTATCGCCGCTGCCGGCTTGTGGTTTCTCCAAGCGGCGGTGAGCGTGTGAGGGGCGGAGCACTTCCTCCAGCCCTGCTGCTGGCGGCGCTGGCTCTCGCGCTCGCTTTTGCCACGCCGCGCGTTCGGATCGTCAGCCTCATTGCGTTGGCCATCACGCTTGGCGCGCTGTCCCAACTGGAGCTTCCGCGCGGCTGGTTGGAGATCGCCTTTCTCGGGTGCTGGGCAACCACCGTGGTGAATGCCGCCACTGTGCACTTGCCCGGCGGTGTTGGGTGGCGTAGCGGGCTCGCCCTCTCGCTCAACTCGGGGGTGTGGGTCACCGCAGTGGTCCGGCTCGCCGGCTCGCCATCGGACCTGCCAAAGGCGTGCTTGATGTTGATCGTGCTGATACCCGCCGGCTGGCTGGTCGCTCGGCGGGCGCCGATCGCCGTCAAGGTCGGGTCGAGTTGGCTCATCGCCATCGCCATTCTGTGCGCCACGCTGCCGTTCCTCCCCGTTACACCGGGCTACTTGCCCGATCATCTCGAATAGAGCGCCGCCATGAACCTTGATCATCCCAAACGCTCCATTCGACGCCGACGCGCGCGCTTGGCGCTCGCAATCGTGCTGTGCTGCGGTGGCGCGCCGGTTAATGCCCATGACTTCTGGGTCCAGCCAAGCGCGTTTTGGCTGTCGCCCACGGCCATCACGACCATGACGCTGCAGGTAGGACACGGTCCTGCCCGCCAGCGTTCACCGATCACGCTTCGCCGCATCATACGATATGAAGCGTTTGCTCCAGATGGGTCCAGGGTCGATCTCAAAGAGCGATTGCAATTGGGCGCGCCGTCAGCAGATGGATCCTTCGTCTTGCAGAAGTCCGGTGCCCATGTAATCGTCTTCCAGACGGACGATCGCGCCCAAGTGCACCTCCCGTTCATCAGATTCAACGATTACATCAAGGCCGAAGGATTGACGCCGGCGATAGACCTACGGGTTCGGCTCAATCGGATGGACCGCGACGGATCGGAGAATTACAGCCGGTGCGCGAAGTCGATCGTGCAGGTGGGGGGCGCAGTTGAGGGTAACCAGTCGCAGGCCACCCGTATCTTAGGCTTGCCCCTCGAGATCGTACCGGATCGCAGCCCCTATGCGCTGCCACGATCCACCACGCTTCCCGTGCGCGTTCTTTATCTCGGGCGGCCGCTGGTGGGCGCGTTGGTGAAGCTGACGCGCTTGGAGGACGACGCCGTGCCGTTCGAGATGCACCGCACGGATCACGCGGGACGCGCCACCTTCGCCATGCCGTCCGGTGGGACTTGGTTGCTGAATGTCATTTGGACAAGGGTCCAGCCGAGCTCGGCCGAGACCGATTTCGACACGACGTTTTCCAGCCTGAGCTTCGGTTTTTCACCGAACCGGGCAGTTCGGGTTCCTTAGCCATGGCGGCTTGAGCCTCGGAAGCGCCAGCTGCCGTGTGCGAGCTACGTTGCTGCCAGCGCATGGTCACGAAAGACGTCGTTCATGGCTCCAAAATCCTCTGGTGGCCGGGTGCGGGCCAGATAGAGCTGAAACGGGTGCGAATAAGCATCGTGACGCCGCGGCCACCATACGCTTTGCACACCAGGGCTATGATAATACATGCGGACCATATTTTCCCAGCCGTGCCATTGAGCCGGCTCCAGAATCCCAGCCTCGCGCTGGTACCAGGCATTCTCCGCGAGCTTGAAATAGGAGAAAAGGAAGTAATGCGCGATGATCCGTTGCTCGCGGCTCGACGCGTTCCAATCCTGAGTTACAATCGCCAAGGCTTCGCCCAGGGCCGGCGCTTCCATCCCCGGAATATTGAGGCAGGCGATCGACGTGGAAAGCGAGTCGATGACCGCTAGTTTCTGAAAACGCACGCTTTGCCGAACCTTAAGTCCGACGAAGAACAGCGAACCCAGCACCCCGAGTGCCGCAATTACCTGGCCGAGGGAGGCAGCGTCTTGCAGCGACATTTTGGTCTCCTCGTCCAGGCCGTCTTGGCCTTTAGAATGTCAGCTCGCTCCTTCAGCCCGGCCCCGCTCGGCCAAGCGGCCGCTTATGTGGGTTCGGGCAATGCCGAACCCAGTTCGCCGCTCGGCCCGCCGGCGATCAGGCCCTTCATTTGGGCGCCGACATTGAACTCCTCGGTCTCATCGACTTTCTGGCGTCGCCCACCCGTGTAGTTCCACGCTGCTTCCGAGATGTAGTGGCTGCTGACAATGATGCCCTCGCTTGCGAGGAGGGGCTTCAAACCAAGCCAGTCGCCGCCCAACCCGATTGGCTCGCCAACTTGGTTCGGCGCCGAAGGAGGCCCGGCCGCCGACCCATCATCCTCGGCATCCGTAGAGATCCCAGTCGTACCAGCTGATTGTCCGCGAGCCGCTCCGGCAAACGCGACGGGCGCCAGAAACGTAAAAACGGTGATCATCTTTATTGCCCGGGTCACTCGCCCTCCGTCGGAGATCAAGACCTTCTTCAGGATGGGAGATCGTAGCGAATGTTAATAGGGCTATTGTTCCTTGGTATTGCTTCGAAAAGGTATCTGAGCTCCAATACGAAGGGTGTGATTGTGTACGTCGTTCGATCGACCCAATTCTTGAGATCGGGTTTTCGGTAAAAGAACGGAGTGAACGATAGCATTCAAAGTACGGTGATCCTCGCGCTCGCGGGGCTAGGCTGCCTGGTGGCGGTGAATTAGTTCAGTGGCCGCTAGATCGGTGGTCGGCACCGTCTCCGATACCAGGCCAGCGGATGGTAAGCAGTTCCGTACTACACGTGTCACCCGGCCTATTGGCGAGTGACGATCAATCGGCTGCCCTTCAATATCTCTGGCCCGACGCGGGACCGGAGTTAGCGCGCGTTCTGACGTCCGGCCGCTTACCGGCACTGCCTGATCTTTTCGTGCGGCTGAGCCGGGCGCCGGTTGTGTCGATCGTCTCGATCCGTGGCCGGGCGTCGGGCGTCGGCAGCGAAAGATCTCGGCTACAGCCACCGCGATCTGCCGAGCCAGGCCGGCCACGATGCCCCTTTCATGGCGCGCATCAAATCCGGCACTGAGGCCATAGGACGAAAGTATCAGTAACGATTGAAGAGGCGACGCGAAGAGCCAAGGGGGTAGGGCCCGCACCACCACCTTCGCCCTTCTCGCTCTGAGGCGCGGCACAGGACCCCTATTGAGGTAGGTTCTCGGCGTGCCAAGGCGTCGCCCGCGCCGGGTCAGAGACGGACCGAGACCAAAGGCCAACTTAAAACCCGTATCAGGGAAGCCACATTAAACCTGTCGGCGCGCGCCGTGGCGGCCCGGGAAGACTTTGAAAACTCTCTCAATAGGAGTCGCGGATGCCCCAAGTACGCGTTGAGGATGAAATCTATGAAATGCCCCCGCACAACGGCTTTATTGTCGCGCATTTTCTGACAGTCGCCGACATTGAACGCTCGGCACGATTCTATGAGATGGTCTTCGGAGGCCGCATCCTGAGCCTGGGCGATAGCAGTGGCGCGCCGGGATACATACAGATCGCCAACACGTGGCTCATCGTCAACATCGGGGGCGGCCCCACACCTGACAAACCGTCGGTGACGCTCGGTGTTCCCCGCGATCTTGATTCATTCAGCAGCTTCATGAACATCCGCGTTGCTGACATCCACGGCTGCTATGAACGCTGGCAAGCCCGGGGCGCTGAATTCATCACAGAGCCGATGGAAAAGTACGGCGAGACTCGCTGCTACATTCGCGATCCAGACGGCTACATCATCGAAGTGGGTCAGAGTAAGCCGGGTGTCGTTTACGGTTAGCCTTGGAAGGACGCACCAGTCCGCAAAGATCCGCTTTTCACTATAGATTGCTGGGCTGTACGGCGAGGGGTTTGTCGGCGCGGGGCCGAGCGGTCCGGAGCCCGGCGCGTAGTATTATCTATGTTACCCCACCGGGCTTTCTGAACCATTTCGGCGGCGGCACGGATGTCGCGTTGGAAACGGCAGATGGGCTGTGTTGCATGGCCGCGTCAGAGACGTCGCTGCGATGATAAGCCTGTCTCAAGCGATTATGGCCAACGGCAGAACATCACGATGGCGCTGGGGCTGAAGGCGGTGTTTCTGGTGACCACCATAGCCGGCTTAACTGGCCTGTGGCCCGCCACTCTGGCCGATACCGGCGCGACGGTGCTTGCGACGGCCAACGCCATGCGTTTGCTGAATTAGAACTGTACGCTATGGTCGCGCCCTTACATCTGGCATCGTTCAACTCGCCGGCGGCTGAGAGAAGCGTGCTCTCATCCCTTAGGAGAGCGCTATGGATCTACATCTTGACACGACAAGGAACGCGCTTTTGCAGCGCCTTGATCCCGCTGATCTGGACAGGCTGGAGCCGCGCTGAGGCTCGATGGGCTGAACATGCCAGGCGACTCTTTTAAAAGCTAACCGACAGAACCAGACGACGACATAATCGGCCACGTCATCGCACGAAAATAATCGTCTCAAGCTCCGTCTGCAGCGGTCCGCAATGGATGCCTTCCCGCTGTCGACCAACGGCAACGGTCGGGGCCGCGCTTTCCTTCCTGGGGTGGCGTGGGCCGCTTCGGATCCGAAATTGTGTCAATCGCCCGACGGGCCTGTTGCCGCGCCTTCCGCGAGCCGGAATGCATAACGATTGCGGATGTGGCTGTTGAAATGACGACCTTTTGCAAAGGCAGATTTGAACGCAGCAAAGGCCTCAACCGGCACGTCAAGAACTCGTAGTGTTTCCCGCTGGCCAGCCGCTTGACGACGTCAGGATAGAGCTGCCGGCGCTCCGGCCAGGTGTCGGGAATCGCCTCGGCTTGCAACTTCGTGCGGGGACGTTGATCAGTTCCATGACCTGAGGGTGCGGAACTTTTTCCGCCGGCCAGCCCGCGCAACATGCCGTAGCCGCAGCCTCATCGGCTTCCAACCAGACCGTGGCAGCGCGATCCTCGTCCTCGGTAGGCTTGTCGTCTTCTGGAAAGCCTTTGATATCCCAGCCTTCCAACGCGAACAGTCCTTCCACGCCTTGCAAAGCCGTAATGCCGGCGCGTGCAAACACCGTTTCGGCTGCCGCGATGCCGCGTGCGAGCTCTTGGGGTGTGGCGTCTTCAATGTTCAAGCGAAGTTCCATGTTTCGCCTCTATGGCTAATTCTGCCAAATGCGAACAAAAAGGGAACACAGAGTCAAGTGCGCCCTTGACGAGAGAGGAATATGTTCCTTATTTCAGCGTGATCTGGAGCAGCAAAGGGACCATGGTTCGGCGTGAAACGCGCTGGCCGGCGAAGCTATGGCAAAAACCGCGGAAGACAATTTTCGGATCGAGGTATGGGATCGCGACGAGAAGGCTCTGTCCGAAACTATTTCGCGTTCCCCCGATTCAACCGTGAGTCAGGCCGCATGGCAGGCTGCCATCCGGCGCCGGCCGGGCATGTTGCTGATCCACTACAACAGTCGGCATGTGATGGAGAAAATCCTGACACCAGGCGAGGTCAAGATCCCGCCGCAGGCCATCATCGATGGCAGCGTTCACGCTGGCCTGGATGTGGCGCTCGGTGATCTTCGCGAGTGGCATGTGTTGCGGGCTTGGTGCAGATCCTGTTCGCACCATGCAACGGTAAAGCCAGCCGGCCTCATTGAGCGCTATGGGAAAGGCGCTCTGTTCAGTTCGGTCGAGCGAGCGCTCTTCTGCACAAGTTGTGACAGGGGAGGGCCTGTCAGGTTGGAAATTCACAAGCTGCCACGCAATTGAGGGGTGAAGATGCAAGACCTCATCGATTTCGTCCAGGCCAACTCGGCGCTGGGTTGGACAATCCGATCGCGATCAGCAGCCGGATTGTCGAGAGCCTGAAATGCGCGCGATCTCCGCCGGTCGGCTTCGACGCAAAAACGCGGACCATCGCGGACGGGGACAGTCGGTCCCGCGTCCCGTCCTGCGGCCGGCGCTATGCTGACGCTCCTACGGCTGTCCTGATAACCGCCCGCGGCGGAGGCGAATTTCCTCCGTCCTGCGCGCGACAATCGTCATTGTTGCGGACGAGCGCAGGACTGCGGCTTATACGCCGTTGTACCTTGGAGCGCCGACGGTTGCCGGCGCGGAGATGCTTGGGCATGGAACCGAATCCCAGGCAGGGTATTGAATCGCACCACGTATCCGAGTTCCGCATGTCGGCTGTAGATGGCACCCTCAGCATCAGCAAAAGGCGCAAACGCCGCAGAGACTCAGACTCTATCCCTACATATCCGCTGCCGGGGTTTCGGTCCTTCCAGCTCTGCACATTGACAGACCACATACCGGTGGGCGGGGATTGGCTCTTCGAGATGAAGTTCGACGGCTATCGTGCCCAAGTCGCCATCTCCGGCTCGAACGTCGTCGTCTATACCCGCAATGGCCACGACTGGACCCGACAGTTCAAGGTCATCTTGCCGCCGCTTCAGAGACTGACCAAAGGCGCGGCGCTGATCGATGGAGAGATCGTCGCCATCGACAGCCAGGGCCGCACGAACTTCTCCATGCTGAAAACCGGCATCGCCGCGGGTATGCCCCTCAAGTTCTACGCCTTCGATCTGCTTGAATTCGATGGCGAAGATCTGTCGACCCTGCCGCTCCTTGAGCGCAAGGCGCGACTTGAGTCCCTGCTGGGCGCGCGCCGCCCTGACGACAGCCTGCAATTCTCCAGCCACATCGTCGACCAGGGCAGAAGGGTGTTCGACGCCATGTGCGAGGGCGGCCACGAAGGCGTCATCGCCAAGCGCGCCGACAGCTCCTACGTCGGCGACCGCACCGGGAGTTGGCTCAAGATCAAGTGCACGAAGCGACAGGAATTCGTCGTCGGCGGCTACCGCCCAAGTGACACAGGACGTGGCATGGCATCGTTGATCCTCGGCACTTACGAGAATGGCAAGCTCATCTATCGCGGCCGCGTCGGCACGGGGTTCACCGCGGCGATGCGCAAGGACATCCTCGCGAAGCTCGAGAAACGCCGTGTTGAGAAACCGGCTTTCGTTTCCGTTCCGAGAGACATTGCCCGCCGTGCCCGGTGGGTGAAGCCCGAGCTAGTTGCCGAAGTCACCTATGCCGAAGTGACACCGGACGGCAGCTTGCGACATCCAAGCTTTGAGGGCATGCGCGAAGATAAGCGAGCCGACCAAGTGGTAATGGAAATGCCGAAGACGCCGGCAACTCCTGGCTCCGCCAATCTCGATCCGGGAATCGGCAAGGAGATCGCCGCTGCTGTCGGCGTCAAGCTGACGCATCCAGACAAGGTCATGTATCCCGGGACCAAGGTGACCAAGGCCACGCTCGCAGCCTACTACGCCGTGGTCGCCGAGAAGATGCTGCCGCACATCCAGGATCGACCGCTGTCGCTGGTGCGCGATACCGATGGCGACCTGCAGCAGACCTTCTTTCAGAAGCACAGACTGCCCGGCATGCCCAAGGCCATCCATGACGGCCAGTTGGAGAAGATGTCCGGGAAGGAAAGCCGCATCTTGTGGGTCGATGACCTGGCTGGGCTGATCGCAGGCGTCCAGATGAACGTGCTCGAATTCCACATCTGGGGAAGCCTGCGCCAGCAGCCGGATCTGCCGCATCGCGTGATCTTCGACATCGACCCCGACGAAGGCTTGGGCTTCACTGCCGTCAAACAGGCAGCCCTCGACATTCGAGGCATTCTGGAAGCGCTTGGACTGCAGTCGTGGCCGTTGCTGTCCGGCGGCAAGGGCGTTCATGTGGTCGTGCCGCTCGTCCCCGAGGCAGACTGGGACGAGGTCAAGAGCTTCTGCCAAGACTTCGCCGAACTACTGGCCCGTACAGATCCGTCGCGCTTCGTCGCCAACATGAGCAAGGCGAAGCGCAAGGGCCGAATATTTCTCGACTACTTGCGCAACGGCCAGGGCTCCACCGCAATCTGTCCTTGGTCGACCCGGGCACGCGCGGGGACATCATGCGCGGTGCCCGTCAGTTGGGAGGAGTTGCCCACCTGCGAAAGCGCCAATGGTTTCGATGTTTTCGCCGCCGCCGCGCGGGCTCAGTTGCCCGAAGCCTGGGAGGGCTATTCCGACGTCGAACAAACGCTTACCGACCGCATCCGCCACGCAGTCCGGTAGCAATATTTACTAGATGGTCAGCGACATTTGCTGATTTGGCGCGGACCGCCTTTGCCCAAATTCGGGAGCGTCCCCCTTCTGCGGGATGCCCCCGCAACGCCGTCTAGAGTGAGAGTACGGACCGGTTTGCCGTGACGGGTTGAGGGCTGGAGGAGAGGCCTCCGGCGCCCGTCGCGGAGAACCGCGATGTCCAGACATTACGCTCGCGCCGGCGCTGACCGGACAAGCCTCTATGACGATATCACCAACAAGATCATCGCGGAGCTGGAAGCCGGCCGCTTCCCCTGGGTGCAGCCCTGGGGAACGACGGCGGGGCAAGCGCCCCTCGCCGTGCCGGCCAATGCCACGACTGGCCGCGCTTATTCCGGGATCAACGTGCTGATCCTGTGGGGCGCGGTCGTAGAGCATGGCTTTCCCGTCCAAAGCTGGCTGACTTTCCGCCAGGCGCTATCGCTGGGCGGCCATGTCCGCAAGGGCGAACACGGGACCACCGTCATCTATGCTGACCGCTTCATTCCTGACGACGAGAAGAATCGCGCCCGGGAAACCGGCGAGGCAGCACAGGCCATACCGTTCCTTAAGCGCTCCACCGTGTTCAACGTCGCGCAATGCGAAAATCTGCCAGACGATCGGGCCGCGGCTCCGCCTGCACCGGCACCCGGACTGATCGAGCCTACAGTCGAGGCGCTGATCAAGGCGACAGGTATCGATTTCCGCATCGGTGGCAGCAGTGCCTATTATGTGCCGGCGCAGGACTACGTGCGGGTGCCGCCCCCGCAGACCTATTTCGAGACCATCGACTGGCACCGCACCGCCCTGCACGAGCTTGGCCATGCGACCGGCCATCCCTCCCGCGTCGGCCGTGACCTCGGCGGCGCCTTCGGCACCAAGAGATATGCTTTCGAGGAACTGGTCGCAGAGATGAACGCAGCCTTCTGCTGCGCCTCGCTTGGCATCGTGCCGACCGTGCGCCACGCCGACTACCTGGCCTCCTGGCTCGAGGTCCTGCGCGAAGACAACCGCGCCATCGTTCGTGCCGCCTCCCAGGCCAGCAAGGCGGCCGACTGGCTGCTCGCCTTCCTGCCGCAACCTGACGGTGCAGCCAGGGCAGGCCCGGCCGACGTCGATGAGGCCGAGATCGAGAGGAGGGCGGCATGATCCTCCTCACCGACGAACTGCGCAAACGCCTGCTGGCCAATGGCCGCAACGCCGATCACGTACCGGTCGTGAAGCTCTTCAATCCGCTCGACGGAGGAACCTGGCTCGCAACCGAGCTGAGTGCCGATGGTGACACCATGTTCGGTCTCGCCGGTCTCGGATATCCCGAGCAGGGCAGTTTCTCGCTCTTCGAGATGACGTCGGTCCGGCTGCCTATCGGCATGGGCATCGAGCGCGACATCCTCTTTACCACCGACCTACCGATTTCGGTCTGGGCAGAGGCCGCCCGCCGGGCCGGAAGCCTTCGCGACGCGGAACGCATCCTCTACCACGCCGCCCAGTCTGGCCGAGACGGCGCGTGAGATCTCAGCTTGAAATCTCCAATGCCGCAGATGCGCAAAGTCGTGTCTGCGGCCCTGTCGCCCTCCGGATTTTCGGTGTGCGGCGCAGTCCTCAGAGTGAGAGGGCTGCGCCCGTTTCTTTTGACGGGTTTGGAGGTCGAGAGAGTCTCGGCCGCCCGTCGCGGAGACAGTCGACATGGCTACGCCCAAGCAGAAGATCACCCTCAACGCTTCACGTAACATCCCCTTCAACAAGCTGGTGCTGAGCCAGTCCAATGTCCGGCGCATCAAGCGCGGGGAAACGATAGAGGACCTCGCCGCCTCGATCGCACGACGCGGCCTCTTGCAGAGTCTCAACGTCCGGCCAGTGCTGGATGGCGAGGGCAATGAGACCGGCATGTTTGAGGTGCCGGCTGGTGGGCGCCGCTATCGCGCGCTGGAACTGCTGGTCATGCAGAAGCGCATGATCAAGACCGAGCCAGTTCCCTGCGTCGTCAGCGACGCCCACAGCGCGGTCCCGATCGAGGAGGATTCGCTGGCCGAGAATTTTCAGCGCGAAGATTTACATCCCCTGGATATGTTCCGGGCCTTCCAGACCTTGCACGACCAAGGCGCCAGCCACGAGGAGATTGCGGCACGCTTCTTCGTGTCCGCTAGCTTTGTCCAGCAGCGCTTACGGCTGGCAAAAGTTTCGCGCAAGCTGCACGAGGTCTACGAGCAGGAGGGCATGCAGCTCGAGCAGCTCATGGCCTTTACCGTGACCGACGATCACGCCCGTCAGGAGCAGGTCTGGGAGGCGCTCGAAAACTCCTGGTCGAAGGAGCCGCAGCAGATCCGGCGCCTGCTGACGGAGACCACCGTGCGGGCAAACGATCGCCGGGCGCTGTTCGTCGGTGTCGAGGCCTACGTCGCCGCCGGCGGCGTGGTGCTGCGCGACCTGTTCGAGGCCGACAATGGCGGCTGGCTGCAGGACCCCGCGCTGCTCGACCGCCTGGTCCGCGACAAGCTCAAGTCCGCAGCCGACGAGATCGCGGAAGAGGGCTGGAAGTGGATCGTGGTCGATGTCGATCTGCCTTACGGCCACAATCACGGCCTGCGGGCACTCGCCGGCACGGCTGTCGATCTGACCGACGCGGAGCGGGCGGAACGCCAAGCCCTGCGCGCCGAGCTCGATCGACTGCAAGCCGAGTATAGCGAGGTCGACGAACTCCCCGACGCGGTCGATCAACGTCTCGGCGAGATCGAGTCTGTGCTGGAGGCGTTCGAGAGTCGCCCGATGAACTACGATCCCGCCGATATCGGCCGCGCCGGTGCCTTCATCAGCATCGACCGTGACGGTGACCTGGTCGTCGATCGCGGATATGTGCGCCCCGAGGACGAAGCGCCGGAAGCGGTCGACGGCGACGCCGCCGAGCCCGACGGTGCGATCGAGAGCGAGGACGGCAGGGACGATCCTTGGGTTCGCCGCGCCACCATCACCATCGGCGCGCAAACGTCCGAGCCCGATGAGGATGACGGCGACGCCATCAAGCCGCTGCCCGAACGCCTGGTGATCGAGCTCACCGCGCATCGCACGTTGGCGCTGCGCAATGCCGTGGCCGAGAACCAGCATGTGGCCATCACGGCGCTGTTGCATCGGCTCGTCCTCGACACCTTCGGTCATCGCTCCGCGACCGGCTGCCTCGAGGCGTTCGTCCGACATGTCAACTTGCCGACGCAAGACTCCGAGCTGAAAGACAGCCCCGCGGCCAAGGCGATCGATGAACGCCATGAGGCTTGGAAGGGCGACATCCCGCTCGGTGACGACCAGACTCTGTGGACCTGGCTCGACAATCTCGATGAAGCCAGTCGGCACACGCTGCTGGCGCATTGCGTCAGCTATGGGATCAACGCGCTGTTCGAGAGGCCTAACCCCTATGGCAGCGGCGTTTCCCAGCACGGGCTGGAGCAGCGCTTGCGCGAAGCCGACCGGCTCTCCCACGCGACGGGGCTCGACATGGTCGGTGCGGGTTGGCGTCCGACGGTCGAGAACTATCTCGGCCGGGTCACCAAGTCCCGCATCCTCGAAGCCATACGTGAGGGCGTCGGCGAGCAGGCTGCTCAACTCATTAACCACCTCAAGAAGGGCGACATGGCCAAGGAGGCCGAACGCCTCCTTGCCGATAGTGGCTGGCTACCCGAACCGCTCCGTCTGATCGATCAGGACGCACCGCCCGCGCAGCCGGGCGAGGGCGAAGAACCTGACCTGCCCGAATTCCTCGCCGGCGATGACGAAGACGACTCCTCTGCAGCCGATGAGGTCATCGCTCACGCGGTCGCTGCCGAATAGCACCCATCGACGGGGCGGCTCCGGTCGCCCCGCTCCCCTTCACCTCACGGCCCGGCTCCCCGCCGGGCCTTTTTCATTTCAGGAGACATCCATGTCCGCCCACATCGTCTATGACAACGCCCCGCTCGGTTCGCTGATCCGCTATTCCGACGGCACGCCCAAACCGCCGGCGCGCTTTACCCGCAAGCTCGCGGACTGGGAGCGTCGCAACGGCCTCGGCCGCCTGGTCCGCAAGGCACCTCCGCGCGACCGTCCGACCTACAGCGCACCGGCCGCGATCACGCTCAACGAAGGGACCTTCTCCTCCGGCGGCATCATCCTCGTGACCGTTATGCGCACCCACTCGGTCGACAGCGACCTCTGCTTCAAGATCGTCGAGCAGCCCAGTATCGGCATGGTTCGGGTCTTGCAGCAGATCGGCGACGATGACGAGTTGCTGTACCTCGCCGAGAGCCGGGAGGCGGCCGCACTCTGGTTGGCCAAGACCGGATATTGCAATGCGCGTCTTGAAGACGTCACCGCCGACGAGGTCGGCGCGGATGTCGTCGAGGGGAGGGCGGCAGCGTGAGCCGCATAGCGTCACACCCGCGCGCATAGAGCAAACCCTCAAAACACCAAGGCCCCGGCTCGGAGACGAGTGCCGGGCCATTGTTTTTCAGGAGCGGCACGATGCCCGAATTTACCATCGAGACCACCTACCATCTGCCGGTCTTCCGACAATCAACCTATTCGGCCGACACGCCTGAGGCCGCCTGCCGGCTCGCCATCGAGGACAATGACTGGTCCGGTCAGAAGGAGGACTACGAGTCCTCCGGCGAATCCCATGTCACCGGCATCTCCGAAGGAGCCGAGGCCGCCTATCGCGGACAGGCCATTCCGGTTCCTGCGCATTTCGAGGAGGAAGTACAGCGTAAGGCACAATTCGAACTCATGCTGGGCATGCTCAAGATCATCGTCGGCGATGCGAAGGCCCGCCGACCGCCGCCGCCGGGGTGGCTCGGCAAGGCCGAATGGGCGATCGCGCGCGGCGAAGCGATCGTCAAGGGCGCCCGCGATCCAGTTGAACCCGTGGATGCGAAGGACTTGCCATGAGCATTCCCGACCATGCCCGCAGCAACTTCCAGACGCTGCTTCGCGCCGCCAGCGACGGCAACCTCGCGCTGTTGGAGTGCGCCGACGCTACGACCGGGCAACCGCGCTATGTCATCCCGGTCGGACGAGACGACACGGACTACGTGTTCACGCCGTTCGGCCATCTTGCCGATGGCAATCCCTATGATGCCTACCTGCCGCCCTTCCCCGATGACGCCAATGGTTTCCTCAGAAGTCGGAGCCTGACGGCGGAATATGATCGGATCGGTTGATACCGGCGAGCGCTCCACCTCATGGCGGGGCGCTTGTTTCATTTTAGCTTCGGCGGGTTCCTGAGAGGGAGAGGCTGGCCGGGATGGGTTTGAATCCGCGCGGTCCAGAGAGAGCGCCGCGCGGCTCGATCCTGTCCCCGCTCTCCCGAGGTTCACACCATGTACATG
The DNA here is from genome assembly GCF_000502275.1 of Mesorhizobium sp. L103C131B0. Classification (NCBI taxonomy): domain Bacteria; kingdom Pseudomonadati; phylum Pseudomonadota; class Alphaproteobacteria; order Hyphomicrobiales; family Phyllobacteriaceae; genus Mesorhizobium; species Mesorhizobium sp. L103C131B0. The sequence continues at coordinate 184,471 of NZ_AYXC01000005.1, read as the reverse complement.
ATCTCGCCCGCTGCGACGGTTCCCGCTGCCGCGCCGCTCCCGCTCGCCCAAACCCGTGCAGCCGGCGCTATCTTCGCCGCCGCCGGCCTGCTGCTTCCCCGTCTCGAACGCGGCGAGTGCATCGACGTGCCAAAGCTGCGCTCGGCGATGGAAGCCGCATTCGGCGCCTCCGACGCCGCCGGCGCCTGGGACTGGAAGCAGGCCTACGATGCCTGCGAGGCCGCGACAGTCCTTTTCCTGCGCAAGTACGGAAAGGCGTTGTTCCGCAAAGCCGCGTCGCCGGCTCTCCGGCTTTCCGCATTGTCGAAGATTGCCGGGCTCATGCCGACGCATACCCGCCGATCCGAAGAGGCGCAGACCTTCCAGCAGTTCTCGACGCCGATTCCGCTCGGCCTGGTCGCCGCTACGGCCGCCGCCATCACGCCCGCCGACCGTGTGCTGGAGCCTTCCGCCGGCACCGGGCTGCTCGCCATCCTGGCCGAGATAGCCGGCGCCTCGCTCGTCCTCAACGAGCTTGCCGAGACGCGCGCGGCACTTCTCTCCTGCCTCTTTCCGGCGGTCTCCGCCAGCCGCTTCGACGCCGCCCAGATCGACGACCATCTCGATCCATGTGCCGTGCCGAGCGTGGTGCTGATGAACCCGCCCTTTTCGGTCATGGCCAATGTCGAGGGCCGCATGGCCGACGCGGCCTGGCGGCATATCGCCTCGGCGCTGGCGCGCCTTGCGCCCGGCGGGCGGCTGGTGACGATCACCGGTGCGAACTTGGCGCCCGACCGTCCGACCTGGACCGCCGGCTTCACTCGCCTGCAGGAGCGTGGTCGCGTGGTCTTCTCCGCCGCCATCGATGGCTCGGTCTATGCCAAGCATGGCACGACCTTCCCGACGCGCCTCACCGTCATCGACAAGCTGCCAGCGGACAATCCCACCGTCTTCGCGGATGCTCCCGGCATCGCCCCGGATGCCGCGACGCTCCTCGCGTGGATTGAGGAGCGCCTTCCCGCGCGGCCGCCGGTCGTGATGGCCGCCGTTTCCAGCGCGGCATCGGCGGTCGCCGCGCCCCGCACCGTGCACGGCCATCTCACACGCGCGGCGAGTACCACGCCACGCATGTCGATCGCCGAACCGGAAGCCATCGACCTCGCCTATAAGGCTGTCGACTGGCAGGCTGCCGAGGGGGCCCAGATCAGCGACGCCATCTATGAGGCCTACGGGCTTCAGGCGATCCGCATCCCCGGCTCTCGGGCTCACCCCACCCAGCTCGTTCAATCGGCGGCCATGGCCTCGGTGGCGCCACCCAAGCCAAGCTACCGGCCGCGCCTGCCGAAGAACGTCCTTGACCTGCTCTCGGATGCGCAGCTCGAGACCGTCATCTATGCCGGCGAGGCTCACGCCGAGTATCTCGCCGGCACCTGGACGCTCGACGATACCTTTGACGTGGTTAGCGTAGCGGTCGATGACACCGCGGGTGCCGTGCGCTTCCGGCAAGGCTTCATGATCGGCGACGGCACTGGGGTGGGCAAGGGCCGCGAGTCCGCGGCCGTAATCCTAGACAATTGGATGAAGGGCCGTCGTAAGGCGGTCTGGATCTCCAAGTCCGACAAGCTCATCGAGGATGCGCAGCGCGACTGGTCCGCGCTCGGCATGGAGCGCTTGCTGGTCACCCCGCTCTCCCGCTTCCCGCAGGGCAGGCCGATCGTGCTGCCGGAAGGCATCCTATTCACCACCTATGCCACGCTGCGCTCCGACGATCGCGGTGAGAAGGTTTCGCGGGTCAAACAAATTGTCAAATGGTTGGGTCCGGATTTCGATGGGGTCATCATTTTCGACGAGGCGCACGCGATGCAAAACGCCGGTGGCGGCAAGAGCGAACGGGGCGATGCCGCCCCCTCGCAGCAGGGCCGTGCCGGCCTGAGGCTGCAACACGCGCTGCCGAATGCCCGCATCGTCTATGTCTCGGCGACTGGCGCCACCATCGTCCACAATCTCGCCTATGCCCAGCGGCTCGGCCTCTGGGGCGGCGAGCATTTTCCGTTCCCGACGCGGGCCGAATTCGTCGAGGCGATCGAGGCCGGCGGCGTCGCGGCGATGGAAGTGCTGGCGCGCGACCTCAGGGCGCTCGGTCTCTATACGGCGCGGTCTTTGTCATTCTCCGGCGTCGAATACGAACTGCTCGAGCATGAGCTGACGCCCGAACAGGTCCGCATCTATGACGCGTACGCTGGGGCCTTCGGCGTCATCCATAACAATCTCGATGCGGCGATGCAGGCGGCCAACATCACCGGTAGCACCGGCACGCTCAATGCCCAGGCCAAGTCGGCCGCTCGCAGCGCCTTCGAGTCCGCCAAGCAGCGCTTCTTCGGTCATCTCCTGACGTCGATGAAGACGCCGACCCAGATCCGCTCCATCACCCGCGATCTGGAGGAGGGCCATGCGGCCGTTGTCCAGATCGTCTCGACGGGCGAGGCGCTGATGGAACGGCGGCTGGCCGAGCTGCCGACTGAGGACTGGAACGACGTCCGAGTCGACATCACGCCGCGCGAATACGTCCTCGACTATCTCGCCCATTCCTTCCCGGTGCAGCTCTATGAGCCCTTCACCGGCTCCGAAGGCAATCTGTCATCGCGCCCGGTCTACCGCGATGGCCAGCCGGTCGAGAGCCGCGAGGCGGTCGCCCGGCGCGACGAACTGATCGCCAAACTCGCCAGCTTGACGCCTGTCCCCGGCGCGCTCGACCAGATCGTCCAGCATTTCGGCACGGACCTCGTGGCCGAAGTCACTGGCCGCTCGCGCCGCATTGTCCGCAAGGGCGAGCGCCTTCTCGTTGAAAACCGTGCCGGGTCAGCCAACCTCGCCGAGACGCAGGCCTTCATGGATGACCAGAAGCGCGTTCTGGTTTTTTCGGACGCGGGCGGAACGGGGAGGAGCTACCACGCCGAACTGTCGGCCCGGAACACGCGGCTGCGTGTGCATTATCTGCTCGAAGCCGGCTGGAAGGCCGACACCGCCATCCAGGGCCTCGGCCGCACGCATCGCACCAATCAGGCGCAGCCGCCGCTATTCCGGCCGATATCAACCAATGTGAAGGCGGAAAAGCGCTTCCTCTCGACGATCGCCCGCCGTCTCGACACGTTGGGCGCGATCACCCGCGGCCAGCGCCAGACCGGCGGCCAAGGGCTGTTCCGGCCAGAGGACAATCTGGAAAGCCACTATGCCCGCGATGCGCTACGGCAACTCTATCTGCTGATCGTACGCGGCAAGGTCGAGGGCTGCTCGCTTGAGCGTTTCGAGGCGGCGACGGGTCTCAAGCTGATGGATGCCAATGGCATCAAGGACGAGTTGCCGCCGATCACCACCTTCCTCAATCGCCTGCTCGCACTGACCATTGCGCTGCAGGTCGTGCTGTTCGGTGCCTTCGAGCAACTGCTCGCGGCGCGCGTCGAGGGCGCGATCGCGTCAGGCACCTACGATGCCGGGCTGGAGACGCTGCAGGCCGAAAACTTCGTCGTCACTGATCGGCAGGTGATCTACACCCATCCGCGCACCGGCGCCGAAAGCCGCCTGCTCACGATCACCGAACGCAAGCGCAATCGGCCCGTCACGCTCAATGCGGCGCTCGATCATCTCCGCGATCCGCGTGCCTTACTGCTCATCAACAAGCAATCGGGCCGCGCCGCCGTGCAGATCCCAACCCCCAGCGTCATGCTCGACGATGGCGAGGTCGAGCGCCGTGTCCTTCTGATCCGGCCGATGGAAGGCCAGAACATGCCGCACAAGGCCATGGGCGAAACACGCTGGGTCGAGGCCGACCGCGAGGCGTTCACAACTGCCTGGACCGCCGAAATCGCCGGGGTGCCGGAGTTTTCGGACTCGGTCTTGCACATGGTCACCGGCCTGCTGCTGCCGATCTGGAAGCGCCTGCCCAAAGAGTCGACCCGCGTTTATCGACTTCAGACCGACGAGGGCGAGCGCCTCATCGGCCGCCGCGTCTCGCCGGCATGGGCCGCCAACGCCTCTGCGACGAACGTGGCTGCGCTGTCGCCGGAGCAGGCGTTTGCGGTTCTGCTGGACGGCCGGACCATCCTCGAACTTGCCGAGGATCTCCAGCTTCGCCGCAGCCGCGTCATGGGCGCATGGCGCATCGAATTGTCCGGCTTCACCGACACGATGCGCGAGCGCCTCACCGCCTACGGTCTCTTCCACGAGATCATTTCGTGGAAGCTCAGGATGTTCGTGCCGATAGACGCCAACGGGCTCGCCGTGCTGGAGCGCGTGCTCGACCGCTTTCCAATCGAGCGGGTCAGTGAGCGGGAGGCTGCATGATTCCGCGTCACGCTGCATCCGACCTCGCACACCGCCTCGGCGAATACGCCGAGGCGGTGTGCCGCCACTACCTCTCCAATGGCCGTCGCCAGGGCAACTATTGGACCGTCGGCGACGTCCGCAATGCGCCGGGCCGCTCGATGTTCGTGCGTCTGCAGCCATCCCCGAAGGGACCGCCAGGTAAATGGACCGACGCCGCTACCGGCGAGCATGGCGACCTGCTCGATGTCATCCGCGAATCCTTGGCTCTCGTCGACTTCAAGGACGTGGTCGGCGAGGCGCGGGCCTTCCTCGCCATACCGCCTTCTGAGCCACTACGGCCTAAAGAGGCGACGACGCGCCTGCCAACTCCGATCGGATCTCCGGAAGCAGCTCGCCGACTGCTTGCCATGTCGAGGCCCATTATCGGCACCCTCGTGGAAACGTATTTGCGTGGACGTGCCATTACGACTTTGCACGGAACCGCAGCCTTGCAGTTCCATCCACACTGCTACTATCGGCCAGACGATCACGGACCGACCGAGACCTGGCCGGCGATGATTGCCGCTGTCACCGACCTCGATGGACATCTGACCGGCGCGCACCGCACCTGGCTCGCACCGGACGGCACGGGCAAGGCACCCGTCGACACACCGCGTCGGGCAATGGGTGACCTTCTCGGTCATGCCGTCCGCTTTGGCGTACCCGGAAACGTTATGGCGGCAGGCGAAGGCATCGAGACGACGCTATCGCTCAGATGCGCCTTGCCCGACATGGCGATGGCGGCAGCACTCTCCGCAGCCCATCTTGCCGCCATCCTGTTCCCGCCGAACCTGCGGCGGCTCTATGTCATTCGCGACAACGATCCGGCCGGTGACGGTGCCCGAGACAGCCTGCTCGAGCGTGCGACGGACGCCGGAATCGAGGCAATCGTGCTGTCGCCGGCGATGCAAGACTTCAACGAAGACCTCCGCCATTTCGGACTTGCCGCCTTCCAGGCCTCGATTGCGGACCAGCTCATGCGCAAAGATCGCACCCGCTATCTGACACAGGCGGCATGAGCCGTGAGGGGAAGCGCCCAGCGCACTGTGCCGGCTGCGCCGCATGGATGCGTGGCCCGCCGGCAGAGAACCGCGACCCGGCCTTCAAGAGGGCGATCGGGCCCACAAACTGGCCGGCCAGGCAATGGCGGCCGCCGACTATTTTCCGGCGGCGCGCGACTGCTCGCGAATGGCAGCGATTGGGCGCGACGCCTTTCCATCGCGAGGCAAAATAGTCGGCCGCCGCCATCCTCCGCTGCGCTCCGGCCCTCCGCTTCGCTGCGGGTGTCGGACCGTCCCGCCCGTGGACTCTCGTCGCCATGAAGGCCGCGAGGGTCGCGGTCAAACCGACGGGAGCAGCCCCATGAGCGAGCACGACGACACCGAACCGCACCACGCCGCTTCTCCAACCGATCACATCCTGACCGAACTCCAGCTCTATGGCTGGCGCCCCTTTGCGGATGAGCCAGATCCGCGACCGCTCCCCGCTGGCGACCACGTGGCCGGAGCCGTGGCCGACATCTTTGACGCCCTCATCGCAACCCTGGTCGACACGCGCCTCGAACCCGACCTCGATGACCTGCTCTGGTCCGTCACCAATGTCTTCCACCGAGCTGTTCAACGGATCGAGCGGCTACTGGACGACAACGAGCAGGCCCAGCGCCGCCTGCAGCGCGAACAGGACGGCAGCGAGATCAAGGCGGTTGAACTCGAGAACCTCACCGCCCAGGGCCAGACCATGATCGAACGGCGCGACGCCTTCGAGCTCATGCGTGACCAGGCCGCCGACCACTACGATCAGTACACCGGCTCGGCCTGGCGACCGCGCACGGGGTCGATGATCAACCACCACCATCTCACCGCCGCAATGATCGATAGCCGCGACTTCCTCGCGGCCAGGCGGCGCGCGGAAACCGAGGTCATGTTACCCGCCGGCCCCAAGATCGCCTTCTCCGGCGGCGATACCGCCGATCACGAGCTTATCTGGGCAAAGCTCGACCAAATCCGCGCCAAGCACCCCGACATGGTGCTGATGCACGGCGGATCACCGAAAGGCGCCGAAAAGATCGCCGCCCGCTGGGCCGATCATCGCAAGGTTCCGCAGATCGCCTTCAAGCCCGACTGGAGCAAACATGCCAAGGCCGCTCCCTTTAAGCGCAACGACCAGATGTTGGCGGTCATGCCGATCGGCGTCATAATCTTTCCGGGCACCGGAATTCAGGAGAACCTCGCGGACAAGGCCCGCAAGGTCGGCATCCCGGTCTATCGGCTCGGAAACGGCGGCGCGTAAGCGCCGTCGGAACCTACCCCCCTATAAATAGCAGGGGAGGCACGGCATTCTTCAAGCCGTGTCGTTCGAATCCTTTCCCGAAAGCTTCACGCCGGACATCGCGCTCGCCGACACCTTCTTGCGCAATGCCGCCGCCCACCTCGATGGCGCCGACCGGGCGGCGGATCTAGGCAGGCACAATGCGGCCCTTCACGCCATCGCCATCGCCATTGAATTGCTCCTGAAGCCGCATCTTCTCAGAGTCGTGACCGACGATCCCTGGAACCGCCGCCATATCGGGCACGATCTCGGCAAAGCGGCTCTTTACGCCGAGAGAGCTGGATTGGGCCTGCCACCGCAATTGCACAGCGTCATCGCCCAGCTTCATCCTCATTTTCAGCGTGGCGGCTTCCAACGGGACCCATCGCGATCATGGCCGCCCGGTTTCTCGCTCGACGCCCGCCACATCGCGCGACAGCTTGCTCAGGCTCTCCTGTAGCACGGGCGTCGCGCCAACAACGCCCGCTGCTCCTGACTTGAAGATGACCACACCCGCGATCCATTGCGCTGATCCTTGGTCCGGCCGACGGCCTGACGCCATCAACCCGCAAGGCGTCGGACTACGCGAAGCGTGCCGCCGCTCCGGCTTCACCTTCGCGGTGATTGCGGCCATCGGCCGAACACATCGGGCGCCTGTCAGCGGGGGAGGGTCCTCCGCTTCAAACAGGAGCCGGATCGATGTCCTTCGCCGACGCACATGCCTTCGCCTTCAGCCTCGCCGCCACTCTCATGGTCACCATCGTCATCTTTCGTGCTGGCGACGGCACTCTCTCGGTCGTCCCGGCGAACGAGTATGACGGCGACGACACTGCCATCATCGGCGAAATTGACCCATTCACCCCATGACGGGGCGGACATCGCGCTTGGCGATGCAAGAACACCGGCGGGTTTCGCCCGCGCTTTTCCCTTGCTATGCTGTGCACTGCGCCAGGTGGTGGAAGGCGCAATCACCAGAGTCATTCTCTCGGAGACACCACCATGATCATCCTCGGCATTCTCCTTTGCATCGCGGCCATCGGCATCTTGTGCTGGTTGCTCTTCACGCTTGCTATCGTCGCCCTCCCTTTGTTCGTCGGCGTCAACGCAAGTACATGGGCATTCAACACCGGTACCGGCTGGCTTGGCGCGATCCTTGTCGGCATCCTCGCAGCCGGGTTGACACTCGGCGTCGGCCAAATCCTCCTCTGCGTTATCAGGCCAATGTGGGCAAAGCTGGCGATCGCGATGGTCTTCGTCGCTCCCGCGATCGTTGCCGGATACCATGCCACTCATGGCATCGCGAAGCACATGATGCCTTCGGAAGTCTGGCAGGTCGTCTTTTCCGTCATTGGCGCGATCGCCGTCGGCGTCACGGCATATCTGCGGGTCGCGGGCATGGCCGCCGCCGACCAATCCGGTAGGGACATGGTTCGAGCTTAAACCCGCGCGAGCGAGGCGGGTGGACCAGAGCGATGAAGGCTTGGCCTCCTTGTCATCGGTGGTTGGAGCACTCGGGATGCATGCCATGGATCGAGCAACGGCCACGTGCCGGCGCGGCCCCGTCTGTGGACTTGGACATTCTTCGGTCGATGCCGCATGGCAGGCCGACCAATCGGTGGCAGGACGGCAGCGCGGCCGGTGACTGCGCGCTGGAGGTGCGTGGGGTTCCCGGCGTTTGGAATGCGTGGACGACGCCAGTGAACTCGCAACGATCTGCTGGAGGCGCGTTGTTCGCCAACGTCTCCGTTGCCAATCTGTCCCAAGAGCGCTCCAAACGGCCTCTTCAATGGGCTGATCTGGCCGAAGGACGGCTGAAGCCTCGACCGCCTATGCCGCAACGGCGCGTCTCGACTTTCTTCCCCTGCCGGCGCCCACCCCATGCGGCAAGCGCATGGGGACCCCGAGCGCCGCCATTCCTCGCGAGACAAGAAAGTCGTTCTTGCGCCGTCCTCCGCTTTGCTCCGGTCGCATGCGATGCGTCGTCGGTCGCCTCCGGCCAACCGATCGCCATCGAGGCCGCATGGTGCGGGCTCGGAACAGAAAACGGAGACTTACAATGGCTACTATCGGCACCTTCAGGAAGTCCGCCTCGAACGAATTCACCGGTGAAATCGTCACCCTCAGCGTCCAGGCCAAGAACGTGCGCATCGTCCCAGACACCCGCGCCACTGGCGAGAACGCTCCCAGCCACCGGGTGCTGGTCGGCCGCGCCGAGATCGGCGCCGCATGGTCGAAGACCTCCAACGAGGGCCGCGACTACCTGGGCCTCAAGCTCGACGATCCGAGCTTCAACGCCCCGATCTACGCCAACCTCTTCGACGACGAGGAAGGTGAGGGTTTCTCGCTCATCTGGTCCCGCCCGAACGCGCGGCGGGGTGACTGAGGACCCGCGCAGGCCCCGGCCGGAAGGCCGGGGCCTCTTCCGCGGACGGTCCGGTTCGGTTCACCCAAGCCGAGAGCGATGCCGAAGCCGCATCGCCTGATGCTGATCAACCGGCCTCCGTTGGCAGAATTGTTCTGTAAAATGCAGGCTTTCACTCTGGGAATCGAGGCAAGCGATGATCGAGCCGTTTGACGAAACCGCGCCGACCAGTGACGAACTCACCGAATACGATCGGGAACACGTCAAGCTCTATATGCGCCTGCTTGACGCCGCCGACGACGGTGCGGACTGGCGCGAGGTGGTCGAAATTCTCTTCGGCATTGATCTGACGAAGGAGCCGCAACGCGCCCGGCGCATCCATGACAGCCATCTGGCGCGAGCGCGCTGGATGGCGCGTGCAGGCTACCGTCATCTCTTGCGTCGGCCCGGCAACTAGCACCACAGCGCCTGCGGTTCCCGGGTGATGCCGGAGCGGCATCACCCGATGCCCGGCGAGGGTCTTCCGCCAATCGCTACAACCCGGAATCGTTTGGAGGCGGGGTCTACGCGTTGTTTGCGAGGAGCTCTTGGATGAGGCCGGATACGTCGCATTGGCGAGACAATGCCAGCTATGATTATTTCGATACATTACCCATCGAAGGGCTCGCCTGGGAGTGTCTGCGGCGTCACGAACCCTATCAACGGCACTACCAAGCGCTCCTGACCACAAGAGCCGAAAAAGCACCCTTCCACCCTGAGACACAGCGGCTGTGGGGGTTACGATTTCCCGGCCAGGCCGGATTTGTCCACCTTGGCGCAAGACGTTTTCTGGTCGCCTGACGTCGATCCAGCTGTGGTTTCTCTCGTACCGGCGCCGGAATTTTTGTCTTCCTTGCGATCGACGCCGTTGACCGGCGCGGGCGTGTTCCACGACAGCCCGGAAGGACGTCACACTGTCCATAGTGCAGGTGTCGCCACTCAACTTTTGCTTCTGCCCGGTAGTGAGCCGCACGGTCCTTTGGCGGCGCTGATCCCCCTGGATGCAGAGACGTTGGGACGGATCGAAGCACTCGCCCGTTTCTGGCGTTCCTTGCAGGGGCGCCCCACACCCTCGGACACGCGGATGACCCCGCAGCAGCGCCGCCGCTTTCGACTGATGGTGCAGGCCGCTGACGGCCACTCGAATGGCGCGAGCTACCGCGACATTGCGATCGCGCTTTACGGGTCTAAGCGCGTCGCCGCCGATCCCTGGAAGACCTCCGCGCTGCGCGATGCGGTGATCGGCCTGGTCGAAGGCGCCACCGCCATGATCGGCGGCGGCTATTTGCAAATCCTGCGTCATCGCCGTCGATCCTAGCGGGTCTGGCCGCGCAAAGGGGGTGGAGTTTTAGCCCCCTCAACTTCCCCATCCCTGTCGAAGCTTACTCTCCGCCACCGTGGTCTCCGCCCACCGCTGAACGCCAGCGGTTGCCCAAAACCCCACGGAGGTCCGACCCATGCGACCCGATATCGCCGTTTTGCCGCCGCGCTTCCTGCGCACCAAGGAAGCCGCGGATTTCCTCAGCCTGTCCGCCCGCACGCTCGAAAAGCACCGTACCTATGGCACTGGCCCTTCCTACCGCAAGCTCGGCGGCCGTGTCGTCTATGCCGTCGACGATCTTCAGGCTTGGGCCGAACGGGGCGCTGTCACCTCAACATCCGACCCGCGTGGGTCGGTCCTGCCGGCCAAGCGTCACACGCCGACGCCGCAGACGCACGGCGGACGATACGCACGCTGATCGCGCGCGGATTCCAAATGGCGACGCGAAACCAATCCCTTTCGGAGCGCGGGCAGCTTGACCTGTTCAGGGCGCTGCCTGGCGACTTCGCCCCACGAGATGCGCAGGATCTCATGGCCTATCCGTTCTTCTCCCTCTCCAAGACCCATCGCGTCGCGCCAATCGACTTCACGGCCGGCAACGTCACGATCCGGGTCGAAGCCGTACCCGATCATGGCATGGCGACCATCTGGGACGCCGACATCCTGATCTGGGCCGCAAGCCAGATCGTCGAGGCGCGCGACGCGGGCCTTCGCACCTCGCGTCTGATGGCCGCCACGCCCTATGAGATTCTGACCTTCGTTGGCCGCGGCAAGAGCATGCGCGACTATCAGCGCCTGAAGGCGGCGCTTGATCGGCTGCAGTCGACCACCGTCTCGACGACGATCCGTCAGCCCGCCGAAGGCCGGCGTCACCGCTTCTCATGGATCAATGAGTGGCAGGAGCGCATCGATCGCCATGGCAACCCCGCGGGGATCGAGTTGATCGTCCCCGACTGGTTCTACCAGGCAGTCCTCGATGACGCGCTCGTACTGACGATCGATCGCGCCTATTTCGACCTGACTGGCGGGCTGGAGCGCTGGCTCTATCGGCTTGTGCGCAAGCATGGCGGACGCCAGCCCGACGGCTGGCGCTTCGACTTCCGTCACCTTCACCAGAAATCCGGCAGCCTGTCACCCCACAAGCGCTTTGCCTTCGAGCTACGCGACATCATCCGCCGCCAGCCGCTGCCGGGTTACACGCTCTTCCTCGAAGTGGAGATGGGCGGCCGGACGCTGCTCGCTTTCGAGCGGATCGGCTCCTGTGGAAAGCCTGTGGGCGGCATCGTGCTATCCGGAACCGGAACTATCGTGCCATCGGGAACCGCAGGCTCGTGCTATCAGGAACCCAAACGGGGCCTAACCCTTGGAAGGCAAAGCCGAAATCGCGCCCTTAACTTAGACTCTAACCCCGACTCTAACTCTGAAGAGCGCTCGCGCGATGTGCAGAGGCTCGTCCGGCGAGCCAGCCACGCACTCAGCGTAACCACCAACAACACCCCCCAAACGTCGACGGTTTCTGGCGGTCGCAACACGGCAACCAGCGTCTCTGACGCCCCGAATCCGCCTCTTGATCCGCGCTCGAAAGCCACCCGATGATCGCCGCACTCCGCAATCAAAAGAGCCGTGTCGGCAAGGCAACTTTGACGCTGCTTCTCGCCGGTGAATTGACCTGCAAGGGAAATCAGTTCGCGACCTTCGTCGTGAGCCCGACCACCGACATGACGACTCAGGAGCACGCACGCATCGCCGCTTTCCAGCACGACGTCCTCGTCGCCAACACGCTGCCCGCGAGGCTCGCGCGCGCATTTCCCACCGCATCAGGAGAACCGAAATGACTGGCACCGCGGCTCCCCGCATGCGCGGCGCGTTCCCGGCCACGCACCACGCTGCCGATAATCTCGTCCATGTCGAACTGACCTGGGTCGAGAAGAGGATCGAGAACTGGATACGGTTCGGCGCGCCCGCCCACGAACAGATTGTTGATCGTCGCCGGCGCATCCTGTCCTATCGTCCCGGCGCGGTCTTCGCCTTCGTGCGGTGGGCCGCGAACGACTTCGGAACGATCATCTCACGCATCGATATCGTGCGTGCGGTATCACGTGGCGAAGCCTATCAGACACTGCCCTTCGTGCGGCCTGGCGGCGACATCCTTCTGAAGGTCGAGAGCTGGCCCAAGGTCGAACGCGTGCTGCAGGCGATCGACGCCATCCAGCGCCTCGACATCGAGCCTGAGTTGGTGTCGCCCGATCATTGGCGGCACATCCACAACCGGATAACCGCAGGCCACGCGCCGCGCAGCTACACACTCGACCAACATCGCGCCTTCCTGCTGCGCAAGAGGACCGAGCCGTGACGCGCGCCGGGATCATCCTCGCCAGCGTTGTCGCAACCATGGGCGTCGGCTATCCCGGCCTCACTTCGATGCCCACGAAGCTCATCTGGAATGCGTCAGCCAGCGCACCGATCGGCTTCTATACGATCGACTTTCACGGACCGTTCGAGGTCACCGATCTTGTCGCCGTCGACGCCCCCGAGCCACTCGCGGCGTTCCTCGCCGATCGCGGCTATCTGCCGAGGGGCGTGCCACTCTTGAAGCGCATCCTTGGCGTTTCCGGGCAACGAGTCTGTCGCTCGAACCTCACCATCACCGTCGACGGTATCGAGGCGGGCGCGGCGCTCGAGCGTGATCGGGCCGGCCGTGACCTGCCGGTCTGGCAGGGCTGCCGCCGCATCGCGAGCGGCGAAGTCTTCCTGATGAACTGGCAGGTCCGCGACAGTCTCGATNACGCTACTTCGGCCTCCTCGCCACCAGCCAGATCATCGGCCGCGCCGTCCCACTGTGGACGGACGAGGGCGGCAACGGCCGCTTCGAATGGCGCGCGCCAATGCGGTGAGCGCGCGACCGGCGGCGCGCGTCGTGCCACCAGCCTTCATCACCGCACTACTGAAAACAGGAGCCAGACATGCAACAGATAGGGGAATTCACGCGCCAGAAGATTGGCTATAGCGGGCGCATCCACACGCTCAGCCTCAACCTGGATATCGCCATTGTGGCGGCAGAGGCGAGCGAAACGGAGAATGCGCCTGACTACCGCGTTCACGTCGGAAGCAAGGACGGCCCCGAGATTGGCGCCGGCTGGAAACGCTCCAGCGAAAAGGCCGGAGACTATGTCTCGATCCAGCTCGACGACCCGACCTACGCGCAGCCGATACGCGCAAACCTCTTTCGCAATGGCGACGGCCAGACGTCCTGGTCGCTGCACTGGACGCGCCCGCGTGATCGCAGCGAGAAGGATTGAACGATGCGCGCTCGCCGTCCGTCGACGAGCCATCGAAAGGCGCCCGGGCCGCTTCGCGCTGCCCGGCGCATGGCTCTGCTCCTCCTTTGCGGCCTGTCCGTCGCGACCGTCATGCCGGCGGCGACAGTGGCGCAGGACTTGGCCATCGCGCGATCGTCGCAGCGCGATCCGTTCGGCGCGCACATCGCAGAAGCCTCGCACCGCTTCGGCGTTCCGACCGCGCTGATACGGGCCATTATACGCAAGGAGAGTGCGGGCGACGCGCGCGCCGTGTCCAGCGCAGGCGCCCGCGGCTTGATGCAGATCATGCCGGGCACATGGGACTATCTGCGCGCTCGGTGGTCGCTTGGCCGCGATCCGTTCGATCCCCAGGACAACATCCTGGCCGGAACGGCGTATCTGCGCGAACTGCACGATCGCTTCGGCTCGCCGGGGTTTCTGGCCGCCTACAATGCGGGACCTGCACGCTACCAAGCCTACCTCACTGGGCGTCCGTTACCGGCCGAGACCCGCGCCTATGTCGCAGCACTTGCCCCCCTGATCGGTGAAAGCGAGGGTATGCGCCCTTTCGCCGTTACGTCTGTCGAGCCCATTCCGTGGAAGCACGGCTCGCTCTTCGTCGGTCAGCCGGATCGCATACAAGCTGTCGCTTTCGTGCCGGCCGAGCGACCACCAAATGACGCGAGCTCTGCACCCATCGTGCGCGATATCTCCGCCATCGTGCGCGATATCTCCGCCATCGTGCCGCTGTCCGAAGGCCTCTTCGTGGCGCGAGCCGGCGACAGGATCCAGCCATGAGCGCGCATGGGCGTTTTCGCGCAACCGCATGCTCCCGCGCACCGTGGCGTGGATGGAGGCGGAAGGTGTGCAGAACAACCGGAAGATGGCGAGATAAAAGGCCGCGAGGTGCGGCGTCGGTCGGTTGTGTTGTTTCAATAGGTTATGCAGCATTTCCGCGAGGTGCGAAGGTTTCGCGCACCTCGGCGGAACACCGATTTACCTGTGATTTCCGTGTTTTGACACGATGTGCGGATCTTCGTCATGAACGGTGAGGATGGATTCCGAATCCGGCCCGGCCGCATCCGCTCATCGGGCACCCAGCGCGCCAGGCCCTTCATCGCGCAGGCGCTTGCCGCCGCCCAGAAGGCGGGCGCCCGTATCTCTCGCTCCGGCCGGATCCGTCCGGGTAATCGCTCGACCTTCGGGCGTGGCCGCTCGGCGAGCGTGCGCGCCAATCGTCTCCTCACCAGCCGCTCGCGCACCGTGATCATCAAGACACGGCTGGTGCGACATCACGCGCGCGCCGCGCCGCTTGCCGCCCATCTCAGCTATCTGCGCCGCGAGGGCGTCACCCGTGACGGGGAGAAGGCAAGGCTGTTCGGGCCGAAAGTCGGGGAGGTGGATGACGGTGCTTTTGCCGAGCGGTGCAGCGATGGTCGGCACCACTTCCGCTTCATCGTCTCCCCGGAAGATGCCGTCGACATGGCGGATCTCAAATCCTTCGCCCGCGATCTGATGGGCCAAATGGAAAAGGACCTCGGCACGAAGCTCGATTGGGCCGGCGTCGATCACTGGAACACCGACAATCCGCACCTTCATATCATTTTGCGCGGCCAGACTGATGATGGGCAGGATCTTGTGATCTCCCGCGATTACATCAAGGAGGGGATGCGCGCCCGCGCCGCCGACCTCGTTACCCAGGAGCTTGGCCCGCGCACCGATGTCGACATCCGCCGCAATCTGGAGCGCCAGGTCGAAGCCGAACGCTGGACCCAACTTGATCGGCAGCTTGTTCGCGATGGCCGCGACACAGGCGTTGTCAATCTTGCGTCCCCGGCGAACGCTCAGCCCGATGAGTATCACGTGCTGAAGGTCGGGCGGGTGCGCAAGCTCGAAACCCTTGGCCTTGCCGAACAGGTCGGCACAGGCCAATGGATGATCGGCGAAAAGGCCGAGGAGACGCTGCGCGAGCTTGGTGAGCGCGGCGACATCATCAAGCGTATGCATCGCGCCTTGACAGAACAGGGCATCGAGCGCGGCGCGGCGAACTATGTGCTGGCGGCGGAGCGCCTTGACTCGCCTATCGTCGGTCGGCTGGTCGACCGCGGCCTTGATGATGAGCTGAAGGGCAGCGCCTACGCCGTGGTCGATGGCACCGACGGCCGCACCCATCACATCAAGCTGTCCGATCTCGATGCCGCCGGCGACAGCGCTCCGGGTTCGATCGTCGAGCTGCGCAAGTTCAGTGACGCGCAGGGACATGGTCGCGTGGCGCTCGCTGTCCGTTCCGATCTCGATATTGAGCGGCAGACAACCGCCGCCGGCGCCACCTGGCTCGACCGCCAGAACATCGCCCGCGAACCAATTGCGTTGTCGGAAGGCGGCTTCGGCGCCGAGGTGCGGCAGGCGATGCAGCGCCGCGCGGACCATCTCGTCGAACAGGGCCTCGGCGAGCGGCATGGCCAACGCACAACCTTCACCCGCAACCTGATCGACACGCTGCGTCGCCGCGAGTTGGAGGCGCTCGGCAAAAAGCTCTCGGCCGAAACCGGCCAGCCCTTCAACCGCACCCGCGGCGGCGAGTTTGTCGCCGGTTCCTACCGGCGACGTTTCACGCTCGCCTCCGGCCGCTTCGCCATGATCGATGACGGCCTCGGTTTCCAACTGGTGCCTTGGACGCCGTCCCTGGAAAAGCATCTTGGCCGCCACGTCTCGGGCATCGCCCGCGATGACGGCGGCATCGACTGGAGCTTCTCCCGCAAGCGGAGCCTCGGTCTCTAACCTCATGTTGAAGAAAGGACCGCTTCTATGTCCGCCACCAAGATACTCTGGGGCCAGATCCTCGCCGTCTTGATGATTGTGCTAATCACCACCTGGGGCGCGACGGAGTGGGTGGCCTGGCGCCTGGCATTCCAGCCCGAGCTCGGCAGGCCATGGTTCCGTGTCCTGGGCTTTCCGTTTTACCTTCCGCCGTCATTCTTCTGGTGGTGGTATGGCTTCGATGCCTACGCGCCGTCGATCTTCGTCGAGGGAGCCTTTATCGCGGCTTCCGGCGGTTTCGCCTGCGTCGCCGTCGCCATCGGCATGTCGGTCTGGCGGGCACGCGAGGCCAAGAAGGTCGAGACCTACGGCTCCGCCCGCTGGGCCGACAAGCAGGAGGTCAAGGCAACGGGCCTTCTCGGCTCCGATGGAGTGGTGCTTGGGCGGTTTGACGGCGCCTATCTGCGCCACGACGGACCGGAGCATGTGCTGTGCTTTGCGCCCACACGTTCGGGCAAGGGTGTCGGCCTCGTCGTCCCGTCACTGCTGACCTGGCCGAGTTCAGCCGTCGTCCACGACATCAAGGGCGAAAACTGGCAGCTCACCGCGGGCTTCCGCGCCAGGCATGGCCGTGTCCTGCTGTTCGATCCAACCAATCCGAAATCCTCATCCTACAACCCGCTGCTTGAGGTGCGCCGCGGCGAATGGGAAGTCCGTGACGTTCAAAACATCGCTGACATCCTCGTCGATCCCGAAGGCTCACTCGAGAGGCGAAACCATTGGGAGAAAACCAGCCATGCCCTTCTGGTCGGCGCGATCTTGCATGTCCTCTACGCCGAGCAGGACAAGACGCTTGCCGGCGTCGCCGGTTTCCTCTCCGATCCGAAGCGTCCGATCGAATCGACGCTGTCGGCGATGATGAAAACAGCGCATCTGGGTGAGGGCGGTCCGCACCCGGTCATCGCCAGCGCCGCGCGGGAGCTCTTGAACAAATCCGACAACGAGCGCTCTGGCGTGCTCTCCACCGCCATGTCGTTCCTTGGCCTCTATCGCGATCCTGTCGTGGCAGAGGTGACCCGCCGCTGTGACTGGCGCATCAGCGACCTCGTCGACGACAAGCATCCGACGACACTCTACCTCGTCGTGCCGCCGTCCGACATCAACCGGACCAAGCCAGTCATTCGCCTGATCCTCAATCAGATTGGTCGTCGCCTGACCGAAGATCTGCAGGTGAGGGCGCAAGGGCACCGGCTGCTCCTGATGCTTGACGAGTTCCCGGCGCTTGGCCGTCTCGACTTCTTCGAGTCTGCGCTCGCCTTCATGGCCGGCTACGGGCTGAAAAGCTTCCTGATCGCTCAATCCCTCAATCAGATCGAGAGGGCATACGGCGCCAACAACTCGATCCTCGACAACTGCCATGTCCGGGTAAGCTTTGCCACCAATGATGAGCGCACCGCCAAGCGGGTGTCCGACGCGCTGGGAACAGCGACCGAGATGAGGGCCATGAGGAACTATGCCGGCCACCGGCTGTCGCCGTGGCTCGGTCATCTCATGGTCTCCCGCTCCGAGACGGCTCGTCCGCTGCTCACACCTGGTGAAGTGATGCAGCTGCCGGCTACAGACGAGATTGTCATGGTCTCGGGGGCGCCGCCGATCCGCGCCAAAAAGGCGCGCTATCACGAGGATGCTCGCCTCCGGGAGCGTATCTTGCCGCCGCCGGTGCTGATGGCGGCGGCGGAGGAGGGGAGGCCCGACGACTGGACGAAACTGCCTCTGCCTTCCCGTCCGCAGATTGCTGAAGCCATGTCGGCGCCGTCGGTCACTGATGACGACACAACTGATTCCGAGCGTCGTCGGCAACCCGAGCTCAGTCGCGTTGAGCCGGTCGTGAAGCCTTCGACCGAGAACGAATTCGAGATCGATCACCAGGACGACGTGGAAGACAGTGTTGCCCGCAATCGTCGACTGACGCGCCTCATGCAGGGCATTGCGCGGCAGGCGTCGCTCGACCCCGGTGACGGCGTGGATATGTGAGGACCCCATGGTAAAGCCACCCCGCAAACAACGCCTTTCCGTCTATCTCGATCCAAAGGTCATGAGCAGGCTGGCCGAACATGCGGCGCGCCGAGATTTTTCGCGGTCGCTCGTCGCCGAGGCAGCCATCGAGTCGTTTCTCTCACCCGATGCCGCCGAGCGACAGGAGGCGGCGATCACCAAGCGGCTTGACCAGCTCGATCGCCGTATGACACGCCAGGAGCGCGATGTCGCAATTGCCGTGGAGACGCTCGCCGTTTTCGTCCGCTTCTGGCTGGCGACAACACCGGCTTTGCCCGAGCCAGCGGCACAGGCCGCCCATGCCAAGGCGGGCGGGCGCTATGATGCCTTTGTCACCGCACTCGGCCGGCGCCTGGCGAGAGGTCCAAAGCTTCGGCAGGAGATCTCCGAGGACATCGGTGGCGGTCTGGACACACACCAGCCCGGCAAGCCCGTGGGCTAAATGGACTGGCGGACTGAGATTTTGCAAGCCTCGACCAGGATTCTTGGTTGAAAATTATAGTCTGTATGCTATAAGGCGAGGAACGATGAAAGACCAAAAGCGCACCGTATGGATGGGATCACGAAGGGCGACCTGCGCGAGTTTCCGCTCGATGTTCGCCGGTTGATGGGTGTCGCAATCAACGACGCCCAGAATGGTGAGGAGCACCCGGCTGTCAAAGCCCTGAAAGGGTTTGGGGGCCGCAGCATCCTCGAGGTGGTCGACGACTTCGACGGCGATACCTACCGCGCGGTCTACACCGTCCGCTTCGCTGGCGTGATCTACGTCCTTCATTGCTTCCAGAAGAAGTCGAAGAAGGGCAGGGAGACACCCAGGCACGAAATCGACCTCATGACAGTGCGATTGAAGGCCGCCGAGGCGCACTACCGCGAAAACTATGGGAAAGGAACAAAGTCATGACAGAAGACATCACCGCCGAAGTGAGCAGCGGCAACGTGTTTGCGGACCTCGGCTTTGACAATCCCGAAGAGGAATTGCTCAAGACCAAGCTGGCCCGCGAGATCCGCGCCATTATCAAGCGCCGGCGCCTGACCCAGGCGAAGTCGGCCGAGCTGCTCGGGATGAAACAGCCGGATGTCTCCGCGATCGTCACCGGGCGAACGGGCAAGTTTTCAATAGACAGGCTGGTTCGCTGTCTGGACCGGCTCGACTACAAAGTCGACGTGGTGGTTCGCCACAAGACTCGACGGTCAACTCGTGCTGAAGCCGCTTGATCAAACGGCTTTGCCGACGAGCGGACAATTGATATCCAGGTTTGGATGGGCGCCACCGCAACCAGGACGGTAGGATTAGCGAAAAGCTCGCAGCTGGGCTCTCTAAGCCCCGTACCCAAGGCGCGCGATTAGATCTCAATCCAAGCGTAGGCGGCACCAAAGATCCCGAGCGTCATAGCAATAAACCAAGCCCATCCCTTCAACGAGGCGCGCACGTCTTCAGGCTTTGCGCCTTTTTCGTTGTCGTATTCGTCCATAATCAGGCTCCATGTTTTCGATCTTGGGTTCGGTACAAAATCAAGAGACGCTGGGCAACCCTCCTAGCTGTCGCAGCGGATTCGCCTTTGTACGGCGTGATATGCGCAGTCTAATACGTGGATTACGGGTACCGGCCTGTCGAGGACCATATAAATAATCGCCGTACCTAAAGCAGAACTAATAATCGCCGCCTCGCGCCGTTTACGTCGGCACCGCCAATCTCCTGTATTTGCACGCTACGCCACTACGCCTCGATATAGATGTTGAAACCACTCGAGATGTGGCTCTCTTAATCGTCCCCGTCCAGGGGCCGCCCATGTTCCCCCGGATCGAAACGGGGACAGGATGGCAGCTTCGCCTCACAATTCAGAAGGTCTGGCGCGCGGCGCACGCATGTTGCGCACAGCGCTCGGACCCGCGATCGCGCGCTATCTCGACGACGCCGGCATCGTCGAAGTGATGCTCAACCCCGATGGGCGTTTGTGGATCGATCGTCTGTCCGAAGGGTTGTCCGACACAGGAGAGCGTCTGTCGGCGGCGGACGGCGAGCGTATCGTTCGCCTCGTTGCTCATCATGTCGGTGCCGAAGTCCATGCCGGCGCCCCACGCGTCTCGGCCGAGCTGCCCGAGACGGGGGAGCGGTTCGAGGGGCTTCTTCCTCCCGTCGTCGCGGCGCCCGCCTTCGCGATCCGCAAGCCCGCCGTCGCCATCTTCACCCTTGAAGACTATGTCGCGGCAAGGATCATGTCGGCGCAGCAGGCGGACACACTGCGCCGGGGCGTTGCCAACCGCGCGAACATCCTCGTTGCAGGCGGCACATCCACGGGCAAGACCACGCTGATCAACGCGCTGCTCGCTGAGGTGGCCAAGACCGCCGATCGCGTGGTCATCATCGAGGATACGCGCGAACTGCAATGCGCGGCACCCAATCTCGTGGCAATGCGCACGAAAGACGGCGTCGCGTCTCTATCTGATCTTGTTCGCTCATCGCTGCGCCTGCGCCCCGACCGCATTCCGGTCGGCGAGGTGCGCGGGGCCGAGGCGCTCGAACTGCTCAAGGCCTGGGGCACCGGCCACCCCGGCGGCCTCGGCACGATCCACGCAGGCAGCGCCATCGGCGCGCTGCGTCGGATGGAGCAACTCATCCAGGAAGCCGTCGTCACCGTCCCGCGCGCGCTGATCGCCGAAACGATCGACCTGGTTGCTGTCCTTTCCGGCCGCGGCTCCGCGCGCCGGCTGTCCGAACTCGCCCGTGTCGATGGCTTGCGTCCAGACGGTGATTACCAAGTCGCGCCAGCCGTCCTCGAGGGCGACGACAGCCCGACCTTGCTCATCCAAAGCCCTGAAGGAGAAAATCCGTGATCCAACGCCTGCGCCTCGCGCGCCATCGTCTTGCCATGACCGTTTCGGTTGCCACGCTCATCCTCGTGATGGCCGCGCCCGCTTTTGCCTCCGGCTCGTCGATGCCGTGGGAACAGCCGCTGCAACAGATCCTCCAGTCGATCGAGGGCCCTGTCGCCAAGATCATGGCGGTAATCATCATCATCGTCACCGGCCTGACGCTCGCCTTCGGCGACACGTCTGGCGGCTTCCGCCGGCTCATCCAGATCGTGTTCGGCCTGTCCATCGCTTTCGCGGCGTCGAGCTTCTTCCTGTCGTTCTTCTCGTTCGGCGGCGGAGCGCTGATCTGATGGCGGGTTCGGTCGAACAGAGCGGGTCAATGCCGGACTACGCAGTGCCGGGTTATGCGGTCCTCGTGCACCGCGCGCTGACCGAGCCGATCCTGCTCGGCGGCGCCCCGCGCGCCATTGCCATCATGATCGGGACGCTTGCGGGCGCCGTGGGGCTGGGGCTGCGTCTGTGGCTCGTCGGCATCGCCATCTGGGCGATCGGCCATGTTGCCGCCGTCTGGGCCGCCAAGCGCGATCCGCTCTTCGTCGACGTCGTTCGCCGGCATCTGCGCATCCCCGCGCATCTCACGGTCTAAGCGAGGTCGCGCCGATGATGAACCTTGCCGAATATCGTAACCGTAGCAGTCGGCTCGCCGACTTCCTGCCCTGGGTGTCTTTGGTCGGCGCCGGCGTCGTCCTCAACAAGGACGGCAGCTTCCAGCGCACCGCGCGCTTTCGCGGTCCCGATCTCGACAGCGCCGTTCCGGCCGAACTGGTTGCCGTCGCCGGCCGCCTCAACAATGCCTTCCGGCGTCTCGGCTCCGGCTGGGCGATCTTCGTCGAGGCGCAGCGCCATGCCTCGACCCGTTATCCCGACAGCAGCTTTCCGGATGCGGCCTCGACGCTGGTCGACGCGGAGCGCAAGGCGGGCTTCGAGGAGGCTGGCGCGCATTTCGAGTCCAGCTACTTCCTGACGCTCACCTATCTCGCGCCCGCCGAAGATACTGCGCGAGCGGAACGCTTGCTCTACGAAGGCCGCGAGAAGAGGGGCCTCGACCCCAATGCGGTACTGACCGAGTTCGCCGATCGCAGTGACCGCGTCCTGCGCCTTGTCGAAGCCTTCATGCCGGAGTGCCGCTGGCTCGATGACGCCGAGACGCTGACCTATCTGCATGGCTGCGTCTCGACCAATCGCCACCGGGTCCGCGTGCCCGAAACGCCGATGTATCTCGATGCCATGCTGGCCGATCAGCCGCTGACCGGCGGGCTCGAGCCCCGGCTTGGCGCGTCGCATCTGCGCATTCTCACGGTCACGGGGTTCCCGACCGCGACCACGCCGGGTCTGCTCGACGAACTGAACCGGCTGTCCTTCCCGTATCGCTGGTCGACACGCGCGATCCTGCTCGACAAGACCGATGCGACCAGGCTGCTGACAAAGATTCGGCGTCAGTGGTTCGCCAAGCGCAAATCGGTCGCGGCGATCCTCAAGGAGGTGATGACGAACGAGGCGTCCGTCCTCGTGGACACCGACGCCGCAAACAAGGCCGCCGATGCCGACATGGCGCTGCAGGAACTCGGCGCCGACTATGCGGGCATGGCGTATGTCACCGCGACGGTGATGGTTTGGGACGATGAACCCGGCATCGCCGACGAAAAACTGCGCCTGGTCGAAAAGGTCATCCAGGGCCGCGATTTTACGGCGATCATTGAAACCATCAACGCCGTCGACGCCTGGCTCGGCAGCCTGCCGGGTCACGTCTACGCCAACGTCCGTCAACCTCCCATCTCCACCCTCAATCTCGCCCACATCATCCCGCTTTCCGCGGTGTGGGCGGGGCCGGAACGGGACGAGCATTTTGCAGCGCCCCCTCTGCTCTTCGGCAAGACCGAAGGCTCGACCCCGTTCCGGCTTTCGCTTCACGTCGGCGACGTCGGCCACACGCTGATCGTCGGCCCGACCGGCGCGGGCAAGTCCGTGCTGCTGGCACTGATGGCGCTGCAGTTCCGCCGCTATCCAGGGTCACAGGTATTCGCCTTCGATTTCGGCGGCTCGATCCGCGCGGCCGCACTCGCCATGGGCGGCGACTGGCATGATCTCGGCGGCGATCTCAGTGATGGGGCGATCGACAGCGTCAGCCTTCAGCCGTTCGCCCGTATTCATCATGTCCCCGAGCGCGCCTGGGCCGCCGACTGGATCGTGTCGATCCTGACGCGGGAGAACGTGGCGATCACGCCTGAGGTCAAGGAGCATATCTGGACGGCGTTGAGCTCCCTGGCCTCCGCGCCTGTCGAGGAGCGCACCATCACCGGTCTGGTCGTCCTGCTGCAATCAAATGATCTCAAGCAGGCATTGCGTCCCTATTGCGTTGGGGGTCCCTACGGCCGCCTGCTCGATGCCGAGCGCGAACATCTCGGATCGGCGTCGGTCCAGGCATTCGAAACCGAAGGACTGATCGGAACGGGTGCTGCGCCCGCCGTCCTGTCCTATCTCTTCCATCGCATCGAGGACCGGCTCGATGGCTCGCCAACACTTCTCATCATCGACGAAGGCTGGCTTGCGCTCGACGATGATGGTTTTGCCGGCCAGCTCCGCGAATGGCTGAAGACGCTACGCAAGAAGAACGCCAGCGTCATCTTCGCCACGCAGTCGCTCAGCGACATCGATGGTTCGGCGATCGCGCCGGCGATCATCGAGAGCTGTCAGACCCGGCTTCTCCTGCCGAACGAGCGCGCCATCGAGCCGCAGATCACGGCGATCTATCGCCGCTTCGGCCTCAACGATCGGCAGATCGAGATCATCGCGCGGGCGATGCCGAAGCGCGACTATTACTGCCAGTCCCGTCGCGGCAATCGGTTGTTCGAGCTCGGCCTGTCGGATGTGGCGCTCGCGCTCTGCGCCGTATCCGCCAAGACCGACCAGTCCGCGATTTCCCGCATCGTCGCCGAGCATGGCCGCAGCGGTTTCCTCGCTGCCTGGCTTAGCCACCGTGGCGTCGGCTGGGCCGCTGAACTCGTTCCCGCCCTAACCAGCCCCGCCGTCACCAACAAGGAGAAGTCCCCATGAAACTGCGCCGTTCACTTGCCCTGCGGTTCGCTGCAGCCCTGCTTTCCGCACCCCCCGCCTTCTCGCCCATCCTGGCGACGCCGGCACACGCCTTGATCGTTTTCGATCCCTCGAACTATTCGCAAAACGTCCTGACGGCAGCGCGCTCGCTCGAGCAGATCACCAACCAGATCACCTCGCTTCAGAACCAGGCGCAGATGCTCATCAACCAAGCCCGCAATCTCGCAAGCCTGCCGTTCTCCTCGCTGCAACAGCTCCAGCAGTCCGTGCAGCGTACGCAGCAATTGCTGGGCCAGGCGCAGAACGTTGCCTATGATGTCCAGCAGATCGATCAGGCCTTCCAGCAGAAATACGGCAACGTCTCTCTGTCGGCTTCGGATCAGCAACTCGTCGCCGACGCGCGTTCGCGCTGGGGCAACACGGTCGGTGGCCTTCAGGATGCCATGCGTGTGCAGGCGGGCGTCGTCGGCAACATTGACACCAATCGCAGTGAGATGTCGGCGCTGGTCGGCCAGAGCCAAGGTGCGACCGGAGCGCTTCAGGCAACACAGGCCGGCAACCAGCTCCTCGCGCTTCAGACGCAGCAGCTCGCCGATCTCACCGCGGTCGTCGCCGCGAACGGCCGGGCGCAGGCCCTGCAATCGGCCGAGCAGGCCACCGCTGCCGATCAGGGCCGCGAGCAGCGCCGCCGCTTCCTGACGCAGGGCTCGGGCTACCAACCCGGCAGTGCGCAGATGTTCTATGGCACGAACTGAGGCCGGCGCGATGGATGGCAAGACCCTCGCTCGTGTCAGTGCAGTCGTCTTCATCGCGGTCGCTTTGACAGTGACCGCGATCGAAATGAGCAGCAAGGACGAGCAGCCTGACGCTATTGCGACGGGGGACCGTTCCATCGCGTCACAAGACCCGCTCGCGGCCGAATTGCGCAGCTGTACCGGGATCGGCGAGGCCGGCCCTCGCGATCCCGGCTGCCTGAAAGCGTGGGCAGAGAACCGGCGCCGGTTTTTCGGTCAACGTGACCCGGCAACCGCGCCTGCTCCGGTAGCGCCGACAACGCTGTTTCCGAATGTGCCGGCGTCAGACCGGAAAGAAGGGAAGCGGACGGAAGTGACCGCTCCGGCGATGCAGGTCGAGCCGGCTCGGCCGGAGGCTCGCTGACATGGGCGGCATGGGGGTCATCGACCATTTCCTCGAAGTCTTCACGCGCTACATCGACAGCGGCTTCGGCCTGCTCGGCGGGGAGGTCGGCTTTATCGCGACGACCCTGATCGTCATCGACGTGACGTTGGCTGCGCTCTTCTGGTCCTGGGGGGCGGACGACGACATCATGGCGCGCCTCGTCAAGAAGACGCTGTTCGTCGGCGTCTTCGCCTATCTCATCTCCAACTGGAACAATCTCGCCCGCATCGTCTTCGAAAGCTTCGCCGGGCTTGGCCTGAAAGCTTCGGGTACGGGTTTTACCGTCAACGATCTCATGCGCCCGGGCAAGGTGGCGCAGACCGGGCTCGATGCCGGCCGGCCGTTGCTGGACTCGATCTCGAACCTGATGGGCTATTGGTCCTTCTTCGAGAACTTCATCCAGATCGCCTGCATGTTCTTCGCCTGGGCGCTGGTGCTGCTGGCCTTCTTCATCCTGGCAATCCAGCTCTTCGTCACGCTGATCGAGTTCAAGCTGACGACGCTCGCCGGGTTCGTGCTCATACCCTTCGGTCTGTTCGGCAAATCCGCGTTCATGGCCGAGCGGGTGCTCGGCAACGTCATCTCGTCCGGAATCAAGGTGCTCGTGCTCGCCGTGATCATCGGCATTGGCACGACCCTCTTTTCCGAGTTCACCTCGGGATTCGGCGGGACCACGCCGTCGATCGACGACGCCATGGCGATCGTCCTGGCCGCGCTGTCGCTGCTCGGCCTTGGGATCTTTGGACCGGGCATTGCCAACGGTCTCGTCTCCGGCGGCGCGGCTGTCAGCGGCGGAGCTGCAGCGGCGGCTCGTGGCGGTGCTGCCACCGCGGGTAGGGCATCCACAGCCTACGGCCTCGGCGCGGCCGGAGAGTCTGGCTTTTCCAGCGTTGCATCCGGGATCGGCGGTGTCATCGCAGCCGGCGCGCAGGGCGCCATCTCACCGCTCAAGCGCGCGGCCAACAATGCGGCCGGCAGCATGAAGCACAGCTACCAGTCGGGCGCTCGCGCTGCCTTCGAGACGACGGGCGGATCATCCACCGCTGGCACAATCGGCGCGAACGCCCCCGAATCCGGCTCCGCTTCCGTCGCGTCCTCCGCAAACGAAAGTCAGCCCGCCTGGGCGCAACGCATGAAGCGCTCGCAACAGATGACCCACGGCGTCCAGGCCGCCGCCCACGCCGTTCGCAGTGGCGACAGCCATGGCGGCGGCTCCTCAATCAACCTCTCTGAAAGAGACTGAGCATGTTCAAACGACCGTCCACGCACTATGGCAAATCCCCACAGCCCGAGACACCCTACCAGCGCGCCGCCCAGGTCTGGGACGAGCGCATCGGTTCGGCTCGCGTGCAGGCGCGCAACTGGCGCACCATGGCCTTTGGTTGCCTGGCGCTCGCTGCGGGGTTCTCCGCCGCGCTCGTCTGGCAATCCGCCAACGGCTCGATCGTGCCTTGGGTGGTG
Source organism: Mesorhizobium sp. L103C131B0 (assembly GCF_000502275.1). Lineage (NCBI taxonomy): Bacteria > Pseudomonadati > Pseudomonadota > Alphaproteobacteria > Hyphomicrobiales > Phyllobacteriaceae > Mesorhizobium > Mesorhizobium sp. L103C131B0. The sequence continues at coordinate 157,419 of NZ_AYXC01000005.1, read as the reverse complement.
CAGGTCGATCGTCTCGGCCAGGCGCAGGCTGTGGGGCCTGCGGCCGGCGACTATCAGCCGAACGATCCGCAGATCGCCTTCTACCTGGCGCACTTCATCGAACAGGTGAGGTCGATCCCCGCCGATCCGGTCATCGTGCGGCAGAACTGGCTGCGCGCCTATGACTTCGCGACGCAGGGCGGGGCGCTGGCTCTCAACGACTATGCGCGCGCCAATGACCCGTTCACCAAGGTCGGCAAACAGCAAGTCGCCGTCGACGTGTCGTCGGTCATCCGCGCATCGCCGGTGAGCTTCCGCATCGCGTGGATCGAGCGCCGCTATCAGGATGGTTCACTCGCTTCCACGGAGCGCTGGTCCGCCATTCTCACCATTGTCGTGCAGCCCCCGCGCGACGCCGACACGCTGAGGAAGAATCCGCTTGGCGTCTACATCAACGCCATCAACTGGTCGAAGGAGCTTGGACAATGATGCCCGCATCCTGCAATACCGCCCCCCGGGGGTGTCCGGCTTTCCTCGTTCGCGCAATGCCGACGTTCCGTAGGACAGCCTTTCCAGCACTTCTGCTTTTGACCTTGGCGCTTGCGGGCTGTGCCACCAGGCAGAAGCCGCCGGAGATATCCTATGACAATCCTATCCCGGCCGTGCAGGCGGTCGATCCGTCCCCGCCCGTCAAGGTGGTAGAGCTGTCGAAGCCGCTGCCGCTTCCCGGCCAGTTGAAGCCGGTCGGTAAGGACGCAAGGCCCGACCCGGAACCGACCGATCCGACCGCGCGCGTAAATCTGGCAAACGCGGCCGCGCGGGTCCAGCCTGTCCGCAACGGCTTCATCAACTCGATGCAGGTCTATCCGTGCGTCGATGGCGCGCTCTACCAGGTCTATGCCTCGCCGGGGCAGATCACCGACATCGCGCTGCAGCCCGGCGAGCAGCTCGTCGGCTCCGGTCCCGTCGCCGCCGGCGACACTGTGCGCTGGATCATCGGCGATACCGAGAGCGGTACGGGCGGGGCCAAGCAAGTCCACATCCTCGTCAAGCCGACTCGCGCCGACCTGATAACCAATCTCGTCATCAATACCGATCGGCGTACCTATCACATGGAACTGCGCTCGACGCCGTCGACCTATATGGCGTCGGTCTCCTGGCAATACCCGCAGGACCAACTCATCGCCTTGCGCAGGCAGAACCAGCAAGCTGAGGCTGCACAGCCGGTCTCGACAGGCATCGATCTTTCTCGCGTCAATTTCCGCTACGAGGTGACGGGCGATCGCGCACCGTGGCGGCCGCTGCGCGCCTTCGACGATGGCAAGCAGGTGTTCATCGAGTTCCCGCGGGGCATCGGCCAGGGTGAGATGCCGCCACTCTTCGTGGTAGGGCCGGAAGGCGACACGTCCGAGCTGGTCAACTATCGCGTGCGCGGCAACTACATGATCGTCGACCGGATGTTTGCCGCCGCCGAGTTGCGCTTCGGCGCCGGCAAGAACCAGAGGCGCGTCCGCGTCTCCCGCACCGATGGGGTAAGGAGCAGTCGATTTTCATGGATGCATGGCCCTGGTGAGACCCCGCCAGCGACGAACCTCCGAACAGGCAGGGGAGGGTCGTCATCATGAGCGACAAAATGGATCCCGGGAAGAAAGAAGGCCGGGGGCCGGCGAATGACGCCCGGCCGGAGGCACCGGTCGAGGATGACGCCCGGCCGTTGACAGGTGAGCCGGCCGCGGCCATGCGGCTGCGCGCCGAGCCGTCGCGCGTGACGCGTCTGTCCCGCAAGGCGTTGGCCGGATTGGGGCTCGCCGCTAGCCTCGCTGTCGGCGGTGCGCTGATTTACGCGCTTCAGAACCGTCAGCAAGGCCAGGGTCAGGAGCTCTATTCAACCGATAATCGTTCGACGCCCGATGGGCTCGCCGGTCTGCCAAAGGACTATACGGGCGTTCCAAAGCTTGGCCCACCGCTTCCCGGCGATCTCGGCCGCCCGATCCTCAACGCGCAGAATGGCGGCACCGCGCCATCGACAGGCCCCGTTGGACCGGACCCGGAGGAGCAGCGCCGGGAGCTGGAACTGGAAGCGGCGAGGACCGCGCGTCTGTTCGCGTCCACGCAAACGTGGCCCGCAAGCGACGCGACCGCCGCTCAGCTTGGAACAGGCACGACAGGCACCATGCCACAGACCGACCTCGCCAGCCTTGGCCTCACGCCGCAGCCGGCGACACTCTCGGCGCAGGACCGCCAGCGCGCGTTCCTCGATCAGCCGCCGGACAAGCGCACGGTCTCAGCCGATCGCGTCGCGGCGCCGGCGTCGAAAAACGTCCTGCAGGCGGGCGCCGTCATCGCAGCCGCCCTCATCACTGGCATCCGCTCCGACCTGCCGGGCCAGATTACCGCGCAGGTAACGGAGAATGTCTATGACAGCCCCACCGGACAAGTCCGTCTCATTCCGCAGGGGACGCGCCTCATCGGCCAATATGACAATGGTGTGGGCTTCGGCCAGCGTCGCGTGTTGCTGGTCTGGACCAGGCTGATTTTCCCCAACGGCCGCTCCATCCTTCTGGAACGTGAGCCTGGCGCGGATGCCGAGGGCTATGCTGGTGTCGAGGACGGCGTCGACTATCACTGGGGCGAGTTGTTCAAGGCTGCAGCACTTTCCACGGTTCTGAGCATCGGGGCGCAAGCAGGCTCATCGGGCCAGGAGAGCGACATCATGCGCGCTCTGCGCCAGGGCGCCTCGGACAGCATCAGCCAGACAGGCCAGCAGATCGTCCAGCGGCAGCTCAACATAGCGCCGACGCTCACCATCCCACCGGGATTCCCGGTGCGCGTCATCGTCACGCGCGATCTCGTGCTTGAACCTTATGGAGGCTGAAATGGCCAAGCTGAAGCTGGGGCCAATCGCTGACGACAAGCCTGTCAAGGTCATGGTGGAACTACCCGCGGCATTGCACCGTGACCTGATCGCTTATGCCGAGATACTCGGCCGCGAAGCGGGGCAACGGCCAGCCGATGCGCCGCGCCTCATCGTTGCGATGTTGGAGCGGTTCATTGGAACGGATCGGGGCTTTGCCAGGGCAAAGCGCTCGGAGGGTGGTTGAAGGCCGGACGACTGACGTCGAACCGGGTCAGTCGCGCCCCGTTCATGGAGTTATTTCAGGTTTCGCGCTTGACGGGGGTAGGCCCGGGTCGCGTTGCGGTCACCAGGTTTCTTGCGGTCCCAACCAGCCGCAGGAGTGCACGCTTTGGATTAGATTCCAGCCACACTGCCTTGATCGAACTGGTGCTGCTCTGGCCACTGATGGGTTTCCACACTGTAGCGTCGATGGCGACGGTCCTGGCAAAACCTTCGCCGGCCAGAGTAACGCCTTCACCGAGTTGCACCTTGAGGGTGACGGTCGCTTCGCTCGCGGAACATATTTGAACAGCGGGGCCACCATCCGCGGCAATCTTTTCCAGCAAAACCGGATCCTGCGGCGAACCGACCGAAACCAGCAGACAAGTATCTGCAAGATCCCTCCATCTGACTTCCGGCCTTCCAGCGAGCGGATGGCCACCGGGCAGGAGAACAAACAAGCGCTCGTGCCCAAATAGCTCGCTGCGGCATAAGGCGCCGTTCTCGAGCCCGTGCGTGAAGACGATGTCAAGGCGCCGGCGACGTATTGCCGCCAGACACTGTTCATGGGGAACGTCCTCGATGGCGATGCTCACGTCCGGATGTAAGCTGCGAGATCGATCGACAATCCGCGCCACGAACGCCCGGCCTATCTGGCCGCACAACCCTATCTTGATTGTTTTGGCATCATGGTCGCCGCGACCACCTCCGGCCAAGGCATCTTGCAAGCCTTCATAGTGAGCCCGGACGAGGTCAGTCCAGGCCCGGCCTGCTTCAGTCAGCCGAACACCATGGACGTCGCGATCAAACAGCTGCATGTCCAGCAATTGCTCGAGAGCAACGATGTTGCGGCTGACACAGGATTCCCTCACTCTAAGGACTCTTGCTGCCTGCCTGAGGCTACCATGGTCGACAGCTGCGAAGACATGGTCCAGACGGCGCAACGTGTTGTTGACCTGTCTCAAGGCTCAAGCGCCTATTCCTGCGCGGCGGCGACGCTAACCGGCAGGGTCAGACTGGTTTCGTAGACGTACTCGAGCGGAATGGCTGGAGTGGCCATCTGGGAAAGGTACCGGTTGAGGTTTTCCGCGCTATTGCTCGCAGCGAGGCTACAGAAATTTCCGCTGTTCCACGTCAGGGAGCAGTAGCTGAAATGCGCGCGTATTGCGCCGGCCATCTCTGCCAAAGTCACCTCATTGCCGAACATCGTATTCAGAACGAGGCTTTGCTTCTTCTCGATTTCGTCTGGGGGAAAATAGCGCGCCTTGAAACCAAAATCCTTCTGATATTCGCGACGCCTGTAGTCCGGCTCCTCGGTTGCCCGGAACTTTTCGACGAAGACGAAGATTCCGTCCGCCTTGAGGTGCTGGGTCACGAACTCGATCTGGCTTGCTCTGTTGGGCGAGTACATCTGGAAGGTCGTATCTTCGAGAATAATATCGAAACCGCGGGCGAAATTTGCCAGTCGCGGATCCGAGCCCAGGACGTCCTTTGTCAAATGATGAAAGGGACCAATGAAAAAGTCGGCGTGCGGTGGTTGGCCATAGGCCATGAAGCATTTGTAATTCTCCGCGTTTGGGCTGCACGACAGCGTGCGTATTTGTCCCTTGGACAGTTCGGACAACGTTCTCGCCATCGTGCCTTCCGCCGTTCCAAGGCTGTATAGCGAAAGCGGAGCGCCGCTATGCCCTGCGTATTTCAGCACTGCGTAGGCCATCCGGCACTCTTCCTCCAATCTGTAGGGAATGCTGCCGTGATAATGCTGGTCGAAAAAGCCTTGTCGTGCCGCATGCAGTCTGACTAGGCCGCGCAGCAGTTCATCGCTCGGCAGAAGGCGGGCGTCGGCGACGGGCTTGCGGATTGGCATCCCGCTCTTGCCAGCGGCGGTCGCGGCGAAAAAGCCGGCTAGCCCGTTGATCCGTGGGCCATGGTCGCACTCAGCCAGAAAGTCGTCGAGTCCACGCATCGCAGTATGCCTCCAGCACCGTTCCATTGGTGAGATGCCGATACGTCGATGGGGGAAATTCCACTAAGATAAGTGGGGTCTAATATTTCGCCGGGCTCAAGTATTGGCTGAGCCAACTCGTAGTCCTGCCGGATACAGGCGGCTTTCACTCGTTTGCCATTTTTTCGCTAAAGTCACATCTTCTACCAATCCAGAGTTATTTGCGTGTTGTTCAGCAACCCATGGTTCGCCACATCATGCGACGACTGGTCACTCGCCAGTAAGGAGGCTGTGGATACGTGAATACTCTTGCCCTCGACCCGACCGAGAATCGCCGGTCACGTCACCAATCGCTTGCCCACAAGTATGAGAGTTGGGGGAGCGTGCGGGCGGACGTAGTCAAAAGAACAGGGCTTGAGCGCCAGGAGACAAGACTCCTCCAGCCAAACCATGTGTTCTTGATGAACCTGAAAGGCACAGCAAGCCGCGGCGAAGACATTGTGGACGGACGCCGGATGGCATTTTCGCCGCGCCGGGCCGGTTCGATAATCTTCATGCCGGCCGGCACTGATTGGAATGGGTGGGACGAGGGGGACGCGACCGCTTCCTATCTCCTGGTCTCGATTGAAAAAGGGTTCGCCGACGATGTGTTTGCGGGAATGGCTGCCCATCGCCCGGCAGTGCTGCCGCCTTCGATCGGATTTCGGGACGGCACTGTAGAGCTGGCGTTGCAGAGGATTGCGTTGGAGCTCAGGCAGCCTGACCCCATCAGCGCAACGATGGTGGAGTGCCAGGCCACGCAAGCGCTCGGGCAAATGTTCAGGTTGAACGGCTTCCATCAGGAACCGGCAAAAGGCGGTTTGTCATCGTTCGATCTCAAGCGAGCGGTGGGAATGATCGAGGCGTTGTCGGACGGCAGACCTACGCTCGCCGATCTGGCAAAAGAGATTGGGGTTAGCCGGTTCCATTTCTGGAGGGCCTTCAAGCAGTCGACAGGCATGACGCCGCACGCATTCATTGCGCAGCGACGGTTGGAGCAATCCGCGGACATGCTGCGATCAACCAATTTGTCGGCGACGGAAATCGCGATGGAATGTGGTTTCGGCAGCTCGAGCCATTTCACGACCGCCTTTAAACGGGCCTTCGGCGCGGCGCCCATGGAATTTCGACGTAACTGCAGAATCTAGGCCGCCGCTTGTCGGTTCTCAGCAAGTATCGGAAAACCCCGACATCACAGTAAAGCAGGGTTGGCGGAAGAAGGTATCCATCGGCGGTCAGCCGGATACGCCGCTCATGTCAAACCTGGTTCGAATTCATCATGGCAAAGGACGGCCCAACCGGGCCAAACCCTGCCTCGGATTGCTGGCCAGCACGCTATCGGCGGCTGTTGCCCGAAACGGCTACTACATCGCATCCGCCTGGATTCTCGTCGAGCGAGGGTACGGAACCGCCGGTGTCGCGACGTTCCTTGCGATCGTCAGCGTTGTCGAATTCATCGCGAGCCCTTTGGCCGGCGTAGCGGCGGATCGATTTGACAGGCGATGCTTGAACGTTGCGGCAGACCTCAGCCGCTTCCTCCTTATGCTGGCTACCGCTTGCGCGTTCCTCTACATGGACGTGTTTCTGATCATTTGCCTGTCAGCGGCCTTCTTTTCGTTTTGCGACCGTGTCGCGCTAACGAGCTCTCAATCAATGATCCCCGTGATAGCTGACGGCCGCGATCTTGTAGCCACGAATTCCGCCGTCTTCTTCGTCATGCAGTTTGGCAACCTCGGCGCAGCTCTGCTTGCAGGGCCGTTGCTGCATGAGCGCTCCCCAGCCCTGCCATTCACCGTTCTTGCTGCCTTCTTCCTGTTTTCAGCGGGCTGCCTAGCCTTGATGCGGCTGCAACCGGTTTCGCGCGATGTCCGCATCGCCAAAATCTCGGCAGCCCAAATCGATCCGAGCCTGCGTCGTCTCATTGTCGTCTACGCGCTTCTCTATACAAGCGCGGTGCTTGTCAGCGTCATGGGATCTAGCTTCGTCTTCCAGGAGCAGAAGGGTACTGCCGTGAATTTCGGCTACCTTGAGGCCGCATGGTCAGCGGGCTCACTGATCGGCGCGGTCTCTCTATTCCGGATTGAAAGATCGATGAGCACTCATGCGCTCCATCTCATGCTGTTGGGCTTAACGGCGCTGGTACTCATGGCGCTGGCATCTCTGCCCACGCCCTGGACAGTGATCCTTTTTGCCGCGCTCGGATTTATATACAATCTTGGACGCGTCAGCGTTGAATGCACATTGCAGTCGCTTATATCGATCTATCTGTTGGGCCGGGCAAAAGGCATTATGCACAGTGTGGCCGTGGCGCTCGGACTACTCATCTTCGGCATCGCCGCCGCTGTCGGAGATCGAGCATTTCCTTCGACGATTTTCTTCAGCTTCGGAGTGGTGCTCCTCATCAGTATTTTGTGTTTGAGCGTCGGTGCCGGTCAGCCGGAAGAAAAGGGTGAATCGTGAGGTGGAAGAGCTAACAGCAGGCGTAGATGCGAAACAGGCAGTCTTGGGGTCGCTGGAGGCACTCTACCCCTGGATGAAACCTTATCATTCCCGGCCGATCCGCGATTATGCGTTTCGCCTGTTTACGACGCCGGCTTCGGGTCCCATGCCAGAAATCCGGCTCCAAGCCTTCACCAAACTACTCGGCATCATCAGGAGGGCAGCGACACGAAACGGATTGTCGACCGACACCGCCTCGGAAATCTGCAGGGATTTCGAAAGGCGCCGCGTGTTGCAGACAGGCCCTCATTTGTTTCTCCTTATGGAGCCAGAAGCCTATTACACGCATATCTTCAGCCTCCTTGGTCTCTCGGCGCATGGCTGTTCGACCTATGTTTCCTACGCCGTTTCAACGGTGAACCTTGTTGAAAAGCCACGCAAGGGGCCAGGCTGGCTCACCATTGACGGGAAGCCGGTCAACGTCTTTGGCCTGAGCCGAAGCCGGATGATCGGATACAGCCTGCTAGCCGGGCGGGGACCCTATAAGTTCGAGTTGTTACCGACGGAACCAAACACTGGGGGCGACGCGCTCACGCTGCTTCGTGCCGTTCTGCCGAAGACGCAGTTCGAGCGCCCCGCGCATGCCATCAAGGCAGCCAATCTCATCCTTTGGCCAAAAATGTTCGGAGGCCACTTTGCCTTCCTGCAGATCGACGACGAGGATATCACCGACCTGGTGGCGGCCCATCTGTCGGACGAAAATTCGTGGCTGCGTATGAGACTGCTGGAAGACCCGAAGTTCGCCTCCAATATCCTTGCCGGCCTCGATGGGCTTGCGTCCGGCCCCTGGAGTGGCTGGCTCTCGCGCGGTACTGATTTCTTCTGGCTCTATGAAAATGGTAAACGCCATCCGCTGCGCCTGATCGCCGGCGAACTCATCGATCCTGCGACCGGTAGGAAGGTGGCGTGCTTCACAGCCCCCGACATCCTCGAGCGGCTGGCAAACCGCAGCCTTGTCCCAAATCTCCTGCTGATGTTTCTGGTTTTGTCGATCCTGCCCGGCGTACGCGCGCTTGGAGGCAGCTACCAACCGATCTACTACCCCCTGATGCGCTATGTCGTCTGCCGGGCGCTCGAGGCCGCAGGCGTGGATGAAGATCTACGGCGGGCTCTCGCAACCGACGACGCACCGGGTGCTTGGGGACATCGGGTAATTGAGTGTGATGATGATCCGCTTGAGCTATTCCTGAATGGCGGGAACGGCGCGATGAGTAATCTTATCGACCGTTTGGGCGACATTTCCTTCGCCGAGGCATGTGGAGGCATGAAAGGCTTCGTGTCAGACCCGTCGTGGCATGAACTTCACAGCCGCCTGCGGAACGGGCTGGTCACGCCGGCCGACGAGGAATGGGCCTTCTCCTGAACTGTTTATATGATCTAGCGGCTGGCATATGTGCCGGGATGCGAAGTGCTGCTTTGCGCCTCATCTAAGCCGCTCCGGATCGAATCAGCTGATCCCGAAACCTGCCGTAAGTTCACAATTAGCATGGCCGCATATTCTGGCAGGGCACGTATGTGTTTGAGCAGCTTTTTGCTCGTCGCCTCTCTCGAACGTAGCAACGGGGGAATTTTCACTCCAACGTACTTCCCGCGTGAATCGCGTGCGCCACCAGCTGCGTTTACATGCATACCGAAGCGTTCCTGAAGTGGGCCGTTGCGGGCAAAAAAGCCTCGTCGAGCGGCCCTGCCAATTCTTCAGAGCGAGGCACCCATAGGTTACCGTGCCGGTGCATCGGGAGGTGCGGAACCGGTGTGGGGTCCCAGCTGACTCGCTCGTGGACAACGTGGCCATCTACCGACCAAATGATGGTGTTTGGTCGCCATTCAATCGCATAGGTATGGAAATCTTCAGTCGCGTCGAAGCCTAGTTCGATACGGCACGGAGACCCTCGGTAACCGAAGCCCATCGCACTCCCTTCATCACCAGGGTTGAAGTAAACATTGACCAGCATGCGCTGCGGGTCGTTTCCGGAAAGCTCGACGTCGATTTCTTGTCGCGGGGACTCTCGATGAAGGAAGAAACCGGTTACGAGGCCCGATCCCGGGGCGGCCTTGATTTCAGCCTCGAAACGCCCGTGACCGAAGGGGCGCGTTGAGGCGAAAGCGCCAGACTGAAATGGCCTGACTCCGTCGATCGCCTTTGACAGGGTGAGCTGGACGCCATCGGGCCCGTGCCGGAGCCCCACCGTGGCGAACGAAGCCAGATTGCCTGGAAAGGTCTCTACGAGAGTTTTTAGCCAAGGACTCGGGCTGTCCATGCCGGCTGCCAAGACGGTCGTCCCCGGTGAAGACATGTGCCGGTTCGATACCCGCCCGCGCTCCCATATGGCCTGTGCGGGCAAAACCCAAGGAGAGTCATCGAGTAGGGACACCTCCGTAAAGGTTCTCGCAATCGCTGTAGGGGAGCCATCCGATCGGTCGTCGCGGAACATCCTCCACGTACGGGGCGTGCCAATCGGGAAGGCGTGTACAGGTTCGGTCAGACCTAAAGGCGCGCAGAGCTGCGCCCAGGTCCGGCCATCTTGGCGCTCGTTCAGCACCGTTAATCGGGAAGGTCGCTTCAGCTCAAGGGCTGTCCGGAACGCGGCGTTCGGCTCGACAATGAATTTTGTCCCACTTTGTTTGATCGCCGCAGACAGGGCTTCGGGCGTCAGCGGGGCATCGACGAGAGCGTCGAAGATGCCTCCGAGTGCCGAAAGCTGCTTGGCATCGATTGGCTTTTCGTCGCCGTCGAAGGCTCTCACACGCAGTCCTAGCATCGACAGTGCCATGGCCAGGCTTTCCTGTTGACCGCCGGAACTCCAGGCCAACACTTGGCCAGACGGCGCTTGGTCCGGCCGCATTGCGCCTGATCCGGAATCCACAATTCCCGCCCGAGCGAGATAGGGCAACACCGAGTAGGAATTGTCCGACGGCCCGTCCTCTCTCTGGAGGATCGCAGGTGATGCCAGGGCAAGTGCGCCGAGTTCGGAGAGCCGATGGTTGATCCAGAGGTCGGCCGGTCCCACAACCGGCATCGATCGTAAAAGCGCTGCGGCCCCGTCGGGCGACAGCACGTAGCCCGACAGAAACCAGAGACCGCGTACGGGGCGAAACAGTGCTTCGCACTCGTCGATTCGTTCCGCAGTGCCTCCCGCGTCCCGATAAGACAGGTAGAGCAGGGGCGGTCCGTGATCTTTCCCGCAGCGCTCCAATGCTGCGCGCCACCCTCGGTCGATAGCGGTGGCAGCGCCGCGTCGGAACCAAATGTCGTCCTCCAGCACTAGGACGTGCCCATCAGATCCGTTCGCAATGGCCTTCCATGCCTCGATATGCGATCTCGCGACGGCGACTTCCTGCCGCGTCATCCTGATCGGCTCGTCCAGCCCGAAACACTCCTGCAGCCGCGCGTCGGGTTGCACGAACAACTGAGCGCCCATGCGATATGTCGTGTCGACATCGGCGGTCGCGGCTACGGCCCTTCCATCGCGAGCATCTATCGCGGCAAGCCGATGGGCTATTGATGTCAGCGAAGCGCCATTGTGTGTTCGGAAACGACCGAGTTCCCGGCAAACGCGCCTCCATCTGTTTGGCTGCCTGTCCAGGTTTATCACCACGATAGACTCAATCCTGTCTTTGCCCGGACCGAACGCTAAGATCCGAGGGCCGGGGATGGCACCCAGCGCCGCACGAGATATACGGAAGGTGAGTGCGCGCAAGGAACTCGAAGCTTTTAGAAGGTTCATTGAGCCAAACTTCCTGACATGGCAGTCTCAGCAGACGTCCATATTCCGCCAATTGCGAGCATCGTTTCGATAGGAAAGATCCCAGCGCGTTTCCGCGATCACGCTCCAGTCCCGGATCAGTTCAAAGTCCAGATCGGCGCCGACGCCCTGCAACGCATGTGCATGTGCTGCGAGGCTGGCCGTAAGGTTACCGGGGCCGGTCGTAGACTGGATTTCCGGTCGCGGGCGTCTGCCCAGCAGCCTCTCCGTTGCGCGGGCGAGAGCACGTCGTAAAAGGGGGTGCCTGGGTGGCGCTATGATGGGATTGTTGTTGACGTAAAATATGCGATTGGCGGTGGGCAGATCGTGTTGCCAGATCTGTGCCGCCGTAATCATTTTCCCGGTCGGAATGTCGTAGCAGAGCGGCTGCAGCTTTAACTTGCTGTCAAGAAGCAATTGCTTCCAGCCGTCGCCCACCAGCACGTCATCAGCATCGACGTACAAGCCACCCTCGGCCAGCATGACGCACATCCGCAAATAGTCGCTGCGCATCGCCGGATGCCGACATCGCTCGAACGCCGCACGCTCGGGGGGTCCGTATACATCACTGATGTATGCAGCGGCTGACGCGTCATGAAAGGTTCGAAACTCGAAGCCCTCCTCCTTCTGCAACGGGTTCCAACTGTTGAGGCATTCTCGCACGTCGCCCGGTACATCGTTCGGATCGTGCCAGTATCGCACCAAGATGCGGGGGATCGCCGCATCATCTATCGTTTCGTTGATACTGGGCAAAGAGCATTCATTGAGCTTTTGCAAGGTGAGGTACCGAATGAAGGCAGACCGTAAATGATCGTCCTCCTCGAAGCCGGGTTGGTACATGCCGAAGGCGCCTCTTTGGTTGTGAACGATTTGACTGCAAAGTGGCGGGAAGATGGGCTTGTAACAAGGTCATGCCGGTAGAGGCGGTCGGCTCTTGTCGATAAGCAGATCGCACAGGAACCCCGCAAGTGGATATTCCGCGACCAAAATAGGCCACCGCGCAATTCGTAACTCATGGCTAGTTCGACCGCTTTTTAAATAGGTCGTCAAAAATGCGATCGGCACCCCATGCCTGGGCGGATGTGAAGGCGAGCAAGCGTTCGTCCTCAGGGTTAAGCGGTTGCTCTCCTGGCTTGTAGCCGAGATCGTGCTCTGCTTCGGACCATGCGTGCTGAAAAAGCGTCTTGATCTGCAGCTCGAAGACATCCGGGACGAGGGCCTTGTCCTCAGCAGCGCCATACAGGTCGCTCGGCATTAGGAGAATGTGGTGCCTACCAAAGTATCCAAACTCCCATTGGTGCTGAGGAACGACGTGTTTCGATTCGATTGGTCGAAACTCCCGAAGGATGACCTCTTCGATCACCGGAACGTCGCTCGAATAGAAGGCAATTATCCTCGCGCCGATCTGATCTTGAATCTGGTTGAGCGGGTCATCGTATTTCAGCTTATCGCCGTCCGCCTTCTCCGCCTTACTCATGAAGCGATCGATTGACTTTGGACGTGCGGTCACGCGGTCAACGCGAGGGGTGCCCGCAAAAATTTCGGTCAGATTGCCGATCAACGCTGTCGCTACTGGCGTCAGCGCTTTGGTGTACCGATTCGTATAGTCGGTTCGAAGGTCCGTCATTTTGACCTCGCTATCTTTTCACTCACGACAGAACCTACAGTGGAGTACTTGTATTCTCCGTCAACTTCAGCGTGGACCGGCTCCTTCGTGAAGACCTCATCAAAGTCGGCCGACGGCGCGGTAAGCACCGCTCCGGAGCTCAGCTCCACGGTGCGGTAAGGCACCTGCTCAGTGAACACAGGAGCGTCGAAAACGAAATTCTCAGCCTGGATTGCCGGATCCTTTATCTCGGCGAGGATTGCGTTTCGGGTGGGCTCAGAGAAGTGGAAGTGGTCGAGAAAGCCGTTCACGCTGGTGGTCTGTCCCTGCATACCTGGGCCGAGAGTGACCGCCGACGCGATCTCACTTTTCACGGTTACGTCCTTGGCTTTGCTGACCGCTGCTTTGAGCGCGAGCGCAAGCCGGCGCGTTCCGCGCGTAGGGGTCGTTCGAAGGCCGGAATCGAGGAAATCGTTGATCCAGTATTGAGAGACCTCACGCTCTCGACTCTCGATCTGTTTGTCGATGGCGCGGCCCGTCCAGAAGCCGTTGGTCAGCGACGTATGCTGGTAGACGACCGCTTTGTATGAGTAAGCGTTTCTCATAAAGACGCGCTCAAGAAAGGCGAGGGTCAGGGTTGCCGCCTCTGCCTCCGCCAACACTGCACTGTGAGCTGGGAAGCGCGACACGACGATCTTACGGTTTTGGCCGTCCTGACCCGCCACGAGAAACAGCAGTCCCAGGCCTGACCGTTTGGTGGTGTGCTGCGCCAGCCGCTCGGCCAATAGACGGCCGGTGTCGATCGTCCCGTTGGTGAGGTGATTGATCAGAAGTGCTCGGCATGGGTTCGTCTGGGTGCCGTCTGCTCCCAGGCTGAACGCAATGTCGATTGTATACTCGTTATCTGATCGCAGATATACCTCTTCCAACAGGTCGAAGAGCTTACCCTGTAGTGGGACAGCAGAGCCATTGATAGCGTCGACCTCGCCGGCTCCTTTGCCGGGATAGACAAGGTATGTATAAATACTTTGAATAGGCACGCTATTCCCCCCTGAAGTAAGTGCAGAAAAATCGCAAAATCGCCCCTTTGCTGCGGCTTACTCCGCCACATAGAAGCTTCTAGCACGGAATGTATCTCAAACATTTGCCTGAAGATTGTCAAACGGCAGGCGCTAGAATGCGCTGCAGAAAGGAAAACGACCTCCCCATGATGCGATCTCCGTCAACGGGAGCTCTCATCGGGCCATTCTCAAACCTTCGCTATTCGGGACAGAAGGGCGGCTATCGCTGATGAGCGATGCCGACATCTGCCGGTTCGCTACCCGCCCAAACGCTGAGGGCGGCAATGCGCCTCATGTCGGCCGTTTAGACCCATTTTCGGCGTTCCCAAAAGCGGACATTGCGAGCGCTAGGCGGCACATCTAAGTGGCGACACACCGGACATTGATCGCGAGGATAGCCACAACACAATGGACTAGCGCTGCTACTGACGGCCGTATTTCTTGAAGGTCGCGTTCCTTCGCGATCCTCTGAGGTGCATTACGCATCGCCGCGACGAAGGCAGCGGCCTCAGCGCCGCAGTTGATCATTGGGCAAATCACTCCGTAGGCTCTGGTGCTCGATAGGGCAGGGACTATTCTAGCCGCCAAGACTAAAATTCGGTGGGCACACCCACCTGAAGTCGCATAAAATGCAGTCCGGAACTCAATCAGGACCAAGGCCAACAAGAGGCCACAAACAGGGTTAAGCGCCGGGAGGCTTGGCGGGCGAGATGAGCGTGCCATTCGAAAATCTGCCGGCGCAGACAGAAGTGCATCCGGCATCATCCCTGTTTCCAGGACGGCCGTCATCAAGACTGTCGATAAGCGAAGCGGCGAGATCCATTCATTGCTGCAAAGGTGGATCGGAATAGCGTGTGCCAAAGGTCAAAGGTCAACCGCGGTGCACGCAGCGAGTTCGTCGACGGTCCCGGGTGCTGACCGAGATATGCCCTCATATCTTGGTCCGCTCGCGCCTTGCGCGGAGCGAGCCACCATTCACCAAGGGAACCCAATCCAGCGGTCGCCCGTTTATTCACGCCAGGGCCTTCCTGGTTGCTCCAAGCCTTTGCCCGCTGGCTTCGGTCTCAGCAGCTATCGTACTTCTCGCGCGCGCCGGAAACTCTGCACTAACGAGAAATTCGAGCGATTCCCGGCGCGAGGCTCGCGGAGAACGCGGCTCTACTTAAACGCGGCTCTACTTACATGACCGAGACGATCGCAGGGGCCAGCGCCGCAACGCGCATCTCCGCAATCGCTCCCGGCGGAAGCCCATGCTACACAATCCGTACAAACCGCTTCAAGCTTTGTTGGAATTGCTCATGCCTCTTCCGAGAGCAGGAGTGGTTTTCGCCCACCAAGAATATAGGCGACGGATTCGAGGATGATGCCGTTGGTGTTGACGTCGCTGACCCGGATGGCCTTGCCTGTCTTTTCCGAAATGCCGGAGGAGAAGCCCATGCCCGGCATTTTCGCTCGATCCCTGACCAGGTCGACCAGGATGGTCGAATAATCACCGGGGCGTGACGCGTGCCAGAGATAGGCGCCCTTGGCGCTGACCAGACGCAGGGAATCAGCCAGTTTTGCCGCCTTGTCCGGGGCCGAGGTTTTCATCGTGTCGACCGTGAAATTGCCGCCAATGTCGGTCAACTGATACCCCTGATAGGTAAAATAGGGTGGGCCGACCATGGCGCTTTCCGAGACGCAGGTGACAATGCCGGTCTCACGATAGCGCTTGAGCTGGGCGGCGTAGAGGATGTCGGCCATCAGGCGGCCGTGCGGTGAACCGCCCAGCTCGATCACCTCGGTGACGTGAGGTTCGGTGGCGATCCGCCCGCGGCGCTGGATTTCCCCCAGCGCAACAACGGCCTCGTCCATGTTGCGGTCCGGATGGGCTGTATCGAAGACCGGCTTGAGCTCTTCGCCCCACATGCTGTAGCCGCGGCCGGCATAGCCGGCATAGCTGTTCGCATGCGCGGACGAAATGCGGCCCTTGTCGCTGACGACATGCATTTCGCCGCCCTTGAGTACGGGCTTGAACGACCAACCCGACACAAGGTCGAAAACAGGGAACGCGCCGGACGTGTAGTTGTCGAGGATCTTCAGAGCGATCAGCAAGCGTCCGGTGTCGGCGCTGTCGAAGCCGTCGCGCTGGCCAGCTTGCGACTTCAAGGCGCGCTCGGTGTGCGGCAGTTTTCCGCCTGCATAACGGAAGCTGGTTTCGCCCAGGAAAGCAATGATCCGGCTGACGGTCGTCTCGAATTCGGTTTGGCCGATGATGCCGAGACGCTCGGCCGACAAGGCGGCGAGGATGTACGATCCGACATCCCACATCGTCGTGAACGGGTAGCCCGTCTGCTTGCCGAACTCGATCCATGACGTGGCCGGAACCATGCCGTTGTAATTCTTCGCGCCCCAGTCGAAATAGCTCCAGGCCAGTGCCGCATCTGCTTTCAGCACGCCGTCGTCCAGCGGATACGGATCCGGTTTGATCCAGTCGCGCACCGACACATCGGCGCGCGCGCTGCGAATGCGATCGACCTTCGGCATCGCCGGACTGACGGCGCGACAATATTCGTCGAAGTTGACGAGTTTCGTGCCGGGCTGACTGGAAAGCTCGGCCAGCATGTCGAGGACCAGCGCCTGCTTTTCCGGCGTGTTGGCAGTCTGCGGATGGATGCAGAACACCGCATCGTTGTGGGTGCCAAAATAGTCGAGCACCTGCTGCCTGGTGAAATAGGGGAGGTCGGGGGTCCAGGCTTTCTCGAATTTCATGGTGTTGGAGACGTGCAGGATGCCACGCCTGTCGATCCCGCTGAACCAGCGCAGATCGCCCTTCTCGGCGCTGAAAACGGGCGTGCCGGTGGCAGCCACAGCATTCAGCGTGTTGTCGTCGAAGGCGTCGTTGGGCGGGATGTAGGAAGTCGGGAACTTGCCCGTGGAGCGATAGACCTCGCTGATACCGTCCCTGATCAGGTCGAAGTCCTTTTGCGACGAATTGCCGAGCAGTTCCTGTGGCGTATGGTTCCAGCCATGTGCGGCGATATCGTAGTGCTTTTCCGGCAGCATGGCGCGCAGAAAGGCCTTGATTTTTTCATCCGTGGACAAACGGCCCGACCGCGGCGCGGGGATGATCGCATCGGTGACGGGATAGCCGGACTCGATCAAATCGTAGACAAAAGCCATATGGCTCGGGTCGGTGTCGCGGTCGACGCGGAGATCATCGACCCGGACGACGATGAGGCGGTTGGTCTGCTTGCTCTGGACGTAGAGTTTTTGCGGCAGAATGCTCCGCACCTTGCCGCTCGCGATGGCATCGACCGCCGCCTGTGCGACGGTCGCCCCATAACCGGCCAGATCGCCGTCGCTGAGGCCTGCCAGTGCCGCAAACGGGATATCGACAATGATCGGATTTTTGCGGTCGGTCAGGCCGGCAATGTTGGCGCCGAGGGTCGGCACATCCATCGGGCCTGAACTCGCGGCCGCCGGCCTGGTCGAGGTCAGGGCGGAAGCGAAGACATTGACCAGGTTGGTGTCGGTGCTCCAGTAGCCGCCATTAACCGGCTGCAGCCCGACCTTGTCCTCGAGCCCGCCATGCAGCCTGATCAGCGAACGGATACCGGCCGCGCGCAGCGACGAGGCGTCCTGGTGCGACCGCAACGGCGAATTGGTTGTCATTGTCAAAGCCGTGATGACCGCCTTCGACTGATATCTCTGGTACTCGTTGGCCAGATAGGAAAAGGCGGCCTGGATGTCGCTGGCCTGCCGCGCCTGGAAATAGGGATCCGCAGAAGTGATGGTGTCCGTGTGCGCGCCGAATTCGATCCCGCCCGTATTGAGCAGGATCGTCTGGCGCAGCCATTTGGCCACGTCGGAATTGTAATCAAGCAAAGCACCAGTGGCATCGACGGGCGCGATGGTGACCAGGATCGGCACCTTGCGGGCCAGGAACGCATCGGTAAGTGCTGCGAGCCGGGCCGGCTTTGCCCTGGCATCAAGTCCGCTGATGGCGACGATCAGCGGGTTGGGCAATGTCTCGGCGGTCGCGGCCCGCGAAATGCCTTTGCCCGCGAATGCGAGCAGCGGCATCGCAAGACCACCAAGAAGGGCAGTCCGTCGGGTTATGTTCATGTTTTCCTCCCGTCGAGGACGACTGGCACGTATCGTTCCGGACTGATCCAGCGGCCGTCCGATTTTGCGGAAAGCGACTTGAGCAGCGCGCGCAGGAAAAGAGCAGCGTCGAGCAGCCGGATGAATGGAAATGCAAGGCCATAAACAAGCAGACTTGGACGGCACTCAATGACGGCGACGACGAAGGTGAGCGAGTAGTCGACCGCAAGGAACAGGGCCAGCAGGCCGAGTGGAGACACCGGATGCACAGCCAATTCATTGAGCGAGATGGCCGGAATCTCGATACCCGTTGCGAGATAGAAGATCGCGGCGAAAGGCAGTGCCAGCGCAAACAATGAGATGACCATCAACTCCGTCAGCAGTCCGCCCAGCGACAGCCAGAACCGGCTTGGCCAGATCCCGTGGCGCCATACGGTCTGCCAGAAGCCGAGGTACCAGCGCTGAACTTGCTTGCGATAGTCGTTTAGTGTGAAGGGGTCTTCGGAAGAGCAGCGGGCCAGTGGCGAGTAGGCAACACGCCCCAGCCGCTTGTGCTGGACCTCGAAGGTCATATTGAAATCCTCGATGACAAGTCCGGGCGCGGTGATATCGATGAAGCGCAGCGCGTCGGTGCGATACATGCTGGCAAAGCCCGGCGCGATATAGGTGACATTGGTCCATTTCCAGGACTGTCCGTATTGAAATGCTGTCTGCAGAATCCGATAGAGCCGCGTCCGGTAGGCCGCAAACAGCATGTCAATGCTTGGCCAGCGGTGGTCGCGCCAGCGCGACAGGACATGGCCTGCAACTGCCGCCACACCGGGATCGTCGAACAATGGCAGTGCGTGGCGGAAATAATGCTGATCGATTTCGGAATCCGCGTCCTGGATCAGCACGGCCTTGTATCGATCGCAAAGACGGTAGTGCCGTATCGCCTGGTCGATGGCCTTGGCCTTGCCGCCATTGGGCTGGATGTCGAGAGCCCTGCAGCCGGCAGCGCGAGCAATCGCCACTGTGGCGTCGCGGGAACCGTCACTGGCCACGTAGATTTGTCTGGCCGGAATGATCTGCTTCAGCGCTGCGATGCATTTCGGCAGGGCGATCGCTTCATTGTGCGCGGGAATGACGACGGCTACATCGGCGAGGCGGACACTCGGCAGTGCGCCCGTGGCATTTCGCGATCCGAATTCGCTCACGAACCTGATGACGCCGATCGTGCACCAGAAGATGATGTTGATGCCCAGCGAAGCGCTGAGCACCATCATGGCTATGTTGGCCGCCGCGACCTCGTTCATGTCAGGGCCGGTCGCAGATCGGGATCGAGTCCTGCGGAAATTCGACGTCCCAAAAGCTGACTGGTCACCGCGCCGTTGCTGCAGGGCGGATGAGCGTTGATCGATGCCAGCAGATCGCGATGGCTCTGGCGAATGCCGTCGGCGAGCGAGACCTGCGGGCGCCATCCCAGCGCCCGTACTTTTGCGGTGTCGGGGCACCGGCCGCGATGATCGGCAATGAAGTGTTTCTTGAACTGTGCCTTGCCCGCGAGGCCGGTTGCCGTCTTCACCAGCTCGAACAAGTCGCAGATGGTGATCTGCGTATCGCCGCCAATGTTGTAGACCTCGCCTTTCTTGCCTTTTTCCATGACGGTGACCAGGCCGTCGACCAAATCGTCGACATGGAGGAAGGTCCGGGTCTGGGCGCCGTCGCCATAGATCGGCACCGGCTTGCCGGCAATCAGCCGCGACAGCATCTGCGGGATAACCCGCTGGTCATCGGGCGACATTGCTGCACCGTAGGTGTTGAAGATACGCACAATGCGGACATCGACATCGTACTTCTGGGCCCAGAAGTGAGCGAGGGCTTCGCCGAAGCGCTTGCCTTCCTCATAGGGGCTGCGCGGGCCGACAGGATCGACCTTGCCGACATAGCTTTCCGGCTGCGGAAAGATTTCTGGGTCGCCATAAACCTCTGCGGTGCTGGCGAAGAGGTAGCTGGCCTTTGACCGGCGTGCGACCTTGAGCAGGTTCAATGCGCCAATCGAAGAGGTCATGAGCATTTCTTCGCCGAGCAACGCAATATTGGGTACGCCGGTCGGGCAGGCAAGGTTGTAGACGTGACTGTAGCGGCGCCGCAGCAAGCGGTCGCAGGATGCCGTATCCGTCACATCGAGCTTGATGAAGTTGAAGTTCGGATATCGGGCAAGATCCGTCACATTGGCCTTGCGGCCTGTCGAAAAATTGTCGACGCAATCCACGGTAGCGCCATTCTCAAGCAGACTGCGCGCGAGGTTCGTTCCGACGAACCCTGCACCTCCCGCTATCAGGCATCTGACTTCTCTGATGTATGTACCCATAATGGCGACACTCCTGCATTGAAGACGAAGGACAACCGCACCCCCTCATTGTGCGCCCCAGGCATCGAAACAACTTTTCCACAGGCAAATGCAACTAATTGTTAACGATATGACTAACGGGAGTGGTTAACTATCGTATTGTAATCATTGGATTTTTTGGGACACAATTTGCTATATGAGCTATTACGCAACAAAGTTGTATGATTTTGGCACATCTCTTGCTCTTGACATTTTCAATGCTCAGCAGCAGCCGGAATCCCGTCTTTCTCACCTCCTGGGCCGTTTGAATGCGGAATTTTGCCGGATAAATACGGATTGGCACAAAGGTTGCGCTCTGTCTCAAGGCGGGAGACGCAATTCGCGGCTCTCAGGTTGTTGAGATTGCAGCGCGAACGTCCTCGCCTTGCATCTTTGGAGGCGCAATTGAACATTCATACGGACAAGATGCGCGGTGCCTTGCTTCTTTCCAGACTGGAAAACCGCACGGCGACAATCGGTGTTGTCGGGCTTGGTTATGTCGGCCTTCCACTGGCCGCTGTCACAGCGCGCGCCGGCTTCAAGGTCATCGGATTCGACGTCGACCACAGCAAGGTCGAGAAACTGAAAACAGGCCGCTCCTACATTGGCGCGGTCAGCGACGAAACGCTGCAGTCGATCATGGCCGAAGGCTCGTTTACGCCGACATGCGACTTCGCCAGCTTTGCCGAATGCGATGTCATTTCCATATGCGTTCCGACGCCGCTGACCAGGCAGCGCGAACCCGATCTTTCCTTCGTCGAGAACACGACGCGCGCAATTGCTGACTATCTGCGCAAGGACCAGTTGATCGTACTTGAATCCACCACCTATCCCGGCACGACCGACGAGGTGATGAAGCCTATTCTGGAAGCCGGCGGGTACCGGTCCGGGCGTGATTTCTTCCTCGGCTATTCGCCGGAGCGCGAGGACCCAGGCAGCGTCGGCTTCGAAACCGCGACCATCCCCAAGGTCGTTGCGGGCGATGGCGCGATCGCGGCCAGGCTGGTGGCGCAGTTCTATGGTGCCATCGTCGACAAGGTTGTGCCGGTGTCCTCCATCAAGGTCGCGGAGGTGGTCAAGCTGACCGAAAACATCTTCCGCGCGGTGAACATCGCGTTGGTCAACGAACTCAAGGTCATTTATGCCGCAATGGGCATCGATATCTGGGAGGTGATCGAGGCAGCCAAGACCAAGCCCTTCGGCTACATGCCATTCTACCCGGGACCGGGGCTTGGCGGGCACTGTATCCCTATCGACCCGTTCTATCTGACGTGGAAGTCCCGGGAGTTCGAGGTGTCGACAAAATTCATCGAACTGGCCGGCGAGATCAACGTGTCGATGCCGCACTATGTCATGTCGAAGCTGTCGGAGGCACTGGATACGCAGCTTGGTCTTCCACTCAGCCAGGCATCCATTCTCATCGTCGGCGTCGCCTACAAGAAGAATGTTTCCGACGTGCGTGAAAGTCCGGCGCTCAAGCTCATCGAGTTGCTGGAAACAAGAGCCGCGGACATCGCCTATCACGACCCGCACGTGGCGCGCATTCCAAAGACGCGCAAGCACCCGACGCTTGCCGGCAAGGATTGCATCAAGTTAAGCCGTGATTCCATCGGCGCTTACGACGCCGTGGTCATCGTGACTGATCACGACGATATTGACTACGGCTTGCTGGCCAACCATTCGAGGCTCATCATCGACACGCGAAACGCCATGCAGCGCAATGGCATAGTCTGCGACCGGGTGGTTAAAGCGTAGGATTTCGGGCAGGGCAGGGTCAACGCCGTGGCGCACCCTGCAACGCCCGCACCACGGCGTCAAAAGCCGGCTTTGGCTGAAGCCCGTCATCGAACAAGGCAGGGCGAGCCTTACCGGATCGGCGCCTTTCCCGTGTCTGGCGCCGGACCACCCAATTGTCGAAATCCGAGATGCCCCAGAACACCAGGCGCTTGACCGATCGTCTGCTGAGAACCACCGTCAGAAAGTCTTCGTAGTAGGCTGCGACCGCATTGTCACGAACCGCAGTGTCGACGGGCATGGTGGAGTCGTTGACGTCGAGTTCCGAAATGAAGACATCGAGACCGAGATCCGCTAGCCGGTCGATGAAGCGCACGGTCGATTCAGCCGACGCTTTGTGGATCGACGACAGGTGGCCCTGGATGCCGATCGCATGCAGCGGGCTGCCCATGGCCTTGATCTGCACGATCAGCCGCAACATGTTGTCTTGCTTGGCATGCGACCAGTCGGTGGCGCATTCCAGATTGTAGTCGTTGATGGCGAGGCGGGCGGCCGGGGCACATTCGTGCGCGAGGCGCAGACAGTAGTCGATGAACTGCAGGCCGAATGGCTGGATGAAGAACTCGTCGCGCAACGGCGCCTGCTCGCCGACAATCTCGTTGAAAACATCCCACGAGACCGCCTGGGGGTAGTGTTGCATGACATCACGGATGAAGCCGCCATAATTGTGCTTCACCCGATCGAATTTTTCACTTTGCGCCCAGCGGATCGGCTCTTGGTGCCAGAACAGCGTATGGCCGTGGAACGCCATGTTGTTCGAGCCAGCAAAATTTGCAATCGCGTTACAGGGTTCGAAATTGTACGTCGAGGTCCGCCTCGGTCGCACAAATCGTGGTTTCAGTTGCCATTCCGGGACGATTAGTCGGGAATGATGAGCAAGCAATCGACGATACCGCGCGTCGACATTTCCGGAAAAGGCACAACCTATCTCCAAACCGCTATTTTTGCCCAATTCCGCAAGGGAGGGATATGCTGTTGCCAAGCCCCATTTGATATCATCTTGTTCCATTGTTTCTACTAAGTGTGCGGGCAGTTGTAGCGGTCGACAGCGTCTTGCGCGTTCCAGTTCGGCTGTCGTGGCGCCCCACACGCATCAAGGCTTCCATAGCGTCTGGCGCGGCGCCTACGGCACGGTCGTCACGGCTATCGTGCGCCTGCCCGACGGACGCGTTGCCGGTGCCTTTACCACAACCGGCGGCATCGGGTGACATACGGATACCGATCTGCCAAGTTGACGCCAACAAGACTGTGCAGGTCGTGGCAAGCGCAACCGTTGGCCGGGAGGGGGTGTTCGTGTATGGGTCAGCGCCGCTGATTGGCTTTTTGCGATCGAGACTGTTGCAGGCAATTGCGGTGTCTGGCGCTCTGGCGTGCCTGGTCGAGGGCTGCGCGAACCCGCGCGTCATTGAAAGCGCCGTCCCGGCGGTTCCCCCATCCAAGGCCGCTCCCCCATCCCCTGCGGTTCCCCCGGCGCCGGCGGCTCCTCCGGCCGGAGCCCAGCCATCCTGCACCGCGCAATGGCGGGCTCGAGGCCACACGACCCAGCCCCAGGCACAGGCGTTCGCCAAAAAGTGCCTTGACGGGCAAGGCGCGGTGGAAAAGCAGCTCGACAACAAGATAGTCACCCGCAAGGTGACGGCGCTGATCAATGCAGACACACCCTTGACTGCGCTGGAACCCTCCGACATCGCAACTTTCTGCCCCGGCTACATGCTGCAAGACAGAAACGGGCGGGCGGTTTTCTGGCGCACGATGATTGCTGACCTGGCCGCTGAAGAGTCCGTAAACAATACCTCGGCGGCCTTTTGGGAAGCGGATCAGGGCCAATATTCCATCGGGCTGCTGCAGCTGTCGCTGGCAGATGAAGAGAGATACAGATGCGGCTTCAAGTCGGAGGTCGACATCACCGATCCCAACCGCAACCTCGCCTGCGGGATCAAGGTCGTGACGATGCTCGTCGGGGCGGACGGCATGATCGGCGGCGGCGCGGGGCGCGAGATGAAGGGGGCCGGAGCCTATTGGCAGAACCTTCGGCAGCCATCCGTAGTGCGCACCCGGTTGATCAACACTACCAAGGCGGTCCCGCAGTGCAGACCCGACCCGCGCAGCTCGTAGCCGATACCGACGGCGCCGGCAGCTCGCGTCCGGGAGTGCCTGCATCCTGAAATCCTTGACCCGCCTGTCACCCGCGCTATGGTCGCGGCCATGTCAAAACCAGCACCTGCATCCACCGCGCCGCTCATCGTCATCGATCTCCAGACCGGCATGTTCGACGGCATCGCCGAGCCGCCGATCCATGATGCGGCGGGCATCGCCGCGCGTGTCCAGGCGCTGTTGGAATGGGCACGCCGCGGCGGGCGCAAGATCGCTTTCATCAGGCATGATGGACCGGCGGGAGACCCGCTGGCGCCCGGCGCGCCGGGCTGGCCGGTGTGGCCGGCACTCGGCCAGGCCGACAGCGAGCCGACCTTCGCCAAGAATGTCGGCGACGCCTTCAGCAATGCCGCACTTGGCGAATAGGTTGCAGGGCAGGGCGCGGGTGAGGTCGTGCTCATCGGCGCGCAGAGCGACTATTGTGTTGCGGCCACCGTGAAGGGCGCCTTTGCTCGCGGGCTCGGCGTCACCGTGGTGTCCGACGCCCACAGCACGCTGGACAGCCCCAGTGAGACGGCCGCGCAGATCATCGCCCGGCATAATGCCGATTTCGCCAGCGCCGGTGTGACGCTGGTGACGACAAAATCCTTGACCGGCGTTTGATCCTCGCTCCGCTGTGATGTCGGTGCCGCATGCAAATAGCACCGTGCTGATCACCGGAGCCCGGGCGCCGGTGGCGTTGCATCTGGCGCGGCTGCTGCACGGCGCCGGGCGGCGAGTGATCCTGGCCGACAGCCCGGCACATCCGATCGCTGCGGCGAGCACGGCATGCGCGCTTTATCGCCGCCTGCCGCCGCCTCGTTTTGCGCCCGATGCCTATGCCGAGGCGGTGGAAGCGCTGGTACGCAGCGAGGGCGTCGTCCTCGTCATCCCGACCTGCGAGGAGGTTTTCTATCTCGGCCAGCTCTGGCGCGACCGCGCCATGACTGCCCGCCTGTTTGCGCCTGACATGGATCTGCTCGCCCGGGTCCACGACAAGCACGCCTCATCCGGCTGGTTGAAAGCCTCGGCCTCGCCGTGCCGAAAACGACGCTGCTGCAGAGCAGGCACGATCTGCAGGCTGTGCACGACCGGTCGCGCGAGCTGGTGTTCAAGCCGGTCTGGTCGCGTTTTGCCAGCCATGTCCTGCTGCGCCCGTCACCTGAAGAACTCGACGCCATCAGCCCTTCGCCGGAAATGCCGTGGGTGGCGCAGCGTTTCATTGCCGGCGAGGAGATCAGCGCCTATGCGGTGGCCCGTGACGGCAAGCTCAAGGCGCTGGCGTTCTATCGTTCGCTCTATCGTGCCGGCAAGGGCGCCGGCATCTGCTTCGAGCGGGTCGAGAATGTGGCCGCGCGCGAGCTGCGCGTCGCGCTCCCTGGCCTCTGCCAGCAGCGTTTCGCGCGGCGGCATGGAGATGATGGCGTTCACGCGCGGGTTGAATGCGTAGATGCGGTCGAGATAAGCGGTCATCACCTCGACGCAAGAAACTTGCTTCGATTTGATAGCGCTCGAAAGCCCGATGCCGTCCATAAGGACGATGTCGGAGATCCTACCGGTAGCCATTGCCTTGCGTCCCCAGTCTCATCCGTCGAGCACCCCGGCACTTCGGTACCGCCCGGCGGCCGGAATCTTACTAGCAGGCTCTCTTTCCTCAGTGCAACGCGAGTGACCGCAGACAATTTGGGCCGGCCCGATGTGAGCGAGGGCCGCTTCTGGCGCAAAGCGGTCTGCACTAGGCTGGACGCAACGGTCGGCTTTCTTGCCAGTCATCCTGAAAGCTGCCAGGCCGTTAACGGCCTATAAGCCGCCGAGCAGCAATGCGCCTCATGACAGTCGTTCCCACGGTCCAGTCCATTCACCAAAAGCGGACATCGCCAATGGCCAGGCCTCAGGCTGTCATCTGCCCAACATTGGTCTGGAACGACCGAAATCCAATGGCTCGGAGCTATCTTCCTTTGGCTCGGCAGTAATGCCAGACTGGATGGAGGGAGCACGACATGAGTGAGAACCGCAAAATAGCAGCGATCCTGGTCTCGGATGTAGTCGGCTACAGCCGGCTAGCCGGCGCGGATGAGGATCGCATCTTGGCACGGCTGCGGGCGCTGCGCAGCGATCTCATCGATCCCACCATCGCTGTTCATCGTGGTCGCGTCGTCAAGCGCACGGGCGACGGGAGCCTTGTCGAGTTCAGCAGCGTGGTAGAAGCAGTGCGATGCGCGATCGAAGTGCAGAACGCCATGCTTGAGCGCAATGCCGGGGTGCCGGTTAATCGCCGCATTGAGTTCCGGATCGGCATTCACCTGGGCGACGTCGTGCAAGAACGCGATGGTGACCTAATGGGCGATGGTGTCAACATCGCCGCACGTCTCGAAGGCATCTGCGAACCCGGCAATATCTGTCTTTCCGAGCAAGCCTATTGGCAGGTAAAGTCACGGCTCGATATCGCGATCAACGATCGTGGCGCGGTCCAGCTGAAGAACATCACCGATCCGGTCCGGGTTTATTCGCTACAGGTCGGCATTCCCTCCAAGGCAAAGCCCGCGACAGCAGCCGAGCCCCTTGTGCTGGAGAAGCTTTCGCAGCCGCTCGCACCGCCCGACAAGCCTTCGGTTGCGGTGCTGCCCTTCGTCAACATGAGTGGCGATGCCGAACAGGAATTTTTCACCGACGGGCTGACGGAGGACATCATCACCGATCTGTCGAATGTGTCCGGCTTCTTCGTCATCGCCCGCAACTCCACCTTTGCCTATAAAGGCAAACCCACCGACGTCCGTCAGATCGCACGCGATCTGGGCGTCAAATATGTTCTCGAGGGAAGCGCGAGGCGGTCCGTCCAGCGGTTGCGCGTCAATGTGCAGCTTATCAATGCGGCAGAAGGCGGCAATCACGTGTGGGCCGAGCGCTTCGATCGTGAAATCGCCGACATCTTCGACGTTCAGGACGAGGTCACGCGACGCGTTGTTGAAGCGATTTCCGGCAAGATTGGTGTGAAGGATATTTCTGCTCGCTCCAGGCCGTCAAGTCTTGAAGCCTATGACCTTTGTGTTAGGTCGCGAGACAAATGTAACATCTCCAGAACAGATAACAGTGAGGCGTGCGCTGATTTGGAACGTGCCATACAGATCGATCCAAACTACTGCGAAGCACACAGCAATCTTGCCATCTCACTTTTATTTGGCTGGATGTTCTGGGGAGAGCCGCAGATACCTGGCCGCGCAAAGGCCGTGACGCACGCGCAGCGAGCCGTAAAGATCGAGCCGGGCGATTCCCATGCTCGCAGGATACTGGGCTGTGTCCTGCTATATGATCGAAATTTGGATGAAGCAAAAATCCAATTTGAGGCTGCCGTTCGGCTTAATCCAAATAATGCAGATGCGGTTGCATGGATGGGTGAGCTTCAAGTCTACTTGGGCAACCCTCACGCAGCGCTGATAGCTTGTGCAGAGGCGCTGCGGTTGAATCCTCGTCCACCCGGTTGGTATTTCTGGACCATGGGAACGGCCCAGATTTCCTCCGGCCATTATGAAGAAGCCGTGGTGACCTTGAGCAGGGAAGAGACATATGGGACCGGTTCAAGATTGACCCTAATTGCTGCGCTTGCCCTTGCCGGTCGCGTTCCTGAGGCACGGGAGGAAGGCGGTCTTTTTCTTGCTAGCAGTCCAGACTGGACGGCAGGGGAGCAGGCGGCGAACTTGCCCTTTAGGAGCCCGAGCTTTGCTCAGCCCTTTATTGATGGCTGGCGTCTGGCCGACTTGCCAATTTAAGGCGGTATGGAAAAGGAGTCGTTTTCCAAGGAGCTCGGAAGCAATCTATATCATCGAAAGAATCGATAGGGGCGCCCGGCATCTCAGGGGCACCGGCGACGGTCGACGTTCAACGGTTCATCCGCTAGAACATCGATAGCCAGATGGGCAAGTTCGCGCTCGTGCTCCCTGTATTCTTCTTTTGTGTACTGATAGCCCCAGTCCACGCTAGGCCAATCTGGTTTGATGTTGTTTGCCAAACGACCTTGCGCCCGCGCGTCATCGAGCCGCCCGAGCTTCGCCAGGCATCCGGCCGCATAAACGTGAATATAGTAATAGGGGCTGCTGATAGTGGCGAAAGACTTTATCGCCTCCTCGTACTGTCGCGTCATCATGAACGCCATGCCCATAGTCTCACGGAGAGACGCGGGAAGGAACAGTGGACTGGCGCGGATTGTTTTTAGCGATCTGTCGATAGCCTCGCTCGCCTGTCCCGTGCAAAGCAGGTAGTACGCCATCATGTCATTGAGATCGGCGTCATCAGGTGTCAGCTGGAGACCGCGCTGGAACATTTCCGACGCCGCGTCGAACTTCTTGTCGAGCATAAGGCACATCCCTCGAACACCCAAGCACCTGCTGTCCTCGCCGTCGAGCCGTACGGCGAGTTCTGTTTCGGTGTTTGCTTTTTCCAACGCATGTGGGGCAAGCGTTTGCCAATAGACGCGAACGTGCATATGGCCCACCGCCGCATGAGCGCGAGCAAACTTTGGATCAAGCTTCACCGCACTTTCGAATTCCGCCATGGCATCCGGAATATCGTCGTTGCGCCAGCGATTGACGATCTCCATACCGCGCAAATAATGGTCATAGGCGCCCAAGTTCTCAGTCGGTTTGCGCCGCGATGCTTTCACGACGTCGGATTCGACATACCCCGGAACGGCGGCCACGATGCTTCGAGTCACTTCGTCCTGAACTGCGAAGATGTCTTCTAGGTCACGATCATAGCGTTCCGCCCAGACGTGACTACCGGTCGCTGCCTCAATCAGCTGGGCAGTGATGCGCACGCGTTTGCCGACCTTGCGAACGCTGCCCTCGACCAAGTAGCGGACGCCAAGCTTTCGCCCCGCCTCTGCGATGTCCACGGCGGCTCGCTTGAAGATGAAGGAGGAGTTCCGGGCGATCACGAACAGACCATGATTGCGCGCCAGTTCTGTGATGATGTCCTCGGTGATGCCGTCCGAGAAATACTCCTGTTCCGGATCGCCGCTCATGTTGTTGAAGGGCAGCACCGCGATCGACGGTTTCTCATTGGCGACCGGAACTACTCCGACCGGTTGCATGAACGGCGCGTCGGGAAAGAGGTTGACGTTGTAGACGCGCACCGGCCGCTCGATGTTCTTGAGCGTCTGCTCGCCAGTATCTTCGAAGGTGAGCGCGAGCCTGTTGCCGAGACTGTCCCGGACAGAGCCGGATACGGCAACGCCGCCCGGCCTGGCGATGCTCTCGATCCGCGCCGCGATGTTGACGCCATCACCGAAGATGTCGTCGTCCTCGATGATGATATCTCCGAGGTTGATCCCGATGCGGAACTCGATGCGCCTGTCCGCCGGCACGTCGGCATTTCGCTCGCGCATCTTGTGCTGGATGTCGGTGGCGCAGGCCACGGCATTTACGACGCTGGGGAACTCTACCAGCAAGCCATCGCCGGTCAGCTTGACGATCCTGCCCTGATGCTCGGCGATCTTAGCGTCCACCAGTTCGTGGCGATGCGCCTTGAACGCCGACAGGGTTCCGCGCTCGTCGCGACCCATGAGCCTGGAGTAGCCGACGACATCGGCCGCGAGGATGGCGGCAAGGCGACGCTGATTGCGTTCTTCGGCCATTGGCAATGCGGCAACCTAGAGCGAAGGAAATCGCACGGACTGTATGGGCCCTCGGGTGTGGAGTCTATCACGACTCTTGGCTGCTATTGGGTTAGCTTCTCACCTTGGTCGCGCCGCGCCGAACGTCCGCTATCGTCCTTCGGACGCCATGAGCCGACCTTCCGAATTCGGCCCATTTCGGCCTTTCAATGACGTGCTTCGCCACGCAGCTATCCGCCGTTTTTGACGTCTCGCGCCTTTACACCGCGACGTTCTGCATACTCGATCAATGCGAGCTCAATGACAGCGGTTACCGAACGACGTTCCGACTCTGCGAGTTGTTCAGCCAGAGCCAGCACAGATGGGTCCAAACGAGTTGTGAATGGCTTTTTTATCATTGTCGCTTTTCAGCTTGAACTTGGGGCAGAAAAAATGCATAACAAAGCACGTGCGGTGCACATGCATCGCACAGGCGACGATCGATCAAGGTCCAGGAGACTTTGATCGGCCTGACCACAACCGCGCTGACAAGGGTTCGGATCATGGCTGATTCCGACAATACCACGACTTTGCCTCTCGTCATCCGCAGGAGGGTGCTTGGGCAATTGCAATTGCGAGCGGAATCCCTCTTCCCCGCTAACTGCCGTTCAAACCAGAGGATCCAAGAGCCGTACACCTTCACCCTTTTGGCCAGCGGACAAGAATTCGACACCGGCTTTTATCAAAGCCGCCTCAATGGCCTGCAAAGTGCTGATCCGGGAATCTACCTTCCCGTTTTCCAACCGGACCAGCGCATTCAGCGACACAATTGCCTTGTCGGCAAGCTCCTGCTGCGACCAACCAAGCAAGGCCCGTGCGGCTCGAATCTGTCGTGGACTGACCATGGGTCCACAATCGGCAGGCCGATTTTGTTTGCCACCTATAGGGTCATTTTGCACCCTATAAGGTATATTAAATGGCGATTCGACTTCCAGATGACGTTGATCGAGAAACCCGGAGCGTACGCGAAAACTCTCCAATCCAGGCTGACTAATGGAGCATGAAACGGCCTTGTTGAAACCGCAACGCTCCATCCTCCTTCGGATGGAGCCGAAGCCAAAGATCGAGAGTGACCCTCATCCCGCCGATCAGCATGTCGGCAGGCAGATTGCAACGGTTCGCGTCCAATCGGACGTCTCGCAAGCCCAGCTTGCCCGATCCATAGGCATCAGCTTCCAGCAGCTCCAGAAATACGAGAACGCCAGGAACCGCGTGAGCGCGTCGATGCTCTACGAGATCGCTACGTCGCTGGACGTTCCCGTCAGTCGCTTCTTCGACGGCCTGCCGGGAAACGATGAGGCCCGCGTCGAGGCGCGGCCCCTGCCGGTCGATGAGCGCCTGGATTTCATTGCGAGCGCGGAGGGCCGGCGCCTGATCGAGGGGCTTGTAAAGCTTCCGCCGCGTGTGCGCGGTCGCGTCTCGTCCCTGATCGCAGCGTTAGGAGAAGAATTGGCCCTGCCAGACACAAAGGCGGACAGCGAAACGGCCGGCGAATCCCCGCCGGCCGAACACAAGACGGCCTAACGGCCAGCGGCCCGTCAGCCGAATTTTCGGGCAGCGGGTAGGGCGATGCGGCCGCGAGGCGAGGACACTTCGATTTCGATGCCGAACGCCCGCGAGCGGGTCGCGAATCCCTCGAGGATGTCTCGCGCCGCGCTTCCAGTGACAGCGACGGGTACCAATCTGCCCGCCGCTGATCCGAGGGACTGAGGGTCCGCGCCGATCACGACGGGCAGGAGGTCTATCCCAGCAAGGTTTCCGCGCGCGTCATAGCGGCACGCTGCGACAATGCTTTGCCAGACTTCCGGTGGATTCCATTCGGTTTCGTCAGGATGGACGTGGAAGAGGAAATTTCCGAGGCCGTAGAAGATCGGGGAGCCGTTGTAGATTTCAACGGCCTGGAGCACCGGAGCGCCGTGGCTGACGAAGAGGTTTGCACCGGCGTCGATGCACATCCGCGCAAAGGTCTGCACCCAGCGCGGCACGTCCTGCCAACCTGGTTCCCAATGATGGTGGTGCAGATAGGCGATGACGAAATCGCCTTGTGCCGCCGCGTGCCGGATGGCGGCCAAATGGACACTCGCGCTCCGCTGATCGACTTCGATGAGGCGACCGAAGTCGGCGGCTTGCGCGAATACGGTGCCGTAGAAATTGATCTCCTTGTCGGCCGACACCTCGATCGGGTCCTCCGGTTGCGCATAGTTGGCCAGTTCAAAGGGGGAGCTTTGCAAATGAGCGCCCAGCCTTGCCAGTCTGTGGAAATGTCCATCCGGCACCCCCATCTTGCGAACGGTGTTCAAACGATTGACGCCGGGCCGAGGCGGCCGGAAGGCGGTGCGGTCCTCGGCATACATGTTGGTCGGGCCGGGGCCCGCATCCATCGCAAGAAGCGCGACCTCGCGCGCGCCCAGCCGGTGGCGGCCCGGTTTCCTCGCTTCCGTCTCGTCGGCCCCGATGCCGGCATGCAGGAAGCCACGCGCCTCCACTTCCTCCAGCGTCGAGAGGATACCGCCGGCGGCAAGATCGAAGGCGTGGTTGTTTGCCAGCGCAAGCGCGTTGAAACCAATGGCCTGCAATGCGTCGAGCACTTCAGCCCTGGAATATCCGAAGTATTTGCCCTTGGTTGGCCACCCGCCGTGCTTGCCGAGGATGGTCGACTCGAAGTTGGTGAAGACGACGTCGCCTTGGCGCAGGAAGTCCGTAACCGCGATGAAGCGTTGGTCTATGACGTCACGGATGTCGTGCTTGATCAAGGATTGGCCGGTAACGACTGCGCAGAACTGGTCTTTCATGGGGCTCGCCTTGAAGGAGGGGAGGGCGCTGGCGTTGCGGCCAGCGCCACGTCAATGTCGAAATCGGTTGCCGCCTATTGCGAGAGCGCAGGCGAGATATCGCTCTTGAACCATTTCAGGCTCAGCGCCTTGATCGTTCCGTCCTTGGTGGCCGCGTCGATGGCCGTGTTGAACTTGGCGAGAAGTTCGGCATCGTCCTTGCGCATGCCGGCGCCGACGCCCGGCCCCCAAAGCCCACCCTTCAACTCCGGCCCGAAAAACACAACATCCGAACCGGAAGGCGTCTCCAGAAAATCTCGCCAGGTGAAATAGTCGGCGAGGCCGCCGTCGATGCGACCCGCGGCAAGATCGAGCTTCATGTTGTCCTGGCTGTCATAACTGCGGATCGTCACGACATCGCCCAGCATTTCCTTCACGACCGCTTCCGAATTTGACGAGCGCAGGGCCCCGATCGCCTTGCCCGCGAGTGTCGATCTGAGGCGTTCAATGGTCGCCTTCTCCTTGTCCCCGGTGGTCGAGAGGTTGAGCTTCTCGTTGGTGTCGCCGGCGTCGAGACCAAGGTCCTTGCGCACAACGAACTGGTTGAAGCCGGTGGCGTAGGGAACAGAGAACGCGATCTTCTGCTTGCGTTTTTCCGTGATCGCCATCCCGGACATGATGACGTCGAACTTGCCGACAAGCAGTGCCGGGATGATCCCGTCCCAATCCTGCGGCACGAAGGTACATTTGATCTGGATGCGACGGCACAGTTCCTGTCCAACATCGATATCGTAGCCGTAGAGTTGACCGTTCGCGTCGGTGCCGTCCCAGGGCGGCGAGGCGCCTTCAGTGGCAATTGATATGACGCGCGCGCTTTCGGCGCCGG
The DNA here is from genome assembly GCF_000502275.1 of Mesorhizobium sp. L103C131B0. Lineage (NCBI taxonomy): Bacteria > Pseudomonadati > Pseudomonadota > Alphaproteobacteria > Hyphomicrobiales > Phyllobacteriaceae > Mesorhizobium > Mesorhizobium sp. L103C131B0. The sequence continues at coordinate 123,744 of NZ_AYXC01000005.1, read as the reverse complement.
CGGGGAATGCCGACATCAGGGATGCGATAGAAACAGCAATAGCCAGGGGTATGCGCATGATGCACCTCTTCGTTGGTTTGGATGGAAAGGGGAGCCCAGAACCTGCGGCGTCAGGGCAGAGGCGTCGTGATCTCTGGGTCAGGTGGGGCGGGGCGCAATCGCGCCTTTCGACGTCGCACCGGATGGCCGTCGGTCGAAAGCCATCGCTCCAGCAACTGGATCGCTTTCACCGCGATCGACGTCAGCGATAGATAGATCGCTCCGGCGATGATGAAGATCTCGTACGGTGCGAACGTGGTCGACACCATCTGTCTCGCCATGCCGGTAATCTCGAGCAGCGTTACTGTGCTCGCCAGGGAAGAGCCTTTGATCATTCCCACGACCTCGTTGCCGTAGGCCGGGAGCGATATCCTGAAAGCGATCGGGAAGGTGACCAGGCGAGCGATCTGGAAGCGTTTCAAGCCGAGAGACGTGGCCGCCTCGGTGACACCCTTAGGCACGGACTGGAGACCACGGCACAGGATCTCGGTGGTGTGCGCCGCGCTGTTCAGCGAAAATGTCAGAAGGGCGCACCAAAAAGGGTCGCGCAGGATCACCCAGATGACGCTGGCTTGCACCGCCTCGATCTGAGCGAGGCCGTAGTAGAGCAGGAAGAGCTGAACAAGCATCGGCGTGCCGCGAATGACATAGGTGTAGGCGAGCACCGCGAACGAGAGGCTGGGACGTCCGAAGGCGCGGATGAAGGCCAGCGGCACGGACAGAAGAAATCCGGCCGTCAGCGACAAGACCGTCAGGGTCAATGTGAGACCAACGCCCGAAGGCAGGACAACCATTGCGTCAAACATCAAGCCGAGGTTCATGGGTCGCTCCCTCCTATCGGCCGAGCGACGGATAGCGCCGCTCAACCAGCCGGATCGACAGCAGCGTGACGGTGGTCAGCGAGAGATAGAGAGCGGAGGCCGCAAGGTAGAAAGTTAAGGGAGCACGCAAGGACCCGGCCCCCACATACGCAACGCGCATGATGTCGGTCAGGCCGACGATCGAAACCAGCGCGGTATCCTTGAAGAGCGAAATCCAGAGATTGCCATAGGCAGGCAGCGCCAACCGCAGCATTTGTGGTCCGATGACGAACATCCAGCGCTGCCAGGCATTCAGCCCAAGCGACTTTGCCGCTTCGGTTTGGCCCGCTGGCACTGCCGCAATCGCGCCGCGGAACACTTCGGTCGCATAACCGCTGAAAACGACCGAGAGCGCGATAACGCCTGCGGTGAATGCGTTCACCTCGACATACCGGCCGGCGATCTTGCTGGCGAGCGTGGTTCCGCCGAAGTAGATGAGCAGGATAATGAGAAGTTCTGGTACACCACGGACGACTGTGGTGTAGGCGGTCACGACCGCGTAGAGGCGCGTTTGTGCCGTGCCCTTCGAAATAGCCAAGAACAGGCCAAATGCCGTACCCAGGCAGCCGCTGACAAGGGCCAGACTGATGGTCACGGTGAGTGCGACAACAAACTGAGTAGTAAAACCACCCATGGGGCGCGTTCCTTAGCTCGCAATACGGCGAGATACGACGGTCCGCGTCACTCAGACCAAGTCGTATAACCCAAGGTTGCGAATTGTTATATTGATAATTTGGAGTTAATTTGAGATATTTCCCAATTCTAGCGTGTCAAATTACACACTCAATCTATAATTTTTATTATTTTATCTATAACGCGCCGTTATATACTGAGGTGGTTCGGTGCTCCTCAGGATGGCGATTTCTGCTTCCCGGGTGGGCGTTGTCAGGGAAAGGCGCGCAAGGAATGGAGTTGTTGCAGAGCGACCTCAAGCTCCGTCAACTGAAGGTCTTCCGGGAAGTGTTGCGGGCCGGTTCGACAAGGCGAGCAGCAGTTGCACTCGGGATAAGCCAGCCCGCCGTTAGTCAACATGTGAAGCAGCTTGAGACCACGCTCGGCATGACACTCTTCAAGAGATCAGCCAACCGCATCGTCCCCTTGCAGCAAGCCTGGGAACTCCTGCGAAACGTAGAACTTGCCCTGACGTCCCTGGATCGGCTGGAAGCGTCGATCTTCGCTATGAAGAACGAGGAAAAGCAACGGATTGCGATTGCCGCGCCCTCTGTTTTCGGTTTCGTGACCTTGCCCAAGGTCGTGGCGATCATCCACTCAAAGACCGCTTCGAATGTCCGGTCGATTTCTGGAAGCTACGAGCAGATCGGCGAACACATCATGGCCGGCCGTGCCGATCTCGGCATCTCGAGACTGCCGCTGGATCCACGTCTGTTTGAGTGGGCGCCGCTTGGGTCGGCTCGCAACGTATGCATCTTCCATCCCGACCACCGCTTTTCGAAACAGACCTGTATCGAGGCGCAAGACCTGGCAGGCGAGACGATCGTCGATATCGATCCCCAGTTCGCCGCTCATCAAATGAACTTCAACGCCTTGCGCTTCGCCGGCGTTGAGCCAGACATACTGGTGGAATTCGATTGCAACGGTCACGAAGCCGGATACGTCTCGGCTGGCCTGGGCATTTCGATCACAAACGAGATCATCGCGCGTGAGTACGCGGCGTTTAGGCTGGGAGTAAGGCCAGTAGAACCGTCCGCGCTCTATCACTACGTTGCGATTTGGCAGAGGGGCAGGACCTTTTCCAACGCGTTGAATGTATCTCTCGAGGCCACAATCGCTGCGTTTTCGAATATGCCGACTACGAGAGGGTGATATCTCGTGAGGGATGGTGGCCTGCGATACTTCTCCCCATCTCTGCCCGGGCGTCTCGGGCTTCCCCGGGGTCCTTTTCACTGCTGGAGATGGTGACGTGTCCGCCGGAGCTTACCGCCTGGCTTCTGCTTAGGCGCGCTTGAACGGTGACGTCTGTCAGGACCACCTGATAACGGCGCGATTACAAAGGAATGCCAGCAGGTGTTGGAAAATGGCGGCGATTAAGGCTGCCCTGTTGCTCCTGCTTGCCGCGAGGTCCTCACTTATTGGATTTCTTTGGATATTGGCTCGAGGAACAAGAGATAGGACCGGTTAGGATCGGAGCCTGCGGGCCACCCGAGGATCACCGACTGTATCTGAGGTATCCTCTTGGCAGCGATACTCTTCACTTATTCGTAGACCAGCACATAAGTATTGCCGACACTATCGTGCAATGGATTTGCGGCCGCCGTCAGTCGATTACTAGCGCATTCAACACAGGAGATATGCCATGCGCGATCAAGGGCTTAGCAATTCACGTGTCGCAGCAATCATCAAAACGAAGAACGAAGTCAGCGTCAACCAGGCGCGGTGGATACTCATTCCGCTGTTCGGATTGTGGATCTTGGTTCCCGCTGCGGGCATGATCCTCGGGTGAAGAAATGACCCCGGCGGTGAGTGCAGCCAGGGCGCTGGAGAAAGTCCAATCCGAACTTGCACGCACTACTCGGATCATGAGCCTGTGCTGCTCTGACCGCATCGATTGCGCACGAGGTACACCAGCGGGTTTCAGGCATTATCGCCAATGCCGGCACCTGTCTCCGGGCACTGGCGGCTGATCGACAAAACGTCGATCGAGCGCTGGGAATTGCGCGGCGTTCCATTCGGGACGGCAATCGGGCGGCGAGGTGGGCGTCGGTACAAAAGTATTGCCGATACCAACGTGCAATAGCATCCAAAAGATTGCGTAGGTCATCTCCATATCACTTCTGACCCTCGTCAGATGTACCTTTGGACGCCCATCGTCATTGGGACGATGGAAAAAACAAGAGAGGTCTACACCATGAACATCAAAGCGATTGGTCTCGGTGCATTTGCACTTTTTTGTGTCGGCAGCACAGCCCTCGCCGGCGCACTCGATGTCGTCGACAACATCGGGCCATTCTACACTGACGCCTCGATGAAGACCCTGAAGCCTATGCCTGAGTTCAAGGCGGTCTTCATGGCCAAGCCGAAGCCCATGCGCGAAATGATCATGCGCGAATGCAACGACGCGGCGATGAGCAAGCCCTACGCCGAGTTCTGCGCCAACGTGAATGCCCTCGGCGGGATGAAATAGTCCCCCGTCATTGCCCCCGCGAACGGCGCCTAAAATGGTGGCGGGCAAGCCCGCCATCAATTTTCCGCGCCGAAGACCACAATCAACCATGGAGGGAGTTCGTGCATGAAGACGAACCTCTTGTTGGCCTCGTTCCTACTCATCACTTCGATTGGGCTGCCGAATGGCAGTTTTGGGGCCGACGCTATGGGACTATCGATGAGTTCCAAAGGATCGCAGGGCTCATCCGTCCAGGGCTCGATTTTCGGCTGGTTTGCCGGCCAATCGGAGTTGGCGTCAATCGCGCAAGCCGAAGAGTGGCTCAATTCGCCACCACTGACGCCGACGGCACTCCGTGGAAAAGTCGTCCTTGTCAGTTTCTGGACTTACACCTGCATCAACTGGATGCGCGCACAGCCCTATCTCCGCGCTTGGTCGGAAAAATACCGAAACCAGGGGTTGGTTGTGATCGGCGTCCACTCGCCGGAGTTCCGGTTTGAGAAGAACATCGACAACGTCCGCCGAGAGGTGAAAGCGCTGGGGGTCGACTATCCCGTCGCCGTCGACAGCAAGGGAGCGATCTGGAGCGCTTTCAACAACAACTTCTGGCCGGCATTCTATTTCATCGATGCTCAAGGGCGAGTGCGTGATCAGTATTTCGGTGAAGGATCCTACAACGAGTCCGAGAAGATCATTCAGCGATTGCTGGCAGAGGGTGGCAACGAGGTCGTAGGCAGTGATCTGGTGTCGGTCGATGCGCGCGGCCTCGAAGCCGCAGCCGACAAAGCCAACCTGAAGTCTCGGGAAAATTATGTTGGCTATGAACGTACCCAAGGCTTTGCGTCCCTTAGCGGAGTAATTCGCAACAAGCCGCATCTCTTCGAAGCGCCGGCACAGTTGCGCCTGAACGAATGGGCGCTTACGGGCGACTGGATCATGGGAAGCGACGGCGTGTCGGCGAAAAGGGCCAATGGCCGCATAACGTACCGCTTTCACGCCCGCGATCTGCATCTTGTTATGGGGCCGGCATCGCCGGGAACGTCCGTAGAGTTCCGCGTCCTTGTCGATGGTCACCCACCAGGCGGATCTCACGGAGTTGACGTTGATGAACACGGCAACGGAACGGTAAGCGAACAACGCCTGTTCCAGCTTATCCGACAACTAGGGCCGATCGTAGATCGCCAATTCGACATCGAATTTTTTGGCCCCGGCGTCGAGGTATTCTGCTTCACGTTTGGCTGATTACCAAGCTGTCGCCGATCCCCGCGACCTCCTTGATCGAGCCGAGCAAAAGCGGGATTACCAGTGGACGCTTCATTCTCTCAATTGGGCGCGGAAATTCCTTCTTTTCATCATCTTGAATAACAGCTGTCTAGAGGCGTCAAAGCTAACGCTGGCTCATTCAACCATAACCTTATCCGCGGTATTTAGGGCAGAGCATCAGGAAAGCTGGTGCCGCGAATATGCCGCCTGTGGCGCCCGGGCGTAGTGGCTCCGAAGCCGCCGATTATAAGTATTTTCGCCCTGTGGCTGCCGATTCTGCGATTAAGGATTGGACGAATAGCCATGGGGGAGAAAGGCCGTTATTCTAAGCCTCGTTCACGTTCGATGCAGGAATAACGAGATCACGGAGTAGGAAAATCGCATGCTATGCGGCGGAGGTGCTGACACGGGCGAAATTCACGCCCGCCCCAACGACAAGGCGCCCATCCCCTGCCCGATGGATGGTGAATAGAGTTGTGGTGCCATGAGCCAAACCCACACACTACAACCGTCATCTATCCGCTTCCCGGTGCAACCGCGGCTGGTACCGGCGATCAAGGCGGCGCGTTATCTGCACCTGACGCTGCGGGAATTCATGGAATTGCTGCCCACGTTGCAGGATCAAGGCTTTCCCAAGTCCTGCCCAATTACCGGCAACTACGACCTGGTTGCGATCGACGCCTGGTTGGATCGACGCGCGGGTCTTGCAGGATCAGGATCCGGCGCGCAGTCTAGCATCGACATTGCAAGAGCGAGGCTGGCGACCCTTGGGTAAGATCAAGTTGAAGCACTACGTCATTCGTAAGGGCAAATACGGCTACTGGCTGCCGACGCCTAAGATGATCGAAGCTGGCTTCGAATGCATTTCCTGTGGAATCGACGGGCCTGAGGCCTGGACGATCGCCAGGGAGTGGGAAGACCGCTGGCAGGAATTTCGCAAGGGCAGGGAGCCGTCGCGCCTGCATGTATGGCCAAAGGATTCGATCGGCGACGCCTTCGCACGCTACCGCCGCATGGATGCATGGAGGCGCAAGCCACCGCGCACCCGCGAGGATTGGGAGCGCGGCTGGACCTTCATCGAGCCGTACTTCGCCGACCTGCCGCCAGCCGACATCACGCTCGAGCTGCTCGACGACTGGTATGGCCGTCTGCTGCGGGTCAAGGGGGTCGACACCGCCTACCGTGCCGTAAAGACGTGGCGTTCGCTCTACAATGTCATGGCAGGCATGAAGCTATGCCCGCCTGGCTCCGACCCATCGCAGGCGATCCGCCGCCAGACGCCAACACCGCGGCACCAGACGTGGACGGCAGGCGAGGCCGTGCGCATGGTCAAGGGCGCCTGGCGCGCCGGCTACCGCGGACTGGCGTGCATCATCGCCGTTGCGTGGGACACGAGCTTCTCACCGGTCGACGTGCGCACGCTCACACCGGCGCAGGCAATGCAGACAGCACAGGAATGGGGTTTTCTGATTGCACGCAGCAAGAGTGGCGAGGCGGCTTTCGGCACGCTGTCGTCACGCACGCAGCGCCTGGTGCTGGCCTATGTCGAATCACTGGGCGTCACCCTGCTTGACGATGCGCCCATCTTTCGCTCGCGCGGTTTCGCGCCGGGCCCGAAGGGCGGACGGCCGCGCGCCGGCGTGCCTTACACGAAGGATTCCCTGGTCGACGACTTCGCCGATCTGCGCACGCTGGTGTTCGGGACAGCGGAGAAGCGGCGGCTGATGGACATGCGGCGTTCCGGCGCGGTCGAGGCGAATGCCGGAGGCGCGTCGGTCGAGGCAATCTCGGCCAAGATGGGCAATTCGATCGACGAGAACAAGGCGCTGCAGAAGACCTATATGCCGGTCAATCTGGCCGCCGTCCGCTCAGCCGATGCCAGCCGCCGCAAGGGCAGAAAGCTGCTTGGCCTGGAACGGAACGAATACAGAAAGTTGAAACTCTCCGGAGAATGAGAGTTGAAACTTTTCAAGGGGCGGTAGCTAACCCCTTGAAATTAATGGCGCGAGTGACGGGGCTCGAACCCGCGACCTCCGGCGTGACAGGCCGGCACTCTAACCAACTGAGCTACACCCGCGCATTGGACGAGCACGTGTCAGCCGTGTTCGTCGTTGGGGCGGTGGATAAGGGGTTCGCCACCGGGTGTCAAGCGCAGCTGGACAGCATAAACGCAAACAGGAGATGGTTTTTTGACAGGCGGCACTTTGCCCGCGAAAACCAGTATGCGGCTAAGCTCGCAGCTGTTCATTTGGTCTTGCGAAGCCGGTTGCGACCGCTTAAAGGTCCGGCCGGAGCGGGCGATTAGCTCAGTTGGTAGAGCGCTTCGTTTACACCGAAGATGTCGGCGGTTCGAGCCCGTCATCGCCCACCATATCCCGGCCGACCATATCTCGAATGCCGGGCGCGGCCGCAATGAGCCGCACCCGCACTTCTTTCCCAGTGCAACCTATCGCTTGACGTAGCAGTTCTTCTTCACGCGGCGGATGGGATCCTCGCCAAAGGCGTCGACGCTGCATGTGACGCCGTTCCTGAATACGCCCTGGACGTACTGGCCACGCGCCCCGTATCTCACCAGTTTGCGGCCACGGAACTCGCAGAACCGCCCCTCCGAGGCGCAGGCCACCCATCTGCCGCCGCCCTGGCCGTAGTCGTCATCGCCGTAATTGTCGTCGTCATCATCATTGTCGCCATAGTCGTTACCGCCCCCGCGCTTCACGATATAGCAAGCCTTGTCGCGGCCGGGCGCCGGGTCGCCAAAGACGCGATTCGTACACGGCACGGCACGACGATCGATGAAGCGCGAAGTGGTCTGCCCGCGCGCGCCGTAGACCACTTCCGAGGGGTAGGGCAGGCGGCAGATTTCGCCTTCGTCGGCGCATCGCTGCATCCGCTGGGCGGATGCGGTGGCTGGAAAAAGAATAGAGACGGACGAGGCCAGGCCGACCAGGCAGATGAATGTAAACGTCATCCGGATCAAAGCATTGAAGGTTTTTGACACGATTTGTCTCCCGTTCGATTCGACCAGCATGGTACAGCAGCCTTGTTAAATACACGATGAACGAAAGCCCTCCGGGAAGGCAGGACAATGATGGATCATCCAGGGCGCCTGATGCTGCGGTTGCTGTTCGCATTGGCAATCGTCGGCACTGGACGCTTCGCCTATGCAGGGAATGCGGGCGACGGCGTCGACCAGCCGGCCGCCAAGGCTTCCTTGCTCAAGGCCTATCCCGGACTTTTCACCATTTCGGGCAATGTACTGACCTGGACCGACGGCACCACGATGGTGTGGGACGACGGCAAGGCGCGCGACGCCGACGCGCTGCTGGAGAGCCCCGACATCGAAGACATGTTTCGCTACGTCTATCCCGGAGCAGCGGAGGGCGCCCTGGTCCCAGCGGAGGATTTCGATCCCGGCCGCATCCGGAACGAACCTTTCTTCGAAAAGCTCTACGGGGCAAGTGCCGCCGAGGTGGGCAAGCACATCGCCAACGTCAAATGGTTGCCGAAGCTCGGCAAGAAAACCATGCAGGTGACCAAGGTGTTTGGCATCAACGACCGGCTGGGCAAGGTCTCCGCTGCGCTCGAGGCGATGCCCGCGGAGCTGAGCCGTTATGGGCTCAAGCCCGGCGGCGGCTTTGTCTGGCGGCCGATCGCCGGCACGAACCGGTTGAGCGTCCACTCCTTCGGGGCGGCCTTCGACGTCAATGTCGGCTTCTCCGACTACTGGTACAACAACAGGAACAAAACCAACCCCAAGGCCCCCATTCCGTTCAAGAACCGGATCCCGCTGGAAGTCGTGGAGTTGTTCGAGAAAAACGGCTTCATCTGGGGCGGGCGCTGGTATCACTACGACTCCATGCATTTCGAGTACCGGCCTGAATTGCTGCTGTATAAGAAATCCGGCTGATCACGGCGGCAGCAGCCGGAAATCCTTGCCTTCAGGCAGCAGCTGGCCGCCGTCGACGACGATGGTCGTGCCGGTGATGTAGCTGGCATCGTCCGAGGCGAGGAACAGGAAGGCGTTGGCGACGTCGCGCGGGCTGCCGAGCCGTCCCAACGGGATCGAATCCTCCATGTTCTTGATGTAGGCGGCGCCCCGATGCAGTTCGATCGCTTCGGTCAGGATGTTGCCGGGCTCGACGCCGTTGACGGTGATGCCGTAGCCGGAAAACTCCAGCGCCGCCGAGCGGATGAAGCCGTTGATGCCGGCCTTGCTGGCGGCATAGTGGCCATGTCCGGGGCTGGTGACGTGCGGACCGGTGATCGACGAGGTGTAGAGCATACGCCCGTAACCTTGCGCCTTCATCGGCGCCAGCGCCGCCAGCGTGGCATTGAAGGTGCCGCGCAGATTGACCGCCATCACCCGGTCCCAGTCGTCCGGGCTGGTGTTCTCGATGAGCTGCCAGGGATAGATACCGGCATTCTGCACGATGATGTCGAGACGAGTGTGGCGGCTCAATGCCAGGGCTACCGCGGCCTCAGCATCGGCCATTTGCGAGATGTCGGTGCGGACGAAGGCAGCGCCGAGCTCGTCCGCGGTCGCTTGACCGGCCCCGGCTTCGCTGTCGGCCAGGACCAGTCTTGCGCCTTCTTCGGCAAAGCGCTGCGCGATGCCCTTGCCGATGCCGCGCGCGCTGCCGACGATCAGCGCGACCTTGCTTTCGAGCCGTCCTGTCATGCCAGCCGTCTCCTATGCCAGTCTTTGGCGAATGGTTTGCTTGAAGGCGTCGAGCAGCACGGCGGCGAGCACCAAAAGGCCGTGGATGACCTGGGTGAAGTTGGCCGGCAGGCCCATCAGATTGATCGCCGTGTTGATGCAGGAGAGCAGCAGCACGCCGGCATAGACGCCGGGCAAGGTGCCGACACCGCCTTTCAGGCTGACGCCGCCGATGACGACGGCGGCAAAGGCGTTGAACAACAGCCCGGTGCCGAGATTGGCGGTGGCGCCCGAGGTGCGGATGGCGAGCAGCCAGCCGGCGAGGCCGGCAATGGCGCCGGCCAGCACGAAGGCGATGATCAAATTGCGGTTGACGCGGATGCCGGCGCGGAAGGTCGCGGTCTCGTTGCCGCCGATCATCACGAGGTGGCGGCCGAACGGCGTCTTGGCCATGATCAGCGAGAACAGGACGAAACAGGCGACGGCGATCCAGGCGGTCAGCGGTAGGCCGGCCAGCCGCTGGATGCCGAACCAGCGGATGGCCGGCGCCAGATCCTGTGCCGAGCGGCCGCCGGAAATCACCAGCACCAGGCCGCGCACCCAGATGTAGGACGCCAGCGTGATGATGAAGGCGCTCATCTTCACCTTGACCACGAGATAGCCGTTGAAGGCGCCGATGAGGCCGCCGACGGCGAGCGCAACGAGCAGCGAAACCGGAACCATCAGCCACTGCGGATTGAGCTGTATGCCCATGCCGATGCCCGACGAGCAGAACAGGATGCCGACCGCCATGGCGCTGAGTGCGGCCACCGATTCCACCGACAGGTCCATATGGCCGGCAATGATGACCAGCGACAGGCCGATCGACATCACGCCGAGAACGCTCGAGGCCTCGATGATGTTGGCGAAGATGCCGAGCTGGAAGTAGTTCGGGACGAAGATGGAAAAGACAACCAGCACAAAGATCAGCATGAACCAGACGAGGTTGTCGAGGACGAACTCCAGGGCTTTGCGGGTGCGCGGGTTCATGGGCTGATCCGGTTGGCGCTCCCGAGAAAATCAGGCTGAGAAATCAACTCGATTTCGTCGGGTTCAGGCGCGGGTTTAGGTTCGCCACGGTGTCCTGGGACGCGGCGTCGTGAATGGGCAGGCTCCGGGCCGCAATGGCCCGGAGCGCTTCGCTAGGCGACTATTCGACAGACTTGATCGTGTCCGTCGGCGGCTTCTGGTTGCCCCAGAAGGCCGGATTGTCGACGTTTTCCTTGGTGATGGCGGCGCCCGGGATCTTGATGTTGGGGCCCCAGCTCTCCTTGGTCACGGTCGACTTCAAGCCGAGCACGTCATACTCGCCAGGCTTGATTTCCTGCTTGCCGGCGATCTTGTCCATGAACATCGCCACGGCCGCGGCCTGCGCGTAGAGCGGTTGCTCGACTTCGACATTGAGCCAGCCCTTGCGGATCAGGTCGAGACCGACCGGAGCGCCGTTCGAGCTCATCAGCATGACGTCGCCCGGCTTCTTGCCGGCGGCCTCGAGCGAGGCGACGGCTGCGACCGACAGGTGCGCGGCATGGCTGAAGATCAGGTCGATGTCGGGGTTGGCGAGCATCTGGTCGGCAACGATCGTGCCGGCGTTGCTGGCTTCCCATTGCATGGCCGGCAGCGAGATGATCTTGACGTCAGGAAACGCCTTCAACTTCTCCTCGAAACCCTTCTGGATGTCGAGCGTGTAGGGATCGCCGGGATCGCCGAGCACCTGCAGGATCTTGCCCTTCACCGAACCGTTCTTGGCGGTCAGAAGCTTTTGCGCCTGCTCGGCGGCGACGTAGCCGATCTCGACCGTGCCCGCCACCGAGGTGAAATCGGACGGGGTCGAGGTGATCTGGCGGTCGAACTCGACCACCGGGATGCCGGCCGCACGCGCCGCTTCGATGGACGGCTTCAGCGCGTTGAAATCGACGGCGGCCAGGATGATCGCCGCCGGCTTCAGCGCAATGACGTCGTTCATCTGCGATTGCTGCGCGTCGGTCTTGTTGTCGGCGTTGAGTGTTTTCACCTCATAGCCGACCTGCTTGAGGAACAGCTCCAGCGCGCTCACCGAGCCGGTCTGGAATTCATCGAGCAGGGTCGGGACCATGTAATAGACGGTGCCCTTGGTCTGGGACATTGCCGGCGTGAGCGAGGCAAGAGCCAGTGCCAGGATACCGAAGACAAGAACCAGTATTCGCTTCATGTCGTTCGCTCCTCTTTTATACCGGACCCCTCTTTTGTCCCTCAACCTGCCGGTCCGGCACCGGCAAGCGTCTCACCGGTGATCATGTTGATCACCGCATCGGGACTTGTTTTGTTGCGTGCGACATCGCCGGCCACGACGCCTTGCCGGATCACCACGATCCGGTCGGCGACCTGGAAAGCCTGTTGCATGATGTGGGTGATGATGACGACGCCGATGCCCTGGTTGGCCACCTGGCGGATCATCTCGAGACCGCGCCTGGTCTGCTCGACGCCGAGTGCCGCGAACGGCTCGTCAAGCAGCACCAGCTTGCCGCCCCAGTGCACGAAGCGGTTGAGCTCGATGGCCTGGCGTTGGCCGCCCGAGAGATGCTCGACATTGGTGCGCAGCGACGGGATGCGGGTGCCGGCACTTGCCAGCGCCTTGCCGACCACGGCCTCCATGGCGCGCTCGTCGAGGATGGGGACACCGAGAACCTTGCGGGTGATTTCGCGGCCCATGAAGAAATTGGCGACGACGTCGACATTGGTGCAGAGCGACAGGTCCTGGTAGACGGTCTCGATGCCGGCAGCCTTGGCCTCGGCCGGCGTTTTCGCCAGGAATTCCTTGCCCTCGAACAGCATGCGGCCGGAGCTCGGCTCGAGGCCGCCGGCGATGATCTTGACCAGTGTCGACTTGCCGGCGCCGTTGTCGCCGAGCAGCGCCACGACTTCGCCCTTGCCGATCGAGAAGCTGATGCCCCTCAGCGCATGAATGGCGCCGTAATTCTTGGTGACGTTTTCGAGTACCAGCAGCGGTTCGGTCATGCCGCCACTCCCTTGCTGTGCATGAGGTCTGACCGGCGCTCGCGCTCGGCAATGAACATCTGGCCGAAGCGCGGCGACAGCACGCCCGAAACGGCCAATGCGGCAGCGCCGCGCAGCACCGAATGCTTGCCGCCGGTCGCCACCGTCACGCGCGGTGTCTTGCGGTCGCGCCGCGCCGAGACCGAATTGGGAAGCTGTCCCGCCGCGCCGACCAGCTTTTCCAGGAGCTCGGTGGGGGCGAGCCCGCCGAGGATGACGGTTTCGGGGTCGAACACATTCTCGATTGTGACGATGGCGTTGCGGAAGATCGGCGCGATCTCGGCCACCCAGGCGGCATCGCTGATGTTGCGGCGGCGACGTGCTTCGAGCGAGAGATACCGTTCGAGGCAGCCGCTGTTGCCGCATGGGCAAGGCTCGCCGCCCGGAACGGCAGGGATGTGTCCGATTTCGCCGGCATTGCCCCAGGCGCCGCGCATCACCGCGCCGTCATGCACGATGACGCCGCCGAGGCCGACGCCGAAATAGAGGTAGTAGTATTCGGAATAACCCGAGCCGAGACCGTAAAGCCGTTCGCCCATGGCCGCCGCCGCCATGTCGGTTTCGAAGAAGGCCGGCAGCCCGGTCGACGCCGCCAGCCGTTCCGGCAGCGCGACATCCTTCCAGCCGGCCATGGTCGTCGGGCCGACGAAGCTCATCGACTCCACGCCGAACGGTCCAGGCAGCGCCATGCCGATGCCGAGCACGCGTCCGCCGGGCCGCAGCGCGGTCAACTCGGGCACCATCGCGCCGATCAGCTCGAAGGCATGGTCGGGCGTCGCATGCGGCGCCTCGCGATGCATGCTCTCGATGACATCGCCGCTGAGATTGATGAGCGCCGCGTCGATCCCCAGCGGGGTGAGGTGGACGCCGACGGCATAGCCGCCCTCGGGGTTGATCCTGAGCGTCGCCGGCGGCAACCCGCGTCCGCGCGGCTCTTCGCGCAGCGACAGCACATAACCATGCTCTTCGAGTTCGCGAACGATGGTCGATACGGTCTGGACGGTGAGGCCAACGCGGCCGGCAATGTCGCCGCGAGCTATGGGACCGTGAAGGCGGATGGACTCCAGCACGATGCGCCGGTTGTAAGGCCGCCCGAACTCCTGATTGGTTCCCCGCAGTGCCATGTCCCGCGCCCTTTAGGAAGGCCAAGACTTGCACAGGCAATTTATTCAGTCAAATGGAATTCAAAAATAATTCGGAATGGTTCCCAGACGCGGTGCAGGACCTGTCCCATGTGCCGCGCTGGCCGATTGCAGCCGGGCTGAAACCACCGCAATGGTGAATGACGTCAGGCGGGCGCGGGGCTCGCCCGACCAGTGATCCAGCAGGAAAACCGATGATCGAATTGCCTTTTGCGCGCGATGAGTACCAGCGGCGGCTCAAGAAGATCCGCGCCGAGATGGCGGCGCGTGGGCTGGAACTGCTGGTCGTCAACGATGTCGCCAACCAGCATTACATCACCGGCTATGACGGCTGGTCGTTCTACACGCCGCAGATCGTGCTTGTCCCGATCGAAAACGAGGCCGAGCCGGTCTGGATCGGCCGCGCCATGGATGCGGCAGGCGGCTTGCTGACGGCCTGGATGAAGCCGGAGAATGTGGTCGGCTTCCCCGAGGACCACGTGCAGCGCGCCGATCGCCATCCGATGGACTGGATAGCGGCCTGCATCGTCGCCAAGGGCTGGGGCGCGAGACATATCGGCATCGAGCTCGAAGCCTATTATTTCTCGCCGAAGGCGCATGCCCGGCTCGTCGCCGGCCTGCCCAATGCGAAATGGCACGACGCCGATCTGCTGGTGAACTGGATCCGCGCCGTCAAATCCGCGCCCGAAATTGCTTATCTGCGCAAGGCGTCGACACTTGCCGAATCGGCGGTTTCGCGGGCCTTCGAAGTCATCGCGCCAGGCGTGCGCGAATGCGATGCGATTGCCGCGATCCAGGCGGCGCAGATTGCCGGCAGTCCAGACTTCGCCGGCGACATCACGGCACTGCCGCCGACCATCCTCGGCGGCGAGAATGCATCGGCTCCGCACATCATGTGGAGCGATCGGCGCTTCGGCAAGGACGAAACGATTGCGCTCGAACTTGCCGGTGTCTGCCGCCGCTATGCCGCAGGCCTCGCCCGAACGATGCAGCTCGGCAAGACGCCGGCCCGTGTCGCCGACACCGCAAAGGCGGTGATCGAAGGCATGGATGCGGTGCTCGACGCGGTCAGGCCGGGGACCACAGCCGAAGCGGTCGAGGCCGCATGGCGCAAGGTTATCCAGCGCTACGGGCTGAAGAAGGAATCGCGCATCGGCTACTCCATCGGCGTCGCTTATCCCCCGGATTGGGGCGAGCACACGATCAGCCTGCGGCCCGGCGACAAGACCGCGCTGCAACCCGGCAACGTCCTGCACTCCATTCTTGGCATGTGGATGGATGGCTGGGGCATCGAGATCAGCGAGACCATTCTGGTGACCGAGACCGGCCATGAGACGCTGACCAAATTCCCGCGAGACATCCATGTCAAATCCTGACCGGTCGGCAGCACCGGGCGGTGCCGCGCCCCCGCATCGATGCCGGAATTCTCGATCGGATGGTCGAGATCCGCCGTCATCTGCACCGCCATCCCGAATTATCGAACCGAAAGATTGGGACGGGAGCTTATCTCAGGCCGATGCTGGCCGGGCACGGGATATCAGACACTCCGCGACGTCGCCCGCTACGGCCTGGCCGTCGATATCGTCGGCTCCGCGAGGCCGTCAATCGCAATGTGGCGATAAGGTGATGCATGCCTGCGGCCATGACGCCCATGGCTCGATGGGCTTCGCAGTGGCCGTGCATCTGCCTCAGCCCAGGGACAGTTTTGTCGGCACGGGTCCGCGCTTGGTGCGACCCTGGATCGCGGAACCAGCGGGCAGGGCGCGGCGAAGTTGGGCAGCAACCAGCCTGGCTTGACCCTACAGATACTGCTCGACCTTCTTGCCGACGGTCAGGAAGCGCAGCGGGTCGATGGCCTCGCCATTGTGGCGGACTTCGTAGTGCAGGTGCGGGCCGGTCGAACGGCCGCTGCTGCCGGTTTTGCCAATGATGTCGCCGGCTGCGAGTTTTTGGCCGACGGCAACGTCGATCTCGCTCAGATGGCCGTAGCGCGTGGCAAAGCCGTTGCCGTGATCGACCTCGACCATGCGGCCATAGCCGCCGTTCCAGCCGGCCTTGGTAACGATTCCGGCCGCCGTGACCTTGGCTGCCATGCCGACCGGCGCGCGGAAATCCATGCCCGAGTGCAGGGCAGCGGTGCCGAGGATGGGGTCAGTGCGCACGCCGAACGGGCTGGTGACGGAGTGGCCCGGCGCCGGGTTGGCGAGCGGCAGCCGCCGCGCCTCTTTCTTCAACTGGTCGAGCGTATCCAGCGCCTCGTCCAGTTCCTTGACCTTGCTGTCGAACATCATCGAGCTGTCAAGCGGGATCAGCGGTCCGCCGACATCGCTTTCGTTTTTGCCGAAATCACTGTCGACCGGCAGACCGGCCGCTTCCAGCGCCTGGGTGATGGCATCGGCGTTCTTGTAGGCGTTGTCGGCCAGGGTTTCGATGCGGGTGAGTTGCTGGCTCTCGATAGCCTTCAGTGAATCATTGATCGAGACGAACAATTTGTCGGCGCGGTCCGCAGCCGTTTCGCTGGGCAGCGGATCGGAACGTGTCGACCACAGCGAGAATGGCCTGGTGTCGCCCGAACCAAGGCTGGCGACCGAATAGGCGAGTGGCTCGCCGCCAGTCAGTTCGGCATGTTCGTCGGGTTTTGTTGTCGCTGCGGCATCAGCGGTTGGCAGCGTCCCGACTTCGTTTTCGGCCCGCTCGAGAATCGGGCCGAGGCGGCCATGGCGCTGGCTGAGCTGGCTCTGCCGCTCGATCAATTCGCTGACCTTGGTTTCCATCAGTTTTTGGTCGAGAAGCTGGCGGCTGGTGATGCGGTCGACCTGCGCGCGCAATGCGGAAATGCGATCTTCATAGGCCTGCTGCATGCGCGCCTGCCGGGCCGTGGTGGCGCCGATCAGATCGTCGCGCAGTACGAGATAGGAGGTCGCCAAGAGATAGCCGATGGCGATCGCCGCCAGTGCCGAGCCGAAAAAGGCGACGAGCCACGGCCGGATGGTGAAATGCCGTATTTCATTGCCCCGCGCAATGATGACCGTATGCGGCTCCTTGCGCCTGCCGAAGACCGCTGACTGACCGGTTAGGTTCACGGGACCAAGCTTTCGTTACGACACCAACGAAGCCCGATTACACATTATTAGGGTTAACAAAGTTTTGCCGTCGCGGGCGCGCTAGTGACCAACGGTGTCAGCCAACCGCATATATGTCTTATGCCCCTAATGCACTGCGCGGCGTTGGCCAGATCGGTGGCGCCTCAGAGCGCGCGGACCGCCTCCAGCACTGCTTCGGCATGGCCTTTCACCCGGACCTTGCGCCAGATCCCGGCGATCCGCCCGTCCTTGCCGATCAGGAACGTCGCCCGCTCGACGCCCATATAGTTGCGGCCATACATCGTCTTTTCGACCCACAGATTGTAAGCCTCGATCACCTTGCGCTCCTCGTCGGCAACCAGGTCGACGGTGAGATCGTATTTGGTTTTGAACTTGTCGTGCTTCTTCACGCTGTCCGGCGACAGGCCGATCACCACGGCGCCGGCCTTTTCGAACTCCGGCTTCAGCTGCGAAAAGCTGATCGCCTCATTGGTACAACTTGTGGTGTCGTCCTGCGGATAGAAATAAAGTACAACGGGCTTCCCCCGCATCGAGGCAAGGCTGATCGAGCCGCCGCCGTCGCGCGGAAGATCGAATTGCGGCGCAACGTCGCCAACGTCGAGATCAGCCATATCAATGCCCTTGTTTGAGGTTACGCGGCCCTAAATCAAAGAGATAGAGCATGATGTCTGGACAAACGGAAACCGTTTGTCCGAGAAAACCGCCTCACACTTTTCGGCATCATGCTCTAGCCTGCGTCGTTATAGTGTCGGGCGGGGATTCGTCCACGATCGAATTCGCACAACGGAAAATTGCGTGGATCAGGAAGAACCGCAGCACGAGAAAATCCGGTTCAGGCGTGACGAGATCACCGACCTGGGGGCTTTCCCGTCCGCTTGCCGCGTGCCGCCGCTCGGCAAGGCACGGATCGGCCGCGGCTTTCGCATCCTTGCCCGGCTGTTTGCCGGCATTGGAGCCCTTGTGCTGCTGGCGGCGGCCGCCGTCTACGTCATCGGCGCCACCGGCATCGGCAGCGAACGGCTGCGGTTGGAAGCCGAAACGGCGATCGAGAAACTGGCCGGTTTCGACGTCAAAGTCGCCGTCGGTCCTGCCAGCCTGACACTTGACGGATCGAGCTTCATTGCGCTGCAGGTCAAGGATGTCAGCGTCGAGACGGCCGACGGCAAGCCGATGGCCGATGCCGGGCGCGTCCGCTTCGGCATCCGGCTGGTCCCGCTGCTTTCGGGCGAGGTTCGGCTGACCAGCGCCAGGATTTCCGACGCCCATATCGTCACCGCGGCAATGCCGTCGGGTGGTGACTGGATAGCGCGCCTGCGCAATCAAGACGGTCTCATCGATCCGGAAAAACTGGCCGCCGTCGTCTTCAGTGACGTCAATCGTGCACTCGATGCCGTGCGCGAGGATTCGATGCGCCGCATCGATCTCAAAAATGTCGCGTTCGAGCTGCCCGAGGCCGGATCGGTCAAGCTGGTCACGATCGCCAACGCCACGGTGCTGCAGTCAGGCCCCGGCAGCATGGAGTTCTCGTCCGAGGCGGATGTCGATGGCCGCGCGCTCACCGTCACGGCCACCGCCACCCGCGATACGAGCTCGATGCGCGTTACCGCCTTGAACGCCGCCATCGACATGGCGGATGTCGCGGAGACAACGCCGGCGGCCGGCGGGCGAACCGGCGCGATGGCTTTGAAGCTCACGGGATCCGAAGGCTCGGGCGAGACCGATTCGCGGCTGACGGGCTCGCTGTCGCTAACCGGCTCGGTGCTCGACCTCGGCACACGCGGGCTGTTGCCGGCCGATGTCGATGTCGACGCCGCCCTTGTCTCCGGCTCCAACAAGATCGATGTCGGCAGGCTGGTTCTAAAGACCGGGCGCTCGGCGTTCAATTTCGCCGGCTCGATCGGGCCAAAGCCGTCGACCGGCGCGGCCGGCGAGGAGCCTTCCTATCGTTACGACCTGACCAGCGACGGCTCGACGCTGGCGCCTTCGGAATCGCCCGAGCCGGCGCTGAATTTCTTCGCCCGCATCGCCGGCGTCTATCAGATCAAGAGCCGCAAGCTTGTCGCCGACCAGATCGGCATCAGGTCGGGATCGGGGAGCGAAGTGCTGGGAACCGCTGCGGTTTCCTTCATCGACAACGGACCGCCGGGTATCTCGGTGTCGCTCAACGTCCACGACATGGCGGTCTCGCACGTCAAGCAATTGTGGCCCTGGTTCTCGGCCAAGAACGCGCGGCTGTGGGTGCTGCAGAACCTGTTTGGCGGCCGCGTCGTCGATGCCAGCCTGCAGTTCCAGGTCGTGCCGGGGCGTCTCGGCAACGGCGTGCCGCTTTCGGCCGACGAGGTGTTCGGCCGCTTCCAGGTCGAGGGCTCGCGTTTCGACACCGCCGGCCGCATCCCGCCGATACGCGATGCCGTCGGCGTCGTTTCCTTCCACGGCAACGATGTCGACGTCGCGCTGTCGTCGGGCAGCGTCTATATGCCGAGCGGCCGCACCGTGGCGGCAAGCAATGGCACACTGTCGGTAAAGGCGGCAAACCACCCGCCGGTGATCGGCGCGCTCGACATCGACGTCGCCGGCGAGGCGCCGGCCATCGCCGAACTTGCCTCCTACGAACCGATCAACGCCATGCGCCATGTCGGCATCTTGCCGGACGACCTGTCGGGCACGGTGACCGGCCACGTCAAGGCCGACATTCCGTTGCAATCCGGCGTCGACACGTCGAAGCTCGATTGGCTGGTATCGCTCGACTACAAGGACCTGTCGCTCGCCAAGCCGTTCGAAGGCCAGATGGTGACCGATGCCGACGGCTCGATCGAAGTCGGGCCCGGCAAGGCGGTGATCTCTGCCAAGGCGCGGCTGAACGGCATTCCAGCCGAGCTCGATCTGGTTGAGCCGCTCAGGGATGGCGGGCCGCCGCGCAGCCGCAAGGTGGCGCTTGTGCTCGACGACAAGACGCGCGCCATCGCCATGCCTGGCCTGTCGCCGCTGATTTCCGGCACTATCAAGGTGGCAATCGACAAGAGCGGCGAAGGCGGCAGCCAGAACGTCGACGTTGACCTGACGAGCGCCAGGCTGGACATTCCCTGGGCAGGCTGGAGCAAGGGGCCGGGCATTCCCGCCAATGCCACTTTTACCATGAGCAAGTCCGGCGATACCACGACGCTGTCCGACTTCGACCTCGACGGAAAGAGCTTTTCGGTCGAAGGCGACGTCGTCCTGGTCAAGGGCGCGCTGTCTTCGGCCCGCTTCAGCAAAGTCGCCTTGAACCGGGGCGACGATGTCGCTGTGACGGTGAAGCGGTCGGGCAAGGGCTTTGCCGTCGATGTCAGCGGCAACGCGCTCGATGCCCGCTCGCTGATCAAGCAGTTCACCTCCGATGTCGATACCGCCACCAAAACCACCGGCACGGACGCGGTTTCGGTCAGCGCCGACGTCAATTCGCTAACCGGGTTCCATGACGAGGTCCTGTCCAATTTGAAGCTCGACTACAGTGCCGCCGGCTCCAGAGTGAACAGGCTCAAGGTCAGCGCCGCGGCAAGTTCCGGCGCCGCCATCACCATCAGCAATACGGCAGGCAATGGTGCTCGCGCGCTCACCATGAAGTCGGCCGACGCAGGCGCCATATTGCGCTTCCTCAACATCTACGAGCACATGGAAGGCGGATCGATCACGCTGGCGCTGAGCGGCACAGCCGACGGCCCGATGCGGGGACAGGTCGATTCGAGCAACTTCTTCATCGTCAATGAACCCAAGCTCGCCTCCATCGTCTCGACCACGCCAACCGGCGATAGCCGCAGCTTGAACGAAGCGGTCAAGGGCAAGATCGACACTTCGCGGGTAAAATTCGAGCGCGGCTTTACCGAGATCGACAAGGGGTCGGGCTATTTGAAATTGGCGAATGGCGTGCTGCGCGGCCCGCGCATCGGCACCACCTTCCAAGGCACGCTCTACGACCAGAACAACAATATGGACATGACCGGAACCTTCATGCCGGCCTATGGCCTCAACCGCATCTTCGGCGAGTTGCCGTTGGTCGGCGTTCTGCTCGGCAATGGCCGCGACCGCGGGCTGATCGGCGTCACCTACCGGCTTAAGGGCAACGCCAACAAGCCGGTGCTGGACATCAACCCGCTATCGGTGATCGCGCCGGGCATTTTCCGCTCGATCTTCGAGTATCGTTGAGGATCCCAGAAGACGGCTCAGACCGGCCGCACCAGAACGTGTTTTTTCTTGCCCACTGAAAGCTTTGCGACGTTTTCCGGACTCAAATCCTGAGGCGTCACCATCCGCCGGTCGTCCGAAACCGGCTGGTCATTGAGGCGCACGGCGCCACCCTGTATGTGACGCCTTGCCTCGCCGTTGGACCCGGCAAGGCCCGCGGTGACCAGCAGCGACAGGATGCCGATGCCACCTTCCAGCGCCGCGCCATCCACCTCGACGCTCGGCAGGGTTTCGGCCGTCACGCCTTCCTCGAACGTCTTGCGCGCGGTTTCCTCGGCCGCGAGCGCCGCCTCGCGGCCGTGCACGATGGCCGTGGTTTCGGTGGCCAGCACCTTCTTGGCCTCGTTGATCTCCGAGCCGCCAAGGGCGGCCAGCCGCGCGATCTCCGACAGCGGCAGCCGGGTGAAGATCTTCAGGAAGCGCTCGACGTCGGCATCCTCGGTGTTGCGCCAGTATTGCCAGAAGTCATAGGGCGAGAAGAGGTCGCCGTTCAGCCACACCGCGCCCTTGGCCGATTTGCCCATCTTGGCGCCCGACGATGTCGTCAGCAGCGGCGTGGTCAGCGCATAAAGCTGCGGCGTGCCCATGCGGTGGCCGAGATCGACGCCGTTGATGATGTTGCCCCACTGGTCCGAACCGCCCATCTGCAGCCGGCAGTCGTGGCGGCGGCTGAGCTCGACGAAATCATAGCCTTGCAGGATCATGTAGTTGAATTCGAGGAAGGACAGCGACTGTTCGCGCTCGAGCCGCAGCCTGACGCTGTCGAAGGTCAGCATCCGGTTGACCGAAAAGTGGCGGCCGACATCGCGCAGGAACTCGACATAGTTGAGCTTCATCAGCCAGTCGGCATTGTTGACCATGATGGCGTCATTGCCAGTGTCGCCGAAGCGCAGGATGCGGCCAAAAATTCGCTTGATGCCTTCGATGTTGGTGGCGATCGCCTCGGGCGTCAAAAGGCTGCGCTGGTCGTCGCGGAAGGACGGGTCGCCGATCATCGAGGTGCCGCCGCCCATCAGCGCGATCGGCCGGTGTCCGGTCTCCTGCATCCAGTAGAGCATGGTCGCCGATATCAGATTGCCGATGTGCAGGCTGGTCGCCGTGGCGTCGTAGCCGACATAGGCGGTCACGGTTTCCTTCGCGAAAAGTTGATCCAGCCCGGTCTCATCCGAAATCTGGTGGATGAAGCCGCGCTCGCTCATGACGCGCAGGAAATCGGACTTGAAGGCGGACATTGTTTCTTCCTGAAAGCGCCGGGTCCGAACGGCCCGGCATGGCCTGAACGCGGGCGTTTAGCATCCAAGCGCGTCAAGCAAAAGTGGTTTCCGATTTTGCGCCGGCATGGACAGCCTATTCTGCACTGCCGCGCATGCTTGCTTCATCCTGTCGGCTGGCGTAATGAGGCGCCGCGCCAACGGGTTCGATCCGCTGGAACGGCACCGCACGGCATCCACCGAATGCCATATCTTGTGACAGAGCCCGACGCGATATGCCGGACGCATTGATATCCATCGTCATTCCCTGCCGCAACGAGGCGGCGAACCTGCCGCTGCTGATCGACGAGATCGAGGCGGCGATGACCGGGCGCGATTTCGAAATCATCGTCGTCAATGACGGTTCGACTGACGACACCGCTTCGGTGCTTGCCGCTGAAGCCGCCAAACGTCCGTTTCCGCTTCGGCAGCTGCGGCACGAAAAATCCGCCGGCCAGTCGCTTTCGGTGCGCTCGGGCGCTTGGGCGGCGCGCGGCTCGATCGTCGCCACCATCGACGGCGACGGCCAGAACGACCCGCAATATATCCCCGTTCTGGTCGATGCGCTGCGTCGGGCAGGGCCCGATTTCGGCGCCGCGCAGGGGCAGCGATTGAAGCGCCGCGACAGCAAGATCAAGCAATTGGCATCGCGTTTCGCCAACTGGCTGCGCGGCGCGATCCTGCATGACGACACCCGCGACACTGGCTGCGGCCTGAAGGCGATCCACACCGATATCCTACGCAAACTGCCCTTCTTCGACGGCACGCATCGTTTCGTTCCGGCCCTGGTCATCCAGGAAGGCTACCGCGTCGTCCATTGCGACGTCGTCGACCGCTCGCGCCGCCACGGCAAGTCGAATTACGGCATCTTCGATCGCGGCCTGCAGGGCGCGCTCGATCTCGCCGGCGTCTGGTGGCTTCGGCGCCGGCGCCGCAGAATGCCAAAGGTAGAGGAAATCACGCATGGCTAACGTGTTTCAGGAATTGGCGACCTGGCTGCACCAGGTTTTCGTCAAGCAGTTCGACGCCTGGGTTCTGCTCGGCTTCGTTGCCCAGTTCTTCTTCACCATGCGCTTCCTGGTGCAGTGGATCGCTTCGGAAAAGGCCAAGCGCAGCGTCGTGCCGATCGCTTTCTGGTTCTTCTCGCTGTTCGGCGGCGGGCTGCTGCTCGTCTACGCCATCCAGCGTGAGGATCCGGTGTTCATCGCCGGCCAGGCCATGGGCATGGTGATCTATGTCAGAAATTTATGGCTCATCGCCAATGAGCGCAAGGCGGCGATGACCAAGGTCGACTGAGCCACCAGTCCCGCCAAATCCAGTCTGTCCGGTGTTGACCAGTCTGTCCGGTGTCGAAATGAGCAGGAACTACATCTTTCTCTTCCTGTTCAGCCTGATGATGACGGCGTCGGGACTGGCCTCTTTGCCGCCGCTCGACCGCGACGAGCCGCGCTTCGTCCAGGCGACCAAGCAGATGACGGAGACCGGCGACTATGTCGACATCCGCTTCCAGGACGCGTCGCGCTACCAAAAGCCGATCGGCATCTACTGGCTGCAATCGGCGGCGGTGACGCTGAGCGGCGAGGGGGCACAGGCGCCGATCTGGATTTACCGGCTGATCTCGGCGCTGGGCATCGCCATCGCCGTCGTCGCAATCGCCTGGACCGGGGCCAATCTGTTCGGCGCCAATGCCGGTCTTGCCGCCGGCCTGGTCATGGCGGCGATTTTCGCCACCGCCTTCGAAGGCCGTGACGCCAAGACCGACGCGATGCTGCTTGCCTGCTGCGTTCTGGCGCAAGGCGCGCTGGCGCAGATTTATCTGGCATCGCGCCGCAACGAGCCTGTCGCCGGCCATCTGCCGTGGATTTTCTGGGCTGCGCAGGGCGCGGCTATCCTCATCAAGGGGCCGATTGCACCGCTGCTGTCGGCGCTGACGGTGCTCACGCTGGTTGCTTTCGAGCGCGACTGGCGCTGGCTGGCGAGGCTGAAAGCCGGGCGTGGGCTGATTCTGGTGCTGTTGATCGTGCTGCCTTGGCTCGCCCTCATCACCTGGAAGAGCAACGGCGCCTTCCTGCAGCAGGCCGTCGGCAAGGATATGCTCGGCAAGGTCGCGCAAGGCGAGGAGTCGCACGGCGTTCCGCCGGGCTTCTACGTGCTGACCTATTGCCTGTTCATGTGGCCGTTCGGCCTTGTGGCGCTCGGCGCCGGACTGCAGGCGCTCAACCGATTGCGCGACGATCCGCGCCTGCGTTTCTGCCTCGCCTGGTACGTTCCGTTCTGGCTCGTCTTCGAATTGATCCCGACGAAACTGCCGCATTATGTGCTGCCGGCCTATCCCGGCATGGCCCTGCTCATCGGCTGGCTTTTGACGCTGACGCCGCAAGAGGCAAATGCGCCGCTCAGGCGCTGGCAGACATGGCTGTGGTGGGCGACCGCATTCGGCACCGTTCTGGTGACAGTCGGTCTCGCCGTGCTTTGCGTCGGTGCGCCGATCTATCTCATGAAGACATTTTTATGGTGGAGCGTTCCGGCCGCCGCGGCAGCATTGGGCGCCGGCTACCTCGCTGTTTCGCGCCAGACGCTGGTGCCGCTGGTCCGCATCGGCGGGGCTGCGGTTTGCGCCGGTATAACCTACGCCCTGCTGTTCGGTGTCATCGTGCCGTCACTGAAACCGATTTGGATGAGCCGGGAAATCGAGGCTGCGGTTCGCGCCGATCGTCCCTGTGAGATGAGCGTGCTCGCCTCCGCGCAATATCACGAACCGAGCCTGGTATTTCTGGTGGGCACAAAGACGGTACTGACCGATGTCGACGGGGTTGCGCAACATCTGCTTGGCGATCCGGCCTGCGCGCTGGGCCTGGCGCCGGTCGGCGATGAAAAACGGCTGGATGACCTGCTGGCAGGGCAAGGCAAGAAGGCCAGCCGCGTCGCCGAGATCGACGGCATCAACTATTCGTCAGGTGATAAATTGTCGCTCGGCCTGTACCGTGTGGCGAACTGATAGCTCTTCAATGATCGCGCCGAGCTCCGCATGTTGATGAAGTCGCCATCGCCGGCGCGTGCCGCTTTGCCTGCCATGCTCCGGCAGTCTGTCGCTAATTTCCGCGATACTTTCGGGATTGTACGGCATCGCCTGGCGACGCGCCCGGCGCGCTACCCGAAAATCCTGTGGTCGGTCTGGGTTGTGGCCTGGCTTTTGCTGACGATCGCGGTGTCGCTCCGTTTCGACCATCTTGCAGGGACCATGGCGAGGGAGTGGGCTTCAGGCTCGACCAATGTCTTCCGCATCGCCGAGTTTTTTACCTTCTTCGGCCTAGGCGGCTGGTATCTTGTCCCGTCGGTATTGGTGCTGATTGCCGCGAATCTGACGGATTGGCGCAGCCTTTCCCGGCGCGCGCGGATGACCTTCTACAACTGGACCTGCTTTGCTTTCATGGTGCTGGGTTCGATCGCACTCTCGGCCATGGTCGTCAACGTGCTGAAATATGGCGTGGGCAGAGCCAGGCCGATGAATTTCGACAAGCTCGGCGATTTGTCGCTGCATCCTTTTTCCTTGGAGGCGCGCTTTGCCAGCTTCCCGTCCGGCCATGCCACGACCATGGGCGTCATTTTCGGCATTGCACTGCTGTTGTTGCCCCAGCGCAGATGGGTGCTGCTGGCAGCAACCTTGTCGGTCGCATCGACCCGGATCTTTATCGGCGCGCACTACCCGAGCGACACTGTCGCCGGATTCGGCCTTGGCTGTGCTGTTGCCATCGTCTGCGCGATGGTGCTTGGCCGGCTGGGATGTATCTTCCGCTACACGGCGTCGGGGTTGCCGGTGGCAAAAACTACGTTCCGCCTATTCCGTCGGGCTCGCAAACCAAACCAAAACGATGCGCCGAGACAAGACGAATTTCCGCATTGGAGCAGCGCCGGCAAGCAACTGAATTGCTGACGCCTTTGGAACCATCTAAGACCACCCCAGCTAGCTGTCGATGCCACCCCAGCTCCGCACCAGCCGAGCCATGTCAGGCGCGCCGGCGGCGTCCTTCTCCAGCCCTTCGGCGACACCGACGCGGTCGGCGACAGGCCGGTTCTGGCTGACTTTCCACTTGCCGCTGATTTCGGCGATCTCGATCTCAAGCCCGACAATGCCCTTGATTTGCGACTGGATGAAGGTCGGCGGCGCATCGGTCACCGCCCAGGGTGCCTCGCGGGCGCCTTCCTGCGACAGCGTCAGCTCGGTGATCTGCTGTGCGATCCAGGCGGAATCCTCGATCACTCTGACGGTTCCTCGCACCTGGACAATGGCGTAGTTCCAGGTCGGCACGACCTTGCCGGTCTCGCGCTTGGTCTCGTACCAGGACGGCGTCACATAGGCGTCGGCGCCCTGGAAGACGACCAGCACCGGCGATGTCGGATTGTCGGCCAGCTGACGCCATTGCGGGTTGGCCCTGGCCAGATGGGCGCGCAGCCGGCCATTCGGCCCAACCTCTGCATCAAGCAGGAAAGGAATGGCATTGGCGACCGGGCCATCGGTGCCGTTGGAGATCAGCAACCCCAGCGGATGCGTCCGGATCAGCCCGTGCAGGACGTCCGGCCGCGTTTCCTGGAAATGGGGAGGCTGGTACATGATNCATGATCGGTCATGCCTTCTTGCGCTGGCTGAACCGGCATTGTGCACCGTTCAGCCGAGCCGCGCCACATGTCAGGCTGGCTTCACCGTTTGGATCAGCCGAAATGGCATTGTCGCGCCCATGATGGGCACGACTGTGACGGCATCGGACCGGGAGTTTTTGTTTTGACGCAATTCCGGACGGAAAACCCGTTTACACTTTTCCTGGAATTGCTCTTAGCGCAGCCGCTTCGGCCGCGGATCGGACAATTCGCCGGCCAGCCGTCGGTCGAGATAGTCGGCGCATTCCTCGAGCAGCAGATCGGCGTCGTTGGCGAAGAAGTGGTTGGCGCCTGGCAAGGTCTTCTGCGTGATGGTGATGCCCTTTTGCGTGTGCAGCTTGTCGACCAGGCCCTGCACATCCTTGGGCGGCGCCACCTTGTCGGCATCGCCATGGATGATCAGACCCGATGACGGGCAGGGCGCCAGGAACGAGAAATCATAGGTGTTGGGCTGCGGCGCGATCGAGATGAAGCCCTCGATCTCGGGCCGGCGCATCAGAAGCTGCATGCCGATCCAGGAGCCGAAGGAATAACCGGCCACCCAGCAGCTCTTGGAATCCGGATGCAGCGACTGCACCCAGTCGAGCGCTGCGGCGGCATCCGACAATTCGCCGGTGCCGTGGTCGAATTCGCCCTGGCTGCGGCCGATGCCGCGGAAGTTGAAGCGAAGCGTGGTGAAATCGCGCTTCTGGAACATGTAGAAGAGGTCATAGACGATCTTGTTGTTCATCGTGCCGCCGAATTGCGGGTGCGGATGCAACACGATGGCAATCGGCGCGCTCTTCTCCTTGGAAGGCTGGTAGCGGCCCTCCAGGCGGCCGGCCGGACCGGTGAAAATGACCTCAGGCATGAAATACTCCAAATGGCATACGAATGCGCGGCGCCCGGAACAACTCTTTACTCTAGCCCCAGCCCTTCCGGGCCTTGACGCAGGGCAAGCGTCTTCTTAGAAGCTAGTTTAGAATTGTTCAAAACTGGATAGCCAGCCGTGACGGCCCGGCCATCCTCGCCGCAAGCCGCGTAAATAGGACGTCTTGCCTTGCAATTTCAAGGAAATAACGCGCTATCCTTGCGGAAAGGGTCTTGACGGGATCGATTGGGTGAAAATGGCCGCAGCACGCGCCTATCTCGACTACAATGCCAGCGCGCCGCTCATTGCCGAGGCGCGCGAGGCGATGATTACCGCGCTCGATCTCGTCGCCAATCCGTCGTCGGTGCATGCCGAGGGGCGCGCGGCGCGGCGCCTGATCGACACTGCCCGGCGCGATGTGGCGGCACTTGTCGGCGCCAAGGCCGAGCATGTCGTCTTCACCTCCGGCGCGACGGAAGCCGCATCGACGCTGCTGACGCCGGATTGGCGGATGGGCCGTGGCACGGTGCGCATGAGCCGGCTCTATGTCTGCGAGGCCGACCACCCTTGCCTGTTGAACGGCGGCCGCTTCCCGGCAACACAGGTTTCGCAGATCGGCGTCGACGCCGATGGCATCGCTGACCTCGCTCAGCTGACAGCCGCTCTGGCCGCGCATGACAAGGCCGAAGGCCTGCCGTTGGTCGCGATCCATGCGGCCAACAACGAGACCGGCGTCATCCAGCCGATTGATCGCATCGCCGCAATCGTCAAGGTCGTGGGCGGCATTCTGGTGGTCGACGCGGTGCAGGCTGCGGGCCGCGTTCCCATCGATATGTCAGCGGCTTACGCCGACTATTTGATTCTGTCTTCGCACAAGATCGGCGGCCCCAAGGGTGTCGGCGCCGTCGTTGCGGCAGCCGATCTGATGATGCCGAAGCCGCTGATCAATGGCGGGGGCCAGGAAAAGGGCCATCGCGGCGGCACCGAAAACCTGGCGGCCATCGCCGGCTTTGGCGCTGCGGCGCGGCAGGCTTTGGCCGGACTGAACCATGTCGATACGCTTGCGCACCGCCGCGACGAAGTCGAAACCATCATCAAAACACTGGTGCCGGACCCAGAAATCTTCGGATCCGGCGCGCCAAGGCTTGCCAACACGACATTCTTCGCTATTCCCGGCGTGAAGGCCGAGACGGCGCAGATCGCGTTCGATCTGGCCGGCGTGGCGCTGTCGGCGGGATCGGCCTGTTCGTCGGGCAAGGTCGGGCCGAGCCATGTGCTGAAAGCCATGGGTCATGGCGACAGCCTGGGCGCTTTGCGCGTGTCCATCGGTCGCGCAACGAGCGCCGGGGACATCGAACTGTTTCGTACGGCGCTGGCCGAAATCGCCCAGCGCCGGGCGGGCAGGGAACAAGCCGCCTGAAGGCGACAAAGAATTCAGGCCTCGCGGCCTGGTAGAGCCGTGCGTTTGCAAGTGGCCGGGTGAATTCCCGGCCGAGACGCACTATATGAAACTTACGCCGCCTTCGGCGCCTCATGGGCAGCCCTCGGCGATGCCATAGTTTGAAAACTGTCGGGCCTTGACCCCGGCGTGGATGGAGAACGCTTATGCCTGCTGTGCAGGACACGATCGATCGGGTCCGAAAGATCGACGTCGACCAGTACAAATACGGATTCCAGACAGAGATCGCGATGGACAAGGCCCCCAAGGGCCTGAGCGAAGACATTATTCGCTTCATCTCGGCCAAGAAGGATGAACCGTCCTGGATGCTGGAATGGCGTCTGGAAGCCTATCGGCGCTGGTTGACCCTGGAAGAGCCGACCTGGGCGCGCGTCCATTATCCGAAGATCGATTTTCAGGACCTCTATTACTACGCGGCGCCCAAGAGCACGCCCGGCCCGACCTCGCTGAGCGACGTCGATCCCGAGCTGTTGAAGGTCTACGAGAAGCTCGGCATTCCGCTGCGGGAACAAGAAATCCTCGCTGGCGTGCAGAAGACCGACGTCTCCGATCTCGAGGAGCCCAGCGACAATGTCTACAAATCGGGCCGTGTCGCGGTCGACGCGGTGTTCGATTCCGTTTCCGTCGTCACCACGTTCAAGAAGGAACTGGCGCAGGCCGGCGTCATCTTCTGCTCGATCTCGGAGGCCATCCGCGAGCATCCGGAGCTGGTGCAGAAATATCTCGGCTCGGTCGTGCCGACATCCGACAATTTCTACGCCACGCTGAATTCGGCTGTCTTCACCGACGGCTCGTTCGTCTTCGTGCCCAAGGGCGTGCGCTGCCCGATGGAGCTGTCGACCTATTTCCGCATGAACGAGAAGAACACCGGCCAGTTCGAGCGCACGCTGATCATCGCCGAGGAGGGGGCTTACGTCTCCTATCTCGAAGGCTGCACGGCGCCGCAGCGCGACGAGAACCAGCTGCATGCCGCCGTCGTCGAACTGGTGGCGCTCGACGATGCCGAGATCAAATATTCGACGGTGCAGAACTGGTACCCCGGCGATGCCGAGGGCAAGGGCGGCATCTACAATTTCGTCACCAAGCGCGGCGACTGCCGCGGCCACCGTTCGAAGATCTCGTGGACGCAGGTCGAGACCGGTTCGGCGATCACCTGGAAATATCCCAGCTGCATCCTGCGCGGCGACGATTCCTCCGGCGAGTTCTATTCGATCGCTGTGTCGAACGGCTACCAGCAGGTCGATAGCGGCACCAAGATGATCCATCTCGGCAAGAACACGTCGAGCCGCATCATCTCCAAGGGCATTGCCGCCGGCTTCTCGCAGAACACCTATCGCGGCCAGGTCTCGGCGCACCGCAAGGCGACCAACGCCCGCAACTTCACCAATTGCGATAGTCTCCTGATCGGCGACCAGTGCGGCGCGCACACCGTGCCCTACATGGAAGCCAAGAACTCGACGGCGCAGTTCGAGCATGAGGCGACGACGTCAAAGATTTCCGAGGACCAGAAGTTCTACGTCATGCAGCGCGGCATCCCGGAAGAGGAGGCGATCGCGCTGATCGTCAACGGCTTCGTCAAGGATGTCATCCAGCAGCTGCCGATGGAGTTCGCGGTCGAAGCGCAGAAGCTTATCGGCATCAGCCTCGAGGGCTCGGTCGGCTGACCGGACAATATATCCAGGAAAGAAAAAATGCTTGAGATCAAGAACCTGCATGCCCGCATCGTCGATGACGGCACCGAGATCATCCGCGGCCTGAACCTGACGGTGAAAAACGGCGAGGTCGCTGCCATCATGGGTCCGAACGGCTCGGGCAAATCGACGCTGTCCTACATCCTCGCCGGCCGTGAGGACTATGAGGTCACCGAAGGCGACATCCTCTATAACGGCCAGTCGATCCTCGAAATGGATCCGGCCGAGCGCGCCACCGCGGGCATCTTCCTCGCCTTCCAGTATCCGATGGAGATACCTGGCGTCGCGACCATGGAATTCCTGAAGGTGGCGATGAACGAGCAGCGCAAGGCGCGCGGCGAGGAGCCGCTAAAAATTCCGGAATTTTTGAAGCGGGTGAAAGAGGCGGCAGCCTCGCTCTCGATGGACATGGCGATGCTGAAGCGGCCGCTCAATGTCGGCTTTTCCGGCGGCGAGAAGAAGCGGGCCGAGATCCTGCAGATGAAGCTGCTGGAGCCAAAGCTCTGCGTGCTCGACGAGACCGATTCAGGCCTAGACATCGATGCGCTGAAGATCGTCTCGGACGGCGTCAACGCGCTGCGTTCGCCCGACCGTGCCATCATCGTCATCACCCACTACCAGCGCCTGCTCGAGCACATCGTGCCCGATAGCGTGCACGTCCTATACAAGGGCCAGGTGATCAAGTCCGGCGACAAGTCGCTGGCGCTCGATCTCGAAGCCAATGGCTATGCCGGCGTGATCGGCGAAGCCGCGTGAGACGCCAGAAGGCCATTTTATGCTGAAAGGCGGGGCAAAACTGATGAATATGCATACACAACCCCAGCGCACGCAGGCCGAAACGGCGTTGATCGACGCTTTCGGCGAGCGTCTGTCGTTGCTGCCGGGTGACGGCGCGGTGATGCTGAAGCGCGACGACGCCATCGAGGCGATCAAGCACGGGCTGCCGACGCGGCGCATCGAATCCTGGCATTACACTGACCTGCACCGGCTGTTGACCGCGGTGCCGGCATTCGATCCGACGGCCGCCGCCAAAACGCTAACGCCCATCGTCGAAGGTTCCGCCGTGCTGGCGGTTCTGAACGGCGTCTCGAGTGCGAAATTCCCCGCGATCGAGGGCGTGACGATCCAGCGCCTGTCGGAAAAGCTGACCGACGGCTCGATTGCACCCGGCCTCGAGCCCTATGGCAGCGATGACGCCATCGGCGCGCTGAACACTGCTTTCGTCGCCGACGGCTATTTCGTCGACATCGCCGATGGCGCAGCACTGGAAAAGCCGATCGAATTGCAGAACCTGCAAGCCGGCGGACAGACCCATGTGCGCTTTCCCGTGCGTGTCGGCGCCGGCGCCAAGGCTGCGATCGTCGAGCGTCAGGCGGGCGAGGGCGCGGCTCTGGCCAGCTCCGTCAGCCAGCTGGTGTTGGGCGAGGGCGCCGAGGTGACCTGGCTGATCATCCAGGAACAGCCGGAAACGGCCACCCATCTGGCGCAGTTCAAGGCGCATCTCGGCAAGAATTCGAAGCTGACGCTGTTCTTAATGAATGCCGGCGGCAAGCTTGTGCGCCAGGAGATCGTGGTGAAGACCACGGGCGAAGGCGCCGATTTCAAATTGCGCGGCATCAACCTTCTGGCCGGCGACACCCACACCGACGTGACCATGGTGCTCGACCATGCCGTGCCGCATACGACATCGACGGAAGTGATCCGCAATGTGGTGACCGGCAAGGCGCGCGGCGTCTTCCAGGGCCGCATCAACGTCCACCAATACGCGCAGAAGACCAACGCTAAGATGGCCTGCAACACGCTGCTTTTGTCGGATGATGGCGAGTTCTCGACCAAGCCGGAGCTGGAAATCTTCGCCGACGACGTCATCTGCGGCCACGGCGCGACCGTTACCGAGATCGACCACAACCATCTGTTCTACCTGATGGCGCGCGGCATCGACGNCATCGACGAGAAGAGCGCCCGTGGCCTGCTGGTCAAGGCGTTCGTCGCCGAAGTGATCGAGGAACTGGACGACGAAACCATCGTCGAGGCCCTGGAAACAAGGCTGGACGACTGGTTCGTGGCCCATGGGTAAGCACCTCTTTCCCTTCTCCCCTTGTGGGGTCCGAAGGACGGGCGAGGCAAGTGACTCGCCCCGGGCGGTGGCCGAGCGAAGCTCGGTCGGATGAGGGGTGCGTGACGAAGTGAGGCGGTGCCTCAAGAGAGCTTGTAATGGACCAGAAGATCGAAACAACCCCATACGACGTCGAGGCGATCCGCCGCGACTTCCCGATCCTGTCGCGCGAAGTCTACGGCAAACCGCTGGTCTATCTCGACAATGGCGCCTCGGCGCAGAAGCCGCAGGTGGTGCTGGATACGATCCAGCACGCCTATTCCCAGGAATACGCCAACGTGCATCGCGGCCTGCATTTCCTGTCGAATGCCTCAACCGACGCCTATGAGAAGGCGCGCGAGACGGTGCGCCGTTTCCTCAATGCGCCAAGCACCGACAACATCGTCTTCACCTCCAACACGACAGCCGCCATCAACACCGTCGCTTACGGCTATGGCATGCCCAATATCGGCGCGGGCGACGAGATCGTGCTGTCGATCATGGAGCACCACTCCAACATCGTGCCGTGGCATTTCATCCGGGAGCGGCAGGGCGCCAAGCTGGTCTGGGTGCCGGTCGACGATCTCGGCATCTTCCACATCGAGGACTTCGAAAAGCGCCTGACCGACAAGACCAAGCTCGTCGCCATCACGCATATGTCGAACGCGCTGGGCACGGTAACCCCGATCAAGGAGA
Source organism: Mesorhizobium sp. L103C131B0 (assembly GCF_000502275.1). Taxonomy (NCBI): domain Bacteria; kingdom Pseudomonadati; phylum Pseudomonadota; class Alphaproteobacteria; order Hyphomicrobiales; family Phyllobacteriaceae; genus Mesorhizobium; species Mesorhizobium sp. L103C131B0. Next base: position 89,565 of record NZ_AYXC01000005.1, on the reverse strand, counting down.
TCGTGCGCATCGCGCATTCGCGTGGAATTCCCGTACTTGTCGACGGCAGCCAGAGCGCCGTGCACATGCCGATCGACGTCCAGGACCTCGATTGCGATTTCTTCGTCTTCACCGGCCACAAGGTCTACGGGCCCTCCGGCATCGGCGTGCTCTACGGCAAGAAGGACATTCTGCAGGGCATGCGCCCCTTCATGGGCGGCGGCGAAATGATCGAGGAGGTGACTGAAGACATCGTCACCTACAACGAGCCGCCGCACCGCTTCGAGGCCGGCACGCCGCCGATCGTGCAGGCGATTGGCCTGGGTGCAGCATTGGAATACATGGAAAAGGTTGGCCGCGAGCGCATTGCCGCCCATGAGGCCGATCTCAAGACCTATGCGCATGAACGGCTGCGCGCCATCAACTCGCTGCGCATCTTCGGCGACGCGCCGGACAAGGGCGCCATCATTTCTTTCGAATTGCAGGGCATTCATGCCCATGACGTGTCGATGGTGATAGACAGGCAGGGTGTTGCCGTCCGCGCGGGCACCCATTGCGCCCAGCCGCTGTTGAAACGCTTTGGCGTAACCTCCACATGCAGGGCATCGTTCGGCATGTATAATAACAGGGCCGAAGTCGACGCTTTGGCCGATGCGCTGGAAAAAGCGCGCAAGTTCTTCGGGTGACAGGTTCTTTGGATGACGACCATGGATGATGCGAGCCACACCACCGCGCCGGAAGCAGCCATCAATCCGCTGGTTTCCGCCTCGGCCATTCCCGCCGACGAGCTGGCGCGGCTGACCGACGACATCGTCTCGGCGCTGAAGACGGTCTATGACCCGGAAATACCGGCCGACATCTATGAGCTCGGCCTCATCTACAAGATCGACATCGAGGACAACCGCGCGGTCAAGATCGACATGACGCTGACCGCGCCCGGCTGTCCGGTGGCCGGCGAAATGCCCGGCTGGGTGGAAAACGCCGTCGGCGCCGTCGAAGGCGTCTCTGGCGTCGAGGTCAACATGACCTTCGACCCGCCCTGGTCGCCCGACCGCATGTCGGAAGAGGCGCAGGTGGCGGTGGGCTGGTACTAGGTTGACTGAGGTTGGTGCACTTGCACCAGTGGTAAAACTTCACCATTTTAGGTGAGGAATCATTCGGCAGGCCTTGAACCTGCATGGGATGGAAGAGGAAAGAGAATGGGACGCTTCGCCGTCATCACGATGACCGAAAAGGCAGCCGACCGGGTGCGCGAGATCGTCGCCACGCGCGACAATGCGCATGGCATTCGCCTCGGCATCAAGAAGGGCGGCTGCGCCGGCATGGAATACACGGTCGACCTGGTGACCGAGCCCAACACCAAGGACGACCATATCGAACGCGACGGCGCGCATGTCTATGTCGCGCCCGAGGCTGCCCTTTTCCTGTTCGGCACCGAGATGGATTTCGAGCAGACCACGCTGCGCACCGGCTTCACCTTCCACAACCCGAACCAGAGTTCGGCCTGCGGCTGCGGCGAATCCGTCGAACTGAAGCCCGCCGACCTGAAGGCGCTGGCTGAGGCGCGCGCTTCGGCCTGATCTTCCTTATCCCCGTTCACGGGGAGGTGAGGAATGGTCCGCGCAGCGGGCGAAAAGCCAATTGCTTGGCTTTTCGAATGACGAACGGCCCGAAGGGCCGGGTGAGGGGCAGTGCTAACCATCGCAAGTCGCGCTCCGAGCCCTCACTTCACCCACATCTTCGTCCGCTTGTGCCAGTCGGCGATCGATTCCTCGGGATAGACGTCGAACGCCTTGTCCTTTTTGCCGATCACCGGCTCGACCCAACTCGCCTTGTATTTCAACATCAGATGCACCTTCTCCGGCGGCTTCGGCAGCTCGCTGTCGATTGCCGAGGCGAAGGGGTGGACCAGGTCCGGCCATGTCGGATCGTAGAGCCAGAGCGCCGAACCGCACTTCTTGCAGAAATTGCGCTCGCCCGTCGAAATCTCACACTTTGGATGCTCGTCGTCCGCGATCTCTGCCTGGTAGACGCCGAGATTGCGCTTGCCCTTGATTTTCAGCGTCTTGTAATCGGCGCCGAGATTGATGGCGAAGCCGCCGCCGCCCTGCTGCTTGCGGCAGATCGAGCAGTAGCACAGCATGAACGGCACCGGCGTGTTGCTCTCCACCTCGAAATGGACGGCATCGCAGCGGCAGGATCCCTTGAGCAGCAGCGGCATGACAAAACTCCGACGGATGGCTCTCAACTTGCCAGCATGGTTTTTGGTTGCAGCCATGGCAAGCCCGGTGACATGATTGCGGCATGGACAATGAACGCATCGAAGAGCTGTTCGAAGGCCTCGGCCCGGTCAGTATCCGAAAACTGTTCGGCGGCAAGGGTATCTATTTCGACGGCGTCATCGTCGCCATCGTGCTGCGCGGCGAATTGCTGCTCAAGGCTGACGAGCAAAGCGCGCCCGATTTCGAAGCCGCCGGCTGCAAGCAATGGACCTATACCGGCACCCGCCACGGCAAGCTGGTTGCGATGCCGTACTGGAGCATTCCCGACGACGCGTTTGATGACCCTGACGAGATGAGGGTGTGGGCGCGCCGGGCGTATGAGGCGGGACGCCGGGCGGGGAAGTAGTAACCCTGGGGCATTTCTCATGGCTATGTTCATCAGACCAGAGCGACCTGACGATAAGCAGACCATTCACGACCTGACCATCGCGGCTTTCGAACCCACGCCGTTCAGCGATGGTTCGGAGGCTCCGATCATTACCAAGTTGCGGAATGATGGTGATCTGACGGTTTCGCTTGTTGCCGTCAGAGGTGGAGACATCGTGGGGCACGTAGCCTTCTCGCCAGTTACGGTTGGAGTTGAAAGCGACGGATGGTACGGGCTTGGTCCGGTATCTGTGTGGCCGGATAAGCAGCGGCAAGGCATCGGAAGTGCATTGATCAACGAGGGGCTTGCGATCCTCAAGACGAACGGAGCAAAAGGCTGCGTCTTGATCGGTGATCCAGCCTATTACGGGCGCTTCGGCTTCAGAAGCGACGGCAATTTGAGCTATCAAGAACTGCCCGCGCAATATGTGCAATCACTCCCCTTCCAGAGCGAGCCCGCGACCGGGCAGCTGAAATTCAGCCCTGCATTCGACCGGTAGGACAGATTCAAAGCCGAGGCGATTGGTTTTGACCCTACAGCGCCGTCGCAATCCTCGCCGCCAGCCGCGCATTGTTCTCGACCAGCGCGATGTTGGTCTTCAAGCTCCGGCCGCCGGTCAGTTCGAGGATTTTGCCCAACAGGAAGGGCGTCACCGCCTTACCGGTCACATTCTGCACTTCCGCCGCCGTCTGCGCGGCCTCGATATAGCCGGCCATCTCGTCGGCCGGGATTTCATCGTCCTGCGGCACCGGGTTGGCGATCAGCATGCCGCCGACCAGGCCAAGTGCCGCCCTGGTCTTGTAGAAATGCGCGATCTCTTCCGGTCTGTGCAGGGTCAGCGGCGCGCGGAACGGCGAATGCCGCGACCAGAAGGCCGGCATCGTCTCGCAGCCATGGCCAATCACCGGCACGCCGCACGTCTCCAGCACTTCCAGCGTCTTTTCGATGTCGAGGATCGCCTTGGCGCCGGCCGAGACGACGATGACCGGCGTGCGCGCCAACTCGTCGAGATCGGCCGAGATGTCGAAGCTCTTTTCCGCGCCCTTGTGGACGCCGCCAATGCCGCCGGTGGCGAACACCTTTATCCCGACCATGTCAGCGGCGATCATGGTGGCGGCGACCGTGGTGCCGCCGGTGCGGCCTTGCGCCACCGCAAAGCCGAGATCGGCGCGCGACAGCTTCATGGCGTCGCCGGTCATCGCCAGCGACTCGCGCTCGCCGTCGGAAAGCCCGATCTTGATGCGGCCGGCGACCACGGCGATCGTCGCTGGCACCGCGCCATTGTCCAGGATTATCTTTTCGACATTGGCGGCCATGGCGCCATTGTCGGGGTAAGGCATGCCATGGGTGATGATGGTGCTTTCCAGGGCCACGACGGGGCGGCCAGCGGCGAGCGCCTCGGCCACGGGCGCGTGGAGGTCGATGAAGGGGCGGGCGCTTTGCGGTGTCATGATGGTCTCCGATCCGGAGATCCGCGCGTCCGCTTGGACGTGGCGCTCCGGCAATGGCAATTGGCCGCCCTCATGCCATTTCCTGCGCGTCGGGCACAAGAGCCAGTGCCTCGGTGAAGGTCGCGGCGGTGAAGGCCGGCACGGCATCCGAACTTTCGATGGCGAGCGTCGCCGCGGCAACGCCTTCGCGGAGGGCCTGGCGCAATGCCAGGCCGCGCAGCAGGGCAGCGATGGTGGCGCCGGCCAGCGCGTCGCCGGCGCCGGTGACGTCGGCGACTTTTCTCGGCGCCGGCGGCAGGATAGAGAAGGCGCCGGCTTCGTCGAATCCCAGCACCGGGCCGTCGCCCGCCGTCACCACGCCACTGGTGAGGCCGCTGCAGCGCAGTCCGTCGACGGTCTCGCGCTCGGTGGCATTGGCATCGACGCCGGCCAGCACCATGGCCTCGCGCCGGTTCATGAAGACCTGCGCGAGTTCCTTCAGCACCGGTATCAGCCGCACCACCTTGGCCGGCGAAATGGCGATGGCGAACACCGGCTTGCCGGCGGCGAGCCCCACCAGCCGCTCCAGCGCCGTTGATGGCAGATTGGCGTCGCAGAGCACCGCATCGGCCTCGGCGACCACCTCGCGCACCTTGGAGCGGCGGATCTGCTTGGGGAACGCCAAATCGTAGAGCGCCATATCGGCAAAGCCGGTGATCAGCTCGCCGTCGCGATCGATCAGCGCCGTGTAGCTCGGCGTCGTGCGGTCGAGGAAAACCGCCGACAGGTCGGCAATGCCGGAGTCGGCGATGGCGCGCGCAACCGTCTCGGCCGAGGCATCGCCGCCGCGCACCGACAAAAGCGAGGCCGAGACGCCGCGCCGCACCAGGCTGCGCAGCGCGTTGAAGACGCCGCCGCCGACATCCTCGCGCATCGTGCCGGGGTTGGACGCCGCGGGCACGTACGTGCCCGACACCTGGCCGCGGCGATCGATATGGGCGCCGCCCACCGCCAGTATCTTTGCTGATTTCACCATAACGGCGATATGACCTTTGTTATTCGAGCCGCACAAGCGCTACGCTGTGCGGCGGAGCTTCGCAGGCAAGCCGGCGATTCGGCCGATCGAAACAGCCGGCGCGTCTGGCCCAATGGTGGATACATCCGGAAACGAAACCATGAGACAAAAAAAGAACAAATCCGGATAAAGGTTGCTTTTCAGATATTTGACCCCTCTTGCCAAACGAGAACAAAAGTAGTACAAAATGGGCAGGGATTACGGATTGTCCGGCCTTCATTGACGACCAAGGGGTGATGTATCATGGCTCAGAATTCTTTGCGGCTTGTAGAGGACAAAGCGGTGGACAAATCAAAGGCTCTGGACGCGGCGCTGTCGCAAATCGAGCGCGCCTTCGGCAAGGGCTCGATCATGCGGCTTGGCGCCAACGAGCAGGTCGTCGAGATCGAAACCGTGCCGACCGGATCGCTGGGCCTCGACATCGCGCTTGGCGTCGGCGGCCTGCCGCGCGGCCGCATCGTCGAGATCTACGGGCCGGAAAGCTCGGGCAAGACGACGCTGGCGCTGCACACGGTGGCGGAAGCCCAGAAGAAGGGCGGCATCTGTGCCTTCGTCGATGCCGAGCACGCGCTCGACCCGGTCTATGCCCGCAAGCTCGGCGTCGACCTCGAAAACCTGCTGATCTCGCAGCCCGACACCGGCGAGCAGGCGCTGGAAATCTGCGACACGCTGGTGCGTTCCGGCGCCATCGACGTTCTGGTGGTCGATTCGGTGGCGGCGCTGACGCCGCGCGCCGAAATCGAAGGCGAGATGGGCGATTCTCTGCCCGGTCTTCAGGCGCGTCTGATGAGCCAGGCGCTGCGCAAGCTGACCGCCTCGATCTCGCGCTCCAACACCATGGTCATCTTCATCAACCAGATCCGCATGAAGATCGGCGTCATGTTCGGTTCGCCCGAAACCACGACCGGCGGCAACGCGCTGAAATTCTACGCTTCGGTGCGCCTCGACATCCGCCGCATCGGCTCGGTCAAGGACCGCGACGAGGTCGTCGGCAACCAGACCCGCGTCAAGGTCGTCAAGAACAAGCTGGCGCCGCCCTTCAAGGTGGTCGAGTTCGACATCATGTATGGCGAGGGCGTGTCCAAGACCGGCGAACTGGTCGATCTCGGCGTCAAGGCCGGCGTGGTCGAGAAGTCGGGCGCCTGGTTCTCCTACAATTCGCAGCGTCTCGGCCAGGGTCGCGAAAACGCCAAACTGTTCCTGCGCGACAATCCCGACACGGCGCGCGAGATCGAACTGGCACTGCGGCAGAATGCCGGGCTGATTGCCGAGAAGTTTCTCGAAAATGGCGGCCCCGAGCGCGGCGAAAGCGACGACGGCTTCGAGGAAGAATCCGGCGCCATGTAGGGCACGGCCAGAGTTCGGCCATAAATCCAGTCCATTATCCGATGCTTAAGTAACCGAGTTCTTTAGTATTGCGTTTCAAACCGCCGGCCTTCGCGCCGGCGGTTTTCGTTTTTGGGCAGCGTGAAGCCGGCTTGGCAGTTGCCGGATTGGCCCAATTCCGTGTTTCTGGACAGGGTGGGGCGTGCCCGCTAAAAGGCCAAGTCAATCTTCTAAAAAGCAGAGACCAGTGTCCGCCGGCCGTGCCGGCGGTTTTCGCGAAAAGGCAGCACTCATGAGTGGCGTGAACGAGATCCGGTCGACATTCCTCGACTATTTCCGCAAGGAGGGCCACGAGGTCGTGGCCTCGAGCCCGCTGGTGCCGCGCAACGACCCGACGCTGATGTTCACCAATGCCGGCATGGTGCAGTTCAAGAACGTCTTCACCGGCCTGGAGAAGCGGTCCTATTCGCGCGCCACCACTGCGCAGAAAAGCGTGCGCGCCGGCGGCAAGCACAACGACCTCGACAATGTCGGCTACACCGCGCGCCATCTGACCTTCTTCGAAATGCTCGGCAATTTCTCCTTCGGCGACTATTTCAAGGAGCGCGCCATCGAACTGGCCTGGAACCTGATCACCAAGGAGTTCGGGCTGAACAAGGACAAGCTGCTGGTCACCGTCTATCACACCGATGACGAGGCGGCCGGCTTCTGGAAGAAGATCGCCGGTTTCTCCGATGACCGCATCATCCGCATCCCGACCTCCGACAATTTCTGGGCTATGGGCGACACCGGACCGTGCGGGCCGTGCTCGGAAATCTTCATCGACCGTGGCGAGCACATCTGGGGCGGCCCTCCCGGCAGCCCGGAGGAGGACGGCGACCGCTTCCTTGAATTCTGGAACCTGGTGTTCATGCAATATGAGCAGGTCACCAAGGATGAGCGCATCGACCTGCCGCGGCCGTCGATCGACACCGGCATGGGCCTGGAGCGCATGGCCTCCATCCTGCAAGGGGTGGAGAGCGTCTTCGAGACCGACCTGTTCCGTCATCTGATCGATGCGGCCTCGTCAGCGCTCGGGCAGGGACCCGACAAGGAGACGGTCGCCTCCTTCCGCGTCATTGCCGATCATCTGCGCTCGTCCTCTTTCCTGGTTGCCGACGGCGTGCTGCCGTCGAACGAAGGCCGCGGCTATGTGCTGCGCCGCATCATGCGCCGCGCCATGCGCCATGCGCAGTTGCTCGGCGCCAAGGAGCCGTTGATGTGGAAGGTGGTGCCGGCGCTAGTGCGTGAGATGGGCCAGGCCTATCCCGAACTGCTGCGCGGCGAACAGCTGATTACCGAGACGCTGAAGCTCGAGGAGACCAGGTTCCGCAAGACGCTGGTGCGCGGCCTCGGCCTGCTCTCGGAGGCGACGGATACGCTGCACGCCGGCGATATGCTGGATGGCGAGACGGCGTTCAAGCTCTATGACACGTACGGCTTCCCGCTCGATCTGACGCAGGACGCACTGCGCCAGCGCAACATCTCGGTCGACCTTGCCGGCTTCACCCATGCGATGGAGCAGCAGAAGGCCGAAGCGCGCAAGCATTGGGCTGGCTCCGGCGACGCGGCCACCGAGACCATCTGGTTTTCTGTACGCGAGAAGGCCGGCGCCACCNCGCCACCGAATTCCTCGGCTACGAGACCGAACAGGCGGAAGGCCTCATCCAGGCCCTGGTCAAGGACGGCAAGACAGTCGATAGCGCCGGCAAGGGCGACGCGGTGGCGGTGGTCGTCAACCAGACGCCGTTCTATGGCGAGTCGGGCGGCCAGATGGGCGACACCGGCATCATCTCCGGCGAAGGTTTCTCGATCGAGGTTTCCGACACGCAGAAAAAGGCCGACGGCCTGTTCGTGCATCTGGGCAAGGTGACGAACGGCACGGTCAAGCCAGGTGCAGCCGTCGAGCTGAAGGTTGACCATGCGCGCCGCACCCGGCTGCGTGCCAACCATTCGGCAACGCATCTGATCCATGAGGCGCTGCGCGAGGTGCTGGGCACCCATGTCGCGCAGAAAGGTTCGCTGGTCGCGCCCGAGCGCCTGCGCTTCGACATCTCGCACAACAAGCCGATCTCGGCCGAAGATCTCGAAGAGGTCGAGCGCATGGCCAACGAAATCGTCGTCCAGAACAGCCCGGTGACGACGCGCCTGATGTCGGTCGATGACGCCATTGCCGAGGGCGCCATGGCGCTGTTCGGCGAGAAATATGGTGACGAGGTGCGTGTCGTCTCGATGGGCACCGGCGTGCATGGCGCCAAGGCCAATAGACCCTATTCCGTCGAACTTTGTGGCGGCACCCATGTCCGGGCGACCGGCGATATCGGCCTGGTCCGTGTCGTCTCCGACAGCGCGGTCGCCGCCGGCGTGCGCCGCATCGAGGCGCTGACCGGCGAAGCCGCGCGCAAACATCTCGATGAGCAGGACAGACGCCTGAAGGCAACTGCGGCCGTGCTGAAGATCTCGCCGGCCGACGTGCCGGCGCGTGTCGAGACGCTGCTCGAGGAGCGCAAGAAGCTTGAGAAGGAGCTGAGCGAAGCGCGCAAGAAACTCGCGCTGGGCGGTGGGGCCGCGGCCGATGCTCCGGCCACCACCGAAACCGTCGCCGGTATCGGCTTCCTCGGCAAAGCGGTTTCCGGCGTGTCGCCGAAGGATTTGAAGCCGCTGGCCGATGCCGGCAAGACTTCGCTCGGCTCAGGCGTCGTCGTCTTCGTCGGTGCGGGCGAAGACAACAAGGCAAGCGTCGTGGTCGCAGTGACGGACGATCTCGTCGGCCGCTTCAGCGCTGTCGATCTTGTGCGCGTTGCCTCGGCCGCATTGGGCGGGCAGGGCGGTGGCGGACGGCCCGACATGGCGCAAGCCGGCGGCCCGGACGCCTCCAAGGCCAATGATGCGATCGCCGCGGTGAGGGCGGCGCTGGAGGCGGCCTGAAAGCCACCCTATGCCTGATCTGGTTTTGTGTGCGGCTTTCCGGCCTTCGCCGCCGTGCTTGCCATTCTGTGGCTGATAGTGGCAAGCCGGCAATCAGCTCCTAGACGGTCCGTCTAGCTAGTTCAGGTGGACAGCCAGATCAGCACGTCCGCGGCCATCGAAATCAGCGACCGTAAAAAGTTCAGCGCCGGGCCGGGCGATTTCAGCTGCTCTTCGGCGTGATGAAGATGGGCGAGCTCTTCCTCGCGGATCGCCAGGATGATGCCGTGCAAGTCGTGGTCGCGGTTGGCGAGAAAAAACAGCTGATCATCCAGATGGCGGTGCACCGCCGCTTCAACAGCCGCCGTGCAGGCCCAGATGCCTTGCGGACCAATCAGGGCGGTCACAAAACCCAGCAGCCAGCCACCCCAGCTCCAGAATTGCATCACCCGGCACGGTCGCGCCTTCCGCGCCGGCATGGCGGCACGGAAGGCGGCGCAATGCGTGCGCTCGTGCCCGAGCATCTCCGACAAGGATGGCACGCAATCCGGCCAGAAGCGCCTGGCGACAAGAATCTGCGCCGAATAGATCCTGATCGCACCGAACTCACCGGCGTGGTTGACCCTGACAATTCTGGCGATGGTGAGCGCGTCCTGGCGAGATGGGTCAGCCATGGCCCGAACCCATATCAGCCCGCCGCCAGGCTCGGACGTTTTGCGATGCCGTCCCACCAGGCCTGGATGTCGGCGAACGCCGCAAGCAGCTTTTGCCCGTCGGCGACCTTGACGAAATAGGCGATGATGGATGCCGCATACAGGTCGACCAGCGTCAGCTGGTCGCCGAGCAGCCACGGCCCGGGAGGCTTGAGTGCGGTGAGCACCCGCAGCACCGTTTCCGCCTGGCGCAGCCCGTTGGCGACCAGTGCCTCGTCTGGCGCTTCCTTCTCAAGCCGCTCGACGGCGACGTCCCAGACCATCGATCTGTAGGCATAGGCGTCGAGCATGCCGATGATCTGGTTCATCGTTGCGCGGGTGCGGGCGTCTTTTGGCTGCAGTGCCGGGCCGTCGAACGCCTCGTCGACATAGCGGGCGATTGCGCTGGTTTCGAACAGGCGAAACCCGCCGTGCTCGAAGGCCGGAATGCGGCCGAAAGGGTGATGCTCGAAGTACCAGGCGGGAGTGCCCTCGGCGGCAAAGACATCGACCGGCACAAGGTCGTAGTCGATGCCTTTTTCCGCCAGCACGAGGCGGACGATGCGCACATAGACGCTGTAGTCCGCCCCGTAGACGACCGGCTTGGCCATGGCTGCCGGCTTACGCCATCGCCTTCTGCAAATTCTCGTCGATCTTGTCGAGGAAGCCGGTGGTCGACAGCCATGGTTGGTCGGGACCGATCAAGAGCGACAGGTCCTTGGTCATGAAGCCGCTCTCAACCGTCTGGATGCAGACCTTCTCCAGCGTGTCGGCAAATCGCTTCAACTCGGCATTATCGTCGAGCTTGGCGCGGTGGGCGAGGCCGCGCGTCCAGGCGAAGATCGAGGCGATCGAATTGGTCGAGGTTTCCTCGCCCTTCTGGTGCTGGCGATAGTGGCGCGTCACGGTGCCGTGCGCGGCCTCCGCTTCCACCGTCTTGCCGTCCGGCGTCATCAGCACGGAGGTCATCAGGCCAAGCGAGCCAAAACCTTGCGCCACCGTGTCGGACTGGACGTCGCCGTCATAATTCTTGCAGGCCCAGACGTAGCCGCCAGACCATTTCAGGGCGGAGGCCACCATGTCGTCGATCAGCCGGTGCTCGTACCACAGCTTCTTCGCCTTGAACTCGGCCTCGAATTCAGCCTCGTAGACCTCCTGGAAAATGTCCTTGAAGCGGCCATCATAGGCTTTGAGGATGGTGTTCTTGGTCGAGAGATAAACCGGATAATTGCGCAGCAGGCCGTAATTCAGCGAGGCGCGGGCGAATTCGCGGATGGAGTCGTCGAGATTGTACATCGCCATGGCAACGCCGGCGCCGGGTGCGTCGTACACGTCATGCTCGATCACCTTGCCGTCCTCGCCGACGAACTTGATGGTCAGCTTGCCCTTGCCGGGGAAGCGGAAATCGGTGGCGCGATACTGGTCGCCGAAGGCATGACGGCCGACGATGATCGGCTTGGTCCATCCCGGCACCAAGCGCGGCACGTTCTTCATGATGATCGGTTCGCGAAAAATGGTGCCGCCGAGAATGTTGCGGATGGTGCCGTTGGGCGACTTCCACATCTTCTTCAGCTTGAATTCCTCGACGCGCTGCTCGTCGGGCGTGATCGTCGCGCATTTCACGCCGACGCCCCATTTCTTGATGGCATTGGCCGAATCGATGGTCACTTGGTCGTTGGTGGCGTCGCGGTGCTCGACGCCGAGGTCGTAATATTCGAGCTTCAGGTCGAGATAAGGGTGGATCAGCTTGTCCTTGATGAACTGCCAGATGATGCGGGTCATCTCGTCGCCGTCGAGCTCGACGACCGGGTTCGCCACCTTGATCTTCGCCATGAAAAGAATGCCTCGCTTTTGGGGAACAAAACGGCCTCGCCCGCATGGCTTCGGCCGGGTATGCGGAGCGTATATCAAAGCCTATTTGGCCGCGCAAACGACCATCCGTGCAGAATGGGTCGTCTGTGCCGCGACCGGTGTTTGCAAAAGCTTCATTTTGCCGAGCGGATGTGGCAGGGAACGCTGAAATGCCGCAAACAGCAGTTCATTGAGATCATGTCCGCCGTCGATCATCCTGAAAACGCATCCGCCGCCGGGCCGGCGATCATCCTGGTCGAGCCGCAGCTCGGCGAGAACATCGGCATGGTTGCGCGCGCCATGGCCAATTTCGGCCTTGCCGAACTGAGACTGGTCAACCCGCGTGACGGCTGGCCGAGCGAGAAGGCGCGCGCCGCCGCCAGCCGCGCCGACCATGTCATCGATGCCGTAACAGTGTTCGGCGACCTGGCGTCCGCCGTCGCCGACCTCAACTTCGTCTTCGCCACCACGGCGCGGGAGCGCGACGGCTTCAAACCCGTGCGTGGTCCGGTCGAAGCGGGCAGGGCGCTGAGGGCGCGTCAGATGGCCGGCCTGCGCACCGGCATCTTGTTCGGCCGCGAGCGTTTTGGGCTCTACAATGACGAGGTCGGGCTGGCCGACGAGATCGTCACCTTCCCGGTCGATCCCGGCTTTTCGTCGCTCAACATCGCCCAGGCCGTGCTGTTGATGTCCTATGAATGGATGAAGTCGGGCCTGGAAGACGAGACGGCGACCAATTTCTCCAGCCCTGAAATGAAGCCGGCAAGCAAGGAAGAGTTGCACGGGCTGTTTGCCTATCTCGAAGGCGCGCTCGAAGCGCGCGGCTATTTCCGCCCGGCGCCCAAGAAACCCAAGATGGTCGACAATCTGCGCGCCGTCTTGACGCGCGCCGGTTTCGCCGAGCCGGAACTGAAAGTGCTGCGTGGCATCATCTCGTCGCTCGACCGGTTTTCGCCGGCCATGCCGCGCGGTGACGGCTCGCCGGGAGACGATCCAAGGCGTTTGCCGGCCGCTGCGCGAAAACGCCAGGCAGACAAAGAAGATTAGAAATCGCTAAGCTTCGAACGGCTGAAGTAACCGAATTTTATTTGCCTCTCGTCCATTGTTGTCAAAACGGTGGGGTGGCAAATGTTCACGTCCAAAATCGGCCGTATGCGCTTCTTCTTCTATTCGCTCGGCGTAGCCCTGCTCGAGGCCGTTCTTGCTGTGCTGTGCATCGTTGGCACGATCGGCTTTGAGGGGCTGGTCAACTCGGCGCCCGGTCCATCGCGGCAAGGGATGGCAGGCGCGGTTCTGGTCGTTTCACTCCTGGCCATGGTCATGCGTGCCAACATCGCCTGGCGACGCAGCCGCGACGCCAGCGGCAAAGCCTGGATCCTGTGGTCCTACATCGTGTTCTGCGCCATCTACGCCTTTCTGCAGGCAGGCACGCTGCTGGTCATCGATTTCAACAATCCGGAAAGCACGTCCAGCGGTCTCAACCTGCTTGCGCTGTCGATCTTTGGCCTTTGGTGCACGATCCTGGTGGCTAAGCCGGTGGCGGGCATCAATATCGAGGAACTGACATCGGTATTCGATTTCGATGGCGATACGCCCATGCCTGCGGGATCCGGCCGGATGGCCAGCAGCACGGCACAGTCTTCCATGCGCAACGCCACACCGGCCACGCGCTCGGTGCCGTCCGCCCAACCTTTGGGCCGTCCTCGGCCCGCCGGCTTCGGCAAGCGCGGGCTCTAGAGCAATCGAGGCAAGGTCGTCTTCGCAGGCTTTGCTAAGAACTTGCTGACATTCGCCACTTCAAGGCCATGATGGTTGCAGATAGAACGGCATTGGCCAATGACCGCCAAGCCTTCTGATCCAGCCTCTTTCATGGTCCTTATCAATGAGCCACCGTCCGATACTGATGTTCGATTCCGGCGTTGGCGGATTGACCGTGCTGCGCGAAGCGCGCGTGCTGATGCCTGACCGGCGCTTCGTCTACGTCGCCGATGACAAGGCCTTTCCCTACGGCGCCTGGGAAGAGCCGGCGCTGCAGGCCCATATAGTCGAGCTCTTCGCCAAGCTGCTCGACCGTTTTGATCCGGAAATTTCGGTCGTCGCCTGCAATACCGCTTCGACGCTGGTGATCGATGCGTTGCGGGAAAAATTCCCTGGCCATCCCTTTGTCGGCACCGTGCCGGCGATCAAGCCGGCGGCCGAGCGCACCCGGTCCGGGCTGGTCTCGGTGCTGGCGACGCCGGGCACGGTGAAGCGCCAGTACACGCGCGACCTGATCGGCAAATGGGCGCAGAAATGCCATGTGCGGCTGGTCGGCAGCAACAATCTCGCCGGACTGGCCGAGGCCTACATGCGCGAGGGCTTTGTCGACGAGGAGGCCGTGCGTGCCGAGATCGCACCGTGTTTCGTCCAGCATGACGATTTGCGCACGGACATCGTCGTGCTCGCCTGCACGCACTATCCGTTCCTGGCCAATCGCATGCGCAAGACCGCGCCCTGGCCGGTCGACTGGATCGACCCGGCCGAAGCGATTGCGCGGCGTGCTCTGTCGCTGCTTCCGGCTGTCGACGGGCCATTGCCGCAAAGCGAGCCCGACATCGCCGTCTTTACCTCGGGAAAGGCGGACTTCGCCATCAGCCGGCTGATGCAGGGTTTTGGATTGAGCGCGCGCTAATGCATGTCGCCCAAAAGTGCGCAGCGGTTTTGGGACAACGACATGCATAAAAGCAAAAAAAGTAAAGCGCGTCGCCGACGCGCTTTAGACAGGCTCGAAGACAATGACGCGCCGATCCGGATCGGCCGAAACAAGCCTTAGCGTCAGGCCATCGCCCTGCCTGAACCCTGAGGCCTTCACATTCGCAACGACAGGCATGTCCGAGAGCTGAACGCGCACACGCTGATCACCGACGTCGGTGACGACGGCCTTGAATGTTTTACCCATGCGCCCCCTCAGCATCACCGCCTCGGCAAGGTCGATGGCCGCGTGGTTGATCTGCGAGGCGCGGGCGCCTGCGCGGCCCATCACCTTCGGCAGTCTGGAAAACGCCTCGGTAACGGCTTGCGGCACCGGCTGGCCGTTGGCGATGGCCAGCACGCAGCGCACGACGTAGCGATCGGCCAGCCGCCTCAGGGGCGCGGTGGCGTGGGCATAGGTCGCGGCCATCGCCTCGTGCCAGGGGACAACGCCTTCTTCATAGGGTTGGTAGGACGCACCGGAGCCGGCGCGGCGGATTTCCAGCATCAGCGCTGCCTGGTGCATGTTGGTCGGATCGAGGGTTCGCTGATAGTCGGACAGGCTGGTCGAAGGAGGCCAGGACAGGCCTAAGGCCCGTGCCGCGCTGCGCAGTCTTTGTACTTTGGAAGCATCGGGCGGCGCCATCACCCGGAACAAGCCGGTCCGGTGTGCCAGCATGGCGTCGGCAATCGCCATGTTGGCGGCCAGCGAAAGTGCTGCGTTGTCTTGCTCGGATTGCAGCAGCGGTCTGAACGCAAGCTGGAACGTGCCATCGGCAAGCTGTTCCACCTCCTGCTCGGGCGGGTCGACGCGCGAAGCGCCGCGACGGTCTTCGGCCGCCGCCATGCGCCGCGCGATTTCGGCGAAGCCGACTGGGACGTCGGCGGCCTGCACGCTGTCATAGGCGAGCTTGGCGCGGCTTTGAATGATTGCCCGCTCCGCGCCATCCAGCCTTACCGCTCCGTCCTCGGCAATCCGGACCGTGAAGATGACAGCCGGACGCGGAGCGCCGGGCAGCAAGCTCGCGGCGCCCTCGGCAATGACCCGGGGATAGAGCCCGGCCTTGCCGTCCGGCAAATACAGGGTTTCGCCCCGCGCCCAGGCTTCGCGATCCACCGCGTCGCCGTCCGCGACGAACCAGGCTACGTCGGCAATCGCATAGTGCAACAGAAGGTCGCTACCGCTCGCTTCGATCGAAAACGCTTGGTCAAGATCGGTGGAAGCCGCGGGATCGAGCGTCACGAAAGGCATCGCCGTGCGGTCGGCATGCTGGTCGGGCACGCGCCTGGCCGCCGTCTGTGCCATGGCCATTACATCAGGGGGAAATCCCTCCGGCACATGGAACTCGGTGCGGATTTTCGCGAGGCCGGTAGCGAGTGCCTGCGAGGGATCGTTCAACGATTTCATGGCGCCGTCCTACACCGGCGTTGCGGGCACGGGAAGGTGGTTTTGCCGGCAGTGCCGGCCGACCATGGGCTGGCATGAGCGCGGAACGGAAGTTGACCGCCACCGCTGGAACCGTCGCCGGAGCGCAACGTTTCTTCCCCTGGCAGCAAAGGAGGAGCCGATATGCCTGCAACCTCAAAAGCACAGCAAAAGGCCGCTGGCGCAGCCCTGTCGGCCAAGCGCGGCGAGACCAGGAAGAGCGAGCTTCAAGGCGCGTCGAAGTCGATGTACAATTCGATGAGCGAAAAACAGCTCGAGGAATTCGCGGAGACCAAGCGCAAAGGCCTGCCGGAGAAGAAATCGGCAGACTGAAACCTTGAACCGAGTTGATAAACAAAGCCCGTGGCCGAAACCACGGGCTTCTTCGATTCAGGCCAAGCCCGAAACCCCTGACGTCACCAGCAGCGCCTCACCTTGTAGCGGATGACCTTCTTGTGGCCATGCCGCCAGATGACCTTCTTCTTCACCACGACATGGCAGGTCTGACGATGCTTGTGGCCCTGCCAGTGCTTGGCCATCGCTGGCTCGGGCACGGCGATCGACATCGTCCCGGCCAGGACGGCTGCACCGACCAACGAGAGGAAAAACTTCTTCATGCGACTTCGGGCTCCTTTGGCTCCAGTCCCTTCCTAAATGCCGTCGGCGCAACAACCTCCCGCCGCATCCGGCACTCAACGCCAAAGACGTGATATGGTTGCCGGGCCCAGCGCCAGCGACGCGCTTGACTCTGCTCAAATCTCCGTTTAACGAGCGCACCAACACCGGGCCGCAATGCCCGGTTGTTTCTTTTGCATGGCAAGCCCGGGAAAGCAGGTTTATCGTTTCCTGGGTTTTGTCTAGACTGACGTGTCCCGTGGGTTTTCCGCCGCGTTGCGTGGGAAAACCCTGTCAGGCCTCGAAAACGGAGGCCAGAGGAGGGCGCGTTTCCTTCACCCGGACCATGAGGCTCCGGGTGGTTTGTTTTGAAAGGGAATGCGATGAGCAAGCGCGAATCCGCGAAGTACAAGATCGACCGCCGTCTCGGCGAAAACATCTGGGGCCGCCCGAAGTCCCCGGTCAACAAGCGTGAATACGGCCCCGGCCAGCACGGCCAGCGCCGCAAGGGCAAGCTTTCCGATTTCGGCCTGCAGCTGCGCGCCAAGCAGAAGCTGAAGGGTCACTATGGTGATGTCTCCGAAAAGCAGTTCCGCAAAGTCTATGAAGAGGCTGATCGCCGCAAGGGCGACACCTCCGAGAACCTGATCGGCCTGCTCGAGTCGCGTCTCGACGCGGTCGTCTACCGCTCCAAGTTCGTGCCCACCATTTTCGCGGCTCGCCAGTTCGTCAACCACGGCCACGTCAACGTCAACGGCAAGCGCGTCAACATCGGCTCGTACCGTTGCAAGCCGGGCGATGTCGTCGAAGTGCGCGAAAAGTCGAAGCAGCTGGTCATCGTGCTGGAAGCGGTCGGCCTCGCCGAGCGCGACGTGCCGGACTATATCGAAGTCGATCACAACAAGATGGTCGCGACCTTCTCGCGCATCCCCGGCCTGGCCGATGTTCCGTTCGCCGTGCAGATGGAGCCGAACCTGGTCGTCGAATTCTATTCGCGCTAAGCGATCGCTTTTCTGCGATACTGGAAAGGGCCGCCCGTCGAGGCGGCCTTTTCTTTGTCGGCCATGTCCGCTAATCCGGCACTCTCGGCTATGGAAAGCGACAAGCCATGAACATGCTGGCAGACATCGAAACAGTTGAACCGATTGCTGAAGGCGGCTTCCATCCGCTGTTTGCCGACGTGCCGTCTTCCGTCGAGTTCAACAAACTGCGTAAGCGGCTGTTGCGGTTAACCCGTCAGGCGGTCGAGGATTTCGCCATGGCGAGGCCCGGCGACCGCTGGCTGGTGGCCTTGTCCGGCGGCAAGGATTCCTACGGGCTGCTGGCCGTGCTGCTCGATCTCAAATGGCGCGGGCTGCTGCCGGTCGAGCTGCTGGCCTGCAATCTCGACCAGGGCCAGCCGAATTTTCCGAAGCACATTTTGCCCGACTACCTCGATGCGCATGGCATTGCCCATCGCATCGAGTATCAGGACACCTATTCGGTGGTCACCGACAAGCTGCCTCAGGGCAGCACCTATTGTTCGCTGTGCTCGCGGCTGCGGCGCGGCCATCTCTATCGCATCGCGCGCGAGGAGGGCTGTTCGGCGCTGGTGCTCGGCCACCACCGCGAGGACATTCTCGAAACCTTCTTCATGAATCTGTTCCATGGCGGCCGCCTTGCCGCCATGCCGCCAAAGCTGCTCAACGACGACGGCGACGTCATGGTGCTGCGGCCGCTGAGCTACTGCGCCGAGGTCGATCTGGAAAAATTCGCCGCCGCTATGAAATTCCCGATCATTCCCTGCGATCTCTGCGGCAGCCAGGAAGGCCTGCAGCGCAACGCCATGAAGGCGATGCTGGACGATATGGAAAAGCGCATGCCGGGCCGCAAGGATACGATGCTGCGCGCGCTGTCCAACACCAGGCCGTCGCATCTGCTCGACAGAAAGCTGTTCGACTTTGCCGCCCTCAATGGCAGCCTCAGCACAGGACAAGACATTTCCGATGATATTTGACGACCAAGCGATCGACTGGCTGGCCGAGCTTCTCGCCGATGCAGCCAGGGCCGAAATCATGCCACGCTTTCGCCGGCTGGGCGAGGGCGACATCAGACAGAAGACCTCGGCTGCCGACCTGGTGACCGAGGCCGACATCAACGCCGAGCGGCTGATCACGGCCAGGCTGCGCGAGCGCTATCCCACGGCGATGATCGTCGGCGAGGAAGCCTGTTCCGACAATCCGGCGCTGCTTCAGGGGCTCGGCGATGCCGACCTCGCCTTCGTCGTCGACCCGGTCGACGGCACCTTCAACTTCGCCTCCGGCGTGCCGCTCTTCGGCGTCATGCTGAGCGTCGTCGTCAAGGGCGAAACCGTCGCCGGTATCATCCATGACCCCGTAGGCCGGGACTGGCTGATCGGCGCCAAGGGCGCCGGCAGCCATATCCGCCATGCGCATGGCGCGCTGGAGACGGTGCACGTCGCCGATGCCGTGCCGATCTCGCAGATGACCGGCTCCGTCTCCTGGCAATATCTGGCGGAACCGCAACGCTCGCTCCTGGCGCGCAACCAGACCAAGACCCTGTCGCAGTTCGGCTATCGCTGCGCGGCACATGAATACCGTCTTCTGGCCAGCGGCCATGCCCATTTCGTCGTCTACAACAAACTGATGCCGTGGGACCATCTGGTCGGTGTGCTGATCCACGCCGAGGCCGGCGGCTACACCGCGCGGATCGACGGTAGCGCCTATCTGCCCTCGCATATCGACGGCGGCATTCTTGTCGCCCCGGACAAGGAAAGCTGGCAGGAGTTGCGCAGGGAACTCTGGGCGCAATAGTCGGTCCAACTGCCGGTAGACGCTTTCGTCAAGTATATTGGCTCTGTTATAGTGGTCCAATCTCTCGCGAAGCCGGAGCCGCGAAATGAAACATCGGTCCGCAATTGTCGCAACGGCACTTGCACTTGCCCTGGTCGCCTGCGCCACTGAGGCACGATCGCAGGAGCGCGCGTGTCGTAGCCCCGATCCCATCGACACCATCGACGAAATGTTCGACGCGATCTTTGCCTGTTGGCAGCCGCCGCCTGGAAGTGCTGGCATGACCCTGACGCTGAGTTTCTCAATTCGCAAAAACGGCACGCTGATGGGCAAACCGCGCGCCACTTTCTCCCATATGGGAGATGATGCCTCGCTCAACCGGGTCTTTGTGTCATCCGTGCTCGAAGCGCTCGACAAGGCTCTGCCGATGCCGCTGTCGGACAGCATGGGTGGCGCCATCGCAGGGCGCCCGCTGTTCCCTCGTTTCACGGCAGTGATTGGCGGCGCATCCTGAAACGCGTCGCTTGAAGGTGGCTGCGGTCTGAGACAAATAAAACTCGTAGCGCAGAACAGTTGCTCAATGCAGGTCGGTGACGTGCCCTGAAATGGGTGGGTTGTGCGGCTGGAACATCTTGCCGCGCTCGGCGATCAGGATCATCAGCAGGGCCGCGACCGAGACGCTGCAGAAGCCGGCGGCAAGCGGCGTCACCGTGCCGTTGAAGGCCTGGCCGATCAGCGTGCCGAGGATGCCGCCGAGAAAAGTCTGCATGAAGCCCAGGATGGACGACGCGGTGCCCGCCAGTTGGCCGAGCGGCTCCATCGCGAGCGCGTTGAAATTCGCGCCGAGCCCGCCGAAAGGCAGCATCGCGGAGGCAAAGAAGGTGATGAACAGCCAGAGCGGCATGTTCATTTCGAGCGAGACGACCAGCCAGGCAAGGCTGATGCACAGGAACAGAAGCAGCGCGCCTTGCGACAGCCGGCGCATGCCGACCCGTCCGACCAGCCGCGAGTTGAGGTAGTTCGAGAAGGCCAGCACGCCCGCAACGCCGGCGAAGATGACCGGGAATAGCTCGCCGACGTGGAAGATGTCGATATAGATCTGCTGCGCGGAGATGATGAAGCCGAACATGGCGGCGAAGATGAAGGTGCTGGCGAAAGCATAGCAGAGCGTGAGGCGGTTTGTGAGCACGATGCGGAAGCCGTCGATCACCGAAGAGACAGTCAACGGCCGGCGATGTTCGGGATGCAGAGTCTCCGGCAGGCGCAGCAGCGACCACGCCGACACGATCAGCGCCCCGACCGCCATGGTGACGAAGATCCAGTGCCAGGTTGCGAACAGCATGATGACCTGGCCGATCCCGGGCGCGATCACCGGGATGGCCATGAACACCATGAAGATCAGCGACATCACCTCGGCCATGCGCCGGCCGTCGAACGTATCGCGCACGATCGAGACGGCGATGACGCGTGTGGCGGCAGCACCGATGCCTTGCACAAGCCGGCACAGCAACAGGATGGCGAAGGACGGGGCGATGGCCGCGGCCGCAGCCGCCACGACATAGATCGCCAGCCCGGCGACCAATGGCGCGCGGCGCCCGAACCGGTCCGAAATCGGCCCGAAGAAAAGCTGTCCGCCGCCGAAGCCGAGCATATAGGCGGTGATCACATATTGGCGGTGGTTTTCATTTTCGACGCCGAGCGTGGCGCCGATCTGCTGCAGCGCCGGCAGCATGATGTCGATGGCCAGCGAGTTCAACGCCATCAGTGCCGCGCACAGCGCGATGAATTCCCAGCGCGGAATAGGCAATTTGCGTGCCTGTTGCGGCGCTTTTGCTGGCTGGTCCACGGCGGGTCCGATCTTCAAAACGAATATGCGCCGGCATGCCGGCGCATAAGTTCGTCCTCACTCGATAGGGGGAGGTAACATTTTGCCGGGGCGAGGCTGCCCCGTCTCAACTCAGAATCAGGCTGTCGCTTTGACGCTGACGCCCTTGTCGACGAGCAACGTCTGCAACTCGCCCGCCTGAAACATTTCGCGGATGATGTCGCAGCCGCCGACGAATTCGCCCTTGACGTAAAGCTGCGGGATCGTCGGCCAGTTCGAATATTCCTTGATGCCCTGGCGCAGTTCAGCCGAGGTCAGCACGTCGACGCCCTTGTAGTCGGCGCCGATGTAATCGAGGATCTGGACGACCTGGCCGGAAAAGCCGCACTGCGGAAAACCGGGCGTGCCCTTCATGAAAAGGACGACGTCGTTGCCCTTCACTTCGCTGTCGATGTAGTCGTTGATGCCGCTCATGAGATATCCTTTCACGCCTGTGGGAGTCAGGCTCGAAGCATAGCCATCAAATAAACCCATAGATGGGCCGAAACAAGATGTTTGCGCCGCCGTCGCGGAAATGGCGCAAAGGATCGCCTGTCTTGGGCCAAGCATCCGAGCCGATTGCAACCTTCGGAACATGATGAAAAGACGATATGGCGCCGCCCTTCCGATCGCCATCCTGCTGGCGGCGATTGCCGTTGTCTGGTGGCCGAGACGCCCGGAGCCGCCGCCGCTGGTCATTGGCGGTGACCTGCCCGCGCCTTGCCGGAATGTCGCCTTCGAGGCGGTGACCTATGTCGTCTGCGAGACCGATCTTCGCGCCGACATCATCGGTGTTTTCCACGCCGGCGCCGATGGCAAGCCTTTTGGTTCGCTCGAAGCCTTCGACAAGGCGGTTGCGGGCGAGGGGAGGCCGGTGCTGCTCGCCATGAATGGCGGCATGTATCACGAGGATTTGTCGCCGGTCGGCCTGCTGGTCGAGGACGGCAGCGAAAAGTCACGGCTCAATCTTGCCGACGGCGAAGGCAATTTCTTCCTGAAGCCGAACGGCGTCTTTCTGGTCGGCAAGGACGGCAAGGCGGCTGTCATGGAAAGCAACGCCTATGCCGCCGCCAAACCCGATGTCGCCTTCGCCACGCAGTCGGGCCCGATGCTGGTGATCGATGGCCAGATTCATCCACGCTTCGAGCCGAACGGAACCTCGCGCTACGTCCGCAACGGCGTCGGCGTGCGCGATGAAAACACCGTTTTGCTGGCGATCTCGCGGTCTGAGGTAAGTTTCGGCAGCTTTGCGCGGCTGTTCCGCGACGCGCTACAATGCCGCAACGCGCTGTTCCTCGACGGCGCGGTCTCCGCGCTTTCGGATGGCGACAGGATGATTGTCGGCGGAAGATATCCGGCAGGGCCGATCATTGCCGTGTTGGCAAGCCAGCCGCCGACGCGCTAGGCCAGCCTGGCGTCAGTCCGGCACACTGGTCTGCAACGCCAGCGCGTGCAGCACGCCGCCCATATTGCCCTTCAGCGCATCATAGACCATCTGGTGCTGCTGGACGCGGCTCTTTCCGCGGAAGCTTTCGGCCACCACTTCGGCTGCATAGTGATCGCCGTCACCGGCGAGGTCGCGGATCGTCACCTTGGCGTCCGGAATGCCGTCCTTGATCAGTTTTTCGATGTCGTGGGCATCCATTGCCATGGCAAAATCCTGTTCTGGGCGGCTAGGCACGAGTGACTCGGACGGCAGCCTAAAGCCTTTCTGGTCCGGGTTGAAGCCGTTCTGTCGGCGACGCAGTGTCTAGGCCATCCTGCCGCGGGTGAACCACACCATCTTCTGTGATGTCGTCGCGGGTCGAGAACCCCCGGCCAAGGCTGAACACCAGGACATAGAGCGGGATGTTGAGCGCCAGGTTGATAATCGGGAGATAGCTGGTCATCTGCCACAAGGGCGAAAAGAATGGTTGGCCATAGCCGTCGCAGATCAGCGATGACCCGTATTCCCACAGCGCGCCGGTAATGACCGCAATGGCAAATAGCTTGATGCAGGTGGCGACATGCCTTGCGCGCGCCGGGTTCGGCAAAAGGCGGCTCCACAGCACCAGGCAGACGATGGGGATCGCATAGATCAGACTTTGCAAGGCCAGCATCTGCAGTGTGCCATTGGCCGCCTCAAGGAACTGGTCACGCCTTTCCAGCAGCGGACAGACCTCGCTCGAGGTCGTCGACAGCAGGAAAAAGACGAACGGCCCGAGGAACCAGAAGAAGAACAGCGACGGCCAGAAGACGACTGCGATCAGCGTCCGGGCTGCCAGGCTGGTCAACTGGACTTGTCCATGAAGTTCGGGAACCAGCCTTCGTGGGCGGCGGTCAATTCGCTGACCGGGATCGCCCTGGCATCGCCGAGCTTCAGTTCGTTTCCACCGGTCGAGCCGATCCATGGCGCAAAGATGCCGAGCCTGCTCTGTTCCTCGCGGATGGCGTCCCATTCCTTGCTCTGCGGATCGACGGACAGCGTCAGGAGGTAGCGGCCCTGGTCCTCGCCGAACCAGACCGGGATCGGGTCGGTGCCGGCGAGCCCCGGAATGGTGGCGCCGATGCCGGACGCCATCGCCATTTCGGCCAGGGCTATCGCCAGGCCGCCATCGGAAAGGTCATGCGCCGCGGTGACGACACCCGACGCGATCAGCGCGCGCACATGGTCGCCGACGCGCTTTTCGTGCGCGAGGTCGACGGGTGGCGGCGGCCCGTCGGTCCGACCGTGAATGTCTCTGAAATAGGCGGACTGGCCGAGATGGCTGCCCCAGCTTGGGGGCGCGCCGACCAGCAGGATCATCTGGCCCTCGGCGGCAAAGCCGATACGGGTCATCTTCGACCAGTCGGCAATCAGCCCCACGCCGCCGATGGTCGGCGTCGGCAGGATACCTTGGCCATTGGTTTCGTTGTAGAGCGAGACATTGCCCGACACGATCGGGAAGCCGAGCGCCCGGCAGGCATCGCCAATGCCTTTCACCGCGCCGACCAGTTGGCCCATGATCTCAGGCCGTTCCGGATTGCCGAAATTGAGGTTGTCGGTGGCCGCCAGCGGCAGCGCGCCGGTGGCGGTGAGGTTGCGCCAGCATTCGGCCACCGCCTGCTTGCCGCCTTCGTACGGGTCGGCCTCGCAATAGCGCGGCGTGACGTCGGAGGAGAAGGCGAGCGCCTTGGTCGGATGGCCTTCGACGCGCACCACGCCGGCGTCGCCGCCGGGAAGCTGCAGCGAATTGCCCTGGATCAGCGTGTCGTACTGCTCCCACACCCAGCGGCGCGACGACAGGTTCGGCCCGCCGAGCAGTTTCAACAGCGCATCGGCAACGTCGGCCTTCGGCGCATCGCCGGCTGCGAGCGCCGCCGGCTTCTTCGGCTCGACCCAGGGGCGGTCATATTCCGGCGCCTTGTCGCCAAGGTCCTTGATCGGCAGATTGGCGACCTCGTCGCCCTGATGGATGACGCGGAAACGCAGATCGTCGGTGGTCTTGCCGACGATAGCGAAGTCGAGGCCCCATTTGTGGAAGATCGCCTCGGCTTCCTTTTCCTTCTCGGGGCGCAGCACCATCAGCATGCGCTCCTGACTCTCCGACAGCATCATCTCATAGGCGCTCATGCGCTCTTCGCGCACCGGCACCTGGTCGAGGTGAAGCTCGATGCCGAGGTCGCCCTTGGCGCCCATCTCGACCGCCGAACAGGTGAGGCCGGCCGCACCCATGTCCTGGATGGCGATGACGGCGCCAGACGCCATCAGCTCAAGACAGGCTTCGAGCAGGCATTTTTCGGTGAAGGGATCGCCGACCTGCACGGTCGGGCGCTTCTCGTCGATCTTGTCGTCGAACTCGGCCGAGGCCATCGTGGCGCCGCCGACGCCGTCGCGCCCGGTCTTGGCGCCGAGATAGACGACCGGCAGGCCGACGCCCTTGGCTTCCGACAGGAAGATCGCATCGGTCTTGGCGAGGCCCGCGGCAAAGGCGTTGACCAGGATGTTGCCGTTGTAGCGGGCGTCGAAATTGACCTCGCCGCCGACGGTCGGCACGCCAAAGGCGTTGCCGTATCCTCCGACGCCGGAAACCACGCCGCTGACCAGGTGCCTGGTCTTGGGATGGTCCGGTGCGCCGAAGCGCAAAGCGTTCATCGCCGCAATCGGCCGCGCGCCCATGGTGAAGACGTCGCGCAATATGCCGCCGACGCCGGTCGCCGCACCCTGGTAGGGCTCGATGTAGGAGGGATGGTTGTGGCTCTCCATCTTGAAGACGACGCAGTCGCCGTCGCCGATATCGACCACGCCGGCGTTCTCGCCCGGACCCTGGATGACCTGCGGCCCGGTGGTCGGCAGCGTGCGCAGCCATTTCTTCGAGGATTTGTAGGAGCAGTGCTCATTCCACATCGCCGAGAAGATGCCGAGTTCGGTAAAGCTCGGTTCGCGCCCGACCAGATCGAGGATGCGCTGGTATTCGTCGGGCTTCAGCCCATGCGCGGCTATGAGTTCCGGGGTGATCGGCACGGAATTGGAAATGGTCATGGGCGGCGATTGATGTCCATGGGAGAGGGGAATTTGAGTCCCCTCATATCGCAAGCTTTGGCGTGATACACCCCATTGGATGACGAAAAACGCCGGAAAACCACAGGGCGACGATGGTAGCGGGGAGCCGCTGGGGAACGCTATGGCATCCCGGCCGTTAGGCCTCAAACCAATCAGGAGATTTCGACATGGCCACCAAGCAAGGCAAGAAAGACAATCGCCTCTCCGACAAGGAGGCCATGCATATTGCCGAGACCACCGACGTTTCGCCCAAGCAGGCCAAGGACCTGGCCGAGAAGCACGGCAAGGACAAGGGCGCGAAGGAAGCCAAAAACTTCAAGGCAGAGGGCTGAACCTGAAGATCGGGATACAGGAGGATCGAGTCAGGACGAACTGTCGTAGCCGGCGCGGCCTTCCTCCAGCAGCCGCCGGATCACCGCGACGCCGCCGGTGATGTCCTCTCGCCGCCTTGGCTGCGAGACGCCGAAACGCACGCCGTGAAAAACCTGCTCGGAACGCCCCGCCTTGAACTCGTCCTCGTCGTCGAGGAGCACGCCATTTTCGAGGCATGCGCTCCTGAAAGTGCCGGACAGCCAGGGATCGGGCAGCGTCAGCCAGACGAAGGGCACGCTGCCGTGTGACTTGAAGGCGAAACCGGCCAGTGTCTCGCGCACGATGGCGATCCGGGCGGCAATTTCGGCAATGCTGCGTTTGCGGATATCGCCAGCCTGCCCTGACAGCACCAGCCGCGCATTCACCTCCGCCAGCAGGAACGGCATTCCGCCGGTCATCATCTTGTGGGCGACGCGGATGCGATGGCGATAGGCGGGCGGGCAGGAGAGCCAGCCGCCGCGAACACCTGCCGCGACCGATTTCGACAGACCGCCGGCGACAATGGTGCGCTCGGGCGCATATTCGGCGATGAGCGGCGTCGGATCTTCGGTCAGGCCGCCATAGAGATCGTCCTCGATGACGATGACATTGTACGCGCGCGCGACGCGGGCGATCGCCTCGCGGCGCGAAACCGACAGGATCGCCAGCGTCGGGTTCTGCACCGTCGGCATCAGGAAGATCATCTTCGGGTGCTTCTGCGCGCAGACGCGTTCGAAATCCTCGGGATCGAGGCCTTCTTCGTCCGATGCCACCAGTGCTATGCGCCGCCCGATCAGCCCGGCGCTGCGGGCGATCTGCGAATAGGTGAGGTGCTCGAAGACGACATAGTCGCCCGGCGTGGTCAGTGCCGCAATCGCCGCCATCACCGCGGCATGCGTGCCAAGCGTGGGAACGATGGTGTCGGCCGCCGGACGGAACGAATTGCGCGACAGCCACCGGGCGCCGGCCTCGAACCAGCGCTCCGGAAAATCCCTGGTGTAGCTCGAAATCTCGTGCGGGTGTTCCTGCACCGTGCGCGAGAGCATGTCAGCGACAATGGCGCCCTGGCCGATGTCGGGCGCGGCAGTGCTGTCGAAACGCAGTTTGCCGGGCGGCGCATCGACATAGCGCGTGCCTTGCACGGCAGGCTCGGCGAATTCGGGTGACGCTTCCGATTGCTGCGCCAGCACATAGGTCCCGCGACCGACTTCGCCGCTCACCAGGCCGCGCTCGCGCAGCAGCTGATAGGCTCGGCCGATCGTGCCGACCGTCGTGCCGATATCATAGGCGAGATCGCGCTGCGGCGGCAATTTTGCCCCGGCATCGATGACGCCCTTGTCGATGTCCGACTCGATGCTGTCGGCAAGGCGCTGGTAAAGCGGGCCGGAACCGATGGTGAGGTCAGGGAGCCAATTTGTCATGGTGACAATTCTGTATATTGCACCAGATCGGGTGTCAATGCATATCAGAACCGTACCAAGATGGGTACAATTTGCAAGGTTGGCAGAAAGACAATGGATACAATCGAGACAATCCGCTGCGCGGGCATTGAATTGGTCGGGCCGCGCCCGTCCAGCCGGCGAGGCTTTGTCGGCCGGATCGTGCATGTAGTCAGATCGCTGGCGCGATGGATCGACGTGCTGATCGAGCGCCGTCGCGGCCGCCTGGCTTTGCTCGAAATGACCGACGAGCAGCTCAGGGACATCGGTGTGTCGCGTGACGACGCTCACCGCGAAGGCATCAGGCGATTCTGGGACTAACTTGTAGTCTGGTCAGCGGCGTGTGCCCGGAGCCCTGAGGCGTGAGACGCCCTTATCGGCAAGCACGGCGAGGATGCACAGCACCAGGAAAACACCGGTGACGGCCAGCGCCGCAAGGGCGACGTTGGCCGCGCCGTTTTTCGCAACGTCGAGGAACGGGTAGGGTACTTCGCCTGCGATCGGTGCGCGCGCCAGCGCATAGGCGAGATAGGCGATCGGATAGGCCATCCACCACGAAATGTCGCTCCAGCGTGTCCTGCCGTCAGCGCCTGCAACAAGCCACCACAGCACGAACAGCACCGGCGTCACATAGTGCAGCAGCACGTCACAGAGCAGGAACAGCCCCTGCGGCTGCCAGAGCTGCGCCAGAACCGTCGCGTAGACGATGAAGACCAGGGCGATGGAAGCCGCCACGCCCGCCCGCATCCGCGGCCCGGCAAAGGCCGGCAGCCAGGCGTAGCCCGAAGGCGACAGCAGCGAGACATGGACCAGCACTGCACCGATGTTGGTCAGGATGGTGAAGAAGCTGAACAGAAAGACGATGGAGCCGAGAAAACTGCGGCCGGCTTCCATCGATGCCGGGATGGTGATGCACGCTTGCAGGACAAGCCCGGCCAGACCGATGATCAATCCCGCAAACTGCAGGAAGCGGCCCATGGCGTCAGGCGGCCGCGTTGCAGGAGGGGTTGCCCGTTTGCCAGCGCGCAATGTCGGATCCGATGCGCGCGCCGAGCGGATCGTCCATCAGCGGACCGAACACGTCGACGCGGCTGGAATTGCCTTGCGCCTGGACGACCAGCAGCGGCTTGCCGCCATAATGCTTGGCCGGCACCAGCAGGAAGCGGGGCGTGCCGCTGAACGAATTCAGCTCATTGGCCATCTGATAGGATTTGAAGGCGGGATCCTTGCTGGCGATCCAGCATTTGTGGGCCGATATCGCTACCTGTTCCATGGCCAGCAGCGAAGCGCTCTTGCCCGTGGGGACCGGCGCGCTCTTCGGGCTGGACTGGCAGGACGCCAACGCCAAGCCGGCAGCAGCCAGGGGACCTAGGCGAACAATCGTCAGTCTCATGGTCAACCGCCCCCGCGTTTTGAAAGGAATTCGAAGAGATATCAGGCGGCGATGCCGAGTGCGCCTTCGAACAGCGCCCGGCCGTCACTGCCGCCATGCGCGGCCTCGATCAGGTTTTCCGGATGCGGCATCAGGCCGAGCACATTGCCCTTCTCGCTGATGATGCCGGCAATGTCGTTGATCGAGCCATTGGGATTGGTGCCTTCGGCATAGCGGAACACAACCTGTCCTTCGCCCTCGAGGCGCGCAAGCGTGTCGGCATCGGCGAAATAATTGCCGTCATGATGCGCAACCGGCGTGCGGATGATTTGGCCCGGCTGATAGCGGCGGGTGAACATGGTGTTGGCGTTGGCGATCTGCAGCTTCACCTCACGGCAAACGAATTTCAGCGAAGCATTGCGCATCAGCGCGCCGGGCAGCAGGCCGGCCTCGACCAGAATCTGGAACCCGTTGCAGACGCCAATGACCATGACGCCCTTGGCGGCCTTTTCAGCGACTGCCCGCATCACCGGCATCCGCGCGGCAATGGCGCCGCAGCGCAGATAATCGCCGAAGGAGAAGCCGCCGGGAATGGCGATCAGGTCGACATCGGGGATTTCAGTGTCGGTCTGCCAGACGGTCGCCGGCGCCTGCCCGGAAATCTTGGTCAGCGCCGCAATCATGTCGCGGTCGCGGTTGAGGCCGGGGAGAAGAACGACAGCTGATTTCATATCAAGCGATCTCCACCGCGTAATTCTCGATCACCGTATTCGCCAGCAGCTTGTCGCACATGGCTTTCAGATCGGCTTCAGCCTTGGCCTTGTCGGTCTCCGAGAGCTCGAGGTCGAAGACCTTGCCCTGCCGCACCTGGCCGACGCCGCCGAACCCCAGTCCGGACAGCGCGTGCTCTATGGCTTTTCCCTGCGGGTCGAGCACGCCGTTCTTGAGGGTGACGGTGATGCGGGCCTTGATCATGCTGGACAGGTTCCTGTTCGAAGACTTAGCAATTCCAGGAAAAGTGTGAAGCGGTTTTCCGTCCGGAATTGCGTCAAGAAATGAAGACTTAATGCGGCTTGCCTTTGAGGCCATCGGTCGAGGCGACGAGCACCGGGCCGGTCGGGCGCGGCGGCTCGTTCTCGTTCATGATGCCAAGGCGGCGGGCAACTTCCTGATAGGCTTCGACGAGGCCGCCCATATCGCGGCGGAAACGGTCCTTGTCGAGCTTGTCCTGCGTTGCCACGTCCCACAGCCGGCACGAATCCGGCGAGATCTCGTCGGCAACGACGATGCGCATCATGTCGCCCTCGAACAGGCGGCCGCATTCGATCTTGAAATCCACGAGCTGGATGCCGACACCCATGAACAGGCCGGAGAGGAAGTCGTTGACGCGGATGGCCAGCGCCATGACGTCGTCGATCTCCTGCGGGCTTGCCCAGCCGAAAGCGGTGATGTGCTCTTCCGACACCATCGGATCGTCGAGCGCATCGGCCTTGTAATAGAATTCGATGATCGAACGCGGCAGAACGGTGCCTTCCTCGATGCCGAGGCGCTTGGACAGCGAGCCGGCGGCGACATTGCGCACCACCACTTCGAGCGGAATGATCTCGACTTCCTTGATCAGCTGCTCGCGCATGTTGAGCCGGCGGATGAAGTGGGTCGGAATGCCCATGCGGTTCAGATGGTTGAAGATGTACTCGGAAATGCGGTTGTTGAGCACACCCTTGCCGTCGATGACCTCATGTTTCTTCTTGTTGAATGCGGTCGCATCATCTTTGAAGAACTGGATAAGCGTGCCCGGTTCCGGTCCCTCATAGAGGATCTTGGCCTTGCCTTCATAAATGCGGCGGCGATTTTTCATCTGATTTTTCTCTGGATTTGCGGGCAGGCGGCAAGCGACCAGTTCCTGTCCGTCTGCCTAAATTGGTGCGGCGACGGGTGGGGTTCAATGCCGGGTCTATCCCAATCACAGCGTTTGCTCAATCGGCAAATCCTTTCCATCGACCGCTTTCAGGAATGAAATGCCGCAGCGCAGCAAGTGATGTAGCATATTGACCGGCCCGCGCCCTTTTGGTTTGTGCTGCGGCAACACACATATCCATCGCCAACGCGAATCGATTTCATCGGAGGGAAGCCATGAGCAGCATGAAAGACCGCGAAGAGGGTTTTGAGCGCAAATTCGCCTTCGACGAAGAACTTCGCTTCAAGGCTTCCGCACGCCGCAACAAGGCGCTCGGTCTGTGGGCCGCCGAAAAGCTGGGCAAATCCGGCACTGACGCCGACGCCTATGCCAAGGAAGTTGTGGTTTCCGATATCGAGGAAGCCGGCGATCACGACGTATTCCGCAAGATCCGCAAGGATTTCGACGCCGCCGGCGTCGACCAGTCGGATCACCAGATCCGCCGCACCATGGACGAACTGATGGCGCAGGCGATCGAGCAGATCAAGAACACCTAGAGCGAGTAGCGCTGGACCAATCGACCGCCCGGTCCAGCCGGGCGGTTTTTCTTTGTCTTTTCAGCCTTTTCCGGCTGAAACTGTGCGTAGGCCTGTTACAAGGCTCTACCCAACGAGGAAAGCACCCATGTCCCTGAAGTCACGCCTGGCGGCGGATGAAACGCTGTTCACCGCCTGGTCCGGCGTTCCGGACGCTTTGACGGTCGAAATCATCGCCAAGCAGGGTTTTGACGCCGTCACCCTCGATATGCAGCATGGCGGACACCACGAAGACTCGGTCTTGCGCGGCCTGGTGCCGGTGCTGGCCGCCAACAAGCCGGCGCTGGTGCGCATTCCGGTCGGCCGCTTCGACATGGCCAGCCGCGCCCTCGATTTCGGTGCCGAGGCGGTGATTGCACCGATGGTGAATTCGGTGGCCGATGCAAAACTCTTTGCCGCGGCGATGAAATATCCGCCGATGGGCGAGCGCTCCTGGGGCCCGACCTATGCTTTTCCGCGCCATGGCAAAGGCGACCACGCCGAATGGCTGCGCGACACCAATCAACGCACCATGGCCTTTGCCATGGTCGAAACGCGCGCCGCACTCGATGCGCTGGACGGCATCCTCGACACGCCGGGCATTGACGGCATCTTCCTCGGCCCATCGGATTTCTCCATCGCCTGGTCGAATGGCGCCACCGTCAATTCGACGCTGGAAAGCATGATGGAAACCGTCGCCTCCATCGCCGAGCGGACGCGCAAGGCGGGCAAGCATGCGGCAATCTACGTCGTTGAGCCGGCGATTGCCGGCCGCGTCGTGGCGATGGGCTACCGGCTGCTGGCGATGGGCTCGGACCATGCGCTGATTTCGCTCGGCGCAAAGATACTCATCAAAAGCATGAACGATTCGATCAAGGGCTGAGGCGTGGTGCCTTGCCCGGTCAGGCCTTGAGGTCGGTCAGGAACTTGGCGAAGGTCATCGACCCTTCCGGCCACGGGCCGAAGCCGGCATCCTCATTGAGGTGACCGGTTTCGCCGGCATCGATGAACAGCGAACCCCAGGCGCCGGCAATGTCCTCGGCAACCTCGAAGGCGCAGAACGGATCGTTGCGGCTGGCGATGACGATGGACGGGAAGGGCAGCGGTTCGCGTGCATAGGGGCCAAAGGTCATCAGGTGACGCGGCCTTATCTCCGGGTTGGCGACGTCGGGCGGCGCGACAAAGAACGCACCGGCGACCGGCTTCCTGAACTGCGGAATGGCCTGCACCGCGGCCGCCACGCCCAGGGAATGGGCAACGATCACCACCGGCCGCTCGGCCTCGTTGACAGCGTTCGCCACGCTCGCCGTCCAGTCCTCGCGCACCGGCTTCGACCACTCCGCCTGCTCGACCCGGCGCGCCGTCGACAGTTTCGACTGCCAGCGTGTCTGCCAGTGTTGGGGGCCGGAATTGGTGTAGCCCGGCACGATCAGAATATCTGCGTCTTTGACTTTCATGGCGCTGAGATAGCGAGCGGCCGTGTCTCGTGCAACCCGCGCTGACGCATGCGGTGCATCACAATCGTGAACAACCTGTTCGATTCTTTCCATCTTGTGTGAACGATCAGGATCGACGATTTGAGGCAGGAAGAGATGGACAACAGAATAGACTGGTGGCGCGGCCTGGGATAACGCGCTGAACGGAGAGTTTTATGAGCGAACTGCCTTTTGCCGCGACGACCCCCGTCAGCGTGTCACGCGTGGGCCTGAAGGCGCGCGACGCCGAAGGACTTGCCGATTACTACCGGGCTGTTGTCGGCCTGCAGGAATTGAGCCGCGCCGATGGCGCCATCACGCTGGGCGCTGCCGAGCGCCCGCTGCTGGTCATCGAGCCTGACGCAGCGGCCAAGCCCGACGATCCGCGCAGCGCCGGCCTTTTCCACACCGCTTTCCTTCTGCCCAGCCGCGCCGATCTCGGCCGTTGGATAAACCATGCCGCCGCCAACAAGATCCGCATCGAGGGCGCCTCCGACCATCTGGTCAGCGAGGCTTTGTACCTGACCGACCCCGAAGGCAACGGCATTGAAGTCTATAGGGACCGTCTGCCGCAGGAGTGGAAGTGGAACGGCGACAAGATCGCCATGGCGACCGAGCGGCTGAATCTGGCCGCCGTGGTTGGCAGCGTGCCGGCCGGTGACGCCGGCTGGCAGGGCGCGCCGCAAAACAGCATTATCGGCCATGTCCATCTGCGCGTCGGCCGGCCGGAAGATGCCGAGGCCTGGTGGCACGACGAATTTGGCTTCGACACGGTCGCTAAGTATGGAGGGCAGGCGGTGTTCCTGTCGTCGGGAGGCTACCACCATCATATCGGTGGCAATTCGTGGCACAGCGCCGGCGCCGGCCGCCGCGATCCGTCCCGCTCGGGTCTGGCCTGGGTCGAGATGCGGTCGGACAAGACAACCGCTGAAACCACGCGGGAAGATCCGTGGGGCACGGTTATCCGCACCGTGCCGGGCGCCGCCGGCTGAGCGCCCGCTCGGTTCTTACAAGGAAGTGGCGGCGTAGCCCGTCAGCAGCCCATGCGCCCAGCTGTCGAAGCCGGTGGCTGTCGCGCGGGTGGACGCCTCGGTCCAGTCATAGCTGACCGTATGATGGCTGAACGACCATTGTCTGTCCTTGCGCGTGGCAAGGGCATAGCGGGCATCCGGACTGCCGGTCACAGTCAAACCTGGGAATGCCTGGACGCCGACACTGCCGGGATTGAGGATTGTCCGGTTGTCCGACAAGCGCACAACGCGCGGCGTATGTGTATGGCCGCACAAGGTCAGCCCGGCGCCGGCGCTGCCCAGCTTGTGCCTGATCTGCTTTTCATTGGACGGGTGGAAGTGGCTGCCTCCGTCTTCCTCGAGCAGGAACACGTCGTCGTCACTGGGGCTGCCATGGCAAAGCAGGATGTCCTGGGCAGGCGACAGGGTGACCGGCAATGCGGAGAGCCAGGTCAATGACGCCTGGGACAGGCATTGGTGGGTGAAAGCATCGACGTCTTCCAACCCGGAAGCAGGCGGCTCGACCAGCACACGGTCGTGATTGCCGCGCACGGTCGGCCAATTCTGTGCCATCAGATATTGCGCGGTTTCTTCAGGCCATAGCGGCCCGGAGAGACAATCGCCCAGATTGACGATGATGTCGGGAGAAGCGTCTTTGATCTGCGCATGAACCGCCTCAAGCGCGCGCAGATTCCCATGGATGTCGGAAAGGACAGCCAGCCGCATGGAAGATCCTATCCGAAAACCCGCTTGAAGATCGTGTCGACATGCTTGGTGTGATAGCCCAGGTCGAATTTCTCGCGGATCTCGGCTTCGGGCAGCGCTGCGGTGACTTCCTTGTCGGCCAACAATTCCTCAAGGAAATCAGCGCCATGTTCCCATACCTTCATGGCGTTGCGCTGCACCAGGCGGTAGGCATCCTCGCGGCTGACGCCGGCTTGCGTCAGCGCCAAAAGCACGCGCTGCGAATGCACAAGGCCACGGAACTTGTTCATGTTCTTCAGCATGTTGTCGGGATAGACCAGCAATTTGTCGACGACGCCGGTGAGCCGCGACAGCGCGAAATCCAGCGTTACCGTGGCGTCCGGCCCTATCATGCGCTCGACCGAGGAATGCGAGATGTCGCGCTCGTGCCAGAGCGCCACATTCTCCATCGCCGGCAGCGCCATGGAGCGCACCATGCGGGCAAGGCCGGTGAGGTTTTCGGTCAGCACCGGGTTGCGCTTGTGCGGCATTGCCGACGAGCCCTTCTGGCCCGGCGAAAAATACTCTTCCGCTTCCAGCACCTCGGTGCGCTGCAGATGGCGGATCTCGGTCGCCAGCCGCTCGACCGACGAGGCGATGACGCCGAGCGTGGCAAAGAACATGGCATGGCGGTCGCGAGGGATGACCTGCGTCGACACCGGCTCCGGCTTCAGCCCAAGCTTTTTCGCCACATGTTCTTCGACATAGGGATCGATGTTGGCGAAGGTGCCGATCGCGCCCGATATGGCGCAGGTGGCAATATCCTCTCGCGCGTGCACCAGCCGCTCGCGGCAGCGTGAGAACTCGGCATAGGCCTGCGCCAGCTTGACGCCGAACGTGGTCGGCTCGGCATGAATGCCGTGGCTGCGGCCGATGGTGACGGTGTCCTTGTGCTCGAAGGCCCGGCGCTTCAGCGCGGCGAGCAGGCCGTCGAGGTCGGCCAGCAGGATATCGCTGGCGCGGCCGAGCTGCACCGCAAGGCAGGTGTCGAGAACATCCGATGAGGTCATGCCCTGGTGGATGAAACGCGCATCCGGCCCGACGAATTCGGCGAGATGGGTGAGGAAGGCGATGACGTCGTGCTTGGTGACGGCCTCGATCTCGTCGATCTTGCCGACGTCGAATTGGGCGGCGCCGCCTTTTTCCCAGATGGTTTTGGCGGCTTCCCTGGGAATGACGCCGAGCTCGGCCAGCGCATCGCAGGCATGGGCCTCGATCTCGAACCAGATGCGGAAGCGGGTTTCCGGCGACCAGATGGCGACCATTTCCGGCCGGGAATAGCGAGGGATCATCCGTCAGTCCTGATATGTCGGTGGTTAAGTGCGCCTCCTATCAGAGGCGGACCGAATGCTCAACGCTGCTGGCGTGCAAACCAAACGCTGGCGGCGGCAAGCGCGATGAATCCGAGCGGAAAATAGAGCCTGATACCCAGCACCACGAACTGGTAGAGCGCCGTCAGCGAGGTGAAGACCAGTTCGAACGCCCACCGGGCGGTGAAGGCCTCCGCGTGCCATTCGGCATAATAGGAGCGGTATTGCAGCGCAAACAACCCGCCGGTGAAGGCGAGCGTCGTGGCAAGCAGGCAGACGAAGGCGGCGGCGAACGCCACCTCCCAATGCCGGTCGAGCGAGACCAGCCGCGCCGCGAACAACCCGACGGGAAAGGCCAATGCCGCGCCGGTCGCAAACAGCAGGGCGACGAAGCGGATCTTTTCCGGGGTCTCCCAATTGTCGAGCCAAAGACCGGTCAGCGCGCTGGCGCCCATGGCCATCGCCCACAGCAAGGCGCCGAGAAGCGCGGTGCCCGTCGATGGTACGGCGCGGCTGACGCGATTTCCGGCGCGCTTGCGCCAACTGGATTGATCGAGCGATGTCACAGGCGTCCGGTCACGGCGATCCAGCGAAAATCCGGCCCTTCGAAGCCGTATTGGCGCACCGCGATCAGCACCGCATAGGCGCTGATGCCGTCCATCGAAAATGTCTGCACCGCGCCGATCCTGTAGCCGTTCGGGCAGCCACGGCTTTTCGGGATCGATTTATCCTCATGCAGCAGATGGGTCTGGCCGCCATCCCTGGCCTCGATCCGCAGCAAGCGAAAACCGTTGATCTCGCCTTGGCTCTGGCAGCTTTCGGTGTCGTTCATGCCGATCTCGTCCAGCCGGAATTCCAGCGGCGGGTCGACCGGCGAAAAGATCGGCCGTGGGTTGACCACCATGCGGAACGGGTCGGCCGACAATTCGGTCACCGGGTTGAAGCCGGCGGTGATGCCGCGGTTGGCGGTAAGCTCGGCCTGGGCAATGATTGCTTCGCCTTTTTGCCTGGCTTGCTGACGGGCCGTCTCGAGCGAGGCGGTCTCATCCTCCAGCCGGACCCGGATTGGCGTGCCCTTCAGGAACGTGTCGTCGGCGGTGTTGATGTAGTGGCGATTGGCATAGGGAAAGCCCGAACCGTCTGCCACACCATATTCCTCGAAGGCGAAGACGCTGCCATCCTTGCTGAAGCCGAGGATTTCAAGCTCGGCGACATCGCCCGCTTGGGCGGCCATGGCGGATGCCAGATGGACCAGCAGGCAAACGCCAATCAGGACGAGATTTCGCATCGGGGTTCCGCTCCGCCTGCCGTGGTTCGATCGTTCCCTATCACGAGACAGTCAAAACATCGTGCTATTCGAAAGGCGATGCATCCAATTTCGCCTCTGTTTGTTATCGTCGATCGTTTTCAAAAGGAGAACACCCCATGACTGAGGCCAGCAAGATTCGCGAGCATATGGAAGTGGTCGGCGCCGACGGCGTTCACATCGGCACCGTCGACAGGGTCGATGGCGAGCGGATCAAGTTGACCAAGGCCGACAGCGGCGAGGGCGCCCATCAGGGGCATCACCACTACATTCCCTTGAGCCTGCTTGCCGAGGTCGAGGGCCAGAAAGTCTGGCTGTCGGCAAATTCGGATGTCGCGGTCAGCTTCGAGGAAGAAGAGTCCGACCCGACCTGACTGAAAATCAGCGCGACGACCACACCGCAAACAGGTCGCCTTCGGCCGGCGTCGCGGCATGGATGCCGCGGCTGATTGCGCGCGCCATGGTGGCGCCGGCAGTGGCAAAGAAATCGACGGCATCGTCGGCGCTGAGTTCTATGCCGCTCTTCCCCGTCGCCAGCGCGAACACCAGATCGCCGTCGGCCGGCGTGTGCACCGGCCAGATGGCGCGCACGAAGCCGTCATGCGCTGAAATGGCCAGCCGCTTGGCTGCCGCCTTGGTCAGCACGGCATCGGTGGCGATGACGGCGATGGTGGTGTTACCACCGGCCTCGACTTGTCCACCGACACGCTTGTCGCGGTATTTCAACAGGATCCGCCTGGCGTCGTCCGGCATCGGCGAGGGATAGCCGAGGCCTCCGAACTCATCGCCGATCTCGAAGGGTGCCGCCCAGAAATAGCGTGTACGCGCAATCGTCACCGAGCCGGTCGGGTTGGCGGCGGCGAGCGCGCCGATGGTGATGCCGCTGTCGAGCGCGGTCGAGGCCGAGCCGAGGCCGCCCTTCAGCCCGGAGCTTAGCGCGCCGGTGCCGGCGCCGATTGTGCCGAGCGGAAAGTCGACTGTTGCCGCCTGGGCGGCTTCGTAGCCGAGGTCGCGGTAGGGAGGATAACGGCCCCAATCCTTGTCGCCGCCATTGCGCAGGTCAAACAGGATCGCCGCCGGCACGATCGGCACCCGAAAGCCGCCGACATCGACGCCAATGCCTTTTTCACGCAACGCCGCCTGCACGCCCGACGCGGCGTCGAGGCCGAAGGCCGAACCGCCCGAAAGCACGACGGCATGAACCGCCTCGATGGAATTGTGCGGTTCGAGCAAATCGGTCTCGCGCGTGCCCGGCGCGCCGCCGAGGATCTGCACGCCACCGACCGCCGGTTCGTCGCACAATACGGTGGTGACGCCCGATTTCAGCGTGGCATCCGACGCGTTGCCGACGCGCAAGCCGGCGACATCGGTGATCAGATTGCGCGGCCCGGTGCGAAACATCAATTCGTCTCCGCCGGCACGAAACGCGTCCCGTCGAAGCGGAAGGCGCGATAGAGGTTTTGGCTCAGATCGCCTTTGTCGTCGAACCGCAGCGGCCCGATCGCGGTGGTGAAATCATGCCCGGTTAGCGCGTCGGCCAGCCCCTTGCCCGAGGTCTGGGGCGCGGCCGAGGCCGCCTTGGCAATCTCCACCGCCGCGTAGGCCGGCAAGGCATAGCCATCCGGCGCGATGTTCTTGGCCGTAAACGCCGCCAGCACCTTGGGATCGGCGACATCGGCCCATTCCGGCGGCGCGATCATCAGCGTGCCGGCGGCGTAAGGCTCATCGCCGGGTGGCGTGCGCAAATTCTCGCCGCCGGCAAAGACAATGCCGGCCTCGAGCTGGCCGGCGTCGCGGCCCATAATGGCGATGTCGTCGCCGTCGCCACCGGCAAAGACATGCGTCGCGCCCGCCTTCTTCAGCCGGCCGATCAGCCCGATCTGGTTGTCGAGCTGCGGCCGGAACGTGTCTGTGAAGACCGGCTTCAGCGCCGCCTGTTCGGCCGCTGCGCGCAGCGTCTCGGCGATTTCGCGGCCATAGATGGTCCCGTCATCGACGATGGCGAACAATTCGCTCTGCCACAGCCGGGTCAGGATGCCGGCCACCGCATTGCGCTCGTCGT
This sequence comes from Mesorhizobium sp. L103C131B0, assembly GCF_000502275.1. Lineage (NCBI taxonomy): Bacteria > Pseudomonadati > Pseudomonadota > Alphaproteobacteria > Hyphomicrobiales > Phyllobacteriaceae > Mesorhizobium > Mesorhizobium sp. L103C131B0. The sequence goes on along the minus strand of NZ_AYXC01000005.1, from coordinate 50,127 downwards.
CGCCGCGTGGCCCCAGCCGGTAGACCGGCCAGCCGGTTTTGGCGCGGCGATCGGTCAGGCTTTCGGTGCGCACGCCAACGGTGATGACCGGTATGTCAGCGTCCTTGAGGATCGGCAGCGCCGCCTGGATCGCCTCGGTGCAGAGGAAGCCGACGACGATATCGACCTTCGCAGCGGCGAATTCCCTGGCGGCGGCAGCCCCGCCATCGGCGGTGCAGGCATCGTCGACCGTCTTGATCTCGGCGCCGTTGGCTTCTGCTGCCAGGGCAGCACCCGCCTCGATCTGCTTGCCCAGGATCGCCGACGGACCGGACAGGGGTGCGGCGACGCCGACAAGCAGCGTCTGCGCGCCGGCGCTTGCCGGCAGCAGCCAGAGCAGTGCCGCTATTACAGCTGTTGGGGGTCGCATTCTGACGACGAATTCCTCCGTGCCGGTCGCATGCTTCCAGCGTCTCTTCCGCCAAGACCTAAAGGCTGCCCGCCCCAGGCGCAACACGGGAATTTGCGGATTGGCGTCAACCACTTCGCTTGTGGCCTATTGTGTGCCGCCATATATAACGCTTGGATTCCCGCTTATGGAAAATCATCGGTGTTGAAGTTGAACGACATAGGGCCTCAGGCCTATCGCGACGCGATGGCGCATTTTGCCGGCCACGTCCATGTGGTGACCACCGACGGGCCCGCCGGCAAACGCGGCACGACGGTGATTGCGGCCTGTTCGGTGTCGGACACGCCGCCGACGGTTCTCGTCTGTCTCAACCGCGAGAATGCCAAGAACGAGCTCTTCGTGCAAAACCGCCGGTTTGCGCTGAACACGCTGGCTTCGCACCAGCAGCCCCTATCGGTGGCGTTTTCAGGCCTGACCGGGCTGTCTGCCGATGAGCGTTTCGCGCTTGGCGAGTGGGACGTCATATCGACCGGCGCGCCTACCCTGAAGGGCGCTCTTGCGGTTTTTGACTGCGAATTGATGGACACCAAGGATCTCGCCACCCATCGTGTGCTTTTTGGCAAGGTGACAGGCCTGCGCATGGGCGATAATTTGCGGCCGCTGATCTACCACGCCCGCGACTACCACGTGCTGCAGAGCGGAGCAGAGGCGGCAACGGAGAAAGAATGACCGAGCTGAAACCGCGCCCCGCGCCGCGGACGATCGACGAAACGCTCGATCTCCTGACCGGCGCGGACTACGTCGCGGACCGCTCGCTGGCAACGGTGCTGTTCCTGTCCCTGCGCATGCAGCGGCCGCTGTTCCTTGAAGGGGAGGCCGGCGTCGGCAAGACCGAGATCGCCAAGGTGCTGGCGCAGGCACTCGGCCGCCGGCTGATCCGCCTGCAATGCTATGAAGGGCTCGACGTCTCGTCCGCTGTCTATGAGTGGAATTACGCCGCGCAGATGATAGAGATCCGCATGGAGGAGGCGGCAGGCTCGGTCGACCGCTCCGACATGGAGCGGAATGTCTTTTCCGAAAAATACCTGATCCGCCGCCCGGTGCTCGATGCGCTGACCGGCAAGGCGGGTGCGGCCCCGGTGTTCCTGATCGATGAGCTCGACCGCACCGACGAGGCTTTCGAAGCATTCCTGCTCGAAATCCTGTCCGATTTCCAGGTGACGGTGCCCGAGCTCGGCACGATCAAGGCGGAGGAACCGCCGATCGTCATCATCACCACCAACCGCACGCGCGAAATCCACGACGCGCTGAAGCGGCGCTGCCTCTATCACTGGGTCGACTATCCCAATGCCGAGCGCGAGCTGGAGATCGTGCGCCGCAAGGTGCCGCAGGCCAACAGCCGGCTTTCCGCGGAAGTGGTGTCGTTCATCCAGAAGCTGCGCCGGGTCGAGCTGTTCAAGGCGCCGGGCGTTGCCGAGACCATCGACTGGGCCGGCGCGCTGACCGAACTCGACAAGGTGGCGCTCGATCCCGAAACCGTCTCCGACACGATCGGCGTTTTGCTGAAATACCAGGACGACATTGCCCGCATCGGCGCGGGCGAGGGCCGGCGTATCCTCGATGAGGTCAAGGCCGAACTGGCGGCGGCGGAGTAGGGCAGTGAAGGCGCCGGGTGCTTACCCCAAAGAGACCGACCCCAGAGAGGCGACGGAAGACGGGCGCATCGCCGACAACATCGTCTATTTCGCCCGCACCTTGCGCAAATCCGGCCTGCGGGTCGGGCCGGCTTCGGTCAAGGATGGGATCGAGGCGGTGCTGGCAGCCGGCATCGGTTCGCGCGACGATTTCTACTGGACGCTGCATGCCGTGCTGGTGTCGCGGCACGAGGATCACCCTGTTTTCGACGAAGCCTTCCGGCTGTTCTGGAAATCGCGCGAGCTGATCGAGAAACTTCTGGCGATGTTCTCGCCTGTGGCGCCCGACACCAGGGAGAAGCAAAAGCCGCGCGCGGCAGAAAACCGCGTCAGCCAGGCCATGTTCGAAGGCCACGAGAAGAATCGGCCGGTCAGGGAAATCCCGGAGATCGAAGTCGACGCCCGGCTAACCTTCTCCGGGAATGAAGTGCTGCGCGGCAAGGACTTTGCCCAGATGAATGCCGACGAGATGGCAGACGCCAAGAAGGCGATTGCCCGGCTGCGGCTGCCGTTCGACATGGTCCGTACCCGACGCTTCAAGGCAGACCTGCATGGCCGCCGTATCGATCCACGCGCCATGATGCGCTCGGCCGCGCGTACCGGCGGCGAACTGATCCTGCCGAATTTCCGCTCAGCCCGCGAAGTGCATCCGCCGCTGGTGGTTCTCGCCGATATCTCCGGTTCGATGAGCCAGTACACGCGCATCTTCCTGCACTTTCTGCATGCGCTGACCGAAAAACGGCGGCGCGTGCACACCTTCGTCTTCGGCACGCGACTGACCAATCTCACGCGGCAGATGCGCCATCGCGACCCCGATGCCGCCCTTGCCGACTGCTCGGCGGCGGTGAAGGACTGGTCGGGCGGCACCCGCATCGGCGATACGCTGGCGGAGTTCAACAAGCACTGGTCACGCCGCGTGCTCGGGCAGGGCGCGGTGGTGCTGCTGATCACCGACGGGCTGGAGCGCGACGATGTCGCCGGCCTGTCGGAGGAGATGGATCGCCTGCACAAATCCTGCCGGCGGCTGATCTGGCTCAACCCGCTTCTGCGCTTTGGCGGCTTCGAGGCGCGGGCCCGCGGCGTCAGAGCGATGCTGCCTCATGTCGACGAGTTCCGCTCGGTACACAATCTCGATGCGCTGGCCGACCTCTGCGCCTCGCTGCACAAGAAATCGGCCGCTTCGGTCGATCCGCGTCGCTGGCTGGACGCTGGTGTCAGGCGCGCCGCATAGCCATATTGGATTCCGAAAAACAGGCTCCCAGAGAAAAACAGACTTTGAGGCAAGCGATCATGGACAACAGCATCTATCTCGATGAGGCCCGCGACCCCTTGATCATCGCGGAAGGCTGGATGAAGGACGGCAAGGATGTCGCCGTCGCCACTGTGGTCGAGACCTGGGGTTCGGCGCCGAGGCCGGCCGGCAGTCATCTGGTCATTGACGCCGAAGGCAATTTTCACGGCTCGGTCTCGGGCGGCTGCGTCGAGGGTGCCGTGGTGAGCGAGGCGATGGACGTCATCGACTCGGGGAAAGCGAAGATGCTGGAATTCGGCGTTGCCGACGAAACCGCCTGGCAGGTTGGGCTGTCCTGCGGCGGCCGCATCAAGGTCTATGTGGAGCGGCTTGGTTAGGCATGGATCCTTACGCTCTTAAAACCCTGAATGCCGAACGTCGCGCGCGCCGCGCCGCGATCCTGGTCACCGACCTCGGCGATGGCCGCGACCGCATCGTGCGCGAAGGCGACCAGGTTGCCGGGGAACTCGGGCAAGCGATCGCCAAGGCATTTCGCACCGGCAATTCCGGCTCGGTCGAGGCTGAAGGGCGCACCTTCTTCCTCAACGCGCATTTGCCGCAGCCGCGCCTGGTGGTAGTCGGCGCCGTCCATATCAGTCAGGCGCTGGCGCCGATGGCCAGGATCGCCGGCTATCCCCTGGAGATCGTCGATCCGCGCACCGCCTTCGCCACCCCGGACCGTTTTCCCGATGTAGCCCTGCATGCCGAATGGCCGGAGGATGTGCTGAAACGCCAGCCGCTCGACAGCTATACGGCGCTCGCCGCCGTCACCCATGATCCGAAGATCGACGATTTCGCACTGAAGGCCGCGCTCGACGCCAACTGTTTCTATGTCGGCGCACTCGGCAGCCGCAAAACACACGCCAGGCGCGTCGAGCGCCTGCTGGCGCTCGGCGCCAGCGCCGACCAGATCGCCCGCATCCACGCACCGATCGGTATCGACATTGGCGCGGCGAGCCCGGCCGAGATCGCCGTCGCCATCCTGGCGCAGACGATCCACGCCTTTCGCTCGCGCGGTCTCGAAGCCAAAGGCGCGGCGGCATGAAGTTCGGGCCGATCCCGATCGATCAGGCGCAAGGCGCGGTGCTGGCGCATGCCACGACGGCGGGCGAGCGGCGTTTCCGCAAGGCGCACAGGCTGAGCACGCAGGACGTGGCGGTGCTGAAGGCGGCCGGCATTACCGAGATCGTCGTGGCGGTGCTTGCCGCCGATGACCTCAGCGAGGACGCGGCGGCCGAAAAGATTGCTGCCAGCATGGCCCACCGCAACATCGAGGCAAAACCGGCCGCGACCGGCCGCGTCAACCTCCATGCCAAGGCCGCCGGTCTCTTCACCGTCGATGCCGCCATGATCGACGCCATCAATGCGGTCGACCCGACCATCACCATCGCCACGCTGGCGCAGCACGCGCCGGTCGAGACGGGGCAAATGGTGGCGACGGTCAAGATCATCCCCTTCGCCGTAGCCTCAGCTTTGGTCGACAAGGTGGTGAAAATCTGCGCCGGTGGCGAGATCTTCGCCGTCAACGCTTATCAGCCGGTGCGCATCGGCGTCATTCAGACGATGCTGCCCGGCATCAAGGCCAGCGTGCTCGACAAGACGCTGCGCGTCACCGAGGCCCGGCTGGCACGCTCCGGCGGCCGGCTGACGACGGAGCGCCGCACGCCGCACGAGATCGCGCCTGTAGCCGAGGCAGCGGCCGCGCTGGCGCGCGACAACGACATGGTGGTGATCTTCGGCGCCTCGGCGATGAGCGATTTCAACGATGTCGTTCCGGCGGCGATCGAGGCAGCAGGTGGCACGGTGATCCGCGCGGGCATGCCCGTCGATCCCGGCAATCTGCTGGTGCTGGGCACGCTCGACGGCAAGCGCGTCATCGGCGCGCCCGGTTGCGCCCGCAGCCCCAAGGAGAACGGTTTCGATTGGGTGCTCGACAGGCTGATCGCCGGCCTCGACGTCACCGCCAAGGACATCGCCGGCATGGGCGTTGGCGGCCTCTTGATGGAAATCCCGACCCGGCCGCAGCCGCGCGAGCCGCTGCCGGCGAGAGCCGGGCTGAAGGTCGAGATCGTGCTTCTGGCCGCCGGTCGCTCCAGCCGCATGGGCGGGCCGAACAAGCTTCTGGCGCTGTTCGACGGCAAACCGCTGGTGCGCCGGACAGTCGAGCGCGCACTGGCCTCGAAGGCAACCAGCACCGTTGTCGTCACCGGCCACCAGCGTGAGCGGGTGCACCAAGCCTTGACCGGCCTCGACGTGATCTTCGCCGACAATCCGGATTTTGCCGACGGCCTGTCCTCGTCTCTAAAAGCCGGCATTGCCCGCGTTGGAGCCGAGGCGGCCGGCGCCATGATCGTCCTCGGCGACATGCCGGGTATCTCATCGGCCGATCTCGACCGGTTGATCGAGGCCTTCCGTAGGGACGGCGGCCGCTCAGTGGTGCGTGCCGCCCATGACGGCCGCCGCGGCAATCCGGTGCTGCTGCCACGCGCGCTGTTTGGAGGCATCGCTCACCTCGAGGGCGACACCGGCGCCCGCCATCTGGTCGAGGCCGAGGGACTGGATGTCATCGACGTCGAGATCGGCGACGGCGCGTCGATCGATGTCGACACCCGCGAGGCGCTGGAAGACGCCGGCGGCGTGCTGCAGGATTGACAAAGCGAAGCCGAAAAACGCATGCCTTTAGCATGGCTCTCTCTTTACTTGCCTCAGCGCTTCTACTCCTCTCTGGCCTGCCGGCCATCTCCCCCTCAAGGGGGGAGATCAGCAGCCTCGATGGCGGCGTCTATCCTGCAGCTTTGAAGATTGGCGGAAGGCGGCGTGATATCCAATCTCCCCCCTTGAGGGGGAGATGGCCGGCAGCCCAGAGGGGGGCGGCCGCGCTCCATAGCCTTCTGATTTCGCTCTTTTTCCTGTTCTCTGCCGCCCACGCCGACGCGCTCGAACTAAAACCCTACAAGGATGACCTCTTCGCCTATCCGGCGACGCTCTCGTCCACGGACAAAGGCGCCTACACCGTCATCGACTATCGCGAGATGCGCGACATCAACGACCGCGACGAAGTGCCGGAAAAGCGCGTGCATGCGCAGTATACCGACACCGGCGTGCGCAAGGTGCAGCAGGATTTGATGCTGAAAACCGATGCCGGCGATGTCAGGCATGTCGCTGTCGGCAAGACCGATGGCGCCGGCATCATCGTGCTTTACCTGCACGGGCAGGGCGGCAGCCGCAAGCAGGGTGTCGACGACTTCACCTTCGGCGGCAATTTCAACCGCATCAAGAACCTGATGGCCGGCAATGGCGGCCTTTATCTCTCACCCGATTTCACCGATTTCGGCGACAAGGGCGCGGCGCAGATCGCAGCCCTGATCGGCCACTATGCCGAGGCCTCGCCGGACGCGAAGATTTTCGTCGCCTGCGGCTCGATGGGTGGTGCGCTGTGCTGGAAACTTGCCGGCCGCGACGATACCGGACGGCGCATCAGCGGGCTGCTGCTGCTCGGCTCGCTATGGGATGACAGCTTCCTTTCGAGCCCGGCTTACAGGCGTCACGTGCCGGTGTTTTTCGGCCAGGGCAGCAAGGACCCGGTCTTTCCCGTGGAGAAACAGGAAGCCTTCTTCCGCTCCATCATTGCGAACTCGAAAGCCTATCCGACCCGGTTCGTCCGTTTTGAAACGGGCACCCACGGCACGCCGATCCGCATGGTGGACTGGCGCCAAACGTTGAACTGGATGCTGTCAAAAGCGCCCTGAGGCATATGGCCCAGAGGTGCCCGTTGGTTTTGGCGATCATGGTTCGGCCGATATCCTTACTGGGGTAGGCTGATATGATCCAACAGATCGGAAGCACAGCGATGGACGCTCACCCCTTCAAGATCCAAATTCCGAACGAACAACTTGAAGATCTCCAGCGCCGGCTTAGCGCAACACGATGGCCAATTCCGCTAAGCGAAGCGGGCTGGAGTGATGGGGCCGACCTGCCGTTCATCAAGCGCCTTGCGGATTACTGGCGAGACCGCTTCGACTGGAGAGTGCAAGAGGCGCGGCTGAACCGGCTGCCGCAATATCTGACGAGGCTGAACAACCTAGATGTCCACTTTGTCCACCAGCCAGGCAACGGACCGGCGCCGCTGCCGCTGATCATAACGCATGGCTGGCCCGGCTCGTTCATCGAAATGGAACACGTCATTCCATTGCTGGCAGACCCAGCTGCCCATGGTGGTGACCCGGCCGACGCTTTCCACGTGGTAGTTCCCTCCTTGCCCGGATACGGCTTTTCCCAGGCGCCGACGGAACCAGGCTTCCATTCCGGCCGCATCGCGGAGTTATGGGTACAGTTGATGCGGGGGCTCGGCTACGACCGCTTCGCTTCCCAAGGAGGCGACATCGGGGCGGGCGTTTCCGCCTGGATGGCACGGCTCCATTCCGAAAGCGTGCTTGGCGTCCACGTCAATTACATTCCCGGGAGCTATCGGCCACCCTTGGGTGCAGGTCTGCCACCCGTCACCGTTGAGGAGCAGGCCTTTCTGGACAACGCCGAGGCCTGGACGGCAACGGAGGGCGCCTATGCCCATCTGCAGGGCACGAAGCCTCAGACGCTTGCTTATGCTCTGACAGACTCGCCGATCGGTCTCGCAGCCTGGATGATCGAGAAGTTCCGTAGCTGGAGCGATTGCGACGGTGACGTGGAGCGCACCTTCGGCATGGACACGCTCCTTACGGATGTTTCGCTCTATTGGTTCAGCAACGCGCTCACCTCGTCCTTGCGGCTCTACAAGGAGAATCGACTGTTCCCTCTTGCGTTCGAGACGCTGGAACGCGTTTCGCCGCCATTTGGGGTAGCGCTTTTCCCTCGCGAGTTGCCGATGCCGCCTCGATCCTGGGTGGCGCGGGTCTTTGACGTTCAGCGATGGACATCGATGCCGCGAGGCGGCCATTTCGCTGCGCTGGAGGAACCGAGTCTTCTGGTCGAAGACATTCGCGCCTTCTTCCGGCCGATGCGTTCCCGGCCTGAAACGAGAAGGCGAATGTGAAGGACTGCTTGAGCGCGGCGGTTCCTGCTAAGACCCCTACGGCGCGGTGTTGTAGTCGACCACCGTCCGCGGGTTCTCCTCGCCATCGTAAGACGCGTCCACATCATATTGGACGAGGGAGAAATCGCCGTTACGGAACAGGTATATCCCCTTGTCCGAGGCGTCGCCGATGCCGCGCCATTTGTTGAACGTGGTCAGCGTCTTGGCTTCTTCGTCATATTCGGAATTGGCCGCCCAGCCGGTTGTGCGGAAGCCGATGATATCCATGCCCAGCAGTTTGCCGTCGCTGTCATTGTTCTCGTAACGGATATCCATTTCGGGCTCGGTGAACTGCAACTGCCGCACGCCCGATACTTCGTCGGTCATGTAGTAGACCGAACTTGCGTTATAGGCTGCCGCTTGGCAGTAGAACTCGAAAAGCCGCGTTTCCTTGTCGGGATCGCTGGCAGCCGCGTCCTTTGCCTTGTATTTGATCGAAAAGATGTTCGGCTCCTCGCCGAGAAATTGCTTGTCACACTGATCGCCATAATCAGCGGCGAACAGTTTCTTCACGTGCTCGAGTGCGGTGTCCTTCTTCGGCGGCGGCGGCCCGTCACCACAGCTTGGCGGCAGCGCCCCCTCGAAATCGGCCTTGGATGGCTTCAGCGCGCCCTTGTCGATAAAGATCGGTCGGAACGGCGGGGCCTGGATCTGAGCGCTGACCTGGCGCAGCGTGTAGCAGCCGGCGAAAACTGCTTCCTTGCCGTCCTTGTCGGTGGCGCGGATGGCGACCGGAACGCTGTAATAGATGCTGCCGGCCGCACCTTCATCGGAAATGGCGCCGGTTTCGACGTCGACCTTGTCGGTGCCGTCATAGCCCTTGACGAAGGTATCAAAATCCTTTGCCGGCTTGGTATCGCCGTAGTAAGCCCAGGCGCGGGCGAATTCGTGCCGGTTGATGGCGCTGTAGAGCGAGCGGATGACGGCTGCGGCGTCCGACCTGTCATCGACGTAAGGGGCTTGGTCATCGGCTGCCGGGTCATCGTCGGCGAACACAGCCTGGCCGGATGCGGCAAGGGAGCAAAAGGCGGCCGCTGCCAGAAAGACGCGTCTCATCGGAGAATCTCCACCACGAAAGGAGTCTATCATAGAGATTGCGGCGACGTGGTGACGCTTGAAAAATCCTCCGGGAAGGCGCTACGTCCCGCCGTCGGCGCTTCAGCCGCAATGGAGATTTGAACGTGACACTATCGATGTATGAAGCCTCGGTGCCGGTGTTTTCGGCCAGGCTGAAGGCGCTGTCCGGCGTGCTGTCGGCGGCCGAACAGAATGCAACCGAGCGCAAGATCGACCCGCAGGTGTTTTTGACCGCGAGGTTGGCGCCCGACATGTACGCGCTGGTCAGGCAGGTGCAGGTCGCCACCGACCACGCCAAGGGCGCGCCATCACGGCTGGCCCGTCGCGAGGTGCCGAAATACGAAGACAATGAAGCGACCTTCGCCGAGCTTCAGGCGCGCCTGACCAAGACGCTCGATCTGCTGGCGTCATTCTCGGCCGCCGAATTCGATGGTTCGGATGAAAGGGTGGTCGAACTGAAGTTTGGCCAGCGCGAAGCCTCGATGCCCGGCATGCAGTATCTGCTGCATGTCGCCATGCCCAACTTCTATTTCCACGTGACCACCGCCTACGACATCCTGCGCCACAATGGCGTGCCGCTGACCAAGGGCGCCTATCTCGGTAATCGTTGACGAATTGCGCGTTGCGAGGTTTCCCGGCCGCTGCCGGGAAACTTCGTATGACGCTGGTTCAGCGCCAAGGCTTACTCAACGCAGTGACATTTCGCGCGCGATGCGTGGGAAATCGGCCGGCTTGACGCCGATGTCGGCGCGGTCGGCATTGCTCATCGAGTGCAGCAGTGCCAGGGCGGAACGATAACGCTGATGCTCCTGCGGACGCGGACGGGCAAACATTTCAGTGAAGAACCCCATGATTCGGCCCCTTGTTGATCCTCCACGGCGCCGAATATAGGAAAATTGTGAAGATTGTGCAGTGCAGCATTTGCATGGCAGCCATGCCAAGCGAATTTTTTCGGCACAATTGCCGCGTGCGCTGAAACTTGTGGCGCATCCCCACCGTATGCATAGACGCTGGCACATGGCCGGCTTTTCCTCGCCACTCCTGGCGAATTTCCGGACTGCATGCAAATGCAGTCCGGCTTTTTGTTGGGTCTTGCACATCGCCAACCGGGCCCGCGCAAGCCTCGCAAACGCCTAAACTGGTTAAGATCAGCGGCATTCATTTTTAACGAGCCGGTTCTATGCTGCGACCGGCTCTGTTCGCACGCTTAAACGAGGGGGAGGCTGACATCGGCGCCAAGCGGGATTTCGCTTCCTTGCTCGACGATCTGTTCGTTGCCTCCGACAAGGACGAGGCGGGCGAGGAGACCGGCGCGCGGCCGTCGATCCCGTTCGACTATCTCTCCGTGGCCGACGAGCTTCATTCCGGCCGCATCAAGGTCTCGGGCGAAACATTCGCCGCCGAATACCGCGAGGCGGGAGCCGATCTGGCCGCAGAATTTGCCGCCCTTCTCGATCATGCCAAGCTGGCGCTGGCCGGCGAGGAGGCAAAGCCCGAGGAAAAGCTGCCGCCGATCGACCCTGACGCGATCGCCGTCGAGCTCGGCCTCGATCATCCAGTCAAGAACGCCGATCTCGGCCGCATGCGCCGCAGCTTCGCCTTCGCCAACCACCCCGACCGCGTCGCGCCGCATCTGCGCCAGCGCGCCATGATCCGCATGCAGGTGGCCAACATGCTGATCGACGAGGCCAAGCGGCGCGCGCTGGCCGGCGCAAGGCGCTAACTTTTCCTCCTTCACGCAAAAGTCGGTCCGCTGAGGGTTGGAGAGCGGCGCCGCTTTCCCTATAGATGCGACTTCCTTCCCGCGCTGTCGCGCCCAGCATTCCCGCCGGAGAAATTCCATGCACAAACGCCGTCTCGGTCGGACCGATCTTCTTGTTACCCAGATCTGCCTGGGGTCGATGACCTGGGGCGAGCAGAACACCGAAGCCGATGGCCACGCGCAGATGGATCTGGCTTTTGAGCGCGGCGTGAATTTCATCGACACCGCCGAGCTCTACCCGATCCCGCCCAAAGAGGAAACGCAGGGGCGGACGGAGAAGTTCATCGGCAGCTGGATGAAGGCCAAGGGCAACCGCGACAAGGTCATCCTGGCCTCGAAAGTGGTCGGCCGCACCGCCAACAGCTGGTTTCGTGGCGGCCGCCCGTCGAAGCTGGTGCGCGCCGACATCTTTGACGCCATCGACAAATCGCTGGCCAAGCTCGGCACCGACTATCTCGATCTCTATCAGATCCATTGGCCGGAGCGCGACATCCCCTGGGGCGCCAACCCGACCCGCGTGGGTGCTGTGCCGCGCCGTGCCGATGCCGTTGGCGCGCCGCCCGGCGAGACGCCGATCGCCGAGACGCTGGCTGTCTTCGATGAACTGGTGAAGGCAGGAAAGATCCGCCATCTCGGCCTGTCGAACGAAAGCTCCTGGGGCGTCATGCGCTTCATTGCCGAGGCCGACAAGGGCGTCGGCCCGCGCGTCGTTTCGCTGCAGAACGCCTACAATCTGGTCAACCGCACGTTCGAGGTGAACCTCGCCGAGGCCTGCGAACGCGAGGATGTCGGCTTTCTCGCCTATTCGCCGCTGGCGCAGGGCTATCTCACCGGCAAATACGACCATGGCGCACGGCCGCAGGGTTCGCGCTCGCAGCTCTTCAACCGCGGCCAGCGCTACGAGACGCCGAATGCCGCGGAAGCGCAGCTCGCATACAACGAACTGGCGCGCTCCTTCGGCCTTGAACCTGCGCTGTTTGCCAACGCCTATGTCGCCAGCCGGCCGTTCGTCACCTCCAGCATCATCGGCGCGACGACGATTGCCCAGCTTGAGATGGCGCTGTCCTCAGCCGACGTGACCTGGACCGAGGAGATGCAGAAGGGGGTGGATGCGATCCACCAGCGCGTCGGCAATCCGTGCCCATAAGCAGGCCGTTTGGCCGGAATTACCGAGCAAAGACAAGGGGAAGGGGACAGCAATGGATTTTCCGATCGAGACCGTCAGGGGAAAATTTCCGGCGCTGGACCTGACCGACAAAGGCCGCCGGCGCATCTATCTCGACAATCCGGCCGGCACGCAGGTGCCACAGGCGGTTGCCGATGCGGTGGCGCGCTGCCTCCTCACCACCAACGCCAATCTCGGCGGTTATTTCGAAACCACGCTTGCCGCGCAACAGGTGGTCGACGGCGCCCATGCGGCGATGGCCGATTTCCTGGGTGCAGCGAGCGCTGAGGAAATCATCATCGGCGCCAATATGACGACGCTGACCTATCACATGTCGCGCACGCTCGGCCGCGGCTTCAAGCCGGGCGACGAGATCATCGTCACCCGCATGGATCATGAGGGCAATGTCTCGCCCTGGCTGCAGCTGGCCGAGGACCTCGGCCTTGTGGTGCGCTTCCTGCCCTTCGACGAGAACAGCTGGCAGGTCGAGGAGGCGGCGCTCAGCGCTCTGCTTACCGACAGGACAAAACTCGTTGCGCTGAACTATGCGTCGAACCTCACCGGCTCGATCAACCGGGTCAAGGCGCTGACGGCCATCGCCAAACAGGCCGGCGCGCTCGTCTATGTCGATGCCGTGCAGTTCGCGCCGCACGGGCTGGTCGACGTGCAGGATCTCGGCTGCGACTTCCTGATCTGCTCGGCCTACAAATTCTTCGGCCCGCACATGGGCATATTGTGGGGACGCCGCGACATCATCGATGCGCTGCAACCCTACAAATGCCGTTGCTCTTCCAATGGCCTGCCGGAGCGCTTCGAACTCGGCACGCCGCAGATCGAACTGATGGCCGGGCTTACCGCAGCGGTCGATTACTTCGCCGAACTCGGTGCTGCGGCCGGCGAGGGCGGTTCGCGAAGGCAAAAGATCGCAAAGGCATACGAAGTGTCGATCGCCTACGAAAACCCGCTGGCGCTGAGGCTGATCGATGGGCTGTCCGCCATTGAGGGCCTGACCATCCGCGGCATCACCGATCAGAAGCGTGTCATTGAGCGCGTGCCGACCGTGTCCTTCACCGTCGACGGCATCGTGCCAGAGACGATCGTGCGGCAGATGAATGCCGAGAACATTTTTCTATGGTCGGGTCACAACTACGCCTGGGAGATCGTCCACCATCTCGGCATTCCGGCCGAGCAGGGCGTCGTGCGCATCGGTATTGCGCACTACAACACGGCGGCAGAGATCGACGAGACGTTGGAAAGCGTGCACCGGGAGATCGCCATGCTGAGGCAGCAGCGCTAGTCAGCTATCGCTGTTTGCCGCGAAACCGGTGAGGAACGCCGTGAGATTGTCGCCGAGCGCGTCGCAGAGATAGCCGCCTTCCTGGACGATAATCGTCGGCAGGCCAAGCTTGGCAATTGCCTCGCCGATCCGCGAGAAACCGGGCGTGGTCACCGAAAGCCCGCCGAACGGATCGCCCTCGAACGCATCGAGACCGAGCGCCACGACCAGCGCGTCCGGCGAAAAGGCGCGGATACGCTGGAACGCCACTTCGAGGGCCTCCAGAAACGCCGCGTCGGCTGATTTGCGCGGCAATGGCAGGTTGAAATTATAGCCGAGGCCCGGACCTTCGCCGCGCTCATCGGCATGGCCCCAGAAGAACGGATAGAAGCGCACCGGATCGGCGTGCAGCGACACCGTCAGGACGTCGGAACGCGTATAAAAGATGCCTTGCGTGCCGTTGCCGTGATGCAGGTCGACATCGAGGATCACCACCCGCGCTGCCTGCTTGCGCAACACCTGGGCCGCGACCGCTGAATTGTTGATGAAGCAGAAGCCGCCGGCGACATCGGCAAAGGCATGATGGCCGGGCGGCCGGCAGAGCGCATAAGCGGCAGGCGCGCCTGCCATGACAGCTTCCGCCGCTTCGACCGAGCTCCAAGCGCTCCACAGCGCGCTGTGCCAGGTTTCGGCCGAGATCGGGCAAGCGGTGTCGGCCATGTGGTAGCCGGCCTGGCCGACCGCCGAGGCCGGATAGGACCCTGTGCGGGCCAGTGGATGGATGTTGGGGATGACTTCCGCGGATGCGCCCTCGATGCGCTGCCAGCGCGCAAAAATGTGTTCGAGGAAGGCGAGATACTCCGGCGTATGCACGGCCGCCACCGGGCCTAGGCCATGTTCCCTGGGCCGCTCGATCATCAATCCGGCGGATTTTGCGCCGGCTAACAATCGCTCTACCCGCTCCGGCTGTTCGGGATTGGGCTGCGGCGCACCGCTGGACAGAAAGGCCTTCGGGTCGTGGCGTTTCTGCTCCTCGGCAAAGAAGGCTTTCATTCCGCGTCCCCATCCTGCGCTGCATCGGCAAAGGCGAAAAAGGCATCGCCAACAATCTTCTGCGTCTGCTCGTAGCTCGACCAGGCGATGCCCAGTCTCTCATAAAAAGCCTTGGCGCCGTCATTGTCGGTGTCGACGGACAGCCTGAGATAGGCGCCGCCATCCCGGCGGCAGTCGCGCGCGACCCGGCGCAGCAGTCTTTCGCCGATCTTGCGGCCGCGAAACCGGTCCTCGACATAGAGGTCCTGGATATAGACGCCGGGCCGCCCCATCCATGTCGAGAAGATCGGGAAATGCAGGCAGAGCCCCGCAAAATCGCCGCCGATCTCGGCGATCAGGGTGGAGAAGGCGGGTTTGTCGCCAAAGCCGTAGCGGCGGAGATCGTCGGCAGTGGACGTGATCTCCTGATGCGCGCCGATATGGGTGCCGAGCTTGAGCAGCGCGGCATGGATGGTGTCGACGTCGTCGATGGTGCCGGGGCGGAGGGTGACTGTACTCACGATAGGCAAGGCGCCCAGGCACCCCCCTCTGTCCTGCCGGACATCTCACCCTCAAGGGGGGAGATTGGCAGCTTTGGCGCTGCCATCCATTTTGCAACGATTGAGATTGGCGAAGGCCGCAGTGACATCCGATCTCCCCCCTTGGGGGTGAGATGTCCGGCAGGCCAGAGGGGGGTGTGCCAGAACGCCATCATCGCAGATCAATCATCTCAAAACGCCACCCGGTCCCCACCCTTCAGCGCCAGCATCTCCCGCGCCTCCGCCGGTGTGGCCACCTCCAACGACAGGCCATCGAGAATGCCACGTATCCTGCGCACCTGGTCGGCGTTGGATTTCGCCAGCTGGCGTCCGTCGTAGAGACTGTCCTCCAGCCCGACGCGGACATTGCCGCCCATCGCCGCTGCGATCGAGATCAGCGGCATCTGGTGGCGGCCGGCGGCGAGCACCGAGAACTGGTAGCTGTCGCCGAACAGCTTGTCGGCAATGCGCTTCATGTGGATGAGATTGTCGGGATCGGCACCGATGCCACCCAGAATGCCGAGCACGAATTGAATGAACAGCGGCCCCGACACCAGCCCGCGGTCGCGGAAATGCGCCAGCGAATAGAGATGGCCGACATCGTAGCATTCGAACTCGAAGCGCGTGCCGCAGCCCTTGCCGAGCTTTTCGAGCACGCCTTCCATATCGGCAAAGGTGTTCTTGAAGATGGTGTCGCGGGTGGCTTCGAGCAGCTTTGGTTCCCACTCGTGCTGCCATTCCCTTGGCTTGTCGAGCATCGGGAACAGCGCGAAATTCATCGAGCCCATGTTCAGCGAACACATTTCCGGCTCGGCCCGCAGTGATGCCGCCAGCCGCTGGTCGAGCGTCATCAGCGACGAACCGCCGGTGGTGATGTTGATCACCGCATCGGTCGCTTGCTTGATGCGCGGCAGGAACTGCATGAACACCTCAGGATCGGCGGTCGGCCGGCCGTCTTTGGGATCGCGGGCGTGGAGATGCAGGATTGAGGCGCCAGCCTCGGCCGCCGCGATGGCGTCGGTCGCGATCTGGTCCGGCGTCACCGGCAGATAGGGCGACATGGACGGGGTGTGCACCGAGCCAGTGACCGCGCAGGTGATGATGACTTTCCTCGGCGCCATTCTTTAGCCCTCAGCCTTCGACCGGCAGGTCGAGTTCGGCGGCCAGAACTTCCAGCGAATCGCCGATGATGGAAATGATCTCGCCGACCTCTTCAGCCGTGACGATCATCGGCGGCGCCACCATGAAATTGTCGCCGTCGACACCGCCCTTGACCCTGCGGCCGTAGATGATCAGCCCGCGCTCGTAGGCGAGGTCGAGCAGGCGCTGCGTGGCTTTCTTGCCCTGTTCGATCGGCCGTAGAGTTTCGGGATCGGCAACCATCTCGGCCCCGGTGAGCAGGCCTTTGCCTCGGACATCGGCGATGAACGGAAAACGCTTCGCCAGCGCTTTCAGCCCGTCCATCAGCACGTCGCCCATCGCGGCGGCATTGGCGATCAGGTCGAGGCGGTCCATCTCGCCGAGCACGGCGAGCCCGGCCGCGCAGGCGAGCGGATTGCCAGCATAGGTGTGGCCATGCTGGAAGCCGCCCGACGCCAGCAGCGGCTCGACCAGCCGCATCGGGGCGGCCAGCGCGCCGAGCGGCGCATAGCCGGAGCCAAGCCCCTTCGACAGCGCGACGATGTCGGGCTTGCAGTTCCAATGGTCGCCGCCAAGGAATTTTCCGGTGCGGCCGGCGCCGCTCATCACTTCATCATGGATGAGCAGGATGCCGTAGCGGTCGCAGATCTCGCGTATACGCGGATAATAGCTGTCCGGTGCGACGAGGGCCGAAGTCGCCGCACCGCCGATCGGCTCCATGATGAAGGCGAGCACGCTGTCCGGGCCCTCGGCCTGGATCTTCTCCTCCAGCATGTCGGCATAACGGACGCCGCGCTGCTCCATCGAAAGATTGTCGCGGTCGCGCCATGCCGTCGGCGCCGGCACGGTCGGCATCACCCGCATCATCGGTGTGAACGTTTCGGCCAGCGCATCGTCGCCGGTTATCGAAAGCGAACCCAGCGTGCCGCCATGATAGGAGGGAAAACGCGTGATAACCTTCCAGCGCTTCGGCTGGCCGGTCGCGACCGCCCATTGCCGCGCCAGCTTGATGCAGGATTCCGTCGCCTCCGAACCGCCGGAGACGAAGAAGATTCGGTCCATGCCCTCCGGCAGTTTGCCGGCGAGCTCCCGCGCCAGTTCTTCCGCCTGCTCGTTCTCGAAATGCAGCCGGTAGGCGAAGGTGGCGCGGTCCATCTGCCGCTTCATGGCGTCCAGCACATTGCGGTTGGAGTGACCGATATTGGCGACCATCGGCCCGCTCGATCCGTCGATGAAGCGGCGGCCGTCCTGCGTCCACATATAGATGCCTTCGGCGCGGTCGATCAGCGGCCGGCGCAGGCTGGAGAGGTAGAACAGGTGCGATGGCGCGCGCGTTTCTGAACCAGTTGATGAGGGCTTCTGCATGTCAGGTCTTTCCGAGATAGCGGTCGATTACATTCCTGGTCACGCGCTCGACCATGGGATCCTGCCTGAGCAGGCCGGCGACCCATTCGCAGCTTCCGGCGTGGAAAACCTCGCCCTTGCCGCGCGGAAAATTGACGATCATGCCGTTGCCGCGTTTGACCTTTTCCAGATTGGCGTCGGTCGCCTCGCCAAACAGCGTTTCGGCCGTAAAGCGGCCATCCTCGTCGGCGAGAAACTGGTCCTCGATCGGGATATCGGCGCTTTCCTCGACCTGGCTCGCCATGCCGACGGCCAGCACCTGCAGCCCGTCAGGCGCACCGCTGTCCGGTGTCGGATAGGGCAGGCCGCCGCGGATCTCGAAATCGAGCCCGTCGACCTCATAGCCATAGACATGACTGTCGGCGCCAAGCAGGTCGCCATAATAGATTCCGGTGCCGGCAAAGGCCCAATGCTCGGGCCGATAGACCGGAAAGCCGCGCACGCCGCGCGGCGCGCAGCCGCCCCAGCCGGCATAGACGCCGCGCGTCGCGTTAAGGCCGAAGGTCAGAGCGCCGGGACGGCCGATCTCCGGCGCTTCCCAGGAGTTGGTGGCGCGGGTGACGTCGCCGCCATAGGCCGGGTCTTCGGCCCGCGCGCGGTATTTGTAACAGACCTGCCGGCGGCCTTCGTCCTCCAGCCTTGTCTGCCACATGAAATTGCCGGCAAAGCGCGCCGCATGGCCGCCGCGCTCGACGTAGCTGTCGACGGCGTCCCGCATCTCCCAGGTCCAGTACTCGTCATGGCCGACGAAGACCACACAGTCATAACCATCGAGGATTTCGGGCGAGAAGTGCAAATCGTGCTGGCTGGCGAGATCGACGCCATAGCCGGCGCGCTCGGCAAAGCGGAAGAAGTGGCTGTCATAGCTCGCCCAGCCGGAGGAGGTGTATTTCTTCGAATGTCCCGTGGCGTACGCCCATTCCATGTGCGGATAGCGCGGCACTGTTTTCGGCGGCACGGCAACCTCCAGCGGCACGCGCGGCGCGTCCTTGGGCAACACCACGAAGCCACGGCACCAAGGCCGCTGCGTCGACACCATGCGCGCATACTGGTCGCGGCCCGGGCCGGTGATGCCCTGATAGGCGTTGGAGCCGCCCCATGTGTTGTAGGACAGCCAGGTGCCGGTCGCCGCCACCTGCAGCACGCGACCGGGTTTGCTGCCGGGCAGGAGCGCGACGATGATGAGGTGATGGCAAAGGATAGCTTTGCCGTCGCGCCCGTCTGCCGTCAGCGTCAGCCGATAGGCGCCGGATGGCCAATCCTTGCCGATGCGAAATTCGAAAGACGCCTCCCAGCCGCAGCCTTCGACCGAGCACTGGTCGGGCGTATCCTGCCAGCGCGCCGAAAGCCCCGTTTGCTCGAAGACTTTTGTCTCGCTGCCGCCGTCGCGGACAATGACAATGCTGAAGCGCGGCACTGTCGAACTGACATGCAGCGTCACGGTCTCGCCGGCGCGGTAGGAAAAGCGGTTGGAATAACACCAGATCTCGCCGCGCTCGCCGTCCATTCCCGGCCATTCATAGTAATGGCCGCGCACTGCCTCGCGGCGCTGCTCGGGCGTCAGTCCGAAATCGGGAAATTCGGTTGGCAGATGGGTCATGAACACCGGAAAAGTGACAGGCCGCCATTTCGGCCATCTGCCGGCCAAGCGTCAAATGGAAACGATCGGGCCAGCAATTGCATACGACACAATTGCTTGGCCGCTCTTGGCCGCACCCGGCAAACCGACTATCTCAGGCGAGGCGGTATGTTCCGCCTCGGGAGCCGGCATGCTGAGAGTGCAGAAGGTCAAGGTCGACGACATCTACGTGCCGACGGCGCGCAAGAAGACGCTGCATCCCGAAACGGTCCGGCACCTGGCCGAAGACATACTGGAAAACGGCATGAAGACGCCGATCCAGGTTCGCAATGACGGCAAGCGCCACATCCTGGTCGAGGGCCTGCACCGGCTGGAAGCCGCCAAATGGCTCGGCGAGACCGAGATCGACGCCTATCTGGTGCAAGCCAAGCGCCACTGAGGCGCGCGACCCGATCGACAAACAGCCAAACCGGTCATTCCTCCGCGGATTTTTTCGCAGGGCATGTCGGCACGCGGCGTGCTTGCTCGTCCTTGGGGCGGAACCCGAGGAGACCGACATGTCCAGACCAATCTATTTCGCCATTCTTGCCTCGGTCGCTGCCTTGTTCGTAGCGCCCGGCCCAGCCAATGCAGAGGAGACCAAGCCCGCCATGACCACCGAGGCAACAGCCATGCCGAAGCCGGAAAAGTCCGGCCTGCTGCCGATCGACGGCCTGAATTACTACTATGCCGTCTACGGCAAGGGCGAACCGCTGCTTCTGCTGCATGGCGGCCTTGGCACGTCGGACATGTTCGCGCCGCTGCTGCCGAAGCTGGCGGAAAACCGCACCATCATTGCCGTCGACCTGCAGGGCCATGGCCGCACCGCGCTCGGCGAGCGACCCTTCAGCCTGGAGGGGATGGGCGACGACATGGCTGGTATCGTCAAGGCGCTCGGCTATGACAAGGTCGACGTGCTTGGCTATTCGCTGGGCGGCGGCGTCGCCTTCCGTATGGCCGTTCAGCATCCCGAGACGGTGCGCCGGCTGGTCCTGGTCTCGACCGGCTTCGCCGCCAATGGCTTCTATGACGAGATGCGCGGCCAGCAGGCGCAGGTGAGCGCGGCCGCCGCCGATTTCATGAAGGACACGCCGATGTACAAATCCTACGTCGCCGTCGCCCCACGTCCCGACGATTTCCCTAAACTGCTCGATGCGCTGGGCAATTTCATGCGCAAGGATTACGACTATTCCGCCGATGTGGCGAAGCTGAAGATGCCAGTTATGCTGGCCTATGGCGACAGCGACATGTACAAGCCCGAGCACGAGATCAGGTTCTACCAGATGATCGGCGGCGGGCTGAAGGATGCCGGCTGGATGCGTGAGAACCTGTCGCAGAACCGGCTGGCCATCATTCCCAACCGCACCCACTACGACGTCTTCTTCGCACCGGAACTGACGGCCGCGGCACTGCCCTTCCTCAATTGCGAAACCAAGGTGAAGACCTGGGACGAAGTCCTCAGCGAAACGAAATAGCTTGCCTGAGATACATGCCGGCCGTCTCGAAGAGGCGGTCGGCTTTTTTGTGCCTGCGAAGCTACAGAGCCTTGGCGCAGCGATTGGTCCTATCGGCGCAATCGATGGCGCCATCACGGCTTTTCAATTGACCGAAAGGTACCTGTCGATATCTTCAAGAGACATTCAGTGCGATGGGTTCGAATGATGACGAAATACCAGGGCGGATGCCATTGCGGGGCAGTGCGCTACGGCACCGAGGCGGCGCCGCTCAACCAGCGCGTCTGCCATTGCCGGCGCTGCCAGAAGGTCATAGGCGCGGCCTTCAACGCCCGCCTTTTGTTTCGCATCGACGATGTCACCGTCGAGGGAGAGGTGGCGACGGTCAACACCTCTCCGGACCTCAAGCGCGGCTTTTGCGCCGCTTGCGGCACCACGCTGTTTTCCCGACGCGACTCCGCCGGCATCGTCGGCATCACCACCGGCTCGCTCGACGATCCCTCGCTGTTCAAGCCGGAAATGCATATGTGGACCGCCTCGAAGCAGCCTTGGCTGCAGCTCGATGACGGCCTGCCGCACCATGAAGGCGCGCCGCCTCCGAACTGACGCCGGCCTTACCGGAAATTAATCCCGAAACCACGACATAGCCGGCAAAGC
The DNA here is from genome assembly GCF_000502275.1 of Mesorhizobium sp. L103C131B0. Taxonomy (NCBI): domain Bacteria; kingdom Pseudomonadati; phylum Pseudomonadota; class Alphaproteobacteria; order Hyphomicrobiales; family Phyllobacteriaceae; genus Mesorhizobium; species Mesorhizobium sp. L103C131B0. The sequence continues at coordinate 28,562 of NZ_AYXC01000005.1, read as the reverse complement.
GTCATTGGCGGGCCATGATTGGCTGCCTATCTGTCGTCTGCGGGCCGGTATCGAGGAGACGACCGATGAGCGACAGAATCAGCACCCTGGACGAGCTTTTGAGCGATCCGATGGTCCTCCTCGTGATGGAGCGTGACCGCGTGCGCCCCGAACAGGTTCGCCTGCTGCTCGAACGTGCCCGCCGCCCGGCCGCCGACGAACCGTCGGTGCCGCCGGCGCATGTGGTGGCCAAGACCTGTTTGCAGCAATGGCTGGGAAGGTAAGGCTATGATCCTTCGTCATCCTCGGGCTTGACCTGGCTTGACCCGAGGATCCACGCCGTGACGTCGGCCGAAGTATGTCGCGGTCGAGAATGGCTTCCTTGCTCGACCCGTTTCGCCCAAACTCAATCTTGAACCGTCTTCATGCCATGGATGTAACGGCATGGATTTCCAGGGTCTGCGCGACGTCGCTTCGCGACTGCTTCGCCCTAGAATGACGAAGGTAGGTTATGGCCGCCGAACATACCCCGGCCAATTCCTAATAACTTGATTCAAACTTTGTTGGTAATTTCTCGTTAGTAATCGAGGCCGGTTTGTCCGGCGGCGTCTGTTTGCCTTCGGTCTGTTGTGTTTTGCGTACAGGTCCAGATGCGGATTTCAGGCGTCGTCAGTTTCATGTTGGCATCGCTGTGGCTTGCCGGCTGTTCGTCCACAGCGGGCGTCGATGGCTTGCAGCCGTCGAACGAGACGACCAGTTCGGTCGTGCGTCCGAGCGCGCCGGTCACCGCGGCTCCGGCGGGGACCGCCGACCTCGCGCCGATGCGGTCCGACATGGTGGCCGACAACGCTGTGGCCGACAATGCGCCGCCCTTTTCCATGGTCGAGGAAGAAGAGGCCATCGTCGCGGGCACGCCGCAGGGGAGCACCAGACCACAGCTCGAGCCCGCCGCTCTGATGTCTGCGCCGAAGCGGTTGACGCGCGCGGCGCCGGCCATGCTGGCCTCGCCGGTCACCCGCTACGGTTTCCGCGACGCCAAGCCGATCAATTTCGGCAAGGCTTCGCCACGCTACCTTGCCGTCCACGGCGTCGACGTCTCGCGCTGGCAGGGCAATGTCAACTGGGGCAAGCTGCGTGCCCAGGGCGCCAACTTCGCCTATATCAAGGCGACCGATGGCGGCGACCATCTCGACCCGATGTTCATGAAGAACTGGCGCAATGCCGACGCCGCCGGGCTGAAGCGCGGCGCCTATCATTTCTTCTACTGGTGCCGCACTGCGGGCGAGCAGGCCGACTGGTTCATCCGCAATGTGCCGAGGGTCGAAGGCGCGCTGCCACCGGTAATCGATGTCGAGTGGAACGGCGAATCTTCCTGCAAGCGGCGGCCGTCGCGGGCCACCGTGCTGGAAAAGATGAAGGTGTTCATGGACAAGCTGGAGCGCCATTACGGCCAGCGGCCCATCATCTACACCGCGCCGGATTTCTATCGCGACAATCTCAAGGGTGCGTTTCTCGATTATCCGTTCTGGCTGCGCGCCGTCGCGCGGCATCCCTCAAAAGTCTATCCCGGCCGCAAATGGCTGTTCTGGCAGTATTCCGGCTCCGGCCTGTCGCACGGCGTGACCGGCCGCATCGACCTCAACGTCTTCCATGGCGACGAGCGCGCCTGGCGGGCATGGGCAGGCGGGCAGACGACCGTCGCCGACGCCGACTGAACGTCAGGCAGGTGCCGGTGCGCCTGCGCTGCCTGCCGCTGCGCCTTGGGTTGAATTTTCAGCATCTCGCTAACGATCCGCTCACTCTGTCCTTTAGCGGTATCGCAACAGCCTTCCGGTAACGTGCCCGTGATCGGGTTTCGGAGGGGTCCATGCGCAATCCAGTTGTGGCTGTCGCTCTTGCCGCCGCTGTCGGCTACGGGTTTTTTAGCTCGCTCGGCCACATGCCGGGCGGAAGTGGCGCTTCGCTGGCTGAGTCGAAGCAGAACGTCGTGTCTTATTCCACCGAGGACAAGGCGATGCAGGCCGCCAAGGACAGCGGCCGCTCGACCCTCAAGCGCTTCCACGAACTGATGAACGCCGGCACGCCCGGCACCTACACGGTAAAATTCCCGCTGACCCAGAACGGCGCCACCGAGCATATCTGGCTGCAGCTGGTCGGCTACAGCGAAGGCTCTTATATTGGCCTGCTCGCCGACGTGCCGGTCAATGGCAACAAGTACAAGATGGGCGACAGGATGACGGTAACCGAGGCCGACGTCGAGGACTGGATGATCAAGAACGGGAAGGTGATCTACGGCGGCTACACCACGCGCCAGGCGCTTGCGGATATGCCGAAGGAACAGGTCGCCAAGTACGGGTTGACCTTTAAGGATTAGACACGGGCGAGCTTGATCGTGGCGCCTTGAGGGTTATCGAGCCGTTCGCGTTCGCGTATCTCTGCCGTTTGCGCCAGCACCCAGTCGCGAAACACCTTGATTTTGGGCGCGTTGCGGCGGCTCTCCAGATGCACCAGCCAATAGCCGTCGCCGTCCGAGCCAAGCACGTCGAATGGCTGTATCAACTGGCCCTTTTCCAACAGGGCGCTGTAAAGGTTTCTGGTGAGGATCGCGGCGCCCTTGTCGGTCAGCGCCGCCATCGCATCATAGGCCTGCGTACCCAGCTTCGGGCCAGCGATGACGCGATCGGGCTCGAACGGCACGCCGGCAGCCTTGAACCAGATTTCCCACCAGGGATCGTCGGCACAGCATAGCGGCAGTTGGTAGAGATCCTCAGGGCGGTGGATGCCGCCGACGCTTTCGGCGAGTCTCGGGCTGAGCATCGGCGTATAGTCCGCCTTGAACAGATAGTGAGCCGTCAGGCCCGGCCATTTTCCACTGCCGGTGCGAATGCCGACATCCATGTCGCCGCGCGTGAAATCGACCAGCCCGTGCGATGTATTCACCTTCACGGCAAGATCGGGATGCATCAGCTGGAATGTTCCAAGCCATACGGCCAGCCAGTTCGATGCGAAGGTTTCCATGGTCGTCACCGACAGCACGCCGGTCGCTCCACCCTTGGTGGCGACCCATGCGTCGGCCAGGGTCGAGAACGCGCCTGTTGCGTGCGGCGCCAGCTGCTGTCCGGCCTCGGTCAGCGCGATCTGCCTTGTTTTTCTTATGAAAAGCGGCGTTCCGGCACGTTCTTCCAGCACCTTTATCTGATAGCTGGCAGCTGATTGGGTCATGCCGAGTTCTTCGGCTGCCTTGGTGAAACTGCCCAGCCGGGCCGCGGCTTCAAAGACCCTGATGGCTCCTAATGGTGGTAGTTCCCAGCTCATGACGCATCAATCCCGCTGATGCATACTACGCGACGTTCGATTGGAAACCAAGCCCGGAAAACGGCATGCTGCATTCATCGGATCAAACCCTGGAGGATACGGCAATGACCACCACCATCGCTCTCTACAACACGCTTCGCCGCCCGGTGCTCGACCTCTTCACCGCGCCGTTCAGGCCTCGCAAGCGCGGCCTGCTCGACCGCCGCTCGCTGTCGGATCATTTCCTCAGGGATATCGGTATGCTTGACGGACGCGTGCCTCCCGGCACCATTGGCTAACAAGCTCTTTGACCAGGGGAGGGAAAGATGACTGTGCCATCCGAGGATCTGGCGAAGAGCCGCCAAACGATCGACGCCTATGAGGACTATGCCGAACGCTACGACGCTCTGGTGCGGCACGTTCCGAACCAAAGAGAACAGAAATGGCTGAAGCGCCTGGTGAAGATCGCCGGCAAAGGCGGCCGCATACTGGAAGTCGGCTCGGGACCCGGATACGACGCGGACTTCGTCGAAGGGCTCGGTGTCCAGGTTCGGCGCACAGACGCAACGAAGCGGTTTCTCGAGTTGCAGGCCGCACGCGGCAAGCATGGTGAGTTTCTCGATCTCATCACCGACGATCTCGGCGGCCCCTACGACGCGGTGCTCGCATTGTGCGTCCTGATCCACGTGCCGCGCGAGCAGGCCGACCAGGTGCTTGCCAAGATTGCCGGGTCGCTGCGGCCGGGCGGCGCCTTCCTCGTCTCGATGCGCATTGGCGATGGCGAGAAGAGCGGCGAATATCATACGGTCTACTGGCGCAGGGACGACTTCGCGGCCCGCCTTGAAAACGCCGGGCTGGTTCTTGTCGGAGACGAATTCAACGTCGGCCGCGATCGCGAAGAGTGGACCACCTTTCTGGCTGTGAGGCCGTCATGACGCGCCGCGGACTGTTTTTGTTCGTGCTGCTCAGCCTCCTGTGGGGCATTCCCTATTTGTTGATCAAGCTGGCGGTTGCCGAGGTGTCGGTGCCCTTCCTGGTCTTTGCCCGAACAGCCGTCGGCGCCCTGGCGCTGCTGCCCTTCGTCCTTGTCCAGCGCAGTTTCGGATGGCTGAAGACACATTGGCGGGCGGTCGCCGCATTCTGTCTGGTCGAGATGATCCTGCCATGGGGGCTGATCACCCATGGCGAAGTCAGCATCGACAGTTCCACCGCGGGACTGCTGATTGCCATGACGCCGGCCGTAACCGTCGCGCTCTCAAAGCTGATGGGCTCGGATGAGCGGCTGGGGATACGCCGCTGGACTGGCCTTTTCCTCGGTTTTGCCGGTGTCTTCGTGCTGGCGCTGCCGACCTTGGGTGGCGGATTTCTCGCGGTCGTCGAGATTCTCATGGCCGCGGCCTGCTATGCCTCGGGTTCGATCATCGCGTCGCGCTGGCTGAACGATGTGCCGGCTACCTCGCTGACGGCAGTCTGTCTGGCAGGGGCCGCGCTGATCTACGCCGTGCCGGCGGCGTTGGCCTGGCCGGCGGCCATGCCGTCGACAACGGTGGTTGGCGCAATCCTCGGTCTTGGCGTGTTTTGCACGGCGATTGCCTTCGCCACCTACTTCCTGCTGGTGCGGGAGATCGGCCCCGAACGGGCGGTCGTCATAACCTATGTGGCGCCCGCCGTCTCCGTGGCAGCCGGCGTGCTCGTCCTTTCAGAGCCGCTCGATATCGGCATTGTCGCGGCCTTCGCGCTCATCCTGTGCGGATCATATCTCGGCACGTGGCGCGCTCCGCCAGAACCGTCCGTGTCCGCGACCTCGGCAAGTTGACCCGCGGCCGCCAGCCGCCGTCAGAAATAAGGGCGCAGGTTCTCGCGAATGCGGTCCAGCACCGTCTTTCCCGATCTATCAGCGGTGAAGGTCTTGCCGGTGATGGTCTCAAAGGCCTGCGTATAGACACGCGACGTCTGCTCGATGAGTTCGGCGGGGATTTTCGGAATACGGTCCTTGTAGGGATCGCAGCGCGCGGTTACCCAGGCGCGAATAAAGTCCTTGTCGAAGCTTTGCGGCCGCTCGCCTGCCTTGAAGCGCTCCTCATAGCTTGCCGCAAGCCAGTAGCGGCTGCTATCGGGCGTATGGATTTCATCGGCAAGGACGATGGCGCCATCCTTGTCCGTGCCGAACTCGTATTTGGTGTCGACCAGGATCAGGCCGCGCTTGGCGGCCAACGCCTTGCCGCGCGCAAACAGCGCCAGCGCATAGCGCGAGACGGTGTCCCATTGCTCTTCCGACAGCAGGCCGCGCGTCAGGATCTCGTCGCGCGTCAAGGGCTCGTCATGGCCGCCATCGAGCGCCTTGCTGGTCGGCGTGATGATGGCCTGCGGCAGCTTCTCATTGTCGCGCAGTCCGTCCGGCAGGCGGATGCCGTACATATCGCGTTCGCCGTTCTTGTATTTCGTCAGCACCGAAGTGCTGGTGGTGCCGGCGAGATAGTCGCGAACGACGATTTCCACCGGCAGAATGTCGAGCCTGGTGCCGACGACGACATTGGGGTCGGGATAATCGAGCACATGGTTTTGGCAGATGTCCGCCGTTTCCTCGAACCAGTAGCGCGCCGTCTGCGTCAGCAGCTCTCCCTTGAGCGGTATTGCGGTCAGGATCACATCGAAGGCGCTCAGCCGGTCGGTGGCGATGATGATGCGGCGGCCATCCGGCAGATCGTAATTCTCGCGGACCTTGCCTTTGTAGTGGTTCGGGAGTTCCGGAATGAAGGCATCCGAGAGAACGCGCAGTGCTGTCATCCTGGTCTCGTGGCTCCTAACAGTTTGGGCGACTCTTAACAAAGTTGGCGGGGCTTCGATACCCGAGGAAGGGCGGTTCGTCCTTTGCGAATAATCAAGACATTGCCTTCGCCGTGCTATCTATTTGCAGCTTCCTGCACTCCTGGGGGACGCGGTGGACGTAGAGCTCAAATTTCTGATTGTCGGATTTGCCTGCGCGATCGCGGGTGGTCTGTCGTTCATCACCTTCGTCAAATGGCGCGAGGTGCAGGCGATGAGCCACTGGCTGCCGGCGCCGGGCAAGATCATCTCGTCGCGCGTCGAGGCGCGTGAAGTCAGAAGGTCGGGCGTCGGCTCGGACAGCAGCGACACCACCGAGATGCGCAATTTTCCGGCGATCACCTTCGAATACAAGGTCGGTAAAAAGAAATATCAAAGCTCGCGCTACAGCGTGAAGGAGAATCTGGGGAATTTCGAAGTCACCGAAACCCTGGCGCAGTTTCCCACCGGCGCTGAAGTGACCGTCTTCTACAATCCGGCCGATCCGGGCAAGGCCGTGATCGAACGCACCCTGCCGGACGGCGCCTTCAAGTTCATGGTCAAGCTCTCGGCCTGGCTGGTGATCGGCACGGTGGTGTTGGTGTTTTCGCTCGGTGGCGTGCTGGAGGCGATCCGGCCGCACCTGCCCAAGCCGCAGAACCTCGGCGCCGGAGCGCTGCTGCTGTTCATGGGCCTGATGATCCTGCGCATGGCCTTCGTCCAGAAGTCGCTTGCCGAGCAGGCGGCAAAATGGCCGGTCGCGCCCGGCCGCATCGATTCCTCCGGTCTGCAGGCGCTACGAAACTACAGCGGCCACCGACGCTGGAGCACCGTTTTCAAATCCCGCATCGTGTACAGCTACGGCGTCGCAGGCCAGCACTACACCTCAGACCGCGTCACCTTCGGCGCCACGGTCACCGCTTCAATGCCCGGCCTCGTCAGCAGCCAGGCGCGCAGCTATGCCGAGGGCGGCAAGGTCGACGTGCATTACGACCCGGCCAACCCCGCCTCGGCAGTGCTCGAATGCAGGGTGCGCGGGCTTTGGCTGCTGTGGGTCTGTTCGGCCGCGTTTCTGGGCGGCGCGGCGTGGCTGGTCGGTTTTATCTGAGGCGCCCACTTTCATGACAAGACATCCAATGATCGTCCGCAGGCTGGCTGTCGTTTCCCTGGCTCTGCTCGGCGCCGTGCAGGCAGCGAGCGCAAAAGAATGTCTGCTCAGCCATGCCACCTACCGCGAGCCGCGTTCGGGCGCGGTGATGCAATTCCGGCCGCTGAACAATGAGCCGGCGGCACTGGCGGCCGAAGTGTTTTCGGTGACCGTGCCCAACACCGACACGCGCTTGCCGGCCGACATCACCTGGACCAATGGCAAAAATTCGCTTCCGCTCGGCACCATCCACCACGCCTGCACCGACGACGACCGCGAAGCGGGGCTGGAGGATGGCAGCGGGATGTGCCGGATATGGATGGGCCAGGTCTATGCCTTGACCGGAGGCGGAGCCGAGCAGCTGAATTCACGCGAAGCGACACCGGCGCCGAAAGGGCTGTTGCTGCCCGATTTCGGCGCGGGCTTCACCGAATTTGCCGATTTCGCCAATGCCAATCCGGACGGCTCGGCCTGGGATGCCTTCACATTGACAGGATGCAGCGATGAATAGCGCCATGAGACCGATTGTCTGGATTTGCGTGCTGTTTGCCGCCGCGGCGATATCAGCCGCTGCATATGCGGACGAGCCGTCGCCGTCGCGCCCGCCGATCGACAAATGCGTCTGGGAAAAAATGGCCGACAAGACGGTTGGGCTGGCCGCTTGGGCGCAGCGCTGCGATTTCGGCTTCCGCCAGATCCATTTCGAGTTCGCCGGCAATGCGCTCGCCATCAAATACAGCGATGGCGGCGCGCCCGATCCACTGGTCGAGGTATTCGATATTAAGGCAGGCGAAACCGCCGAGCCTGCGGTGCTGCGCCTGCTATTGGACAAGACCGACAAATCAGTCAGCGCCCGCTGCGTGCTGGTACCCTACACCGAAGGCACCGTGCCCGCCGGCGTCAAACGCTACACATTCAGCCCTGATGCTGCCTATGCCAAAGAGCTGAAAGCGGTGGTGAGTGATGACGTTCCCGAACCACCCTGCGGCGACTGGGGCGAAATGCCCGACGGCATCCAGTACTTCGAGGTACCGGCGGGTGAGGGGCGGAGGGTGCTGTTCGTTCGGGCGGGGCAGGACGAGCCGCTGTTCGACGATCAAACGCTGCGGGTGCCGGGATAGGATGTTGTCCTGAAGGGCTACCGCTTATGCCTCTACGTATTCCGCGAGACTGATTCCTTTGGGCACCTCCAGCCCATCGGCACGCAAGCCCTCGATGTGAAAGCGTATAGCGTCGCGAATTTCGATTTCTACTTCTGGCACGGTAGCACCAGTTGCGATGCAGCCGGGTAGGTCCGGCACATAGGCAGAGAAATTGTTGCCTGCTTTTTCAATCACCACCGCGTAACGCATATAGTCACTCCTTCAAACCGGACTGCTTGAGGATGCTGTTCAGTGTTCCTGGCGCAACCTCTTCAGACGGTTTGCCGGCCACGGTGACGCGGCCGGCTTTGGTTTTGTGCTTATATTGGCGATGGCTGCCCTTGGTTGCAACCAGATACCAACCGTCGGTCTCCAGCAGGCGAATGACTTCGCGGACTGTAAGCCGAGGCGGCATGAGTTCTCAGCTGCACCCGCTCGTCGATCCACAAGTATCGCACTTCTCGCAGGTTCCGTTCCGCACCATGGTGAAGTTGTGGCATTCCGAGCATTCGTTGCCGGTGTAGCCTTGCATCAAGGATTGCTGACGCCGCGTGGAGGCAAGCGCCTTTGCCTCGGCCGCTTCTTTCGCTGCTTCGTCGGTGAACAAACCGGTGGGGTCGGCTGCCTCCTCGGAAACAATATCTTCGACCAATTCCTTGGCTCGCTCCTCATAGTCGCGCTTGTAGGCGATGGCTTCGTCGCTTGCTGGTTTAAGCGCCAGCACATTGGAGCCTGAGAACGCAGTTGGGGTGACCCGGGCAGGGGCCGCGGCAGGTGATCCGGCAAAACCCTTGGGTTCGCCACCTAGGCCAGACACCAACTTGACCGGCGAGGCGCCGCGGGTAAGGCCCTTCGAGAACGGCGTCGCCTTGCCTTCGTTGATGCCGCGTCCGAGCGCCGTCTTGTCGAAATCCGACTGGTCGACATGGGCGAGGTCGTGGCGGCCGAGGTAGGACACGGCGAGTTCGCGGAACACGTAGTCGAGGATCGACGTCGCATTCTTGATCGCGTCGTTGCCCTGCACCATGCCGGCCGGCTCGAATTTGGTGAAGGTGAAGGCCTCGACAAATTCCTCGAGCGGCACGCCATATTGCAAGCCAAGCGAGATGGCGATGGCGAAGTTGTTCATCATCGCCCGGAAAGCGGCGCCTTCTTTGTGCATGTCGATGAAGATCTCGCCGATGCGGCCGTCGTCGAATTCGCCCGTGCGCAGGTAGACCTTGTGGCCGCCGACGACTGCCTTCTGGGTGTAGCCCTTGCGGCGATTCGGCAGTTTTTCACGATCGCGGTAGAGGCGTTCGATGACGCGCTCGACGATCTTCTCGGTGACCTGCACGGCACGCTGTGAAGCGGGCGCCGCGATCAACTGCTCGACCGCATCGTCCTCGTCGTCCTCGCTGTCGGCGAGCAGCGACGAATTGAGCGGCTGCGACAGCTTCGAGCCGTCGCGATAGAGCGCGTTGGCCTTCAGCGCCAGCTTCCACGACAGCATGTAGGCGCCCTTGGCGTCTTCCACCGTCGCATCGTTGGGCATGTTGATGGTCTTGGAGATGGCGCCGGAGATGAAAGGCTGTGCCGCCGCCATCATCTGGATGTGGCTGTTGATGGACAGCGAGCGCTTGCCGATCTTGCCGCACGGGCTGGCGCAGTCGAACACCGCGAGATGCTCGGCCTTGAGGAAGGGCGCGCCTTCCAGCGTCATCGCACCGCAGACATGGATGTTGGCGGCTTCGATGTCCTTCCTGGAGAAGCCGAGCGCCGGCAGCATCTCGAACGAGAAGTCGTTGAGCTGCTCGTCGGTGAAGCCGAACGTCTCCTTCACCCAGTCGGCGCCGAGCGTCCACTGGTTGAAGACGAACTTGATGTCGAAGGCCGACTTCAGTGCTGCATTGAGCGCCGCGATCTTGTCGTCGGTGAAGCCCTTCGCCTTGAGCGAGCCGGGGTTGACCGCCGGCGCCTGGTTCATGTTGCCGTGACCGACCGCATAGGCCTCGATCTCGGCGATCTGGCTTTCTGAGTAACCCAGTGTGCGCAGCGCTTCCGGCACGGCGCGGTTGATGATCTTGAAATAGCCGCCGCCGGCAAGCTTCTTGAACTTCACCAGCGCGAAGTCGGGCTCGATGCCGGTGGTATCGCAATCCATGACGAGACCGATCGTGCCGGTCGGCGCAATCACGGTCGCCTGCGCGTTGCGGTAGCCATGCTCCTCGCCGAGTTCGATGGCGCGGTCCCAGGCAGCCTTGGCGTGCGCGGCCAGTTCCTGCTGCTTCAGGTCGGACGCGACCAGCGGCACCGGATTGACGGCGAGCTTCTCGTAGCCCTGCTTTTCGCCATAGGCGGCACGGCGATGGTTGCGCATGACGCGCAGCATGTTCTGCGCATTGCGGTCGTAATCGGCGAAGGCGCCGAGCTCGCCGGCCATCTCGGCCGAGGTGGCATAGGCAGTGCCGGTCATGATGGCGGTGAGCGCTGCGCAGATGGCGCGGCCCTCGTCGGAATCATAGGGGATGCCGGACGTCATCAGCAGGCCGCCAATGTTGGCATAGCCGAGGCCGAGCGTGCGGTATTCGTAGGACTGCTTGGCGATCTCCTTCGACGGGAACTGCGCCATCATCACCGAGATTTCGAGGACGACGGTCCACAGCCGCACCGTGTGCTCATAGGCGGCGATGTCGATCGTGCCGTCGGCATTGCGGTAAGGCAGCAGGTTGATCGAGGCCAGGTTGCAGGCCGTGTCGTCGAGGAACATGTATTCCGAGCACGGGTTGGAGGCCCGGATCGCACCGGCCGAAGCGCAGGTGTGCCAGTCGTTCATCGTCGTGTTGAAATGCAGGCCCGGATCGGCCGAAGCCCAGGCGGCGTAGCCGATCTTTTCCCAGAGGTCGCGTGCCTTCAGCGTCTTCAGCACCTTGCCGTCCTTGCGGGCGGTCAGATGCCAGTCGGCGTCGTCCTCGACGGCGCGCAGGAAGTTGTCCTTCAGCGACACCGAATTGTTGGAGTTCTGGCCGGAAACGGTGAGGTAGGCGTCGGAATCCCAGTCGGTGTCGTAGGTCTTGAACGACATCGCGGTGTAGCCCTGCTTGGCGAACTGGATGACGCGGTAGATGTAGTTCTCCGGCACGGCCGACTTCTTGGCCGCCTTGATCTCGCGCTTCAGCGCGGTGTTGATCGACGGGTCGAAGCAATCGTCATCATGGCCTTCGCAATTGATGCAGGCCTTCATGATCGCTTCGAGATGTTTTTTCACGATCTTGGAGCCGGTGACCAGCGACGCCACCTTCTGCTCTTCATTGACCTTCCAGTCGATGAATTCCTCGATATCGGGATGGTCGGCGTCGACAATGACCATCTTGGCCGCACGACGCGTGGTGCCGCCCGACTTGATTGCGCCCGCCGCGCGGTCGCCGATCTTGAGGAAGCTCATCAGGCCGGACGAACGGCCGCCGCCCGACAGCTTTTCGCCTTCGCCGCGCAGCATGGAGAAATTGGAGCCGGTGCCCGAGCCGTATTTGAACAGGCGCGCTTCGCGCACCCACAGGTCCATGATGCCGCCTTCGTTGACGAGATCGTCCTGCACGCCCTGGATGAAACAGGCATGCGGCTGCGGATGCTCGTAGGAGGACTTCGACTTGGTCAGCTTGCCGGTAAACGGGTCGACATAATAGTGGCCCTGGCTCGGACCATCGATGCCGTAGGCCCAGTGCAGACCGGTGTTGAACCATTGCGGCGAGTTCGGCGCAACGCGCTGGGTGGCGAGCATATAGGCGAGTTCGTCGCGGAAGGCGCTCGCGTCTTCTTCCGACTTGAAGTAGCCGCCCTTGTAGCCCCAATAGGTCCAGGTGCCGGCCAGCCGGTCGAAGACCTGGCGGGCGTCGATTTCGGAACCGTAGCGCTCGGCTTCCGGCAGCTTGGCAAGCTCGGCCTCGTCGGCGACGGAGCGCCACAGGAAGGAGGGGACGTCGTTCTCCTCGACCTTCTTCAGGCGCGCGGGCACGCCGGCCTTGCGGAAATACTTCTGCGCCAGGATGTCGGCGGCAACCTGCGAGAACTGCGCCGGCACATCGATATTGTCCAAGCGGAACACCACCGAGCCGTCCGGATTCTTGATCTCCGAAAGCGCCTTGCGGAATTCGATCTCCGCGTAAGCTGATTGGCCTGGCTTGGTGAAACGACGCTCGATGCGCATTGGTCCGGTCCCTTTTGTCTATATATAGCGCTTTTCCCCGGGGATTTCTGCCCCCAATGCGAAACGCGCATGTCCGCCGTCTGCCGGCGTTCGAAAACACCGGCTCTCCTTGTGGCAGTCTTCGTCGCCTTGCTGGTCGAGCTTCTTACGATGCCGCTGTTCCAACTCTGCGCCGAACCCTGCGGGTCCCTCAAAACTGAATTTTTCCTCGATTCCCTCGACCGAGGGAAATTCACACTATCTAGCGTCGAACCTGCCTGCAAACACTAAATATAGTGTTAACAGACAATTTATTCCAGTCCGACAAATCTCCCTTTTCGCTCCCGAAGCCCCCACGATCCAACGCTTCCGCCAGCCTCGTAAACAGGCGGAAATCATGGCCAAAACGCACAAAATCCGGGAAAATGACCGGGCTCGAAACTCTCCGGTCGCGCCCTCAACAAGAGCACATGGCACATAAAAGGCGACTCGGTTTGCGTCGTCAAGGATTCGTTTGCGTAGCTTTTGTGACCCCAACATCTTGTGTGTCACATATGTGGATAACGGGGACAAAAAGCGGCTGAGGAAAGCCCGATTCTGCCGGCGTGGACCGCTGGTGAGCGGTTCACCCGAGACAGGCCCGGCCGGATTCTGGCTCACAGCCTTTTCATTTTAGCTGGCGTGCATTATGTCTTTGGCGTCGCGCGGGGGCGCGTCTTGTCAATTCCAAGAGCATCCGTTACGCCCCGCCCATGACAGTTACCGTCCGTTTTGCCCCCTCACCAACCGGCCGCATTCATATCGGCAATGCCCGCACCGCCTTGTTCAACTGGCTGTTTGCCATGAACAACAAGGGCCGTTTCATTCAGCGCTTCGACGACACAGACATTGCCCGCTCGAGGCAGGAATTTTCCGACGCCATCCTCTACGACCTGCACTGGCTGGGGATTTTTCCCGACGCCACCGAATACCAGTCGCGGCGCTTCGAAACTTACGACGCGGCGGTGGAGCGGCTGCAGAGAGCCGGCGTTGTCTATCCCTGCTACGAGACCCCCGAAGAACTCGACCTGCGCCGCAAGGTGCGCCGCACGCGCGGCCTGCCGCCGGTCTATGGCCGCGAGGCGCTGGCGCTTTCGCAGCAGCAGATCGCCGAATACCGCTCCGATGGCCGCCGGCCGCACTGGCGCTTTCTGCTGCCGAATTTCACCAGCGATCCGCTGCAGCCCGAACGCACCGAAGTGCACTGGAACGATCTGGTGCGCGGCGAGGAAACCGTCGATCTGGCCTCACTGTCCGATCCGGTGCTGCGGCGCGAGGACGGCACTTATCTCTACACGCTGCCTTCGGTCGTCGACGACATCGAGATGGGGGTCAGTCATGTCATCCGCGGCGACGACCACGTCACCAACACCGGCGTGCAGATCGCGCTGTTCAAGGCATTGGGCGCCGAGCCGCCTGTCTTCGGCCACCACAATCTCTTGACCACGGCCTCGGGCGAGGGCCTGTCGAAGCGCAGCGGTGCGCTGTCGATCGAAAGCCTGCGCGAGGAGGGCATCGAACCGATGGCTGTGGCTTCGCTGGCCGTCCTTGTCGGCACCTCGGAAAATGTCGCAGCGGTGCATGACATGCCGGCACTGGCCGCGCGCTTCGATCCCGCCGCCACGTCGAAATCGGCGGCCAAATTCGACCCGGACGAGCTGTTCGTGCTCAATCGTGCGCTCATGCACCACATGCCGTTTTCCGAGGCGCGGGATCGGCTGATCGTGCTCGGCATCTCCGGCGACAAGGCCGAGCCGTTCTGGCTGGCGGTGCGCGGCAATCTCGACCGGCTGAGCGACGCGGTCGGCTGGTGGCGCATCCTTGCCGACGGCCCGCAGCCCGCGCCGGAATTTTCCGACGAGGATCGCGACTTCCTGCAGCAGGCCTTCGACCTGTTGCCGGAAGAGCCGTGGACCGGTACGGTCTGGAAAGACTGGACGGCCAGGATCAGGGAAGCCAGCGGCCGCAAGGGCAAGGCGCTGTTCATGCCGCTCAGGCTGGCGCTTACCGGACTTGCTTCCGGGCCGGAGCTTGCAGATCTATTGCCGCTGCTGGGTCGGGAAGGAACGCTGGCCCGACGACCCTGACCTTGCGCTGGTCCGGCGGGATCAGCGACACCGGCGACACCACCGGCTTGACGGCAAGGCGCTTGATGGCGGCGCGGTCGAGCCCGCCTTGTACGTTCGCCAGCGTCTCCGGATCCGCGCCCGGATCGGGTTTGGCCGCCGGCACCGGAATGAACGGCGTGGTCTCAATATCGGGCTGAAACTGCTCGGGCGGTGGCGGGTTACCGCCGATGATCTTGAAATTTCCGGCCTGCGCATTGCAGCCACATGCCTGCGGCCGCGACTGGTTGGGTTGTTTGTAGAGATAAGCGGTAGGCAACTCGCTGTAGGGCCTCCCGGTCACCGACGACGTCATGTTGGCCGAATCGTCTTCCATGCCGCGCGAATAGAACACCTGCATTTCGGTGCCGGGGCAGCTCGATTCGCAATTCTTCTGGTCGCGCTCGAAATCGCCGAGCGAAGCCGAGTTCGACATCGGGAAGAAATAGCCGTCGCAGGTGCGCACGCAGCTCGTATGGAACTCGCCGCCGACCGTCGGGAAATCCGGCACGCCGGGCTGATTGAGCACCCGGCGCACATTGCGCTCCTCGCCGGGATCATCGGGCTGATCGAGCGTGTCGATCTGCCGGTTGCCGCCGAAAAGCTGGTCGAACAGATTGCCGTCGTCGGGTTCGCGGCTGGCTTCCTGCAGCGGCTCCCGGCGCGGCGCGGGCTCGTCACGGCAGCCATTGGCGTCGAGCGCGGCCAGGATGCGGCCGCGGTCGCGCCGCGAGCCGCCGCCGGCAAGCTGCGCGCGCTTGGCTTGCAACGCATCGAGATTGGCGTTCATGCGATCGATGCTGCTGTTCAGCGCAGCACATTGGCTGACATTGCGCGAAAACAGCGAAAACCCGCAATTCGCATCGCTCGCACGACCGCGCACCTTTGATAGCTGTTCGAACTGGCGGGAGATGGCCTTGTCATACTTCCGCACCATGCTGGAATTGCCGCCGCCATTCGATGAAGAAGCAAGCTCGGCTTCCAGTTGACGGCAAACGCGGGAGGCTGCCTGCGGTTCAGTGGTGGCGACGGCCGAAAGCACAAGCGCGCCGAGCAGCGCAGCCAGATGCTTCAGCCTCCATCGTCCGCCCGTCATTGCCCGAACCCCGCTTGCCTGCCTGTCTACCGGATTCGCGGTTAACCGTTCCCTCAATCTACAACCAAAGATGGTCTTAGCCCATAGACGCGTTGCAGGAGGCGTTTGGATAGAGCGGCAACTGTGCGATCTCACCGCTGCATGAAAAAGGCGCAATCGCCCCGGAATTATCCCACGATCCAGCAATGCCCCGGGGAGCTGGCATGATCGCGATTACCCGTCGAACCGCGCTGCAGTTCGGTCTGTTGTGCCTGGCGGTGCCCGCCGCCCGGGCGCAGGAAAATCCAGCCGCTCCGGACTGGCGCAGCAAATTGGTCGAAGCCGCGCGTGAGCAGATTGGCGTCACCACCTTCTACGACCCGACCTATGTCCGCCTCGACTATCCCGGCGGCGATGTCGCGCCGGATAGGGGCGTGTGCACGGATGTGATCGTGCGCGCCTATCGCCGCGCCTTCAATCTCGACCTGCAGAAACTGGTGCATGAGGATATGGCCGCCAATTTCGCCGCCTATCCCAAGACCTGGGGCCTGAAAGCGACCGACCGCAACATCGATCACCGACGGGTCGGCAACCTTGCCGCCTTTTTCGGGCGCAAGGGTGCTTCCTTGGCCGTAAGCGAGGATCCTGCCGACTTTCAGCCGGGCGATCTTGTCACCCAGATGCTGCCCGGCAACCTGCCGCACATCGTCATCGTCTCATCCGAACGCTCGGCGGACGTGCCGGGAAGGCCGCTGGTCATCCACAATATCGGGCCGGGCGCTCGGCAAGAGGACACGCTGTTCGCCTTCAGGCAGACCGGGCATTACCGTTTCGCGCCTGGCTGACAGCGTCAGCTGAAATCAACCACCGCCTGCGCCTTGTGCGCCGCCTCGACCACCGCCAGCGCCGTCATGTTGACGACGCCGCGCGAGGTCACCGACGGCGTCAAAATATGCGCCGGCTTGTCGGTGCCAAGCAGGATCGGGCCGACATGCAGCGCATCCATCATCGTGCGCAGCGCGGTCAGCGTGATGTTGGCGGAGTCGAGGTTGGGGAACACCAGGAGATTGGCTTCGCCCTTCAGCCGCGAATGCGGATAGACGCGCTGGCGCAGATGCTCCGACAGGGCTGAATCGGCATGCATCTCGCCGTCGCATTGCAGGTCGGGCGCAACGCGCGCCAGGATCGCCGCCGCCTGCCGCATCTTCAGCGCGCTGGGAGAATCGCGCGAGCCGAAATCCGAATGCGACAGCAGCGCTGCCTTCGGCTCGATGCCGAAGCGCTGGATTTCCTCGGCCGCCAGAATGGTCATTTCGGCGATCTCCTCGGCCGTCGGGTCGACCGAGACATGGGTGTCGGTGAGGAAGATGATGCCGCGCTGCGAGATCAGCATCGACAGCGTCGACAGGTCGCGGTCCTTGACGCCTGCGCGTGGTCCGATGACCAGCGTCACATTGCGCAGATGCCGCTCGAAACGGCCCTCGAGGCCGCAGATCATGGCGTCGGCATCGCCGCGTTTGAGGGCGAGTGCCGCAATCACCGTATTGTCGGTGCGCACCATGGTGCGCGCGGCTTCCGTCGTCACGCCGCGCCGGCCGGCAAGCTCGATCAACAGGTCGACATAATGGCGGTAGCGCGGATCGTCCTCAGGGTTGATCAGGCCGAAATCGACGCCCGGCTTGATACGCAGGCCGTAGCGCTTCAGCCTGACCTCGATGACATGCGGGCGGCCGATCAGGATCGGCTCGGCAATGCCTTCCTCCAGCACCACCTGGGCTGCGCGCAGCACGCGCTCGTCCTCGCCGTCGGCATAGATGACGCGCTTGGCGTTCGAAGCCTTGGCCGACGAAAACACCGGCTTCATCACCAGGCCGGAGCGGAAGACGAAGCGGTTGAGCTGGTCGATATAGGCGGCGAAGTCGGTGATCGGCCGGGTCGCGACGCCGGTGTCGCAGGCAGCCTTGGCCACCGCCGGCGCGATGCGCAGGATCAGGCGGGGATCGAAGGGCGAGGGGATAAGGAAGTCGGGTCCGAAGATCGGCGTCTCGCCGGAATAGGCGCGGGCGGCGACGTCGGATGGTTCCTCGCGGGCAAGGGCAGCAATTGCCCTGACCGCGGCCATCTTCATCTCCTCGTTGATGGCGCTGGCGCCGCAGTCCAGCGCACCGCGGAAGATGTAAGGAAAACAAAGCACGTTGTTGACCTGATTGGGGAAATCGGAACGGCCGGTGCAGATCATCGCGTCGGGACGGGCGGCGCGCGCGACCTCCGGCATGATCTCGGGATTGGGGTTGGCCAGCGCCAGGATCAACGGCTTAGGCGCCATATGATCAAGCAATTCCGGCTTCAGCACGCCGGCGGCCGACAGGCCGAGAAAAACGTCGGCGCCAAGGATCACATCGGCCAGCGTGCGCGCCTCGGTGTCCTTCACATATGGGTCTTTCCAGCGATCCATCTCGTCGGTGCGGCCCTTGTAGGCGACGCCGAAGCGGTCGGTGACCCAGATATTCTCTACCTTGGCGCCAAGCGAGACCAACAGGTTGAGGCAGGCGAGCGCTGCCGCACCGGCGCCTGAGGTGACGATCTTGATGTCGGAAATGGTCTTGCCGGCGAATTCCAGCCCGTTGAGCACGGCGGCGGCGACGATGATGGCGGTGCCATGCTGGTCGTCATGGAAGACGGGAATGCCCATGCGGGCCTTCAACTGCGCCTCGACCTCGAAGCATTCGGGCGCCTTGATGTCCTCGAGATTGATGCCGCCGAAAGTCGGCTCCAGCGCCGAGATCGTCTCGACCATGCGCTCTATGCCCGGCGCGTCGATCTCGATGTCGAAGACGTCGATGCCGGCGAATTTCTTGAACAGCACCGCCTTGCCTTCCATCACCGGCTTGGAGGCGAGCGGGCCGATATTGCCGAGCCCGAGCACGGCCGAGCCGTTGGAGACGACGCCGACCAGATTGGCGCGCGCTGTATAATCGGCCGCGGTTGCCGGATTGTCGCGGATTTCGAGGCAGGGCGCGGCAACACCCGGCGAATAGGCCAGCGCCAGATCGCGCTGGTTGCCGAGCGGCTTGGTTGCCTGAATCTCGAGCTTTCCCGGCCTTGGATGCTTGTGGAAGTAGAGGGCGGCTTCGTCGAGGTCCGAACGTGCCGTTTTCTTGTTCTCGCCTTCCATGCGGCCGCTCCCTCAAACCTGCTTTGCAGCCTTTTAGCACGCAAAAATGGTTTTTCGCGACGCCAAATGACGCAAGGGCGGCTAAAACAACCCGGTCCGGAAAGATCGAACTATTTCAGATGATTGCGCTGAAATCCTGCCGATTATCCATCGAGCCCTTCAGAACGCGCTGACATAGAGGCCGCCATCGACCGGGATGTTCTGGCCGGTGAGATAACCGGCATGGACCGAGCACAGAAAGGCGCAGATCTGGCCGAACTCTTCCGGCGTGCCGAGCCGCTTGGCCGGAACGTCGGCGCTGATGCGGGTCTTGCGCGCTGCGGCCGCTGCCGGGTCTTCCATCGTGCCGGCCTCATGCGGGCCGCGCAGCCGGTCGGTGTCGAGCTTGCCCGGCAGCAGGCTGTTGATGGTGACGTTGCGGTCGATCACCGTTCGTGCCACGCCGGCGAGGAACGAAGTCAGCCCGGCTCGCGCGCCGGACGACAGATCGAGGCCGGGAATCGGGACGTAGACCGACAGCGAGGTGATGTTGACGATGCGGCCGAAGCCGCGCTTGGCCATGCCGTCGATCACGGCCTGCACCAGTTCGATCGGCGTCACCATGTTCTGCGTCACGCCTTCGAGGATCTTTGCGCGGTCGAGTTCGCGGAAATCGCGCAAGGGCGGGCCGCCATTGTTGTTGACCAGGATATCCGGGTCGGGGCAGGCGGCAAGGAGCGCGTTCTGCACGTCGGGTTTCGAGACGTTGCCGACGATCTCGGTCACCTTCACGCCGTAGCGTTCGCGCAGTTCGGCTGCGGTTTTTGCCAGCAGCTCGGCATTGCGGCCGTTGACGACGAGATCGCAGCCGGCCTCGGCCAGCGCCATGGCGCAGCCGCGGCCCAGCCCTTTGCTCGATGCGCAGACGATGGCCTTCTTGCCCTTGATGCCCAGATCCATGACGATTTTCTCCTGTGAATGGCGCGGCACGCTAGCCCTTTGGCTGGCCCAATCGCAACCGTCATACGGTTGTTGCATGAATCGGGGCATAGCCTGCGCGAAAGCAACGGTGACGATCTGATGTCCGGTACAGAAACCCGCACTTTCCGCAGCATGTTCATATCCGACCTGCATCTCGGATCGAAGGCGGCCAAGGCCGAGTTCCTGATCGATTTCCTGCGGTATCACGACGCCGATATCATCTATCTCGTCGGAGACATCGTCGACGGCTGGCGTCTGCGGCGCAGCTGGCATTGGCCGCAGAGCCACAATGACGTCGTCCAGAAACTGCTGCGCAAGGCGCGCAAGGGCACCTCGATCACCTATATCGCCGGCAATCACGACGAATTCGCGCGCCAGTTCCAAGGCGTGCATTTCGGCGGCATCGTCGTTGCCGACCGCGCCATCCACGAAACCGCCGATGGCAGGCGCCTGCTGGTCATCCATGGCGACCAGTTCGACACCGTCGTCCACAATGCACGCTGGCTGGCCTATCTCGGCGATTACGCCTATGACGCGGCGATGCTGGTCAACCGCGCGGTGACGAGGCTGCGCCACCTGCTTGGGCTTCCCTACTGGTCGTTCTCGTCCTGGGCCAAGGTCAAGGTCAAGAAGGCGGTCAACTTCATCGGCTCGTTCCAGACCGTGCTGACCGAGGAGGCCCGCCGCTCGCACGTTGACGGCGTCATCTGCGGCCACATCCATCACGCCGCGATCGAGACTTATGAGGATGTGCAGTACATCAACACCGGCGACTGGGTGGAGAGCTGCACGGCGGTGGTCGAACATTTCGACGGCAAGATGGAGATCATCCACTGGGCGCTGGTGCTGCCCGAAGCACCGGACGAGCCGTTCATCCCGCTGCTCATCGAAGACAGGGTCGTCGAAGCGGCATAACCCTCCTGTTAATCGACTGGTCCAGGCAGTTTCGGACCGCTTTCGCGCATGTTAAGGGATCGATCTGCGTTGCAGCCCTTTGTGCAGCGTAATTGGATCGATTCATGTCGCTGCCGCCGCTCTCGCCCAAACAACTCGTCAAGCCGCGCCATTTCGAACTGCGCATGAGCCTGATCTTCGCGACATTATTCATGTCCCTGGGAACGCATGTGCCTTATTTCCCGCTGTGGCTGCATGCCCAGGGTTTCCACGCCGAGCAGATCGCCATCATCCTGGCGGCGCCGATGTTCCTGCGCGTGGTGACGACGCCGCTGCTGACCGCGCTGGCCGACCGGGCGAAGGACAGGGCCGATGTCTATATTGCGCTGGTGGCCGCGACGATGGTGCTTTCCGCCGGCTATTTCCTCACTCCCACCTATGCGGCGGTGCTTGCCGTATCGCTGGCGCTGACGGTGGTGTGGACGCCGCATTCGCCGATCGCCGATTCGCTCGCGCTGTCGGGTGTGCGCCGCTTCGGCTCGAACTACACCGCGATGCGCAAATGGGGCTCGATATCCTATCTCTGCGCCAATGTCGCAGGCGGCTTTATCCTCGCCTGGACGAGCCCGCAGGCCGTGCCGGTAATCATCTTTGCGGCATTGTCTGCCGCGCTCGTCGCCGGATTGCTGGCGCCGCGGCTTGGCCGCCCGCGCCGCGCTTCGCCGCTATCTGCCGCCGACATCCAGCATCAGGCGCCGAGCCTTCTCAATCCGTATTTCCTGTATTTCACCCTCGGCGTCGGCATCATCACCGCCAGCCATGCCTTCCTTTACGGCTTTGTCTCCATCTACTGGAAATCGGTCGGCATCAGCGATTCCGTCGTTGGCCTGCTGTGGGCCTGGGGCGTAGTGGCCGAGGTCTGCATGTTCGTGTTTTTCAACCGTATTTTTGCCTCCGTCTCAGTCGTCAAGGTGATGCTGATCGCCGGCGTCGGCTCCATCCTGCGCTGGATCGCCTTTCCGTTGATCTTGCCACTCGGGCTTGGCGTCGCCGGCTTCTTCGGCGTCCAGACCCTGCATTCGGTGTCGGTGGCGATGGTGTTGATCGGCCTGCAGAAGATGATCGGCGAAACGGTTTCGGAAGAACGCACGGGTGCGGCGCAAGGCATTGCCTATTTCTTCAACGGCTTCTTCATGGCGGCGGTGACGCTGGCGTCCGGCCCGCTTTATGAGCGCTACGGCGTCGACGGCTTCCTGGCGATGATTCCGATCGCCATCGTCGGCCTGGCGCTGATCGGGCTCGCCGCGCGTTCAGCCCCACAGCATCCTGTCAGGCGGTGACACCAGCGACCCCTGGTACACGAGGCCGGGCTGGCGGTCGCGGGCAAGCAGCAGCGGACCGTCGAGGTCGACGAAGTCGGCGCCTTGCGCCAAAAGCACTGCCGGCGCCATCGCCAGCGACGTGCCGACCATGCAGCCGACCATCACGCCGAATCCCAGCTCCCGGGCGCGGTTGCGAAGGGTAAGGGCGGCGGTCAGGCCGCCGGATTTGTCGAGCTTGATGTTGACGGCGTCATAGAGGCCGACAAGAGCTTCGAGGTCCTTCGCCTCGTGGACGCTTTCGTCTGCGCAGATCGGCACCGGATGCGCGATGTGGCGCAGGATGGCATCATGGCCGGCGGGAAGCGGCTGTTCGATCAGGGCTATGCCATGTTCGGCGGCGAAAGCGAGATTCTCGATGATGTTGGCATCGGTCCAGCCTTCATTGGCGTCGAGGATGATGCGGCTGTCGGGCGCCGCTTCGGTCACGGCGCGGATGCGGGCCATGTCGTTGTCGCCGCCAATCTTGACCTTGAGCAGCGGCCGCCCGGCATTGGCGCGGGCTTGCGCCGCCATTGCCTCCGGCTCGCCCAGCGACAGCGTGTAGGCCGTCTCCAGCGCCGACAAGGGCACAACGTGGATGGCGTTCGCGACCGCAACGCCGCTGATCTTGGCCTCCAGGTCCCACAAGGCGCAATCGATGGCGTTGCGGGCAGCACCCGCCGGCATCGCATCGAGCAGTTCCTTGCGGCTGATGCCGCCTTCTATCTGCCGGCGCATGGCCTCGGTGGCGTCGCGCACCCCCTCCATGGTCTCGCCATAGCGCTTGTAGGGGACGCATTCGCCCCATCCGCGATTGTCCCCATCGCTGATCGTGCAGGTAATGACTTCGGCTTCGGTCTTCGACCCGCGCGAGATGGTGAAGGTGCCGGCAATGGGAAAACGCTCGGCCTCAACCGAAATGACACGCGCCATAATTTTCTGCTCCGGCTATGCGACAACGCGTCGTCGGCAAATCGACAGGTACGACCCGTCAGGCTAAACAGGACGCCATGTTGACCATCGGCAAACGCGACGCAAGCGGCAACGCCGCCAAGGAGGCCGACCACCAGCCCCGCGTTGCGGTCGGCGAGGAGGGCGGCGTCCTCGGCTGCGCTTTCTCCGGCATCTGGACGACGACGACAGTGGCGCTGATCGACGCCGAGATGCGCAAGATCGAGCAGCGCAAAGGCTTCCAGACGCTCGCTTTGGATCTTTCCCACATCGAGAAGATGGACACCGCCGGCGCCTGGCTGATCGATCGCCTGGTCAGTGTCTTCGAAAAGAAGGGTGTCGAGATCAAGATGCAGGGGCAAAGCGATGTCGCCTCGATCCTGCTCGGCGCCGTTGGCGAAGCTGTCCGGCGCGAGCCCGAATCGCGCGGCGTCCGGCGCCCCAACATCATCCTCCGCGGGCTGGAGGCGGTCGGCCGCCGCATCTATGAGATGCGCGACGATTTCCTCGCCTCGATGAACATCCTTGGCGCCACCATCGGCGGCGCCCAGATGAAGCTCGGGCGCGGCCATGCCATCAACCCTGCGGCGATCTTCAACCAGATCGATCGCATGGGGGTCGGCGCCATCCCCGTGGTGGTGCTGATGTCGGCGATCGTCGGCGCCATCGTCGCCCAGCAGGGCGCCTACCAGCTCAACTATTTCGGCGCCAACATTTTCGTTGTCGATCTGGTCGGCGTGCTGATCCTGCGCGAGCTCGGCGTGCTGATGACCGCCATCATGATCGCCGGCCGTTCCGGCAGCGCCATCACCGCCGAGATAGGCTCGATGAAGATGCGCGAGGAGGTCGATGCGCTGAAGGTCATCGGCCTCAACCCGATCGGCGTGCTGGTGTTTCCGCGCCTGGTGGCGCTGGTGATCGCGCTGCCCTGTCTCACCATCGTCGCCAATTTTGCCGCCCTTGGCGGCGGCATCCTCGCCGCCTGGCTTTATTCCGGTATTGCGCCGACGGCCTTCATCGACCGGCTGCGCGGGGCAATCGATATCAGCACCATCTTCGCCGGGCTGATCAAGGCGCCGTTCATGGCCATAATCATCGGCACCATTGCTTCCGTAGAAGGCATGAAGGTCGGCGGCAGCGCCGAATCGCTAGGGCTGCACGTCACCGCCTCGGTGGTGAAGTCGATCTTCGTCGTCATCATCCTCGATGGCCTTTTCGCCATCTTCTACGCGTCGATCGAGTTCTGACATGATGCGCAGAAACTCAAAGGCGACCAAGGCTGTGCAGGGAATGGAAGAAGACGATATCGTGCTGTCGGTGCGCGATATCACCGTTTCCCTGGACGACAAGCTGATCCTCGACAAACTGGCGCTCGACATCAAGCGCGGCGAAATCCTCGGTTTCGTCGGCGCCTCGGGCGCCGGCAAATCGGTGCTGCTGCGCACGATTCTCGGCCTGCTGCACAAGCAGTCCGGCACGATCAAGCTGTTTGGCCTCGACCTCGAAAAGGCCAGCGACATCGAACGGTTGCGCATCGATATGCGGCTTGGCGTGCTTTTCCAGCACGGCGCCCTGTTTTCGGCGTTGACCGTGCAGGAAAACGTGCAGGTGCCGATGCGCGAATATCTCGATCTGCCGAAGAAACTGATGGACGAGCTGGCCTTGCTCAAGATCGAACTGGTCGGCCTGCCGCCGGACGCCGCGCAAAAATTTCCCTCGGAGCTTTCGGGCGGCATGATCAAGCGCGCCGCCCTGGCGCGGGCGCTGGCGCTCGACCCCGACATCGTCTTCCTCGACGAGCCGACTTCCGGCCTCGACCCGATCAGCGCGTCCGAATTCGACGAACTGGTGGTCAAGCTGCGCGATACGATGGATCTGACGGTCTATATGGTGACGCACGATCTCGACACGCTGTTTACCGCTTGCGACCGCGTGGCGGTGCTCGGCAACAAGAAAATCCTGGTCGAAGGCACGATCGACGACATGCTGAAAAGCGAAGAACCGTGGGTCAAATCCTATTTCCGCGGAAAACGCGCTCGGCAACTTGATCTTGCCGCGCGCGCATAGACATAAGTGGGGCAATGGAAACCAGAGCCAACTACGTAATTGTCGGCATTTTCACCCTGGCTGCAATCCTGGCGGCGTTCGGGTTCGTCTATTGGACCGCCCAGATCGGTGATCGCGGCGAGACGGCGGAGCTGCGCGTGCGCATTCAGGGTTCGGCCTCCGGCCTCGGCCCCGGCAGTCTGGTGCTGTTCAACGGCGTCAAGGTCGGGGTGGTCAAGCGCGTCTATTTCGACCGCAATGACCCCAATGCCGCCATTGCTACGACCGAGATCGACCAGACAACGCCGCTCACCAAATCGACGCAGGCCGATATCGGCATCGCCAGCCTTGCCGGCCAGGTCAACATCGAATTGAAGGGCGCCGATCCCAAGGAACCGAACCTGCTGGAAGAGGCGGCAAAGGAAGGCAGGACGGCCGAGATCATCGCCAATCCGTCAGCGGTCACCAACCTGCTGCAGACGGCGCAGAACATCTTCACCCGCGCCGACAAGGTGCTTTCCGACCTAGAAGGGTTCACCAGGGATGTGCGCGGGCCGCTGACCCAGACCGTCAAGAACGCCCAGACATTTTCCGATGCGCTGGCCAGGAATGCCGACGGCATCGACAAGTTCCTGACCGCCGTCAGCGCGCTGTCGGACGAGTTGAAGGGTGTTTCCGGCAAGCTCGACGGCACACTGAAGGCTGCCGAAGGCCTGCTCAATGCCGTCGACAAGGACAAGATCAAGAGCATCGTCGCCAATGTGGACGCCGTCACCGCCAATCTGAAGGAGACCAGCGGACAGCTCGACGGCGTGATCAAGAACGTCGATACCGCGGTCGGCTCGGTCAACGATTTCGCCAAGCGCACGCAAGGCACGCTGGCAAAGGTCGACAATGTGCTCGACGGCATCGATCCGGCACAAGTACGCGTGGCGCTCGCCAACATCCAGAAGGCCAGCGAAAACGCCAACAAGGCCGCCGCCGACATCGCCAAGGTGACCGACAAGTTCGCCGACCGGGCCGACGACATCGACGAGACGATCAAGGACGCCAAACAGCTTGCGTCGCGCCTCAACGATGCCTCGGTGCGCGTCGACGGCATCCTGAAAAGGGTCGATACGCTGCTCGGTTCGGGCCAGGCCGACGGCGTCATGGCCGATGCCAGGGACACGCTGAAGTCGTTCAAGCAGGTCGCCGACACGCTGAACGCCCGGCTTGGCACGATCACCGACAATATTGCGCGCTTCTCGGGCCAGGGCCTGTCGAATGTCGAGGCGCTGGTCCAGGACAGCCGGCGTTCGATCAGCCGCATCGAAGAGGCGGTGACCGATCTCAGCCGCAACCCGCAGCGCATCCTGTCGGGCGGCGACGGCGAGGTCCGGCAGTTCGATGGCAGGGCACGGCGTTGACTTCCGTGCCCGCCCGCAGCAATTACATGGACCGCGGATGCGGATTCATCATACGATCCGGGGACAGTGGGGATCACGCGTGACGTTCGGGTTGGGTGGGTATAGATCGGCAGTCGTTTTGCTTGGCTTGACGCTGGCTGGTTGCGCGGCATTGGGAGGCAAGCCGGCGCCGCTCGATACGTTCGAGCTGTCCGCCCCGTCGATCGACGCCCATGGCCACAGCCGCCGCCAGATCCTGATCGCCCAGCCCTCCGCGCTCAAGGCGCTGGACAGCCAGAACATCGTCATCAAGCCGTCAGATCGCTCGATCCAGTATCTCAAGGGCGCGCAATGGGCCGACCGGCTGCCGCTGATCGTGCAGGCGAGGCTCGCCGAAACCTTCCAGCGCTCCGGAAGCTTTGCCGGCGTCGGCAAGCCGGGCGAGGGGCTGGCGATCGACTACCAGGTGATCGTCGAGATCCGCTCCTTCGAAGTCCGCGTCAATGGTGGCGAGCATGCCGAGGTCAATCTCTTCGTGCGCATCCTGAACGACCGCAACGGCGAGGTGCGCGCCTCGAAGAGCTTCACCGCATCCGCTCCCGTCTCGGGCAGCGGCAATCCGGCCTATGTCAGCGCGCTCGACAGCGCCTTCGGCGAGGCGGCGAAGGATATCGTGAGCTGGACGGACTCGGTGATCTGAGCGAACCCGGCGAGGCGCTTGAGACCCAGGAACCTTAGCCGCCTGCCAGACGGTTGGTGACCAGTTCTGCCTTCATCCAGTGGGTTTCACTCTGGACATGTCCTGCCCGTACATATTTGCCCATGCGAATGGGCATGTCTGCCTCAGCAAATGCTTCGGCAACCCTAGCCACAAAGCCTTCTTGCTTGGCCTTATCCAGGGACGCAGCCAGATTATCGAAGAGGTTGGGGCTGAAAGGCCCACGATAGAGCGTGGGAACAGGAGTGATGCCCAGTTCCTCAAACCGGGCCAGGGTCAAATCCCACGGTTGAATCTCGGTCCCGATGATCCATGCAAAGCCAAGAAAAAATGACGGCAGCGCATCATACGCAGCCGAATGTCGGGCATAGAGGTTCTCGCCGACAATCCGTTCATCGTCAGCAAGTTGCGGTGAAACATTTGCTGCAAATGCCTTCAGCCAGTCTCGGGATGGATGATAACGGCTATCGGGACTGCGCGCGTGAGAGCCATCGCGATGAAGGGTTGTGTTCTCTCCATCCATCTTCTCGGTGACCACAAGATCAGCCACCCTTAGTCCTTCAAGCGACGCCATGACCTTGTCGTCGCTGGTGGCTCCGACCGATATCGGCAGATGAAAGGTGCGACCGTATTTCCTCATGCTGGAGGCATAGCTTGCAGCCCATCGCGCCAGCAAGGGCAGCCTGAGTTCTTTGCGCTCGTCATTGTTCGATCCATGACAAACGAAAAAGGCGGGAAATTTCCCGCCTTTTTCATTTTGATGCAGCAATCGTAGCTAGTGCAAACGGCCGCTCGCATGGGCCAGCATGGTGTAGACCTTGCCGGTGTCCGACGTCAGGTAGGTCTGCGCCATGATGTTGTCGCGGTCGTTGCGCGAGACGTCCTTGAGCAGCTTCTCGAAATCGTCGCAGTAGCGGTCGACAGCGGCGCGGAACTCCGCCTCTGCCTGATATTTGCGGCGGATTTCATCGAAGGTTTGCTGGCCCTTGAGCGTGTAGAGGCGGCGCGTGAACACGTCACGCTCGCCGCGCCGGTAGCGGTTCCACAGCTCGATAGAGGCGTCGTGGTCGATCGCCCGGGCGATATCGACCGAGAGCGAGTTGAGCGACTCCATGACATGCAGCGGCGAGCGCTGGGCGGGAGTTGCGCGCGGTGCTTCCGCGGGCGCTGCCGGCCTGGCGACTTCCTCCTCGCGCGATGCCCCGGTCAGGAGATCGCGCACCCACCCGCCTTGCGGCGTGCGGGCGTTGGCGTCGCGCTGGCGCGGTGCTTCGGCAGGGCGTTCGATATCGAGCGTGCCACGCAGGCCGCCGAGCGG